>CAVUAC010000018.1:0-38697 GCA_963739335.1 uncultured Bacteroidota bacterium | reverse complement strand
CAGCGGCAAGAAATATAAAAACTGCCACGGAGCCTGATGCTTCGATTCGGCAACGTGAAAGTCCCAAACAGAGGCAACTAACTCGCTGACCATCACACTGGCCAAGAATCGACATGAAGAAAATCGAAGCTATTATCCGTCCCTTCAAGCTCGATGACGTTCGTGAGGCGCTTTCGGAAATCGGTGTCCGCGGAATGACGCTCACCGAAGTGAAAGGTTATGGGCGACAGAAGGGGCACACGGAGCTGTATCGAGGGTCAGAGTACAAGATCGATTTCCTCCCGAAGATTAAGATCGAGATCATTGCCGCGGACTCGATGGTCGACAATATTGTTTCTACGATCGTCAAGGCCTCCAAGACAGGTCAAGTGGGGGACGGCAAGATTTTCGTGTTCCCCGTCGAGGATGTCATCAGGGTCCGTACGGAGGAATCCGGAGAGGATGCGATCTGAGGCCGGTGGAGCCAGGTGATTACTTATCGGTGATTCACGATCGATCGTTGTTTGTTGGAGCGTTCCGTTGAGGGTAGAACGGAACGTTTTTGTTTTCGAACCGTATGGATCAAACGTCATTACATCGTGCCGGGTACGTTGCGATCGTTGGTGAGCCGAATGTCGGCAAATCGACGCTTCTCAACGCGCTGCTGAGCCAGAAACTCTCCATCGTTTCTTCGAAGCCACAAACAACGCGCCAGCGGGTCCTTGGCATTCTCAGCACCGATGAAGCACAGGTAGTTTTCCTTGATACCCCGGGTTTGCTTCGACCGAAGTACCTCCTGCACGAAAAGATGGTGCACGTCGCGCGACGGGCACTCCGTGATGCAGACGTCGTTCTCCTTTTGAGGGAGGCCTCCCAAGGTACCGAGTTGCCCCCCGCTGTCGAGGATGCCGTTTTCCATCTCGCTCCAGACAAGAAACTTTTTCTAGTCATCAATAAAGTAGATACGATCCAACGCCAGGAAGTCCTGCCGCTGATCGACCATTTCGCGAAGACGGGCAAGTTCGCCGAGATTATTCCCATTTCGGCACTGAAAAAAGAAAACCTCGCGGACTTGCTTCGAACCATCGTCAACTATCTTCCGGTGCACCCGCCGTTCTATCCTGCAGATGCAGTGAGTGAGCAGCCGGAGAGATTCTTCGCCGCGGAACTCATACGTGAGAAGATCTTCGAAAAATCTCGGGAAGAAATACCCTACTCGACTGCAGTGGACATTGTTGAGTTCAAGGAGCGCGAGCGTGGGAAGACATACATCAATGCCGACATCGTCGTTGAACGCGACTCGCAGAAAGGTATCCTGATCGGAAAAGGGGGTTCTGCTTTGAAGACGATCGGACAACTCGCACGGGTCGACATCGAAACGATGGTGGGTCGTCCGGTTTTCCTTGAGCTTCATGTCAAGGTGCGGGAGAATTGGCGGGAGGATGAGGCTTTGCTGAAGCGGTTGGGCTATTCGGCTGATGAGTAGAGGCTATCTCAAAAACCTCTTCGCGCCCCTTTGCGCACTTGGCGGTTTGATTCTAACCGCAGAGGGCGCAAAGAAACCCAAAGAAAAACCCTTGGGAGATCAAGAAAGGCTGAGCGTGATGTTTAAAAAGATCTCGCATATCGGAGTTGCTGTCAAGGACCTCAAGACATCGAAGGAGCTGTTCAGCAAGCTCTTTGGCAAAGCACCCGAGCGGGAGGAAGACCTGCCGGAATACAAGGTGAAGACGGCGATCTTCAACATTGGCGAGTCAAGCATCGAGCTTACAGAGGCGATGGATAGCGAATCTCCGATCATGCGATTCATTGCGGCCAGGGGAGAGGGAGTACATCACGTTTCGTTTGTCGTCGATGACATCGAGAAAGAACTCGCTCGCCTCAGGGACGCCGGTTTTGAGCTCGTCGACGAACGCCCGCGCCCCGGTGCCGACGGCTATCTCGTTGCATTTCTCCATCCCAGGTCGACCAACGGCGTCTTGATAGAAATAAGCCAAAAGAAGTAGGCGTGCTTTCGACCGCCAGCGAAATGAGGATCTCTCTCCTCGTAGGAGACCAGCCCGCCTCGCGTTCTGGCGGGGGGCAAGTGTGAGGTCACTCAGTAGTTGAATGTTCTAGAGTTGCCCTGTGGCTGACTGACATCTTGTCTTTTGTTACGTGACTTTCCATGGAAATCCGCATTCAAAAAGATGACCTTTCGCTCGGGGAAAAGCTCGATTCGCTCCCGACAAAGCCCGGCGTCTATCAGTTCAAGAATACTGAGGAGAAGATTATCTATGTCGGAAAGGCGCAAAACCTCCGCAATCGTGTCCGACAGTATTTTTCCGCCAAAGGCGGATCCGCCTCTGGCGGACAGAAATCGCGCGCCTTCGATGCCAAGCTGGATGCACTCGTCTCTAAAATCGCCGACGTCGAGCTTATCGTAACCGATTCTGAGGTTGAAGCCCTCATCCTCGAAGCAAACCTCGTCAAGAAGCTCAAACCCCGCTATAACGTCCTCCTTAAGGACGACAAGAGCTTCCCCTACATCGTTATCACCAACGAACCGTTCCCCAGAGTGTTTGTCACCAGAAGGGTCATTCGGGACGGCTCCCGTTATTTCGGGCCGTACACAGAAGTCAAGACGATGCGTTTTGCTTTGAAGACCGTTCGGGACATTTTCATGATCCGGAGCTGCAACTATGATCTAACTCCGGAATCGATCGCGAGGAGAAAGTTCAAGATCTGCTTGGATTTTCATATCAAGAAGTGCGAAGGTCCGTGTGAGGGCTTTGTCTCTGTGGAGCACTATCAAGCGATGATCGACAAGGTGGCGAAGGTGCTGAGAGGCAGGACCGATGATGTCGTCGCGGCGTTGGAGGCAGAAATGGAACAGCTTTCGGCGGCTCTCAAGTTCGAGGAGGCGGCGAAGGCGCGTGACCGGTTCCGGGCGCTCTCTGTCTATAATGAGAAACAAAAGGTTGTGGAGATGAAGGAGATCGATCGCGACATCATCGCGCTGGCACTGAAGGGGGATGATGCCTGCGGAGTGGTGTTCAAAGTGCGAAACGGGAAGGTCCTTGGAAGCCACCATTACTACCTCAGTAACGTCGAGGGGAAAGAGGAAGGTGAGATACTCGAGAACCTCCTCGAACGCTACTACCTGGAGAATGAAGACATCCCCGGTGAGATATCGCTCTCGGGAGAAGTCAATTCCCCTGCACTGATCCAGTCGTGGCTTGACGGGAAGCGCAACGGAACTGTGAACATCGAGACTCCGAAGGCCGGGGATAGAGCGAAGTTGGTGGGGATGGTCAAGAAGAATGCGGAATTCCTGCTCGAGGAATTGCAGTTGCAGAAAATGAAGAGGGGAGACTTCGTACCCCATTCCGTTCAGTCGCTGCAGCGTGATCTGCGACTCTCTGTTCCGCCGCGCCGTATTGAATGTTTTGACATATCGAACACGCAGGGGAGCGACACGGTCGCTTCGATGGTCGTTTTCGTTGATGCGAAGCCCAAGAAGAGCGAGTATCGGAAGTTCAAGATCCGGTCTGTGGCAGGGCCGGATGATTTTGCCAGCATGCGCGAGGTTATTGAACGGCGCTACTCCAGAATGCTGGAGGAAGGAGGCACGAACCCGGACCTCATCTTGGTCGATGGAGGCAAGGGCCAGCTCTCGAGTGCAGTCGAGATTCTCCAACGACTGAACCTCACTGGCACACCGATCATCGGCCTCGCGAAGCGGTTGGAAGAGGTGTTCACTCCGAATGAGAGTGAACCGCTCACCATCCCACGCACATCATCAAGCCTTCGTCTCCTGCAGCATGTGCGTGACGAAGCGCACCGATTTGCCATCACCTACCACCGCAAACTCCGCTCCAAGAGAATCCTCAACACCGAACTCGACCTCATCAAGGGGGTCGGGAAAAAGCGGGCAACGGAACTGCTGGAAGCGTTTGGATCTGTTCAGGGTGTGAAGTTCGCAACGGAGGAGCAGATCGCGGAGATCGTCGGACCGAAGCTCGCGGCGGAGATCAAGGAATACTTCCTAGAGGAAGACGCTGAGAAGAAAACGCAAGGGTGAACGCTGTGAAGTGAGGTACAAGTCCGCGGACACTGAGCCGTCCTTGAAATCGCAATAGACTTCTTCGATCTGCTTTTCGTCTCGTTCAATCAAAAAGCTGTCGGAGAGCGTCCCAAAATGTCCTCGGCCGTTCTTTCTGAACCCTGTAGCGGCTTCTTTCTATAAGGCCGATTGGGCCGTCGTAGATACCTCCATGCATCCATACGTCAAGAACTCTGACGGCGATCGTGTTCTCTTGATCAGGAATGAGCAGGGAGGGAGGGATAGAATATGCGCGGAGCTGCTCATAGTCTGAGGTGAGATCATCCCTGCCAAACCGACGTCTCATGCCGCCCGTCCTCCCGATGAGTTCTCCGTTCAAATACGTCTCATCATTGTCATCGATCTTCCCAAGAAGAAGTATAAGTCGTTTGCCGACAAGCTCGGCGGGCACCTTGAACTTTACTCTGTACCATGCGAAACCATCGTAGTCTTTGTACCCCTGTGCGTCCCACATCAGAGGGACCTTGAGCTCCTGCCAATGTGAGTCATCATAAGAACTCTCCGCCCACGATTTGCTGTCACCGGTTTTGAATTTCCACAGTCCTGATAAATCATAACTCGGCTTCACATAGCTCCTCGGCTGACAGAATCCGACATTTCCGCGGGTGATTCCACCTTCTCCGTGATCGTCATAGATTCTAACCGCGATGACATTGTCAGATCCATCCCGAAGAAAATCTTGGGGGACCAAACATCGAAAATCAACTCCGTATCCGGTGTAATAGTCGGGAGGGAATGTCCCGACGTACCCGATCATATGACCGTTCAAATACGCCTCGCCCACATCGTCGACATTTCCCAGCCGGAGGTACAGCGGTTTCTCGCGAAAACGTGCGTCGACCCTGAAATGCTTCCTGTACCACGCGTAGCCATCGTAGCCAGGATATCCTTCCTCCTCCCATGGCGAAGGCACATAAACAAGATCCCACTTCGAGTCATCAAATTCCGGTTTTGACCACTCAGTATTGTCGCCAAGCTCGAACTTCCAGTTACCGCTGAGATCGAGCAGCGACTTCAAATCAGGTCCCTGAGAACGGCCTAGCGAAATGACGGCCAGAAGCGGGATGATCATTCCTAGAATGCGGTGCTTGCTCATGACTCCTCTCCGTTGTCTGCTTCGCAGCAAGGTAGTCGATCAGTTGCAAGGATCATATCTCCGCCTGGTAAAGAATTGTCAAAGAATGTCACAGCTCGCGGACCACCAAATGACCGTTCAGACCTACGGCTATTGTTGTGCAGCGAGATCCTCAAGCAAACCATCGCCGCTGCATTGTCTGCTCGCGATTGCCTCCTTGAAGGCAGGGGGATTTGCGAATACCTGCATTGCCGTGAAGGCCTTTTGGCGAATTGACCGCGTCGCTCCTTGCGAAGCGAGATCATACAGCTTTTCCTGGATCTTCCTCAGATCTTGCTTCGGATACGCGATCCGCATCAAGGTGACGTGGCCAAGTGCCGATTCAACTATTGCAGAGATATCCGAGTTCAGGTCGAGCAGATAATTCGCTGCAACCATCTGGAAATTCAGAACCCTGCGCGATTCTTCTCGGGAGTGAGAAGTCCCGGCCTTCGATACCTGAGCAAGGTCTTGTGCGCGTGCAACTATGGCTGCGCTGAGTGCAATCCCGATGACCAGAGCCCTGTGGTTTTTCATGACATCCTCCTTTTGCCTGTCGTGGGACGAATCGTTGATTAGGGATTCCTATCCACGTTACGGGTGTTCCACCGGGAGGATGTTTCATTTGTGTAACAGGATTGTAAAATGATGTCACGGAGAAAGGTCGCCCGGCTGCGGCTGCCAGGAGGAGATGGCGGGCGGGAATCAGCCAATCAGCTTATAGCCTATCCCGTGGATCGTGATGATGTGTTTGGGATTGGCTGGATCTTCTTCAATCTTTTGTCGCAACTTAAGAATGAAATTGTCGACCGTACGGGTGCTTATCGACGCCTCGTACCCCCAAACCTGAGTGAGGAGTTCTTCGCGGCTGACGGTCTTGTTCCGATGGTGCCAGAGATATTTCATGATCTCAAATTCCTTCGGCGTCAGATTCAGTGGCTGCCCTTCGCGAGATGCACAATACGATGCGAAATCGAGGTCGAGAGGGCCCAAGGTCATTCGATCCGAAGCACCTCCGGCTGATCCCTCCGTCCGCCGAAGAACGGCCTTGATGCGTGCCATGAGTTCGCGCACACCAAAAGGTTTCGTGATGTAATCATCCGCGCCGAGCTCGAGACCGAGGACTTTGTCGATCTCCTCGCCTCTGGCCGTGAGCATGATGATCGGTGTTGCTATTCCTTGTTCCCGCGCGCGTTTGCAGACATCCAAACCTGACAGTTTTGGCAACATGATGTCCAGGATGATGAGGTCGTAGGAACGATCCGCAATCTTCTTCAGGGCGGTTTGCCCGTCCCCCGCCGTGTCGACCTCATAGTTCTCGAACTCCAGGTTATCCTTCAGCCCACGCAGCATATCGGGTTCATCTTCGACTACAAGAATTGTTGGCATATCGTTTCCTGATTATCGAAGTTTATCTGTTACGCAATAAGTGGGAATGAGAGCCGGAAGGTACTTCCTTCGCCGACTCGACTCTTGACAGACACTTCGCCGTTATGTGCTTCCATGATGTGGCGGACCAGCGTCAGCCCAAGCCCGCTTCCCCCTGTTTTGTGCACCAATCCGCTGGAAACGCGGTAGAACTTCTCGAAGATCTTCGACTGATCCTGAGAAGCGATCCCGATTCCGTGGTCTTCCACATCGACATACACGCTCCGGTCTGTCCTTCCAGTACTTATCCTAACCCATTTCTGATTGCGTCCGTACTTCAGGGCGTTGTCTATGATATTGAGAAGAGCTTCGGAAACGGCCTCTGCATCCGCCATGATGTGCGGAAGAGGCGCGCCGATCTCAGTCTGCACCGTGAACCCAAGATGTTTCATGTGGGATTGATACGATGAAAGGACTTGTTCCACGACCGCATTGAGATCAACATTTGAGAGCTGGTACGCCTTTTTCCCCGACTCCATACGTGAGAAATCTAGTATGTTGTTGACGAGGCCGGTCAGCCGTTCGGTCTCTCGCACAATTGTGGAGTAGTACTCCTGTTTCTTCTCCTCGCTCGGGACTCGTCCCATTTCAAGAGTTTCGCCAAACATCCTTATGAGGGAAAGAGGGGTACGAAGTTCGTGGGAGACGTTTGACACAAAATCCGATTTCAGCCGAGCTAGTTCCATATCGCGTCGGACAGTCTGGTAGACAAACCAAACGCCAACAAGGATCATGATGTCAAGAATCGCCAGAAGACTGAGGTTTCGATAGAACCTGTCGCGGACAAGCTCCTCAATTGTCTGACCCCTCAACCGGATTCCAAGACTATAGTCTGGAAAGAGCCAAAGGTCTTTAATCTGGCGCTCTTCGCCAGAAGCAAGAGGACCTGTCGCATAGACTTGCCGGTTATCCGCTTTACGGACGACAGAGAGGATAAACTCGCCTGACGCAGTTTCATTGAGTTTCTGTCGGAGGACGTGAAGAACGAAAGATTCAGCGTTGAGCGCAATACCAGCAATGTATTTGCCGCCTATCGGAGCACCGACAATGAACAGAAGACCTGCGGAAGTAACCCCCTTGCTGTCACGCATGGTCACGCCTTCGATTTTTCTGTAGCCGGTACTCGCCAGGCGGCTCAACCGTGCGATGAGCTGCTGCTCTGAGCGAATGAGCTTCAAGAAATCACCTGCATTGAATGTCCTGGAGGCAGAATCCCGGGGACCTGACAGTGCAAGAGCAATCGATTTGGCGGATGTGTCTGCCACAAAGAGTGCATGGATCCCCTTGTTGGTCGACAGGAACTGTACTGAAATCGTCCTGCGAGCGAGAAAGAGCTGCGGACTGTACGACCTGCAGTATCCGATTGACATCCCTAGCCCAACTATCGGCTATGTCCCAGGCATACTGATTCACCGAGAAGAGAGCTGCGTCAAGTTGCTGGCGGTACATGCGATTGATGAGACTCTCACTCTGGGTGAGTGAACTTATTTCATAGGCTGAGAAGAAAATCGCAGGGAGGAGGACAAGAAGTATCAGCATCGCTGTGAGTGTTCTCAGCGTGCTTCCATGTCGAAAGATCTTGAACAAGACGGTTTGACCGGTTGTGGGCGGTTAAAGGAAACCTCACGAAATTATACAATGTAACAACAATGTGCAAGGGCGGCTGGGACGATTGTGCGATTCTTTCGGGCCGCAGGGAACTTGACGGCAAGGGCCAGCTCTCGAGTGCAGTCGAGATTCTCCGACGATTGAACCTCACCGGCATACCGATCATCGGCCTCGCGAAGCGTTTGGAGGAGGTGTTCACCCCGAATGAGAGTGAACCGCTCACCATCCCACGCACATCATCAAGCCTTCGCCTCCTGCAGCACGTTCGGGACGAAGCGCACCGGGTTTGCCATCACCTACCACCGTAAACTCCGCTCGAAGCGAATCCTGAACACTGAACTCGATCTCATCAAAGGGGTCGGGAAAAAGCGGGCAACCGAATTGCTCGAGGCGTTTGGTTCGGTCCAAGGCGTGAAGTTTGCCACCGAGGAGCAGATTAATGACTTCAGTTGTCTTTTTGGACAGTAAATCGTATCTTTACATCAGGAACTCAGGCAACAAGGTTTCTATTCTGCTGTAGAACAAAAGTGGTCGTTTTTCCACGAGCCGAGGTTTCACGAAAGCTGCCATTCGTGTGTTCTAGTGTAAGAACCCGGGCGCTTAGCTCAGCTGGTTCAGAGCGCCGCCCTTACAAGGCTTACGGTACACTCCAACCGTGCTTCTTCTGTTGATATCCTTTCTATCTAGTTCCACCGGTTACATTTTGGTTACCACTCATCCCCAATCGAAAGGGACGCGCGATGTTTCTTTCCAAAAGAGGTTGTGATCAGAGCAAATCAAACAATCATAGTAGACTATCGACTTCGGGCTGCGCCACTTTGCGATTGGCGCCTTATTGACTCTCGGTGGGCGCCGGTTTGCATGAACGTTTGCCGTAGTGCTAAAAAGAATATTATATTTGAAATATTAATGATAAATGGAAATAGGAACATTATGGCCAGAATACTTCTGACATTTGCACTGACTATACTACTTGCCTTTCAAATATTTGCGCAAGTAGATAGTACAGCAAAAACCACCAAACGAATAGAAACCTATTTAACAGAGCTTGAACAAGTAGGATTTTCAGGAGCAGTTCTTGTAGAAATTAACGGTAAGAAAGTCATATCAAGAGGATATGGTTATAGAAACCTGGAACCCAAAGAAAACAATACGCCCAACACCATTTTTGATATTGGTTCACTAACAAAACAATTCACAGCATCTGCCATTCTAAAATTAGAAATGCAGGGAAAGTTAAACACTTCCGATACCATTACTAGATATTTTCAAAACGTGCCTTCCGACAAATCGAGCATAACAATTCACGACTTGTTGCGTCATCAATCAGGATTACCGAGTACCGTAGGTAAAGATTATGACCCAATAACTGAAGTTGATTTTATAGACACAGTAATGAAAGCCCCTTTGAGATTTAAACCGGCGACGCATTTTTCCTATTCAAACATTGGATATAGTTTGCTTGCGCTCATTCTTGAAAAAGTATCGGGACAGTCTTATGAGCAATACCTTTACGAACACCTTTGGAAACCGGCAGGAATGGAAACAACAGGATATAGTAGACCAAACTTTGACCCTGATTTAATTGCTGTTGGTTATAGCAAGATTGATGTAGTATGGGGAAAACCAACGAGCAAAAAATGGAATGAGAATGAACCATATTTACACTTGAAAGGAAATGGCGGAATACTTTCAACGACAGAAGATTTGTACAAATGGCACAAAGCATTAATGACAGACAAAATATTATCGAAAGAGGCAAAACAAAAACTCTATCACCCTCAGATAAGACCAAACGAAAAAGAAAGTCCCATCTATGCTTACGGTTGGGATGTTTCCAAAACAGACAGAAATACGTTCAGGGTTTGGCATAACGGAGCAAACGGTATCTTCTACGCGGACTTCATGCGATTTATCGATGAAAAGACAACTTTAATTATGATGTCAAACAAATCGAACCGTGATTTTGACAGACTGGATTTTACACTTGCAAAAATAATGTTTGAAAAAAACTATAAACCTGTTATCCCAATTGCATATAATGCAACCAATCGAAATTTTTCACAGGAAATAATTGAAACAGTTTTGAATAAAGGACTTGATGAAGCAAAACTAAAATTTGAAAGTAGACCTTCAAAAACAGATATATTAGAAGATATCCTAAATACAAAAGGCTATGAACTTTTGTCGCAAAAAAAATATGATGAAGCTATTGCTGTTTTTACAATGAATATTGTTGCCTATCCAAAATCAGCAAATGCTTTTGATGGCTTAGGAGAAGCCTTTATGACGAAAGGAGATAAGGCATCAGCAATAAAGAACTATGAAAAAAGTCTACAATTAGACCCCCAAAATGGCAATGCAGAAGACATGCTCAAACAATTGAAACAATAGCCACTGATACAGTGCGCTCCCGCTAACACGGGCAATAAAGCGCATGAAGCTTATCACGGTTTTTGCATACCGTGCGCGTTCAACAAGACACATTCGTAACTGCTGACAAACCCGCACCACTGTTTTACCACTTAGCGCAATTTTGAACACGTTGACAATATCGTGGATACTTACTCACTTGTACCACGACATTCACATAGCGTAGACAACACCTACCAGGACTCCAAAAACACGCATCGAGTTTCGCTCACTTCAGCCTCTGACAACTAGCGTGTAAGGGCCGTCCATCCAGCCCAACCTAGTCCCTATTCCTTGCCGTTCAGTTTCAGAACCAAGGTACCATCACCAGGTCCCGAAGTTTGCTAGTACCGTTGGCAAAGACAATAGGATCGCAGCATACAAGTTTCTTGTAGACAACAAACACCTGCCTCATCTTCAGGCCGTGAACCAGATCGGCGATGTTGCTGCATCTCAATCCTTTTACAGTGTTGACAAGCAGCTCGGCATCGTGCCGAAGGTGACGGAGAAAGGAGGGACGACTCAGACGAAACCATAGTGTCCCGGGTGTCCAGGCAATGTCCACATGTTTGGGTGCGACTGGACACCACTTTGATCGATGAATACGGTACGGAAATGAATAAGTGTCCAAGTGTCCAGTGTTTTTCTTAAATAAAGAGTGAGAATAATAAGAGAGTATGTATATAGAATATATAAGAGAAGTTGAAAAACAGGTGGACACAGTGGACAGTTGGACACTTGATGGAAATGCTCAGACAAATCAAACAGTTTTCTCTGCGATGAGTATCGGTAGGATGGACACTCGAGGTCATAGAAGCGGAGGCATTTTATATTGTGGACACACCCAAAAAATCGTATATTGGATTTGAAATCACACATTCAATAATAAGCGCAAACGGTTGCCCAACAGGTAGCCCTGGTTCCGAAGATTGAGTGTACCTCATACGATGAGGTCTGGTGAAGCTTCAAAAT
Source organism: uncultured Bacteroidota bacterium (assembly GCA_963739335.1). GTDB lineage: Bacteria > Bacteroidota > Ignavibacteria > UBA10030 > UBA10030 > UBA9647. The sequence goes on along the minus strand of CAVUAC010000018.1, from coordinate 27,079 downwards.
CAGCCCATTTTCCCCGGGCGCTTAGCTCAGCTGGTTCAGAGCGTACGCCTCACACGCGTAAGGTCACTGGTTCGATCCCAGTAGCGCCCACGACAGAATTGCGAATTGTGCGTTTTTCGCACCCCGCAGTCTTCAAGCGGGCGAATTTCGAATTGTGCGTTTTTTGCACCCCGTCGTTTTCTGACGGGGCCGATTGGCGGATTGGCAGTTCGCTTTTCTAATCTGGCTGGTACAGTGTGCCAAGCGATTCGCTCAAGATGCAACTGTTGCCTCCATCCCTGGAGGCATTTTTGTTTCTATCCAGATCCAGTCTCCTTTTCCTTCGGCATTTCGCTGAAAATCATCAGACAAGACCTTCTGGAAGCGCGGACGAAAACCCACTACTGGCCACAAAGACACTGAGGCACAAAGAAAAGGAAGAGAAAAAGTAAAGTTCTCACACGCCTTGGTGTCCCTGCCTGCGTGCCGAAGCACTTCGGCAGGCAGGTTCGCGACTCTGGGGCAAGGCTTTTCGACCGACTCTCCAGACGGCTGAAGGATTTCCTACCTGAGTTCGTTGATGATGGAACGGTCATACCTATTTAAAGGTCCATTCATGCAACTGTTTTCTTCCCTCTATTGTTATAGAAGTGACAATGTCGGAAAACCCATGAAAAAGAAAATGATATATTCCGCACTCGCCGTTCTCACGATGATTGGAATAGCTATCATTGCGCGGGAACAATTCACAGCCACTGCTCAGGATGCAAAATCTATGACGACAACACGTGACAGTTCATTTTTCGCAGCAACGCTGCACGACACCTATTCCAAGGGCATGCCCAAAGTAGTGAAAACCGATGCCGAATGGAGAAAGATCCTCACACCTGAACAATACCATATCGCTCGTGAACAGGGAACGGAACGCCCCTTCTGCGGCTTGCTGAATGATGAAAAACGGCCCGGCATTTATTCCTGTATCTGCTGCGGATTACCGCTCTTTTCATCGGATGCTAAATTCCACTCCGGAACAGGCTGGCCGAGTTTCTTCCAGCCGGTGCGGGAAGGTCACATCTCTGAAAAAATCGACAAAAGCTGGGGGACCGTGCGGACGGAGATCAACTGCGCCCGGTGTGATGCACATCTTGGACATGTCTTCGATGACGGTCCGCAGCCGACTGGATTGCGGTATTGTCTGAATTCGGAATCTCTCTTTTTTACTGAAGTGAAGAAGTAATATCCGCCGTAGAAATTCCGACTAACACTAGAACGCGTCTCAAGAATCGTTGTCACTCCCGTCCCGAAGGTCCGAAGGACTCCTTCGGAGGATCCCTTCGGAAAATGTTCCGCTCTTCGAATCCCGCCAGAGGCGGAATCTCCCGCTTTTTGGATCCCGCTAAGGTGCGGGATCCTGGAAAGCGGGACAAGAGCGGGACTTCTGCGGGAATCCAGAACCGAGCTTAACACCGACCCACAGCCGAAGCAGTTTAGGTTATTTGCTAGCTGCATACTGACCTCACCCCTGCCCCTCTCCTACGTAAGGAGAGGGAGCGTAGCACTGTGAAAAAGGCGCGGCCAAACCAAAACGCTGTCATTCCCGAACGTCCGTCTCGATTCGATGAATCGAGACGAGTCCGTCACCTTCGGTGACGAGATCTCGTCCCAATTCTTGGGACGGAACCTCGTCCCGTTTTGTGGGACGGGCTTCTATCGGGAATCCAGATCCGGGCTTAGCACTCGCCCACAGCTGATGCAGTCCACGTCTTTTGCTCGAGGCACACTGACCTCGCCCCCCAGCAACCGCCACAAAGACGGTGGGCAGGCTGCTCAAAACGTGCGCGAATGACAACTATTCTTGTGCAAGGATTTTTGGGATGGCTTCTATGCTTGTTGCATGATGTCATGCCCCATGAAACGAGGCATCCCGCAAAGGTCGCAGATCAAGAATCGACATGCGGCAAGTTCCTGGATAATGGTTGGCTGCCCATCGAGATTATCAGTGATAGTGTTTCTCCGACGAATTTGACTCTCGGTGGCGGCTTTCCACGTCGCACCTCTGCCTATTCTCCTTTTCGTTGATTTTGCACACCTGATTCCGTACGTTGCTTTCCAACGCAATTCTATCTTGGAAGCGCACTATGCCTGACGTCGATAGCAGTGCCGGTGAAAGCAAGGTACTGACGTATCTGAGGAAGGGCGTCCTGAGTCCGCGCCTGATCAAGTTTGGCGTCGTCGGCGCGAGCGGGGTGGTTGTCAACATGGGATGCCTCTACGTTCTCAAGGAATTCGCCGGCATCCCCTATTTTGTCGCCAGCGTGATTGCGATCGAGTTGTCGATCCTCTCGAATTTCACGATCAATCTTTTGTGGACATGGAGAGACAGATCTGAGGAAGGCACGCTGTGGACAAAGCTCGTGCGTTATCACGTCGGCGCCGGAGCGACTGCCTTTCTCGGCAACTACCTCATCCTGGTAGCCCTCACCGAGCTGGTCGGCTTGCATTACATGATTTCGAATCTGATCGGAATTGCCGTGGGGACATTGGCGAACTATGTGATCAATGACCTATGGACGTTCAAGAAGACTGAAAGAATGTGAAATGCCAGAGTCGCTCAAACGATTGTGGAGTGAACGTCCGCTCCTTTCTGTTGTTCTGATCGCTCTCGTCCCCCGCCTCGTCGCAGCCGTGTTCTCCAAAGGATACGCGATGCACGATGACCACTTCGGTCCCGTCGAGCAGCCGTTCATCATCATGCAGTATCTTACCTACTGGACAGGGCGCACAACGCCGCACGGGCACAGCATCGTGTATCCCTCGATTCAGTACGCTTTGTTCAACCTGTTCGAATTCATCGGCGTCCACGACCCGCAGACGAAAATGCTCTTCGTCCGGCTGCTCCACGCCGCTTATTCGCTCTTGATCGTGGTTTTCGGCTACAAGATCGCCGAGGTCCTGAGCAACCGCGACACAGCAAAGAAGGCAGGACTGGTCCTGGCTCTTTTCTGGGTGCTTCCGTTCCTCAGCGTAAGAAACCTCATCGAGATGGTATGCATCCCACCACTGATGGCTGGACTGTATTATGCCCTGACGTCGAAAGTCATATTGCGCAATGCGTTCACGGCCGGCTTGTGGTTTGGGTTGGCATTCGCGTTTCGATACCAGACACTCCTCATCACGGGCACCGTAGGCCTCGTGCTCCTCTACAATAAAGAGTTCCGGCAAATGATCTGGGTCGCTGTCGGTTTTCTCCTCTCGGCTCTCGTGATCCAGGGCAGCGCAGATCTGTTTGCCTGGGGATACCCGTTCGCCTCCTTCATCGAATATGTGCGCTATAATGCTGCTCATGGTGAGGACTACACAACGGGACCATGGTACAACTACACATTGCTGGTTGTTGGCGCACTCATCCCCCCGATGAGCTTCTTTCTACTCTTCGGGTTCATCAGGAATTGGAAGAAGACGCTGTTGCTAATCCTGCCGGTGCTGGTCTTCTTCGTCCTTCATTCCTACTTTCCAAACAAACAGGAACGGTTCATCCTTCCGGTGGTCCCGTTGATCCTTCTGCTGGGCATCGTCGGTTGGGAGGCGTTCGTCGAGGGTTCGCTGTTCTGGTCGCGTCATCGCACCGCGTTGAAGGGGCTCTGGATATCATTCTGGGCGCTCAATATTGTACTTCTCATTCCATTCTCGACCTACTATGGGAAGAAATCCAGAGTTGAGGCCATGTCTGCTTTGTACGGAAAACCCCTGACCGGGCTTGTGCTCGTCGGAGGGAAGGTTGGAACTTCTCAACCACCATTCTTCTATTCAGGGACCTATCCGGTTCCCAATTACGAAGTGAACAGCGAAGAGGAACTAGCCGGTCTCAAGGCAGAGCTAACTACATCTCCCGTTCACGTCAGCCACGTCTTCTTCTTCGGAACAGAAGACCTCGATACACACGTTCGGCACGTCGAATCCGAACTTGGGTTCAGGCTCAAGTTTGAGAAACAGACTGAGCCGAGCTTCCTGGACGTCGTTTTTTACCGCCTTAATCCGACGCATAACAAAAACGAGATCATCTCTGTCTTCAGAGCTGATCCCCGCTGACCGGCAGCATCATCCCCAGTCGTGAATTTCGGGCGTTCTTCCGACAAAACGGAACGAGCCAGGAATTCTTTCGGATTGTCTGTGGTTATATATCTCATTAGGGATATCCGAAGGAGACTTGTCGACGCTGGAGGAGTAAGGAGCAGGTAGATTTCAATGATGGCCGTGACTCGTCACGGTTGTGGCCGAGCCGGAGAGCTTCGGGCTCATGAACGGTATCCCCAGATCTCAGCCCGCGAATGACCAGCAACACACCCACGAGGATTGTGAACGCTGGAAGGATTCGGGCGATCTTCGCACGGAGGCTTGCTGAAGCCAATTTCGGAAAGAACGAGAATCCAACCATAGCTGGAACCGTCCCCAGTCCGAATCCAGCCATAAACATCATCCCTCGTATCACATCAGCAGTTACCGCGGCCGACGCCATGGCCACATAGACAAATCCGCAGGGAAGCAATCCGTTGACCATCCCAAGTGCGAACAGGGCAGGGCCCGACTGTTGGCGCAAGAGCGATGATATTGCCGTTTGGATCCCTTGCAGAAGAGAGCCGAAGAGGGAAGGGACGGGCACCGAAACGCGTGCCACGTACTTGAGGAATGCGAAGATCAGTACCAAGGCTCCGGCCGCGATCGAAATGTTCTGCTGCAATAGCGGGAGCAGCAAGCCCGCTCCGACCAATCCCATCGCAGCTCCCATCAAGGTGTACGTAACGACGCGTCCGAGATTGTAGAGGAACCTGCCGAAGAAGAAGGCAAGAAAGCCGCGGCTTCCGAGCGGCAGCGCCAGGACGATTGGCCCGCACATCCCGATGCAGTGCAGGCTCCCCACAAATCCGAACACGAACCCGGCGAGGACTTCCACAGGCAGGCGCCTCTATTGGATCACAATGGCTTCTTCGTGATAATACGATTGGCTGTGTGCTGACCAGCGTACTTTCAGGCGCCAGAGACCTTTTTCGAGCCGGCTCGTCTGCACGCGCTGCGTATTGCTCGAGTCGAGCTTGAGCGGCACCACGAAATCACTCTTGCGGTCAGCAGGTCGATAGAAGGTGAGCATCCCAGAGACGCTGTTAGCGGCGAAGAACCTCGGCAGCTTCAGTGCAACTGACGATGCCGACACTTCGATGCTCGGGCTTTCTACGAGCGCATTCGATCGGCTTTCGCTCTCGATTTGAGTCTGATGTCGTAGCTCCTGTTGGTAATAGTCATCCGACACGAGGTCGACCTCGCGATTCATCGAGATCGTAACCATTGTCAGAATCGCGGCGGCAAACACAACGAATGCTACAATGATGCCGATTCCCCAGTGTATCTTCATCGTTCACTCCGCTTTCTTTGTGCCGGACCGAGGAATGAGGTCTGAGCCGTGGCGATCAGGCGGTCACCACTCAGGATTTCAATGCCGATGGGTGTGTTCATTGCCTTGATGCGGTCGCGCTTGATCAGAACAAACAACTTTGCCGCCGATGCTTCCTGGCTTTTCGGTATCAGAGAGTCTCCCAGCACGCGAATGGAGCCATCGACATCCTTAAGCCGAAATGACAGCGGCAGGTCGAGAAAGGTCTTATTCAACGCCTTCACGTCGTACAGGTTGCTGATGAAATTGTCCGGTTGCTCCTGAAAATAAACGCCAGGGGTCCGGAGGATCGTCACGTCGATGTCCGATCTCATCGCCAGGAAATACGTCAGGATCGATACCAGCGCCACCAGAACGATTGAATAGCCAATGCTTCTCGACGTGAGAAGAGACCGGCGTTTCTTCTCGATACCCTCAATCGAGTCGTAACGGATGAGTCCGCGGGGTTTGCTGATGGAGTCCATGATCACGTCGCAAGCATCAATGCAAGCGGTGCAATTCACGCACTCGAGCTGCGTGCCGTTCCGGATGTCGATTCCCGTTGGACAAACATCGACGCATTGATGGCAATCGATGCAGTCGCCCCGTTGCCTGGGTTCACCTTTCCGCAGCTTGCCGCGAGGCTCTCCCCGAACATGGTCGTATGCAATAACAATCGAGTTCCTGTCCAGCAGTACTCCCTGGAGTCGCCCGTACGGGCATACGAGAATACAGGCTTGTTCGCGGAACCAGGCAAAGAGCCAATGGAATGCCGCGGAGAAGATCATTATGGCGGTGAGCCCTGCGAGGTGCTGTGAGGGGGGATCAGAGATGATGCTGAAAAGTTTCTCCGTGCCGATGACCCATGCCAGCAGCGCGTTCGCGATGAGGAACGAGAGCGCAAAGTAGAGGAGATGCTTCAGCGTCTTCTTGCGGAACTTCTTGCCCGTCCAGGGAGATTCGTTGAGTAACCGCTGCTCACGGGGTCCGCCTTCGATCCAGTAGTCGATCTTTCGGAACACCATCTCCATGAAAACTGTCTGGGGACATACCCAGCCGCAAAAAAGGCGTCCGAAAACAACCGTGAAAAGGAAGATGAAGACGATGGAAGTGATCGTTGCCAGGGCAAGGAGGAAGAAGTCATGCGGACCGAATATCATCCCCAGGATGATGAACTTCCGCTCCGTGATGTCGAACAGCATAAACGGATGTCCCTGGACACGCACGAAGGGCACTCCGAACAGGATGGCGAGGAGGAGCCAGCTGGCGATCAGTCGGGCAGTGTGGAATCTGCCGCCTGGAGCCTTCGGATAGATCCACTTGCGCTTTCCCTCGTCTGAGACAATCCCGAGATGATCGCGAAAGGAGGGCTCAGGTGAACTGCCTGGGATGAGCTTTTCGTCCATGATGATACTACGACTGACCGGGGACCTTTGTGGTGTTCGTTGCCTGAGGTTTGGGCTCGACGTAGAGCTGACCTTCTGGCTTCTTGGCGTTAGGTGGGCTGGTCCCCTGCAGCGACAGAACGTAGCTGGCGATCTGCTGGATCTCCTTTGGCGTGAAGACAAGCTTCCAGCTGATCATCCCTTTTTCGGGCACACCGTTCTTGATGGTTGCATAGACGTTCCTGATACCGCCGCCATGGATCCAATATTGGTCGGTCAAGTTTGGTCCCACGATTCCTTCGCCCTTTGAGCCGTGGCAGCTCACGCAATTCTTCAGGAACCTTTCCTGTCCCGTTTTGATGGAGGCATCATCCTTGAGCGTAGTGAGCTCGTCCTCATTGATGGTGCCTTCTGAGGCCATTCTGACACGGCGTGAGAGATCGGCCGCTGCCATTTCTTCCGCGTACTCAGCCTGCGGGAGCGGGCTTGACTGCCAGACGTGATAGCTGAGGAAATAGAATGCACCGAAGACGATCGTGCCACCGAAGAGATAGTTGAACCATGGCGGTACTCTGTTGTCCAGCTCCTTAATGCCATCGTGATCCTCTTCCAGAAGAATTGCCTTTGCCGACGCCTTTGGGGCGACGGAGGCGTACACTGTCTTGAGAGCACGGAGCAATGGCTCGATGTTGCCGTCGAGCACGAAAATGATGAAGAACGTCAGGATAACAAAGAACGCCGTCAGGATGCCGGTGAAGATCAGAGCCGCCTCGGTTCCGCGGTCTGGAGCCTGAGCCTGTGCCTGAGCGACACCAAGGTTCAGCACAACGAGCGCTAACGTGAGAAGCAGATGGTTGAAACGGCATTTATTCAAAATGTAGTAAACGCTGTTCACGGCTACACCTATGGTCTTGTTGCGTTCACAATCAGTTCAAAGGTAACTGGCTCATGTGGTCGGCGTCCTCTTTCTTCATGCGGACGACGTGAACGAGCACTCCGATGAAAAACGGTATGAAAACAAGCAACGAGAGGAGAGGATACGTTCCGATTCCCTCAATAGCTTGGAGATATTCTGAGAACATGTCGTTTTCCCTTCCTCAGCGTTGAGCCGCGATGTCGGTTCCCAGTCGTTGCAGGTAGGCGATCACGGCGATGATTTCTTTGTCGGGATCTGCCGGTGCATCCTGTTTCTGAAGGTCTTCGGCGATCCGGGCTGCCTGCGCCTTCATATCTGCGAGAGCGATCCTGTCATAATCTTTGGGATAGGGAACACCGAGTTTTTGCATCGCCCGAATTTTTGCTTCAACAATCGACGTATCGATACTTTGCGTGTCGAGCCAGGGGTAGGCAGGCATGATCGAGCCCGGCGAGACCGAGCGTGGATCCTCCATGTGCATAAAATGCCAGAGGTTTGGATATTTTTTGCCGACGCGGTGCAGGTCCGGTCCCGTGCGCTTCGATCCCCACTGGAACGGATGGTCATAGACAAACTCGCCGGATTTGGAGTACTCACCGTAGCGCTCAGTTTCTGATCGGAACGGTCTAACCATCTGAGAGTGACAGGTATAGCATCCTTCTCGAACGTAGATGTCACGCCCCTGTAGCTCCAGCGGCGTGTACGGCTTCACCGAGGCGATCGTCGGAATGTTGGACTTGATGAGGAACGTCGGAATGAGCTCAACCAAGCCGCCGATCAGGATGACAACCGTGGCGAGGAGAGCAAACTGGACCGGCCGTTTCTCGAGCCATCGGTGTCTGTTCTGCTTTGTTGGTGGTCCCTCCTCCCAGCGGGCGGGCACCTGGACTTCATCTTCGGCGACGAAGTGACCTTGCCGCGCCGTCCGCAGAAGATTATAGATCATAAGGAGGACGCCAGTCAGATACAACCCTCCGCCGAATGCACGAATCATGTAGAACGGCAGTATCTGCAGCACCGTTTCGAGGAAATTGGGGTACTGGAGCACGCCAAACGGCGTGAACTGCTTCCACATCAGTGATTGCGTGATGCCGGCCCAGTACAGGGCACTTGCGTAGAACACGATTCCAAGCGTTCCGAGCCAGAAATGAAGATTCGCCAGCTTGCTGGAGAAGAGCTTGGTGTTCCACATCCTTGGAATCAGCCAGTACAGGATTCCGAAGGTCAGGAATCCGTTCCAGCCGAGCGCTCCGATGTGAACATGCGAAATCGTCCAGTCTGTGTAATGGGAAATCGCGTTCACGTTCTTGAGCGCCAACATCGGACCCTCGAATGTTGCCATGCCGTAGGCAGTAACCGCAACCGCCATGAACTTCAGCACGGCATCCTCACGCACTTTGTCCCAGGCCCCGCGGAGCGTCAGCAGTCCGTTGATCGCACCGCCCCAGGAAGGAGCGAGAAGCATGATGGAAAAAACAGTTCCGAGCGACTGGGCCCAGTCGGGCAGCGCGGTGTAGAGGAGGTGGTGAGGACCCGCCCAGATGTAGATGAAGATCAGTGACCAGAAGTGAATGATCGAGAGCCGATATGAATACACAGGCCGGTCTGCAGCTTTTGGGAGGAAGTAGTACATCAGACCGAGGTATGGAGTCGTCAGGAAGAATGCCACGGCGTTGTGTCCATACCACCACTGTACGAGTGCGTCCTGAACGCCTGCGTAGACTGGATAGCTCTTGAGAAACGAGACCGGCAATTCGATCGAATTCACGATGTGAAGGACCGCAACGGTGACGATCGTGGCAAGATAGAACCAGATTGCCACGTACATGTGTTTCTCCCGTCGCTTGATGATGGTTCCAAAGACGTTGATCGCAAACACGACCCAGATCAGCGTGATGGCGATGTCGATGGGCCATTCAAGTTCTGCGTATTCTTTACCCGTCGTGAATCCCAGTGGCAACGTGAGGGCTGCTGACACGATGATGGCTTGCCACCCCCAGAAGTGAATTTTGCTAAGGATGTCGCTGAACATGCGTGCTTTGCAGAGCCGCTGCAAGGAATAATAGAGGCCCATGAAAATACCATTGCCGACGAATGCGAAAATCACGGCGTTCGTGTGCAAGGGCCGGATGCGACCAAACGTGATAAACTGAAGCTTCGCGTTCACCGCCGGTTCGAACATCTCAAGCGCAATGATCAGCCCGACGAGCATGCCGACAGCTCCCCAGGCTGCGGTCGCGATGGCGAAGTTCCGCGCGATCTTGTTATCGTACCTGATCGTTACCATCTCCATTCGAGGAGGATCCTTCTTCTGTGTTCTTGGTTTCCTGGCTGAAAGTACTGGTTTTATGCTCTTCCTCAAAGAGAATTCTCACGGAGGGCGTGTACTTGTCATCGGTACTGACCGGTCCGGACAGCCCAGATGAATGCAACGAGAAATCCTATGGCGACCGCGACGCTGAATCCGACAAGAATCCAGATGACAGACATCAGAGGATACCCTTCTGTTTTGCGAGAGAGCGTGTGACCGTCGTAGAGAAGAGGACGACGGATATCGAGCTCAAAGGCATCAAAATGGCTGCCAGAACAGGTGAGAGAGCTCCCTGGACGGCGAACCACAACCCGACAGCATTGTAGAGAATCGATAGGGCAAAGCTCCAATAGACCACGTGCAAGCTCGAAGAAGCAAACTCAATGAAGCGAGCAAGCCTGTTGAACATCGAGGCGTCAAGGATAGCATCGCACGCAGGCGAGAAAGTATTGATTCCTTCGGTCACAGCAATGGCGACATCGCTCTGCCACAGTGCCCCTGCGTCGTTCAGCCCGTCTCCGATCATGAGAACGTTGCGGCCGGCGTCCTGCATCTGTCGGATACATGCGAGCTTGTCTGCGGGGCTTTGATCGAAGCGCATTTCCTCAAAACCCGGATAGAGTTCTCGCAGCCGCTGCTCCTCGCTGTTACCGTCCCCTGAAAGCATCATCAGCGACCGCTTGCGGCCAAGGTCGGTCAGGACTTCCTCCAATCCACCGCGGTACGTGTTCCCGAACTCGAAACGCCCAAGAACCCGGCCATCGATGGCCGCATACACCTTGGTGCGCCGGACATCGGAGTTCTCTCTTCCTTCCGGAGCATCCACGAATTCCGCAGAGCCAAGCTGGACAAGGCGACCATCAATACGACCGCGGATACCTCCCCCCTCGATTTCCTCATAGGCGGCGAGGTTCAATACCTCGCTCACCGTGAGATGCTCGTAGATGGTGCGGCTCAGTGGATGTGTGGAACTGCGCGCGATCGAAGCAATTGACAGACGATCGTGATCGTTGAGCGGCTCACCGGTAAAGCGTATAGAGGACTGGGCCGTTTGTGTGAGAGTTCCGGTTTTGTCAAATACAATTGTGTCGACTTTTGCCAATGATTCAACGACGTTTGTGTTCTTCAAATACAATCCTCGTTTTCCCAGAACTCGCATCGCGGTGCCGAACGCAAATGGCGCAGCGAGCGCAAGCGCACAAGGGCAGGCAACGATCAGAATGGCAGTAACTGCGTCAAGCAGGCGTGATGGATTGATAAACCACCATGCAAACGCTGTCACTACTGCTATCAAAAGAATGCCAATCGTGAAATACTTCCCGATTGTCGTTGAGAGCGTCAGCAGTCTCGATTTGGCTCTCTCAGAAGCGCCAAAATCGTTCCACAATTGAACGAGTTTACTCTCCGACACCTCCTTGACTGCCTCAAGTTCCACCGTCGATCCTGCCTGCTTTCCGCCGGCATACACCAGGTCACCAACCTCTTTCAAAACCGAATGATGTTCCCCGGTGACAAAGCTATAGTCAACTCTTGCAGTCCCTTTCATAACGACGGCGTCTGCTGGAATGATCTCATTGTTGCGAACAACGATGCGGTCGCCGGGTCTTAGCGAGCCAATCTGAACTGTGGTTTCTCTCCCGTTTTTTTTCACAGCCGCCGCAAGCGGAAAATACGAATCACATTGTCGCTCAAAATCGAGACCCTCATACGTCTTGCTTTGGAACAGTCGTCCAATGAGAAGAAAGAAAATGAGTCCGGCAAGAGAATCGAAGTATCCGGGTCCGATTCCTGCCAGAACTTCAACTGCGCTTCTCACGAAAACAACTGCGATCCCCATCGCGATCGGGACGTCAATGTTGATGACTCGCTTCCTGATTCCATGCAGAGCAGACAAATAGAAAAGTGAACTACTGTAGAGAACTGCGGGTAAGGCAAGAACGAGGTTGATGATACCAAACAGGTTGCGCGAAGAGAAGTCTGCCCTCGATCCGGCAAAATACTCCGGCAGGCTGAAAAGCATGATGTTGCCGAAAGAAAAAGCCGCCACACCGACTTTGATATAGAGGCTCCGGTTTGCAGACTGCGCCGGTTTCTTCTTGATGCTGCCGAGACTAAGTTCGGGTTCGTAGCCGAGGGACGCGAGGAGCGTGACGATCTTTCGAAGACTCGTCTGATCCCGCGAAAAGCGGATGAGAAGTGACTTCTTCAGGAAGTCCACACGTGAGAATGCAATCCCTCGATCGAGTTTGTGCAGGTTTTCGAGCAGCCAGATACAGGAGCTGCAGTGAATCTGAGGAATCGAAAAGGTGATAACCGTCGCTGAGTCGTCTGAGAAATCGATCAGCTGCTGGCTCAGGAGCGAGTCATCGAGAAACTCGAAGCGGGTCGCTGACCTCAAGGCCGGGGTGAGGCCGGGAGATTGGTCAAACTCATAGTACCGGCAGAGCTGGCTTTCTGAGAGGATCTGATACACAGCCCTGCAGCCTGCGCAGCAAAAGACCTTCCCATCATGCTCGATGCCGGAACCGCCGGCCGGAGTGCCGCAATGGAAGCATTGCACGTCCGTCCTGATGTCTGTGGCAACCGTCATAGAGCTAGTAGATTCGCTTTTCGAATGAAGATCGGAAGGGTCTGTTGGACAAAATACCACTCTCATGCAGGAAGTTCAAGGCGGTCGACTCGTGGTCGCTGTAACTATTTGGGACAAGAGCCAACGATGATCTTTGTTCGTCTTCGATGGTCACGCCATGGCCCGGAGGATTCTCGGGTCACGGCCGAGGGTGATCTCCATCCGAGGCGTAAACTATTTGCATCGGAGAGGAACTTTTCTTAGTATTTGGTATGTTTTTCTGCATTGGAGCGGCTTTCCTGAGGATTGGAGTAGAACTCTCCAATGAACAGAGGCCTTTCTTGACTTCCTCCCATTCCATCGAAGAGTGCCACACGAGCTGATGCATGAAGAAATCACTGCTTGACTACACGCTGCGCGTTCGGCTCCCCATCGTCGTGTTTGTTGCAGCAGTCTCGTTCACTGCCACTTACTTCATCTCTCGTGCTGAACGAGATGGCGTGGGCTATGCTCCGATTCAACCTGTCGCTTTCTCGCACAAGCTCCACGCGGGGATAATGCGAATCGACTGTAAATACTGTCATACGGCAGTGACTTCATCTCCCCACGCCACTGTCCCTGCTGTCTCGATCTGCATGAATTGTCACACCGTTGCCCGCAAGAACCGACCTGAGATTATTAAGCTGACAAAATACTATGAGGAAGGCGTTGCGCTGCCCTGGAAACGTGTGCATAAGGTGCCCGACTATGCCTATTTCAATCATAGCGCTCACGTCAACAGAGGCATCGATTGCGTCAATTGCCATGGTCAGGTCGAAGCGATGGATGTTGTAAACCAGGTGTCGGAGTTCACCATGGCTGCGTGTCTGAAGTGTCATCGCAACGCGCCGGAGATTTTGAGCAACGTGCCGGGCATCAAGAAGGCTCCTGATAACTGCAGCACGTGTCACCGATAAGATCGAACGAATGGACACTCCTATGAGTGAAATGTCGAAACAAAACACCGCTCCTCGTCCACGGCGCCGAGCATTTTTTGGACAGCTCCTCGCGGCAGTGGGGGGAGGACTTGTTGGAGGCAGCTGGTTGCAGCGTCTGCTCAGTTCCCGTGCTCTGGCGAGTAAAGAGGAGAAACCGGTCAAGATCAGTGTCAACCCCTACGCTGTTCCGAGAACCAAGGAAGGCTCCAAGTCGCATGTCGAATGATTCGAGATACTGGAAGAGCTTGCGCGAGTTGCACGAAAAGGACTCCGTCAGTGAGGTGAAGGCCAACGAGTTCATGGCCGGAGTCACAGACGATTTCGAGCTTTCTCAGCTCTCGGCGATGTCGCGGAAACAGTTCCTGGCGCTGCTTACCGCGTCGGCTGCGTTCGCTGCAGCCGGATGCAGCAACTATCGGGATCGTGGAGAAATTGTTCCATACACGAAAAAACCGGAAGAGGTCACTCCCGGCGTGCCGAACTTCTATGCCTCCACTTGCAATGGATGTGCACAGGCATGCGGTATTCTCGTCAAGACGCGGGAGGGACGCCCGATCAAAATTGACGGCAACCCCGACCATCCAATCAATCAGGGGAAAATCTGCCCGACCGGACAAGCGAGCGTGTTGAATCTGTATGATCCGAACAGGCTGCGTGGTCCCGAGTTTGGCAGCTCCTCGGGCAAGTCCGGCACGCTGACATGGAAACAGGCTGACGCGGAGATCATTCGACTTCTGGATGAGTATTCAAAGTCTTCGAAGGAGATTGCCCTCATCGGGCATTCGGTGCACTCTCCGACAGCCGCAAAGGTGCTATCCGATTTTCAGGCAAAATACCCGACGACTCGCATCTATGTCTATGATTTCTTCAACGATGCAGAGCGCCGGCGTGCGTGGGAGCTGTGCTATGGGTCAAGCGAGCTTCCGTCGATCGACCTTGAGAAGGCAAAAATCGTTCTGGCACTGGAATCAGATTTTCTTGGGAAGGAAGGAATGGCGGTCGAGAAAATCCGACAGTTCACCAACGGCCGGGACATCACGAAGACGAAAGACTTCAATCGGTTGTATTCGGTTGAAGGATCGATGAGCCTCACGGGAGCAAATGCCGACTATCGACTACGGCTACGGCCGGATGAACAACTGGGTTTCGTGCTGGCACTCATCAGTGAAGTCGCCGTCGCCCGAAAGAAAGGAGCCCCGAAACTGCCCGCTGTTGCACAGACGAGCGGTGTGAGGCTCGAGCAGTTTGCCGATCAACATTCTCTCTCCCGCGAAATTCTCAAGCACCTTGTTGACGACCTCATAGCCCACGCTGGTCGTTCCATCGTCCTCGCGGGCGATGTTCTTCCACTGGAGGTCCACCTTGCCGTAAACTATCTCAACGACTTGCTCGGAAACAACGCTCTTTACGGAGCGGACAAGACGGTCACGTACCTGCGGCATTCGACCGCGACTGAGATAGAGACTCTCGTCGCAGGCATGAAATCAGGGCGCGTGGGCGTCGTCGTGCACCTCGGCACGAACCCCGTCTTTCACTTGCCGAAAGAATTCGGTTATGAGGATGCATTGAAGAGCGTTCCCGTCAGTATCAGCCTTGTTGAAGCGAATGACGAAACGTCGCGATACTGCGCGTACGTTCTCCCCGCCAGCCACGCCCTCGAGTCCTGGGGGGATTACAGGGTACGCACCGGCGTCTATTCGTTCCAACAGCCCTTGATTGCACCTCTTTATGACACCCGTCAGCACGAAGCAGTCTTGCTTACCTGGATTCAGGGGAAAGACTCCTACAAAGAAACGATCTACCACGAGTACCTGATGGGCGACTGGGAAAAGTCCATTTTCCCCACGCTCAATAGAAGGGTGGACTTCAAGGCTTTTTGGTACGCGGCGCTGCATGATGGTGTCATCACGGTCGATGAGCAAGCCAGGGGTGACTATCGCATCAATAGCAATGCCCTCGCTTCTGTTGCCCCGTCCGGGTCACAGGGATATGTCATCGGTCTTACGCAGAATTACTTTGTTGGTGACGGCACCTATGCCAACAACGGATGGCTCCAGGAACTTCCTCACCCCATCTCGAAAGTCGTTTGGGACAACTACGCTGCCATCTCAACAAAAACGGCCAAAGAGCTTGGCGTTGATAGCAACGACAGGATGGAGATCTCATTGCCGCACGGCAAACAGGTCGTTCCGGTCTTCGTCCAGCCAGGTCAGGCTGACGGTTACATTTCAGTCGAACTGGGATACGGTCGCACCAATGCCGGTCCAATCGGATCTGAAGTCGGTGTCGATGTCAACGTCCTGCTCTCCAGGTCGACGTTTTTGGGTGCGAGAATCATCTCGGGGGCAAAGCTCGCGAAGGCTTCAGGACGATATGAACTGGTCACGACGCAGGAACATCACTCCCTTGATGACGCATTCGTGAAAGATCTCCACGTGAAGCGCGAAATCATCCGGGAGGGTACGCTCCTTCAATACGAGAAAGATCCTCACTTCCTTCATCACGAGAAGAAAGAGCTCTTCAGCATTGCCAAGGAGGTTGAGTATAACGGCGTGAAATGGGCGATGGCCATCGACCTCAACAAGTGTATCGGCTGTAACGCCTGCGTCGCTGGCTGCAATGTCGAGAATAACGTGCCGGTCGTTGGAAAAGAGCAGGTTCAGAGGGGGAGGGAGATGCAGTGGATCCGCATCGATCGGTACTATGCCGGCACATCGGAGAGTCCAACGCCCAGTCATCAGCCGATGCTGTGTCAGCACTGCGACAACGCGCCGTGTGAGAATGTCTGCCCGGTTGTGGCGACGAACCATAGTCCCGACGGCCTGAATCAAATGGTCTACAACCGCTGTGTCGGCACGAAGTACTGCTCCAACAATTGTCCGTACAAAGTGCGTCGTTTCAACTTCTTCAACTGGAGGGACAACCTTGCCGAGGGTTACTACGACCAGGAGCCGGTGAACCTGATGCACAATCCGGAAGTGACTGTCCGATCGCGTGGCGTCATGGAGAAGTGCACGTTTTGTATCCAGCGAATCATGGAGGCGCGACAGCACGCGGCGGAGCAGGGGCATCCATTGAAGGGGAGCGATGTCAAGACCGCATGCCAGGAAGCATGTCCGGCGACCGCGATCGTCTTCGGCGATATGAACGATCCAAAGTCTGAGGTCTCGATCTATCGTCATCACGATCTTGGTCATCACGTTCTCGAAGAGACCAACGCACGGCCAAATGTGACCTACCTCGCGAAACTGCGCAACATCCATTCGGAGAGCCCGACGTGAGCACTGCTGCAATCGACTATACTCGCGAACTCCCGGTTGTCGAGGGAAGACCGAAGCCCGCCGAGCTTGACGCAACCATCGCGGCGCCGCTCGATCAGTTCCCTTCCCGGACATGGTGGATTGCCTTCAGCGTCACGCTCTCGTTTCTTTCGATCGGTGCGTTCTGCGTCTGCATGACCGTTTACAAAGGCCTCGGGCTCTGGGGTGTGAATCAACCCGTCTCCTGGGGCTTTGACATCGTCAATTTCGTGTTCTGGGTTGGTATCGGACACGCCGGGACGCTTATCTCGGCAATCCTGTTCCTCCTGCGGCAACGGTGGAGAACTGGCATCGCACGGTTTGCGGAGGCGATGACCATCTTTGCGGTAATGTGCGCCGGATTATTTCCCCTGCTGCACACCGGGCGTCCGTGGTTGCCGATATATCTGACGCCATATCCGAACCAGCATGGCTTGTGGGTCAATTTCACCTCTCCGCTGCTGTGGGACGTCTTTGCGGTCTCGACGTACTTCACCGTCTCTCTCGTGTTCTGGTATGTCGGTTTGATTCCTGACCTTGCCACGCTGCGTGACAGGACGACCAGCAAGATCAAGAAGACGATTTATTCGATCTTCAGTCTTGGATGGAGGCACTCCAACAGACACTGGCAGCACTATGAGCGGGCGTATCTCATTTTGGCGGGATTCGCGACGCCGTTAGTTCTATCTGTCCACACGATCGTCAGTTTTGACTTTGCAGTATCAGTGATCCCGGGATGGCACACGACGATTTTCCCTCCGTATTTCGTTGCAGGGGCGGTGTTTTCCGGCTTTGCAATGGTACAAAACGTGTTGATTTTCGTTCGGCAGGCGTTCAAGCTGAAACACATCATCACCCTCGATCATCTCGAGAAGATGAACAAAGTGATGATTGTGACCGGCTCGATGGTTGGATACGCTTATGCGATGGAATTCTTCATGGCATGGTACAGCGGCAACCAGTTTGAGCGGTTCGTGTTCCTGAACCGGGCGCTCGGACCTTATGCCTGGGCTTACTGGATTATGGTGAGCTGCAACGTGATTTTCCCGCAGCTTTTCTGGTTCAAGAAGATCCGCCGATCCATTCCGGTGATGTTTGCCATCGGCATCTTTGTGAACATAGGAATGTGGTTTGAGCGATTTGTAATCGTGGTGACCTCGCTTTCCCGCGATTTTCTGCCGTCGAGCTGGGGTCATTACACGCCGACATTATATGACGGAGGCATTCTTCTTGGCAGCTTCGGACTCTTCTTCACGCTGATCTTGATTTTCGTGCGGGTCTTGCCTGTCGTGTCGATCAGCGAGTCGAAAGCGGTCATCGAAGGCGGTCAACCGACGCACCACAGGATGATGAACGGTCATCATGAAAGATAGACACTTGTTTGCGATCACGGCGCTTTTTGATTCGCCGGACGAGATCATCCATGCAGCGCATGAGACGAGGGGCGCGGGATACACTCGCTTCGACGTCAATACGCCGTATCCGGTCCACGGGATGGACAAGGCGATGGGCCTGAAGCAATCTCGCCTGGGTGTCTTCGCTCTGGTCTTCGGCTTGTTAGGAGCAGTCTCCGCGGTTGGGTTGATGAGTTGGGTGACGCTGGTCGAATACCCGCTCGTCATCGGCGGAAAGCCGTTCTGGTCGTGGCCTGCGTTTGTGCCCGTGGCATTCGAGATTACCGTTCTGCTGGCGTCGGTGCTTTCCGTTGTCACGATGATTGTGCTCTATTTCAAGTTCCCTAACGTCAGTCACCCGCTGCACGACACGCCGTATATGAAGAAAGTCTCTTCGGACAAGTTTGGAATCTGCATCCAGGCCGACGATCCGAACTTCAACGAGCAACAGGTCAGGGAGCTACTGAAGCACGTCGGCGGCAAGGAGATCGCGCCTGTCTTTTTTGACCTTGAGGAACTTGACCACGGCCAAAGGATCTTTGATCCGAAGTTCCTCGGTGTCCTTGCCATTACAGCAGTCGTTGTTTCTGGAGCAACGTACGTGACGTTCAATAAAATCCTCTTTATGGAGCCGTTCTCATGGATGAGCACACAAGCGAAGCAGAAGGCTCAGAGGCCGAGTGATCTTTTCAAAGATGGAATTGGCATGCGTCGCCCCGTCGAGGGCACTGTCGCGAGGGGTTTTCTGCCCTATCCATACAAAGGAAAACCGGATGAAGCTGGCAAGAATCTGATTAATCCGCTCCTTCCCACGAAGGAAGTGATCGAGAGAGGCAAAGCGAAATTCCTGACGTATTGCAGTCCGTGCCACGGTAATTTCGGACGAGGGGACAGCCGTTTGCAGGGACAATTCCCCAATCCGCCGACGCTGCATTCGGACAAGGTGCGGAATTGGCCGGACGGAAACATTTATCACGTCATCACTGAGGGACAGAACGTGATGCCGTCCTATGCCGCACAAGTTTCGCGGGAGGACCGTTGGGCAATCATTCAGTACATCCGAGTATTGCAGCGAGCCCACAACGCAAAGGAGTCTGATTTGAAATGAACAACCCCGTATCTGTTGAGGGATGGAAGAAGGAGCTGCCTGGCAACGTGACCCGGCTCGGCTGGATCCTTCTTGTCGCTGGCATTGCCATCGCGGGGGCGGGTTACGCGCTCGATCCGAAGCGCATGGCGTTCGATAACATTATCGGTTTCTTGTTCATGGTGAGCGTCGCTGCTGGCTGCATATTCCTTGTGGCCCTGGAGTACATCGGTGGCGCTGTCTGGAGTGTGCCGATGCGGCGGGTGAACGAATTCCTCGGGGCACTCGTTATCCTCCTTCCGCTGGTCGCTCTCCCGATGTTCTTCCATCTCGAAGACCTGTACCACTGGACTCACCAGGAAGTGGTGGCAGCGGATAAGATCCTCGCAGGGAAGTCTCCCTATCTCAACGTCAGCTTCTTCATCATTCGGTTCGTCGTGATCGTCGTGCTTTGGAGCCTTTTCTACTATGTCTTCACAAGGAACTCGACGAAACAGGATTCTACAAAGGACCAGAGGCTGACGACCAAGAACATCAGGCTTTCCGCTGTTTTCATGCCAGTGTTTGCCATCTCGCTGAGCCTGACGGCCATCGACTGGGCGATGAGCCTCGAACCGGGCTGGTATTCGACAATCTTCGGCGTCTACTACTTCGCCGGCACGGTTCTCGCGGCGCTTGCGGCAACGACCTATGTCATTGTCAAGTTCTGTGAAACGGGCTACCTGCCAGAGCTCCAGCGGGACAGCTTCTACAGCCTCGGGGCGTTGATGTTCGCATTCATTAATTTCTGGGCTTATATCGCGTTCAGCCAATTCCTCCTCATCTGGTATGCGAACATCCCTGAAGAAACGATCTGGTTCATGGCTCGCTGGAAAAATGGCTGGGAATATGTTTCGGTTCTTCTGATTCTGGTTCACTTCGCGGTGCCGTACTTTGCGTTGCTCACGCAAGATTCAAAAATGGATCTCAAGCGGTTGAAACTTATGGCGATATGGATTTTGTTCGCTCATCTGCTCGATCTCTATTGGTTGGTGATGCCGACGTACAGCCAGGGTGTGCCGTTGACCTGGACCGAGCTGGGCTTCCCGGCTCTTCTTGTTGGCCTGGCGATCATCGTGCTTTCGTACAAAGTCAAACGGAACAACCTCGTCCCGATTGGTGATCCCAAGCTCGAACGCGGACTGAACTTCCGACTGTAATTGTGAATGATGTCTATGGATCATAAGCCGGACCTGAAAGCTGAAACGGATTTCAAGGATTTGATGAGGAAGCCCTACAAGCTCTTTGGCTATTCCTATGTCTATTTTATCATCATCCTTGTCGGCCTCGGGATCTCGTACCTCAGCAACCTGACGGTCATCGGTAAGAACAATGTGACACCCGTGGTTCTCAAGGATTCCTCGGCCTTCGTTCAGGATATTCCGTTGCAGTCTCCTCGTGTGCTGCCTCCCGTCGATGTCATGAAGATTTCGATCCCGACAGCTGAACTCCTCCAGAAGGGGAAGGATTTGTTCAAAGCGAATTGCTCATCATGTCACGGAGACAACGGAGAGGGGAATGGTCCGGCGTCCCTGTCAATGAATCCAAAGCCGAGGAACTTCCGCACTTTGCAGGGCTGGACAAACGGACCAAGATCTCTCAGATCTATAAGACGCTGCAGGATGGGATCGTCAGGAACGGGATGGCCTCCTTCAGCTACTTACCTCCCGCGGACAGATTTGCGCTGATTCACTACGTGCGTTCATTTACAGCCGGGCATCCCGTCGATGCGCCACAGGACTTGCAAGGCCTGGAGGCGGCGTATCAGCTTTCCAGGGGGAGTGACACCCCGGGGCAAATCCCCGTGAAGAAGGCAGAAGAGATCATCGTGCATGAAGGCGACCTTTCGGTTGCTCACGTCAAAGCGCTTGCTGCAACGATCTCTCGTGCACCGGAAAGTGCAGGTGAGGCCCTTTTCACCCGGCTTGCGAACGACAAGCAGAAGGTGCTTACGGCTCTGGTGCAGAATGGTTCTTCGTTGGGGAGCCTCAACCAGTTCATGAAAGTCGTTTCAGCAGACCCAATTCAGATTGGTTTGAGACCTGAAGTTGTGCAGCTCAACGCTGCTCAGTGGTCGGCGCTCTATCAGTTTGTGAGCGCGTTGAGGGAGAGAAAGGGATAGGTATGCGGACGTTCATTTTGTGCTGTGTGCTACTCTTCGTGGCTGTTCGCGGTGATGTGAGAGCACAGCAGCAAGCTCCACCAAAGGTTGGCATCCAAGAGAAGCTCGGGCAGGACATTCCGCTCGATGTCGAGTTGTATGATGAGAGCGGCCAACTTGTTCAGTTGAAGAGCTTCATGAACAAGCCGACGATTTTCACCTTTGTGTACTACCGGTGTCCAGGAATTTGCAGCCCGCTGCTCACGGAGCTGTCGAAGATCGTCGAGAAGATGGATCTCGAGCTGGGGAAGGACTATCAGATCCTCACGGTCAGTTTCGACCACAGGGAAAAGCCTGAGATTGCTGCCGCCAAGAAGGAGAACTATCTTGATCTGATCGGCAAACGCGTCGATCCAAATGGATGGCGGTTCTTCACCGGTGATAGCCTCAGCATCCAGAGGCTTACGGATGGGGCAGGATTCTACTTCATGCGGAGCGGCAATGACTACGTGCATGCTGGAGCCCTCATCGTTGTCTCGCCCGAAGGGAAGATCACCCGTTACATCAACGGCATTCAATATCTTCCCTTTGACGTGAAAATGGCGATTTACGAAGCCTCCACCGGGAAGGTGGGGCCGACGATCGCAAAAGTGATGGCTTTCTGCTACAGCTACGATCCCGAGTCGCATATGTACACTCTGAATATTCTCCGTATTGCCGCCCTCGTGGTGATCGGGTTGGTTGCGATTTTTGTGTTCGTGTTTCTTGTCAGACCAAAGAAGAAGCAACTCGAAAGGTAATTGTGGTATGGCAACAGTTGCTGTTGTCCCTGAGGTCATGGAGCCCGATTTCTATCACGCGCCAACGAAGCACAAAGGGATTCTTGCGTGGATCCTGAGCACCGATCACAAACGCATCGGCCTTCTTGTACCTTATGAGATTGCTGTTCTTCTTCCTCACGGCGGCTACCCTGGGTGTGCTGATGCGGTTGGAGATGCTTACACCCGGAAAGACGATCGTGGAGCCGCAGACGTACAACACGTTTTTCACGCTCCACGGAATCATGATGATTTTCCTCTTCATCATTCCCGGGCTGCCGGCTGTGTTTGGGAATTTTCTGATGCCGATCATGATCGGCGCGAAGGACGTCTTCTTTCCCCCGCCTCAACCTTCTCTCATGGTGGCTTTTTATCATCGGTGGTGTGACTGGCACTCGTTTCCGTCTTCTTGCCGGGCGGTGCGGCTGATACCGGGTGGACGTTCTACGTGCCGTACAGCGTTCGCACTTCGACCAATGTTATGCCGGCTTTGATGGCAGCGTTCATCCTTGGATTCTCATCCATCCTGACAGGGTTGAACTTCATCACGACCATCCATCGGATGCGCGCGCCGGGAATGACGTGGTTCAAGATGCCCCTGTTCGTCTGGTCGTTGTACGCGACGGCGTGGATCCAGATCCTTGCGACGCCGATCATCGGGATCACGCTGCTGCTTGTTTGCATCGAGCGCTGGTTCGGCGTCGGGATCTTTGATCCAACGCTCGGCGGTGATCCGGTTCTCTATCAGCATCTTTTCTGGATCTACTCCCATCCCGCCGTCTACATCATGATTCTCCCGGGGCTTGGCGTCGTGTCCGAGATTCTTGCCGGTTTTTGCGCGGCGCACGATCTTCGGCTACAAGTTCATTGCATTCTCAAGTCTTGCGATTGCATTCGTCGGCTCGCTCGTGTGGGCACATCATATGTTCACGGTCGGCATGAGCAACACGGGAATGTTCGTCTTCTCGCTCCTCACATTCCTTGTCTCCATACCCAGCGCAATCAAGGTCTTCAACTGGATCGCAACGCTCTACAAGGGATCGATCGCACTCGAGGTGCCGCTGCTTTTTGTTCTCTCGTTCATTGTCCAGTTCTGCATCGGTGGATTCACCGGATTGATCCTCGGGCGCCCTGGCGGTCAATATTCACGTGACGGACACGTACTTTGTGGTCGGGCACTTCCATTATGTGATGTTCGGTGGAACGGGATTCGGGCTCTTTGCTGCCTTGCACTATTGGTTTCCGAAAATGTTCGGCAGGATGTTCAAAAAGAAACCGGCCTTCATCTCCTGGCTTCTTGTGACGGTTGGATTCAATCTTCTGTACTTTCCCTTCTTCATACTGGGCTACGTGGGGATGCCCCGCCGGTACTATGACTATCTGCCGCAGTTCCAAACGCTTCATCAGATAGCGACCGTTGGATCGTGGATCCTCTATACCGGCATCATCGTCATGGTCGTGAACCTGCTCGTTTCGCTGAGAAGGGGGAGAAGGCGACGGCAAATCCGTGGGGTGGTGAGACCCTGGAGTGGAAGGTGCCTTCGCCACCGCCGCTTGAGAACTTCCACGAGATCCCTCACGTGACGACGGGTCCGTACGACTACAGCAAATATGAAAAAGCGGTTCAGGAGGGGGCGTGAGCACTCAAGCTGCGACGGCCGTATCCCACGGCCACACACATCGAGATGATGTCGGGTCCAAGATGGGAATGTGGCTCTTCCTCTTCACAGAGCTCATCCTCTTCGGCGGGTTGTTTATCGTTTATGCAGTGTACCGGTTCAGCCATCAGGCGGAATTCCAGCTTGCCGCAAACGAGCTCGACAGGCTTGTCGGGACCGTCAACACGATCATCCTGCTCACGAGCAGCCTGACGGTGGCGATGTCCATCACCGCGATCCAGGAAGGCAAGAAATCTCTGTCGATGCTCCTCGTCGGCATGACGATCCTGCTGGCGTTCGCATTCCTCGTCAACAAGTATTTCGAGTGGGACCACAAGTTCGCCCTTGGTCTCTATCCGGGCTCCCCTGACCTCGTGAACAAGCCTCAAGGGGTTATTCTCTACTTTGGTCTTTATTATGTCATGACGGGACTGCACGCGCTGCACGTCATCATCGGGATGGTCGTTTTGTTCGTGATGATGATCTTCATGAAGAAGGGGACCATCCATCAGGGATCGTACGTCCGTCTTGAAGCTGGAGCGCTCTACTGGCATCTCGTTGATATCATCTGGATTTTTCTGTTCCCACTTTTCTACCTCCTGCATTAGGCGGGCACCATGGAACATCAAGAAGGATCGGTACAACACGTTGCAGGGACTCACGTTGTGAGCTATGCCCGTTATATTCTGATTTGGGTCGGCCTGGTCATGCTCACCGCCACGACGGTTTCCCTCGCGGGCATTGACATCGGGCGATGGGTGATCGTCACGGCACTCACCATTGCTTCGATCAAGACGGCTCTCGTGCTTGGCGTATTCATGCATCTAAAATTCGAGGAGAAGATCTTCCGGGTCTTCGCCCTTGCCGCCGGCGTGACGTTTCTCATTTTCATTTCGCTGACGTTCTTCGATTACGCGTTCCGGTAAAAAGGCATCGACTATGTTCCAGAATGCATCACCGTTCTCCGACTACGTTGACACGACATTTCTGACAATCGTCGGGATCTCTTCCCTCGTGCTCTTGGGAATCCTGATCACGATGGTGTATTTCGTCATCCGGTACCGCCGGGAAAAGAATCCATATCCGACGAATATCGAAGGGAATATTCCGCTCGAGATTACGTGGACGGTCATCCCGCTGGTGCTGTTTATGGGGATGTTCTACATGGGGTGGGAGGGATATCGTCAGGTCTCGAAGATCCCTGACGGAGCATTCCCGATCAACGCGACGGCCCGCATGTGGCAGTGGACCTTTGAGTACCCCAATGGGGTGGTCACGGACACGCTCTATGTGCCGGTCTCCATACCGATCAAGATTACGTTACATTCGCTCGATGTCAATCACTCGCTCTATATCCCCGCGTTCCGCATCAAGAAAGACGTTATACCGAATCGGGAGAACAAGATGTGGTTCAAGACATCGAAGGTGGCGTCGTATGACGTGGCGTGTGCGGAATACTGCGGACTGCGCCATGCCTACATGTACACAAAAGTGGTCTCACAGGATTCGCTCGATTTCGAAAACTGGTACAAAGCGGTTTCGCTCAGGCAATCGAAAGTCTATCAGTCGTTTTTTTCACAGAGCAAATAGTCCACCATCTCATGAGTTGTTCGCGTACTGATTATCCATGGACGTTCTGAAGAGTCTTGCATTCCCAACATCCATTGAGCACTACCATCTGCTCCTCCTGATCGGAGCGCTGGTCTCGGTTGTCCTCTATCCGTACTTGGGATTCCTGCTCGGTACTTCGTTCTTGTCGTATCGTTACGACCGGAAAGGGAGAAAAGAAGGAAATCCATTGTACGTGCGGTTTGCGAAAGACCTCATTGAGACCGCGCTCATCAACAAGACGGTTCCAGTGTTTTTTGCGCTCATCCCGGCATTCGCGCTGGTTTTTATCTACGCTCAGCTTCTTCAGTCCACCAGTTCCATTGCTGTGACCACCTCAGGCCTCGGGTTCCTCTCCATCCTTGCGGCGATCGTGCTGCTGTACGCATACAGGTACACGTTTCGGCTGGGTGAGGTTCTCAATGGTTATCGTGAAGCGCTGCACAGGGTGAAGCACGGCGGCTCGAGCTTGTCGGAGCTTGAGGTCTACAGCGCAGAGAATGTGCGCGCTCATCTACGATTTGGGCGGTACGGCGTCGTCCTTGCCATCGTTGCGGCCTTTTTGACCGCTTCTTCAATGGCCGTTGCTCCCGATCCGGAGAATTGGGCGCAAATAGATTCCCTCATCGATCTGCTCGTCTCGCCCGATGTGTACGTCCGGTTCCTCGAGTTCATTGCTCTTGCCGCAGGGGCAACAGGTGTCGGTGTGCTCTTTTTCCTTTTTTGGTGGCGAAAAGATGAAGGGCTTCTTGAGAAGGAGTATGCCGATTTCGTCCGCAAGATCTGCCTGCGGCTCATCCTTGGCTCCCTGTTGGCACTGCCGGTACTGGTGCTCGCAGGATTGTTCACTCTGCCAAGTGATTCGCTCTCCGGTACGTTGTACGCAGTTGTTGGACTCGCGCTCGGGATTGCTGTTCCTGTCTGCACAATTTGTTTACGCCTTTGCCCGCGAGCCGCAACCGCGGCACTCGGCCTCGGCGCTGTTCGTTTTTGCTTTCGCACTCGGTCTTTTCAGTGCCAATCACCAGGTCGTCCTCTACAATGCGACCAAAGGACAAGCCGCGGTTCTCTCTTATCAGCATGACCAGGAGACGGAGGATCTGGGATCAAGATTAGGAGTCGCTGCTGTCGTCCTGACTGGTGAGGATATCTACAATGGGAGATGTTCCGCTTGTCATCTGTTTGATCAGAAGAAGATCGGCCCCGCTTATAAGGATGTGATCCCGAAGTATGCGGGCAATAAAGTCAAGATCATGACCTTTGTCCTGAACCCCGTCAAGAAGGACCCTGCATTTCCTCCAATGCCCAACCAGGGCCTGAAGCCAGCGGAGGCTGATTCGATCGTCAGTTACATTCTGCGAAGGCTCGGTTCTGTTGATGCAAAAGCCACAACTCTCGCACAACCGTCTGCCCAGAAATGAAAGAGAGCTTCACACAGGCTGATGCGGTTTCGATTCGCCGCGCGCTGTTGTTCGATTATCTGGTGCTCACAAAGCCTGAGCTGACATTGTTG
>CAVUAC010000017.1:0-5730 GCA_963739335.1 uncultured Bacteroidota bacterium | reverse complement strand
TTGTATCTCCTTTTTTTTATAGCCGTTCTCCTTTTCCCGGCGGCAAGGCCGGTGTGCGCTGAAAATACTCTTCGTGTCGAAGCCCTCCCCGGGGTCATCAAACAGGGGGATGTATGCTTTATAAGAGCCTCAGGTCCGGCATCGCTTGCATCCATATATGGGAGTTTCGAGGGGAGAAAGGTTCCCCCTGGCCTTGGGTCCTTCTGTTTCATAAATTTGTCTTGCTTTGGTTTCTGACCCTCGCCTCCACTCTCTACCTTGTTCTGAGGCCTATGCTTGGACGGATTGCGGCCGCGGGGGCAATTGCGCTAATGGTTTTCAATCCTTTCGCTGCCCTATGGATAGGTGTTTCGTCCTCAGATAGCGTAGGAATGATGCTCAATCTTCTCGCCCTGATCTGCTTCATTCTTGGGCTGCGAGGGTCGTTTCACATCCCCTTTCTTGGAGCCTTCGGCTTTCTACTAGCGTGTGCCTCATTGACGCGTCCACTGATGAATCCATTCATTTTGCCGGCGATTCTATTTCTTGTGGTCCTCGGTCACATACGATGGCAAAGACGCGTGGTTGCGCTTCTCGTCATGCTGCTTTTCTTTGCTATGCCGACCTTTCTCTGGATGTCGACGCTGAGAGTGATATCGGGATCATGGGCTCTCGCCGGTCATGAAGCGAGCACATTCTATGCAGCCAGCGACCCTAAATACCAAGTTTGGACACGAGCAATGTATCAGGGTGTCGTAGATTCGGCCAAGAAACAATTCCATACTGATAATGTTTCAGCCTCACAGTTGGAGGAAGAGTATGCAATTCTTGCGAGAGGCAACTACGTAAAGTATTTCGATTATCACGCCCAGCGCATATTTCCGCACGCCCTGGAATTGGCTGGCTTCACTTACTTCCATCCAAAAAGAGTCTATACGTACATTCGATTGCTGATCTGGGGAATTATCCTGGTGATGCTCGTCGGGGAAGCCCTATATCGAAATCGGAAGTTTGCCGCCGTATCGATTGCGATCGTTGGAGGTGTACTCGCGATTTTTGCGGAATACCAAGCACTAGTCATTCTCGCCTACGCAGTGTCAAGCCTGTTCCTTCTTTTCAAACGCAGACCCGATTCTTCGTTACTTGTTTTCCCTTGGTTCTGGTGGGTTGGCGTGGGTGCCCTCTTTCTTGTTGGAGGCACCTGGGGCCCTCCGTTGACACCTGTTGCCGATGTGTCAATATTAGGGATTCGTGTCGCTTCCCGATGGTATCTCAATGCTCTCGGCTTCCGGCTGGGGTCTCAATTCTTTTTCGCTCTTGATATTATGATGGTTGTGGTGCTGGCTGCTATGTCACGCATCGAGACACTTGATGTGAAGCACAACGAAAAAGAGAGACTTGTTTTTGGCCGGTCGGCTCAGAACCGATGGACAAAGAACAGCCCTCGCATTTCGCAATTGATCAGTTCGGCAATTGGTGGTTGGGTTGTCCTCACAATCGCGATTCTCGTCTTTGGCTCCTGCGTGGTTGGCTATCGTTCTTGGCTACGATCGTCCATTACCCCTGTTGCCATTCCGACAACGACACCAGTCTTAAAGGCCTTGCGCTCGCAATTGCAGGCAGCCGGGTACGATGGTGATTTGGAACTGGTTGCCGGTGTCAACGAAGCATACCAGAAAATCGGTTGGACAAACCAAGGGGCGAAAGCCTCCGAGTATGTCGCTTTTTTTGGCGGAATGAGCGATTTTCTATGGAACATGCAAGGCCAGGAGCGCGCACACGCATTGCTTTATCTCCAATCTTCAGTGGTTCCATTCGGGATGGAACCGAACCACGTTTGCGTGGAATTTTCCGAGCACCTGCCTGTTGACAAATGGTGTGGACGACAGGGATTGTGGGTCATTCGAAGATTTGAGGATTTGAGGTCCGAGAGCACCTTGCCGTACTACTATTCTGAGGCCGCGGTAAGGGCATTCGTGCCATTATCGGCAGATCACCGGGAATTCGATTTTTCGAGTACTGAAAATTTCTCACTCCGAAAGTATGCGAGCCAACTTGCAGCTGACGGCTCTCTCCAGGTGATCAAGGGCAAGATAGTATGGGACTATACCTCGGGTTCGGAACAATACCCACGCCGTTTCCGGTTGGAGGGCGATTCTGCCATTGTCGATCACGAACTTGTCATCGATCTTGACGTTTCAAGAGCGAAAGGCGAAAAGACACTTAGCTTTGGCTGGCGACTGGTCGAGATTCCGGGCGAGGCTCCCAGTATCCAGCAGCTCAGGATCGATCTCGTGGGAATTCCGAATACCGCTACCCGAAAGGGAACGAAGCTCTTGTACTCAAAAGTTATTGATCTGTTTTCCAATTCGTCTCAAGAACGACAAGTCATGGCACAGATCTCTGATCCGGAGATAGGTAAGGTGAAAATTCGCGTTTCAGGAATTGTACCTCCGGAAGCCCTGTGGATCCACGAGCTCAACTTGCGGGCTAGCGAGTTTCTCTCAAAACCAAAACCGTAGTGCAGTCTCTTCTTAGTTGCCTGAATAGACGCACGTTGCCCATCCATTGCAGAGATCAGGCGTACCAGATGCTACCAGAAAAACGAATTCCTTTGTTGAATCGTCTCCCTCTCACCCAAATCAAGATTCTGATTGCGAAGAGTCTTGTACAAATTGGTTAAGATACTCTATCGGAATGACCGACAGCTAGTATCTCGGAAAGGTGTGCGCTTCGAGCTTGATTTAAGCGAAGGCATAGACTTATCAATATTTGTTCTCGGAGACTTTCGACCATGGGTGACGGATACAAAGTACTTTTCCTTGCCAGCGGATGGTGTCGCTTTCGACGTTGGCGCAAATATCGGCAGTGTAGCGTTGAAGCTGGCTCAAAAGCTGCCATCAGGTTTGATCTATGCATTTGAACCAACTGAATATGCCTATTCGAAGCTACTTCGAAACATTCAGTTGAATCCTTCTTTCTCTCCACGTATTGTGCCCATCCATGCATATCTCTCTGACATTTCGAGTGAGCGCTGTGATCTCACGGCATATGCGAGCTGGAAAGTGGATGGGAAGGCCGCTGAATATCATGCGATCCACAAAGGGACGGTCAAATCCTCGGGTTCAGTTCCGTCATGGAGCATAGATGATTTTGTCAGAGAGAAATCAATTCAGAGGCTCGATCTGATAAAGATCGATACAGATGGCCACGAATTGAAGGTGCTCCTGGGGGCGAGGAAATCATTGAAAGAGTTTTCGCCGACAGTAATATTTGAAATCGGCTTATTCATCATCGAAGAAATGGGGATAGAGTACGAGCAGTATCATCGGTATCTTACTGATTTGGGCTACGATCTTATCAACAGCAAGGGTGGGCATACTGTTGATATGAACAACTACTGGAAAGAAATCCCTTTGCTGGCAACGACCGATATCATTGCGATTCCGCGCGGGAAGCGTTCTGTTTCATAGCCGTCTGTTGAGAATCGTGAATCGTACTTTTCGGTTCCTTGGTATTGACTATGTGATGAACCCTCAAATTGCCATTCATAAGAATATTCCGTATACAAAACGACGAATGGGAAATTCTCCGGATGAAACGGCGTTCTTTCACAGGGAAGTGAAGAGAATCCTAAGGCAAGTAGGGTTTGTCGAGGCAGAAGCTCAGCCGTTCGATCTCTTGCATCTATCCGAGCCCGCGTCGCTTATTACTTCATTCGCGCTGATTGGAAACATCGCTGAAAGTCTCCCTCTCGTGCGTGAAATAGCGGGGTCGATAATCACCTGGGGAACCAAACCATACTACTTTTCGAACACTCGTGATTAAGTCGCATCAATTTGAAGAAGTCCGTCGTGCCATTCGGGAAAAGAATGACTCGATTGCTGAACGACGAGAAGCGTGGATCGAACGAAATTCATACTACTATGGGCAAGTTCTTCGATCACTGAAATACATAATTCCCGAAGGCTCAAGAGTCCTACACGTACGCTGCAGCACCGGCTTCTTGCTTGACAAAATCAAGCCTTCAGAGGGTGCAGGGATTGACGACAGCGCGAGGCAAATTGAACTTGCCCGGAAACACTATCCGCACCTGACATTCGATTGCATGTCGCCGGAGCAACCTGAGATTGGGGGCGTCTTCGATTACATCCTCATCTCTTCCATCGAAGACATCGTCGATATCAAGGCTGTGCTTGATGGTCTGAAACGTAATGCCGATCGTCACACACGCTTCGTTTTGATTCACTATAACTTTCTGTGGCATCCGTTGGTACAATTAGCCGAGTTTTTGAAATTGAAAATTCCGCAACGGCTGCATAATTGGTTATCGGTGAACGATCTGCACAACCTCCTGAGGCTGTCTCACTATGAGCCGGTCCACACGAAGAAGATCATAGTTTTCCCATTCTACATTCCGTTGGTGTCCTATCTTTTGAACCGATTTGTCGCGCGATTGCCGCTCTTCAGGGAATTGACAATGAATCGCCTGACGGTCGCGCGGCTGCTGGACGATGACTCGAACGATTACTCGGTCACCGTTGTTGTTCCGTGCAAGAATGAAGCTGGAAATATTGAGGAGGCAGTCAGAAGAATTCCGGACATGGGGTTGGGTACTGAGATCATCATCGGCGACGACAAATCTACGGATGGGACCAAAGAAAAAGTATTTGAGGTGACGAAGAAATATCTGCAGCGAAACGTCAAGCTCGTCGACGGACCCGGCATCTGTAAGGCAGAAAACGTGTGGACTTGCCTCGAACACGCCAAGGGCGATATATTGATGATTCTCGATGCTGACCTGACCGTCATTCCAGAAGAACTTCCATATTTCTATGAGGCAATTGCACGGAATCGTGGAGAGTTCATCAACGGTTCGCGGCTTGTCTATGCCATGCACAAAGATGCGATGAAAGCTGTGAATGTCATCGGCAACAAGTTCTTCTCCACCCTGTTCTCATTCATTCTCGATACGAAAATAAAGGATACCTTGTGCGGTACGAAGGTTTTTTGGCGCCGGGATTACGAGCAGATCAAAAAGCTTCGCGGCACGTGGGGGATTCAGGATCGATGGGGAGATTATGAACTGATTTTTGGAGCAGCGAAACATCACCTCAAGCTGGTCGATTTGCCTGTCCATTATATGGAACGAATCTACGGAGAAACAAAAATGACCCATCGTTTCCGCAACGGATCGATCATGTTGAGAATGTGCATGGTATCGCTGATGAAGATAAAGTTCTATTAGAAAGGAATAACGGATGAACATAGCTGTGGTAACAGGATCGGCCGGCCTGATAGGCGCAGAGTCGGTGCGATTCCTGTCCGAACAAGGATTTTCGGTTCTGGGCCTCGACAATGACATGCGAAGAGTATTTTTTGGTGATGAGGCATCCACCGATTGGCAACGAAAACAGCTGGAAGCGAGCATACCGGCGTATAAGCATTTCGCAATTGATATTCGCGACCAGAAGGCAGTGGAAAAAATATTCCGGGAATACGGTAACGACATCAAACTCGTCATCCACGCGGCTGCGCAGCCTTCGCACGATTGGGCGGCGCGAGATCCGTTCACAGACTTCACCGTGAATGCAAATGGAACGCTGACAATGCTTGAGGCGACGCGCCGTTTCGCACCAGAGAGCGTTTTTATCTTCACGTCGACGAACAAAGTCTATGGAGATACACCAAACCTCCTCCCGCTGATTGAACTCGATGAGCGTTGGGAAGTGGATACGTCTCACCCATAGG
>CAVUAC010000016.1:0-16256 GCA_963739335.1 uncultured Bacteroidota bacterium | reverse complement strand
GTAATCGTGTGCGTGGTAGAGACGGGGATACCTGTGAGCGTTGCAAAAAAGAGGGTCGTTGCTCCGGCTGTTTCTGCACAAAACCCCCCCACTGGTCGCAGCTTGGTGATCTTCGTACCCATCGTGCGCACGATTCGCCAGCCTCCGAAGAAAGTGCCCAACGCGATAGCTGCGTGCGCGGACAACACGACCCAAAGCGGGATCTCAGGCAATCTTCCTTCTGGTCCCGATGCAATAACTCCCCCTGTGGCAAGAACTGCTGTAATAATACCCATCGTTTTCTGAGCGTCGTTACCTCCATGTCCCAGTGAAAAAAGGGCCGCTGAAACCAGTTGGCCGCGTCGAAAGGTTTTGTCAACTCGGTGCAGAGGCCAGCGTCGAAATATCCAGTAGACGGCGACCATGAAAGTGAATCCTAGCAGCATCCCGACGAGTGGCGAAACAACAATGAACGAAAGTGTTTTGATCCATCCCTCCGGGTTAAGCAATCCGATCATGCCATGGTGTGCGGAAATAGCAGCGCCCGCGTATCCGCCAACGAGAGCATGGGAGCTGGAGGTGGGTAGTCCCAAGTACCACGTGAGGAGATTCCATACTATTGCTCCGAGGATTCCTGCAAGCAGCACGTACAGACGCATCTCCATCGGGATGAGTTCAATGTGCACCATGTCGCCGCCGATTGTCTTGGCAACACGTGTCCCCAGGATAGCAAAAGCTGCGAAGTTGAAAAACGCAGCCCACAACACCGCCTTAAATGGCGAGAGCACCCGGGTCGAAACAACCGTTGCGATCGAATTAGCTGCGTCATGAAAGCCGTTCAGAAAATCGAATGCGAGTGCTGAGAGAACAATGATGATGACAAAAATGAGCATGGAATGCCTTGCCTGTGAGAGCGATGAGAGCGCTTCGGTGCACCGAGCCGAGGAACAAATGGAGAGCAGCCCTGGAAGAGATCAGCTTCTGCCACAAACCAGCAAGCCGAGCAACACAATGAACATAACAATCGCGGTGCCCGTCAAGAAAGTGTGACGGTCAGTCATTGGTTGCATTTCTTCCGATGTTTCGTCAAGCGGAGGGAGAAAGTTGTTCACAAGCCAGAACGCAAAAGGTTCACCTATCTCTTTTCCGAGCATCATTGTCAGTCGGCTCCAGATTTGACAAAACTCACCAACTGCAATTTTAGGAAACGTAAATGATCGGATGATTAAGAACATGTTATCAAAGTATTAAGCATTATAAGAACCATTCCTAAGACGAAGCGAAGGACCGCTGGGTTTCAGCAGACGATTCACAAATCTTGGTAGAGGGAGAGTGAAGTAGGGAGAGGTTCGGGTCTGTATTCGAGAGTTGCTCAGCGACCGGCGGAGAAGTCTTTCAGCAAACCATCGAGCCCTTTGCGGCGGAGATCCTCAAAGGCCTGTCGACTTAGCGGTGTGATTGATGCTTGTCTTCCCGGGTCTGTCAGATAGCTGTAAAGAATCTTGTAGCTGTCGTAGTCGAACCGGTGCTGGCCGTGCGTGCTCTTTTCAAATGTTTCACCGCTGGCCCTGAAGCTGGCAACCAGGCACCAGTTGTCGATCAGAAAAATCTCCCGTTGTGTGCTACGGGAAGACTGCTCTTCGACCGCAATGCCGCCCTCATACGGCCACGCCTTAATTCTCCTGGCGTCGAATGCCTTTTCGAGGCGCGCATTGTACTGAGCTGGATCTTCCTCGCCCATACATGCTCCGTCGCATTGAGCAAGATGGTAAGAGAAACAGTAGCGCTTGGCAGTTTCGAGTCGCAGGAGCTTCGGACACAGCCGGTGTGTTTTGGCGATCATCGCGAGATACTCTTT
Organism: uncultured Bacteroidota bacterium; assembly: GCA_963739335.1. Taxonomy (GTDB): domain Bacteria; phylum Bacteroidota; class Ignavibacteria; order UBA10030; family UBA10030; genus UBA9647. The sequence goes on along the minus strand of CAVUAC010000016.1, from coordinate 14,419 downwards.
CGCCTGAGTCTTGTGCTTGAAGACCCCGAGAACGGGCTCATTCTCTTTCACCTCAAGATAATCAACCGGCTGAAGGGTGACGACTGCATATCCCTGGTTGTTCATCGTTTTCCGGGCAATGATGATTCTGCGTCGTCGCCGTGCGGCCACATTGTACATCGGGCGGAGTTCTTTGATCAACTGCGATTCCAGAAGCAGTGCACCGAGTTCTCCCGCTGTCTCGCGAGCTACAACGCGATGGACTCTCCGGCAAAGCCATCGTTCCTCGGGGGCAGAGAAATGGGATCGGACCCGCGTACGAATTGTCTTGCTCTTGCCCACATAGATAAGTTCTTCTAATGCTCCATAGAACAAATAGACGCCCGGTGCATCAGGAAGTGCAGCAATCGCTTCTGTGGCAATGTGAAACTTCATGGAAGGTTCTCTGTGTGTTAGGTCTGTTTCGCGAGCGACCTCAATCTACGCATCTATCGGTGAGGATGTTGGTGCACCCTCAGCGCGAAGAAGTGTGAGAAATTCTCTCGCCGATGCAATTGTGGATCTGGATTCGGATCCATCGGGAAGCGTACCTGTCAGTTTCAACTGTTTCGCATCCTGTTTCAGGTGAGCACGGAAGCGGCGCAGTTCCGGGAGTTGAGCCATGATGGCCTGGAACGGAGGCGTGCTGCCGTCGCCCGATTCGTAAAACGTCTTCTCATCCTGTGATGGGAAAACCAGCGTGAGCTGATTCCGCAGGAGCTCGACTTTGACGAAGCCAAGCCTGGATGCGAGCGTCTTGAGCTCAACGACGGCAAAGAGGTTTTCGACCTCCTCCGGGTAATCGCCAAATCGGTCACGCAATTCGGCTCGCAAGGACAGAATGTCCTCGAGCGAAGCAGCATTATACAGGCGTCTGTAGAAGTCCAACCGCTCGGCATCGGATTCGATAAAGAAATCAGGGATGTAGGCCTCGATATCGGTATCGATGGTTGTCTCGCCGGTTGCCCAACGCGGCCGCGCTGGCTTACCCTGGAACAAGCGTTCGAATTCCTGTTCTTTGAGCTCTGCGACGGCTTCCTCTACAATTCGCTGGTACATTTCAAGACCCATCTCCATAATGAATCCCGACTGCTCCGCGCCAAGGAGATTGCCGGCGCCCCGAATCTCGAGGTCGCGCATCGCAAGGTTGAAACCGGAGCCAAGCTCGGTGAACTCCTGAATAGCCTGAAGACGTCGAAGTGTCGGGCGCGGGAGACTTGAGATCGGGGGCGTCAGAAGGTACGCATAGGCCTGTTCGTTCGATCGGCCCACTCTGCCGCGGAGCTGGTACAGCTCAGCGAGCCCAAACCTGTCTGCACGATTCATAACGATCGTGTTGACGCTCGGTATGTCAATGCCAGATTCAATGATTTTTGTGCAGATCAAAACATCGTACTTCTTCTCGAGAAAATCCATCATCGCTTTCTCCAGCTCGTGTCCCTTCATCTGACCGTGCGCAATGTGAAATCTTGCTTCCGGTATCTTGCGCTGCAGGAGGGTCTGGACTTCCTCGATGTCGTGCACCCGATCATGGATGAAATAAACCTGCCCGCCCCTATGAAGCTCCTTCAGAATCGCTTCGCGAATCAACTGAATATCGAATTGAGCAATCTCCGTGAGAATAGGTAGCCGGTTGCGCGGTGGAGTATTGATGATGGAAAGGTCTCGTGCGCCCATCAAGGAGAACTGCAGGGTCCGCGGGATAGGTGTGGCTGTCAGGGTCATGGTATCGACAGTTGCCCGGAGCTGGCGCAGCTTTTCCTTTGCCGTGACGCCGAACCGGTGTTCTTCGTCAATGACAAGGAGGCCGAGATCTTTGAACTGCACGTCTTTTGATAGCAAGCGATGTGTTCCGATGAGGATGTCAACCGTTCCTTGCTTCGTTCCTGACAGGATGGAGTCCTGATCCTTCTTCGATTTGAAACGGGACAGGGACTCGACACGCACGGAATAGCGCCCGAGTCTATCCATAAACGTGTTGAGGTGCTGTTGCGCGAGGATGGTCGTCGGCACCAGGACGGCTGCCTGCTTGCCGTTCATGACCGCCTTGAATGCTGCACGCACGGCGACCTCGGTCTTGCCAAAGCCGACATCGCCGCAGACCAGGCGATCCATCGGCGATGGTTGTTCCATGTCTTGTTTGACGTCGAAGGTTGCTTTGGCTTGGTCCGGCGTGTCCTCGTACATGAAGGAGGCCTCGAGCTCCTTCTGCCAGTGGGTATCGGGCGCAAAGGCAAACCCCTGTTCGTGCCGCCGTCGCGCATACAAGGCGATGAGTTCTCGCGCGATATCTTTGATGTGCTTGCGTGCCCGTGATTTGAGGCGCTCCCAGTCGGGGGCGCCGAGCTTGGAGAGCTTTGGGAGATGCCCCTCCTGTGAAGCGTACTTCTGAACGCGGTTGACAAAGTTCAGGTTGACGTAGAGTATGTCGTTCCCTTCATACAGCACCTTCATGACTTCCTGGTCGACACCTCGAACTTTCAGCTTCTGCAGGCCCGCGAACTTGCCTATGCCGTAGTCAATGTGGACAACGAAATCTCCCCGACGTAACTGCTGCGCTTCCTTTTGGCTGAAGCCTTTGAATCTCCTTCGCTTTGCCACTCCGCGCCGCTTGAGCCGGCCGAAGACCTGGTGCTCCGTGAAAATCGCAATACGGGAGGCGGGGAAGGTGAAGCCCTGGTGAATGGCTTCAGTGATGAGCTGGTATGCCGGTTCCGAGGACGGGGGCCCTCCTTCCGCAGGCGCCTCGGCCGTTTCTGCTGCAGGGATGGGCGCTGTAACCTCTTCCTCGATCAACTCCTTGAGTCGGTCTGCCTCCTCCTTTGTATCGCACACGAGATAAAGCTCTTGGCCTTGCACAGCGAGCTCGTTGATCTGACGCACGAGGGCCTTTATGCTTCCATTGGCAGGTGGTTGCGGCTGGCTCTGGAAGTTAATTGCCTCAGAGTCGGCTGGATCGCCGAGGATCGAATGAACGATTCTTGGGAAACGATCAGTCTGCTGCAGGAGAGTCTCCCACGGCAGTAGATTCTGCACTCCCTCATGGAACAATTCGTCGATTTCCTTCTGGACCATCACCGGCTCATCGACGAGAAGCAATGCGTCGGGCGAAAGATAATCAAGCAGGGACGATGTTGGTGTCGTCTCGCTGTCCTCCGGCAGAAGGCTGGCTACGATGTTCGCCGACTGGAGCTCACGGATCGATCGCTGGGACAGGGCATCGAATTCCCGAATCGACTCAACTGAATCGCCCCAGAATTCGATTCTCAAGGGATTGTCCCCGACGAACGGGAAGACATCGAGGATACCGCCGCGAACGGAATAATCGCCATACTCTTCCACGAAATCCTTTCGTTCGAAACCCAGCTCAGCAAGCTGGTTGATCAATGCTTCGAAGGGGTACTCTTTGCCGGACGCTACCTCGAGACTGCGTCGCTTGAAGTCGGCCGGCGGAGGCACTCGGGCAGCCATGGCCTCTGCGCTCGTGACAACAACGATCCTTTCCTTGCTAGCAAGTGCCTTGAGAGTTTCAACCTGGGCGATGGGAGCTGTCATATCGAGCAATGCCGCCTTGTGACCCGGCCCGTGACCATACAGGCGAACGGAATGTTCGCCGAGCAGGAGGGCACAATCGTCACGGAGTTGTTCTGCGCGATTATTGTCGGGCACAAGGAGAACAATCTGCGTCTGCCGGGTTTCGTATAAGCACGATGCGACAAACGCGAGCAGAGACCCGCTCACACCACGCAGGCTCAACGGTCTGTCGGGTGCTACCAGCGGAGCCTCTTGCTGAAGACGAACAAAAGGAGCCGATTCGTCTATTCTTTTTTTCAAGGTGTCAATCATCATCCCGGTTTCTGAATCTCCCAAATCGTCAATCATCAATCTCAGCCGAAGGCTGATGCGCCTCTGGCGCAGTAAATCGACAATATTGATGCTTTCCGCCGGCCCGAAAACACCTCACCCCGGCCATCACGGATTTCCCGGACAGTCAGGGTGACCAAAGATAGTCAAATGTCGCCGCAGTCGCAATCCGCCGCGGTGGTTGCTTGCAATAGCTCGTGTTTTGAAGTACTATCTCTCTGTCGATTTTTTGCATGGAGACAATATGCCTGACTTCATTCCATATGTTCACACTCCGTTGTCTGAACAGGAACAAATCCAGCGAGCCAAAAGTTTTCTTGACTTGTCCAAGGGACGCAGGTCTGTCCGCGAATTTTCTGACAAGGCGGTAGGAAAAGAATTGCTCGAGCTCATTCTCAAGACAGCAGGGACCGCCCCCTCCGGAGCGAACAAGCAACCGTGGCGATACGTCATTGTTACTGATCCACGACTCAAGCGTGAGATTCGTCTGGCATCCGAAGCGGAGGAGAAGGAAAACTACGGGCGGAGGATGCCGCAGGAATGGCTGGATGATCTTGCCGTGCTTGGAACCGACTGGCACAAAGAGTTTCTGGAAATTGCCCCAGCTCTCATCGTTCTGTTTTTAATCGCGTATACGAAGGAAGGAGACAAGATTTGGAAGAATTACTATGCCAAGGAATCTGTCGGCATCGCAGCAGGCTTTCTCCTGGCAGCGATTCACAACGCCGGGCTCGTGTCGCTCACGTATACGCCAAGTCCCATGGACTTTCTCCAGAAGATACTCGATCGGCCAGAGAACGAGAAACCATTTCTTCTGATACCGGTTGGCTACCCGAAAAAGGGAACCATGGTCCCGAACATACACAGAAAAGAGCTTGATGAATACGTGGTTTGGAGGTGAAAGCGACCTCAGGGAAAGCAGACCCCGAAGGGTTTCGTCGCACACTCAAGGCGTCCTACTGAGCGTTCGCCGATGCTTGGCTCCGGCCATTCCCGCCCCTATCAATAGAAAAGCCGTTGCAGAATTTGCCTGCAACGGCTTCGTTGCGTTCCGGAACTTCAGTTTGAGACTACGACAAGCTCAGTTCTTTCCGTCAGTCTTCTTCTTGTCCTTGCAGCAATCCTCCTGCTGTGTTGCGCCCTCCTTCTGCATCTTGCTATCCTTGTCCGAGCAGCAAGACCCCTTATCATCCTTTTTTGCTTTCGGGGCATTCTTTCCAACCGCGGCCTGGAATCCCGCATCGCTGACAGCTTTGATAAGCGTCTCGGATTTCACTGATGCCGAAGCGAGCACGACTTCTGCAGTCTGGCTCTTCAGGTCAACCTTTACATCCTTCACACCCTCAACGCCGCGAAGGGCCTTGTCGACTTTTGCGACACAGTTGTCGCAATGCATCCCGGAGACGGCCAGATTGACCGTCTTAGATTTCGTGGATTGCGCGCCAGCTAATCCGACGGCAACAACAATCAGCAGCACGAGCAAGAATCGGTGCATAACATTATCCTCCCTGTTTGTGAATTCTATCAACGCGTCTAAATACTAAAGTGCAAAAAAGATACAATGAAAGAAGCAAAGGCGCAATGACTAGTGGTTGGAAACGGGTGCTTTTCATTGACGGCGAAAAGTGTTATCTTTGACAAGAAGAGCAATAGTGGAGGATAAAGCACGCCTCTGGTTGATGCACCAAACCTGAGGCATTTTTTTCGCCCTCCCTTCTTTTGTAGATGCCGAATCCTTGAAGGAACGTCGAAGAGAAATGTGTAAAGTGGTATGAAGGTCAGAGAAAACATCAGGAATATCGCAATCATCGCGCACGTCGACCATGGGAAGACCACTCTGGTTGATCATATGTTCCGGCAAACCGGGACGTTTCGCGCCAATCAGGATGTCGTCACGCGGGTCATGGATTCGAACGAGCTGGAGCGCGAGCGTGGGATCACAATTCTGGCGAAGAATACAGCAGTTTTCTACACACCAAAGGATGGAACCACCTATAAGATCAATATTGTCGACACGCCGGGTCACTCGGACTTTGCCGGTGAAGTAGAGCGCACGCTGAAGATGGTCGACGGTGTGCTGCTGCTGGTGGATGCAGCTGAAGGCCCGTTGCCTGGCACGAAATTCGTCCTCAAGAAGTCACTGGAGCTCAGCCTCCAGCCAATTGTTGTCATCAACAAGATTGACCGCAAGGACGCGCGGCCGCACGAGGTGCTCGATGAAGTCTTTGAGCTCTTCCTCTCTTTGGGTGCCCATGACCATCAGCTTGATTTTCCAACGATCTATGCAATCGCGAAGCAGGGTGTCGCAAAGCGGGAACTTGATGATCCCAGCACCAATCTGCAGCCACTCTTCGAGGCGATTGTTCAAAAGGTACCACCTCCCCCTGGCGACCTCGATTTGCCCTTTCAGATGCTTGTCACGACCATTGACTACAACGATTATCTGGGTCGACTCGGTATCGGCCGCGTCGGCAGGGGAACCATTAAAATGGGTTCACCGATGAAGGTCGTCCGTCGTGACGGATCCATCGATGACGCAAGGGTCACGAAGATTTATGTATTTGAAGGATTGAAACGATTAGAAGTGAACGAGGGGGGTGCCGGTGACATTGTAGCTCTGGCCGGGATGGAAGACGTTGACATCGGCGAGACAATTGCCGATGCAAGCGATCCTTCGCCGTTGCCTTTCGTCTCGATCGAAGAGCCGACTCTCTCGATGAACTTTGTGGTCAACAACTCGCCGTTCGCAGGACTTGAAGGCAAGTACGTCACCACGCGCCACTTAGGCGAGCGGTTGGCAAAGGAAATCCGCTCGAATGTGAGTTTGCGTGTTGAGCTCACGGATTCGCCCGATGTGTTCAAAGTCAGCGGTCGTGGAGAGCTTCATCTGGCAATCCTGATTGAAACGATGCGCCGCGAGGGGTACGAGTTTCAGGTCTCCAGGCCGGAGGTAATCCATAAATGGATTGACGATGTCCTGTGCGAACCGATGGAACATGTGATCATCGACGTGCCCGATGAGTACGTCGGCGTCGTGATCGAAAACCTGGGTCAGCGCAAGGGAACAATGAAGAACATGATCCAGGTGCAGGGAAATACGCGGCTCGAGTTCATCGTTCCAGCTCGAGGGTTGATCGGTTTCCGCTCGGAATTCATGACGCAGACCAAAGGCACCGGCATCCTGCACCACAATTTTCATGGATACGAACCAAACAAAGGGGAGTTGTCCCATCGGACCCGCGGTGCTCTCATTGCACTGGAGAATGGGACATCAGTTGCTTATGCGATGTGGAAACTGCAGGAGCGCTCGACGTTTTTCGTTGAGCCAGGGACTCATGTCTACGGCGGGATGATCGTTGGAGAGAGCTCGCGCGAGTACGATGTGGTTGTCAACGTGTGCAAGACGAAGCACCTGACAAACATGCGGGCCTCCGGTTCTGATGAAGCGATTCGTTTGGAGACCCCGCGGCTGCTCACCCTTGAGCAGGCCATCGAGTGGATTGGCGACGACGAATACGTGGAGGTAACGCCAGCCTCCATTCGTCTTCGCAAGCGCTATCTTGATCATAATGAACGCAACCGTATGTCGAAGAAGAAAGTCGAAATCGCAGATTCATAGGACGGGCCGGCTACGCAGGCTCGTTGATGAACGCTCCAGAACAATTGCTCGACACGCACTGACCACCACCCGGCATGTTCTCCTCACGCACTGACTGGGATTTCAGGCCTTCCCCCCTGTTTTCTTTGTTGCAGCAAAAGCGCTCCCGGGGAGAAGAAATCATCGATCTCACCGAATCCAACCCGACGAAGTGCAGGTTCGTGCATCAGCCACATCAGCTCATTGACATCGAGTCGCTCCAACGATCGGCACAGTACGATCCTGATCCCAGGGGCCTCCTCTCAGCTCGCGAGGCAATTGCGCAATGGTACGGGCGCCAGCAGATTGAGATCGATCCCGCACAGATTATCCTGACCTCCAGTACAAGCGAAGCGTACTTCTACATTTTCAGACTTCTCTGCAATCTCGGCGAGGATGTTGCAGTGCCGAGGCCAAGTTATCCACTGTTCGAGTACTTGGGCCGCCTGACGGATGTCGTGTGCAAACACTATGACTGGAAGTACGATGGTGAGTGGCACATTGATGCTCACTCGGTGAAGCAGCTCATCGAGTCCGGAACAAAAGCGTTCGTCTTGGTTCATCCGAACAATCCAACAGGTTCGTTTGTGAAGAAGGAGGAGCGAGAGTACATCCTGTCGGCGGCAAAGGTTCACCAGGTGCCGCTCGTTGTTGATGAGGTTTTCCATGCCTTCCCGATTGACAGAGATGAGCGTCGTGCCCCGAGTTTTGCCGGAACGAAGGAGGTGCTCACGTTCACCTTGAACGGCCTGTCGAAACTTGTCGGGCTTCCCCAGATGAAGCTGGCATGGATTGTTGTGTCCGGCCCGGACGATGACTGTGCGAAGGCGGTGCAACGACTCGATGTTATCGCAGACACGTTTCTCTCCGTTGGCACTCCTGTGCAGCACGCGCTCTCGTCGCTTCTGAACGATCATGCAGGAATGACCAAACAAATCCTCAATCGGGTCAGGAATAACTTCGGCCTCTTATCGAGGTTCATCTCGTCAGGCTCGGCAGCGACGCTTCTGCAATGCGAGGGAGCATGGAATGCAATCCTGCGCCTGCCGGCGACAAAGTCTGACGAGGAATGGGCACAAGAGCTTCTTGAGAAGCATGGCGTCTTGTCGCACCCGGGTCACCTCTTCGACCTTGAGATGAAATCCTGTATCGTTGTAAGTCTGTTGACAGAGCCGCAGGTGGTCCACCGCGGGCTAGGAAGAATCCTCACGGCGCTGGGAGAATGACATCAGCGCTGCAGATTGCGTTGGTGAGATTATCGAACGCTGAAACGAGCCGACAGTCGATGCGATGAATAACCAGGCACCCAACGAAACAGTAGCAGTCCTCATCACGAGGGTATTCGAGTCCTACCTCTCAGAATTCTTGGTAATCACCAGACGGGCAAAACAGAGATTTGAACAAAAGGATTGGCGAGGGGGAAGGCGTGATGCTGCAGAGAGACTCAGTGTGTACGAGAAAGTTCTCTCTCAGATGTCAATTCAGCTTGAGGGACTGCTCGGACAGAGTGCCTACGACCGAGCCACGTGGATCAGCCTGAAGCCTGTCTATGCGAAGCTCATCGCGGGTCAGATCAACGAGGATGTTGCTGAAACGTTCTTCAACTCGATCACAAGAAAGCAGCTCAAGACGCTGGGCATCGACAGGGATGTCGAGTTCTTCCACCTGGAGGCCAGGCCGCAAAGGAAGGAATTGGCATCGCAGGTCTTCAAGCGATACGAGGACGGACAACCGACAAAGGAACTGATCAGAAAAATCCTCGAGGATCATAGATTCGACGCGCGTTATGAAGACCTCGAACGTGACATTGAGTCGGTGGCCAACGAAGTGGATCTCTTCCTGTGGCCGATCACTCCGAACAACAAGCCCTATTTCATTGAGGTTTTGCAGCCTTGTTTCTACAGGAATAAGGTGGCCTACATTGTGGGCAGGATCGTCGTCGGTCCGCGAATGTTTCCCCTCATCCTTCCGCTCTATAACGATGAGGCTGGAATCCACGTCGATTCCGTGCTGATGCAGGAATCTGATGCGAACAACGTCTTCGGGTTTGCCTATTCATATTTCCACGTCGAGGCTGAAGTGCCCAGCGAGCTTATTTTCTTCCTGCGCTCTATTCTCCCACACAAGCCTTTGTCCGAGCTGTACAATGCCATTGGCTTTTACAAGCACGGCAAAACGGAGTTCTACAGGGATCTCCATCGGTTTGTCCATGTTTCGAAAAAGCAGTTTGTCATTGCGCCGGGAAAGGAAGGGGCGGTGATGACGGTGTTTACACTGCCCAACTACGACTATGTGTTCAAAGTCATCAAGGACAAACCGTGTTTTGTTCGCTCGAGCCACACCACCGACAAGAGCCTTAACAAGTCTGAGGTGAAATTCAAGTACAGATTTGTTTGTAATCGTGATCGGGTTGGAAGACTTGTCGACACGCAGGAATTCGAAAATGTCAGGTTCAAAATCAAGCGATATTCTGATGAGTTGCTGGGAGAGTTTCAGATTGCAGCAAAAGAGAACGTGAGCCTTCAGGATGGGTACGTCATCATTGACCATCTCTACCTGCAGAGAAAAGTCATACCCCTTCCTATCTACTTCCACGAAGAGGAAGATCCGAATGCGATAAAAGATGTCGTCATCGATTTCGGGTACTTCATCAAGGACCTTGCGGCGACAGGATTGTTCCCCGCTGATTTGTTCAATACCTGGAACTATGGGATAACGGAAGGACGCAGAGTGGTCCTGTTTGACTATGACGATGTCATACCGTTGGAGCATGCAACGTTCAAACACAAGCCCGGGCCGAGGGATGAATTCGAGGAGACGAACCCTGAAGAGGAGTGGATCATCGCCGGACCGACAGACTTCTTCCTGGATGAGATTGACAGCTACGTTGGCATCCCGCAGCAGTTGAGAGGAATCTTCAATTCCGTTCACGGAGATCTCTTCAAGCTGGAATTCTGGGAATCCATGCAGAAGAGGGTCAGCCAGGGCGAGATTATCGACATCATTCCTTACAACAGAAACAAGCGATTCAGGAGGCTCACGCGTGAGGCATAGGGTAGGCTCCTCCAGAGCACCCTCCTCTTGCGATTGACGCAGGGGTTCAGAGCAGCGTATGTCGCTGTATCTGTTCACTCAAGGGGGGATGGTGTAGAGGGGGTTGAAAATAGAAGAAGGGTCGTCAAATCTCAGTTTGACGACCCTTTCTGTTGCAGTTGGGCAACTGAAGGTTGCGGCAAGCTTAGTTCGTCAAGGTCAGAGTGACAGTCTTGTTGGTTGATGCAAGTGTTCCAGCTGAAGCATTCGCACCGAAGGTATACGTGATCGTCTGGTTTGCATCTGCACCCATTGCGATGTTCGTCACAACATTTGCTGCACTGGCCGGTGTCGTTGCAGAAATGTCAACCGTCCCTGCACGCGTGCCCTTTGTACCTGCAAGAGCGACCTGAAGGGTGTAGCCAGCGGCTAACGCTGCATCCAGATTTGCAGTGATCTTCACGGTTGCTCCATAGTTCTGCGTGATGCTATGCTTCGTTGAAGCGTCGGTCACTGAGGTTATGCGTTCGTTCCGGCAGTACCTGTGTTAACTATCAAGGCACTCGGATTGCCCGAGGTGGAAATCTCATAAACCGCACTTACCTGCAGACTGACCGTCTGGGTTGCCGTAGCCTGCGCCGTTGCGTTTTGAACGAGTGCGAAACTCAGGATCGCCAGGGCGAGGATTGCGATAGACTTCTTCATTGCTGTCTCCGAAAAATTATGTTTGAAAGTTGATTTCATTTTCTTATTGGATCTGTCTTAGAATAGCACAAAGGACGCGTCAGCGCCAAGAACTTAAAAGACACCATATTCTGCGGTGTAATTCTCAGGCTGCCATATCATAATGATGCCCACGCGCCATGTTGAGACGACCAAAAAGCCAGTTGTATTGGGTCACAAGAACATTGAGGCCCGGCACTTCGCTGCAATAGAAGCAAGAGCCTCGATTGGGAATCAAATTGAGAGCGGTGGCAGAAAAGTGCTCCTTGCCTCATCGAAGTGGCAACAAGGCCTCTCTCTTGTGCAACAGCATCTCTGTTTTTCAGTATAACTAAGAGCGATTGCCTGACCCAAATTGTGCATTTATTCCAGGAGTTTCTGATGAGGTTGAGAACGCTGATTGTTGTGTGTGCCATCGGACTTTTGGCATTTGCCGATTCACCCGCCTTTGGACAACCTGATTCGGCAAGGCCAAGGATCAAAGCCCTTCGGATTGACGGGGATCTTGAACTGACGGGCAAGCTCTCCGATCCGCGATGGAAGGACACACAACCCATCGAGATAGGCTTTGAAGTCATGCCGGGAGAAAACATTCCGGCCCCACAGCGCACACTCGTCCGCATACTGTACAATCTCGATTACGTCTACATTGGATTTGACTGCAAGGACACTGACCCATCGGCCATTCGCGCCCATGTCACGGACCGCGACAAAATCTACGATGATGATTTCGTCGGGGTCATGCTCGATACGTATGGCGATTTTCAGCGTTCGTACGAGTTCTTGGTCAATCCGTATGGAATCCAGGCGGATCTTATGCGCGTGGGGAACAACGAGGATGACAGTTTCGATACCGTCTGGAAAACTGCTGCCGACATGAACAATTCGGCGTGGACTGCTGAAATGGCTATTCCGTTGAAGAGCTTGCGATTTCCTTCTGTGCGCGAACAACACTGGGCGGTCCTTTTCTTCCGAATTTACCCTCGCACGAGCCGTCATCAACTCTCGTGGACGCCGTATGACAGGAACAACCCATGTCTTATGTGCCAGGGAGGCTTGATCGAAGGGATCACCGATGTGCAATCGACGAATTCGGTTGAGCTCCTGCCGTATGTGATCGGTCAACAAAGTGGTGCTCTCGCCGACGCTTCGGATCCAGCCTCGTTGTTCGAGAATGGAAAGATCAAAGGACGTGTCGGCGGCGGCATCAGATATTCTCCGAGTCCGGATTTGGCGATCGAAGCTGTTGCGAACCCAGACTTCAGTCAGGTTGAATCAGATGCGACACAAATAAGCGTCAACTCCACATTTGCGCTGAATTATCCCGAGAAACGCCCGTTCTTTCTTTACGGTGCTGACCTGTTTCAGACCCAGACAGGAACTTTCTACTCCCGCACCATCAATAATCCCATCGGTGCCGCAAGAGTCATCGGCAAGTCTGGCTCCTTCTCATTTGCGTACCTCGCGGCGGGTGACCGCAATACGCCCTACATCGTGCCTGGAGAAGAGAGCAGCGACTTTGTGCCGACAAATCTGGAATCATTTTCCAATGTGGCGAGGGCGCGCTATGATTTCGGTAATGAGACATTTGTGGGCGGCATGGTGACGACTCGCAACACGGCCACAGCGCACAACTATGTTGGTGGTGTCGATTGGAATTATCGATTTTGGGGGAGCTATACTTTCCACGGGGAGATACTCTATTCCGATACGAAAGAGGTGAACGACACAAGTCTCTTTTCGAGCACACATGCGTTTGGAAGCACTGGACACGGTGCCACGTTTAACGGCGAACAGTATGATGGGGCAGCATATCTGCTGGGGATTCGCAGCGATGCACGCGACTACAGTTTTGGATTTCAGTATACGGATCGATCTCCCACGTTTCAGGCGCAGAATGGCTTTGTGCCAGGCAACAACACTCGGATCGGATTCTTGCAGCAGCAGTACACATTCTATCCGAACGATGCGTTGGTCGACAATTGGACAATCCAGGCGAATGCGGGCCTCCATTTCAACTATGATGGAACGAGAAAGGAAAAGTGGTTTGTGCCCGGAGTGTCAGCGCAGCTGAAAAGTCAGACGAACATCACTGTGACCTATTTTATGGTCAATGACGAGCTGTTCGGAGGCGTGCAGTTCGACAACATCAATCGGATGCAAATTGACATTAATGCGCGCCCGTCAAGCACGCTCACCCTATCATGCGATGGGTCATTCGGCAGATTTATCAGGCGATCGGACACGCCGGCGATGGGAAGCGGACACAACATCAACTTGCTGGCGACGGTGCGCCCCACGTCTCGGCTGCAAGTTGACTTATCGTACTTGCGAGCACGACTGTCCAGCGTTGCTACAGGGGAATTGTTCTACGATGGTTATATTGCCCGCGTCATGGGCGTGTATCAATTCTCACAGGAACTTTTTCTCCGCGTGATCGGGCAATACGATGGATTCAACAGGGCGATCAACATCTATCCGCTGTTGAGCTACAAACTGAATCCATTCACGATATTCTATGCTGGCTCGACATCTGACTTATCGAATTTTGGGTCTCCCTATGGATTCAAGCAAACCGCGCGTCAGTATTTTCTCAAACTTCAGGTACTTGATACGTAGCTAGCAGCTTGCTGAAAAAAGGTCTTGCAGCACCATCCGATAAATCGCCAGCCCGCCGAGCGGTCTGGCGGGGACAGCTCAATTTTCACAAAACCCGAAGGGTTTCGCGTTTTGAAAGGCGTCGACTTGAGTCGATGACGGGCTTCTTCTCATGAGAGATCTTGTGGCAACGCCATGCCTTCGGCATATTCAGAAAGGCGCTGGTGCTTGTTTTCAACCGTATATATCCTTGATCGAAAACACAAAAAGGGTCTCAGGAAACGGCACTGGCGAGTTCGAGAACTGATACAGACTGTTGAAATGGTGAGAAGTTCGTCGTATCTTTGACGCCAGGCTACGGTTCCACGGACGCTTCGCTCCCGCCAGAAGATGAAGCACGGCGGGCAGTTGGTTCGGAGCACCGCCCTCGACTGGTCCGTGAGGGAGAATGAAGAAATTGTTCAGTGGGTTATACAAAGTTATCTTGCTGGACGCTTAGCTCAGTTGGTTCAGAGCGCCGCCCTTACAAGGCGGAGGTCGCTGGTT
>CAVUAC010000015.1:0-59938 GCA_963739335.1 uncultured Bacteroidota bacterium | reverse complement strand
ACCAAACAGGATTGCAGCAATCTTGCACGCTGCGAGGTTTACTGTCGCCATAATCATACAATTGAAGAAGAATCCGAGGTAGACAGACCGGAATCCGCGAACAAAGCTGGCCGCTTTGCCCGAATAACGAAGTTCGTAGAATTCAAGATCGGTCATCACCCCCGATCGTCGCCACAGACGGGCATAGAAGAACACGGTAGCGACACCGGTGAGCACGAACGCCCACCAGACCCAGTTGCCCGCGACCCCATTGCGCCGGACGATGTCCGTCACGAGGTTGGGCGTATCACTGCTGAAAGTTGTCGCCACCATAGACAGGCCGGCGAGCCACCACGGGACGGCCCGACCAGAAACAAAAAACTCCGAGGTGTTTTTCCCCGCCCGCTTACCGAAGAATAACGCGGGGAAGAAACAGACGATCAGCGTTCCAGCAACGATAAGCCAGTCAACGAGTTGAAGGTGCATGCGAGCGTTCCTTTCCTCATTGAAAGATGTCTGACTTCATATGAGGCTTGGTCGAAGCGAGAAGTCGGACTTCTCGCCGGGTAGCGCTATTTCGGATATCCAACCGTTTGCGAGAGAATGATCTTTTGCTCAGGGCGGAGACTCAGTGCCTTCGCGAGCGCAGGCCGATCGACCATCCCACGCACGACCACCGCAAGGCCTTGCGATGCACAGTATAGATAAACATTCTGCGCAATGAAGCCAGCATCTGCTGCGCTATAGAGTTTTTGGTCCT
Source organism: uncultured Bacteroidota bacterium (assembly GCA_963739335.1). Classification (GTDB taxonomy): domain Bacteria; phylum Bacteroidota; class Ignavibacteria; order UBA10030; family UBA10030; genus UBA9647. The sequence goes on along the minus strand of CAVUAC010000015.1, from coordinate 59,199 downwards.
CCTCGTTTGCGTTTCTCATCTTGGCTCCGTCAGCAATGTAGACAAGATCCAAGGCAGCTTCCTTCACGAACGGTTGTTTCCCCGTTGCCTCACGCATATCCTTGGCTACAACCGTCACCAGGGAGTGTGACTTCGCTTCGTAGCGATACATCGCTTCCGGCAAAGCCACGTAGACATCGATCTCTTGCCAATTCATCGCAGAGGGCGCGGTCCGTTTGCCTGATTCCGGTCGGTTGATTCCGTAGGCCGCCCAGAGAAGGTTTGACAGCTCTTGCATCGGCAGCAACTTCGTGTCGAAGCTCCGCGACGATTGACGCAGTTTCAACGCCTGCATAAGCGGTTTCCCAATGTCCATCTGCGGTGACGGCAGTTGCACTGACTTTGGTTCTTGTGCAAGAACGAATGTCAGACCTGCTATGCAGATCGAGAGAGAGATTCGAAATAGTCGTTTCATAGTCAACCTCCAAATGTTGTTGCTGAAAAAGGATCCCTTGGTACTGCATGTCATCACATCGACAGCTTTGACCATATCCGGCCATACTACGGGTGACCCGGGACGATCCAGGGGACCAGATATGCTTGAATCAGAATGACCACGCCTACCAAACAAGCCAATGCGAGGCTATGCCAAAAAACGTAACGCAGGATTGATCCTTCGCTTCCTTGTTGATTTGTCGCCGCGCCCGCGACGACGATGCTCTGTGCGTTGATCATCTTCCCCATTACTCCTCCCGAACTGTTCGCCGCAGTCGCAAGAATCGGGGATACGCCGACAGCCTGGGCAGTGATCTGTTGAAGATTCCCGAAGAGCACGTTCGAAGATGTGTCGCTTCCAGTGAGAGCAACACCAAGCCAACCGAGCAAAGGAGAGAAAAAAGGAAAGAGCACCCCCGTCGCAGCAAACGCCAATCCCAACGTGGCATCGAGTCCGCCGTAGCGTATCGTAAATCCGAGGGCGAGCATCGCCGCGATGGTCAACAACGAGATTCCGACTCGTTTGATCGTTCCCCAGAACACTCGAACAATCGCGAGTGGGGAAAGGCTGAGGAAGACTCCGCTCAACGCACCAGCGACCAACAAGCTCGTGCCCGTGGCAGAAATCCAGTTGAACATGAACACGGCGTCCTCAGCTCTCGGCGTTGGCACGATTGGTACATTGCGGAATACCGCTTTGTCAAGCAACGGCACATGCCATTGAAGAACCGAAATGACAGAGACGCGATCAAGAAACGACTTGACTTCCGGAAGGCCCCACAGGAACACGAGGATAGAGAGCAACGCCCAGGGCATCCACGCTTTCCATTGTTGGCGTCGAGTGTATTCAATGGTCGTGATGGTCTGATCGTGCATATCGCTCTCAAAGCGCCAGATCGTTCGCGGCCGCCAGAACTTCAAAAAAAGCACGAGCACACCCATCGAGACAACGGAGCTGGCAATGTCGACAACCCATGGGCCGTGAAAGTTACTCACGGCAAACTGTGTCGCTCCAAAGCTCAGACCGGATACTAGACACGCCGGCCAAATCTCCAGCGTGGCCTTACGCCCTGACATTGCCCAGACGAGCCAGAATGGGACAAGGAATGAGAAAAACGGCAGCTGCCGTCCGACCATTGCGCTGAGCTTCTCCATCGGGAGACCGGTGACTCCAGCAAGTGCGATAATCGGCGTGCCGAGTGCTCCGAATGCCACAGGGGCGGTGTTACCGATGAGAGAGAGACCGGCTGCCTGAAGAGGTTTGAATCCAAGCCCGATGAGCATCGCTGCTGAGATGGCAACCGGAGTGCCGAAGCCGGCAGCCCCTTCGATGAACGCACCAAAACTGAAGGCGACCAGCAACGCCTGGATGCGGCGGTCATTCGCCACTCGTGCGATGGACTCCTTCACAATCTCGAATGTGCCCGTCCTGACGGTGATGTCGTAGACAAAGATCGCACAGAGGACAATCCACCCGATGGGAAAGAGTCCGTATGCCGCACCATCGAGAGCGCTCGCGATTGCCAACGAGGCAGGCATACCATAGACGAGCACGCACACAAGAAGAGATGTCAGCAGAGCAAGGAGCGCAGCGACATGCGCTTTGACGCGAAGCCATCCGAGCAGTCCGAGGAGCACAACCACCGGCAGCGCGGCAACGATCGCGGAAGCAAGGAGGTTATCGAGAATTGGGATGTAGTGTTGGGTCCAGGTCAATGCGTTGGAATGACTTTCAGTGCGTCGGGTGGTGGAGAATAGCTCTGCGCAGCGAAGCTACCAGAGTTTTCGGTGAAAGGCAACTCCTCCTTCGATCACATTCTGTCCTTTTTGTGACAACACCCTGACAATTCCATGACAACCCTTTGCACGAGGTGCCTTAACATGACAATGGAGCAAACGAGTGGTCCGAGAGTGCGCACTCGTCTGCCGGGTCTGTTGACTCTGAGCAAAATACAGGCTTTCTTATCATGGTAACAATCAGTAGCCACCTGCGTCTACAGCACTCTCCAATCTCATAGAGGGGGCCATATGAAGTCTACGATTGTTCTCTTGTCCATCATCTTTGCGACATCACTCTCTGTTGCACAAGACACCACCGCGAGCGCGAAGCTCGACTCGGTGCTGCTCAATCAGAAGAAGATGATGGAGCTTCAGAAAATGATGTACGAAGAAGTCCGCTATGTCGACCCGCTCGCAAAGAAAACGTTCGGCATCGAATTCAACCCGGGGTATTTCCTCCTCGCAACAGCTGGTAATTATACTGTGCTTTCCGGTGGCTTCTCCTTGTTCGCCGTTGACCGCGGAGCAGAAATTGCGTTCCCAGTCTTCTACAAGGATGGGATCGCAAGCGAAAGCGATCCGCTGAAGTTGTTCACAATCGATGCCATCTACAGAAGATTCCTCGGTGCGCACCAGGATGGGCTTTATTTTTCAGTGGGGCTGCGGTATGCTTACATCGATGGTAGGGGAGACGAACTGGGGGGTGTTTCCTTTGGAATTCTGCACAGCGACACGGGGGACCGAGTTGTCCAGAAAAAGCTGGGTGCTCATTTTGGCATCGGCTATCGGTACTTCACCCGAAGCGGCTTTTATTGGGGTGCGAGCGTTTTCTATGGACGCTACTTCGGTGCAGATGAACGCACTGTTCACGGGGCGGGATTAGACGATTCGAAGGTTCTGCTAGACGTTGAAATACTGAAGTTTGGATTTGCTTTCTAACAAACGCATTACCCCATTCTCAGGTATTTCAGCATACTTCAACCGCCCTCGCTCGGAGGGGGTGCGAGCTTGCGTTTGAAAAGAGCGAGAGGGACCTCTGGAAACGACCTTCTTGTCGACCCTGCCCCCTTCTGCGCTCACGGACGACGTGCCTGATTCCACATTTGCTCATCAAGAACGCAGGTAGACTCTATCTACTCCCATCCCTCGGCCGCCAGCGCGTCGTGGAGTTCATTCGGGTGATGCCGGCAATGGAACTCGAGCTTGCTTGAATCTTCGTGGGCTTTGGAGTAGGGCCATCCTTTGGCCATCAGGTTTCTCTCGTGGAGCTCGTGGAGCAGGACGTAGGGACGCTCGATGTCCTCCAGGTCATTGTCGATCCATACTTCGTTGCGGGGGACAAATTCATAGACGTGGTCATGTCCCCCTTCGGTGAAGTCGATATCGAAAACACTCCTGACAAGCCGGCCATCGACGATCCAGACGCTGACGCCGGATTCCAGCTTTTTCCAGAGTTGAACGTGAACCTTTGATGCGTCCGCAAGTCCGCGCCCTTTCGTCAGCTTCTTGACGTCCCCTGCCTTCTCGCGCTCTGCCCGCTCTTTCTTGTCTGCTGCTTCGAGAGCATCATCGTACGGCACGCCCTTCTTCATGAGTTCATATTCCACAAGCAGATGATCGATGAAGAACTGCTGCTCATCTTCTGACGCCTCTTTGTCAAGCCAGAACTCATTCTCCGGAACGAACTTGAAACCGTAGTGCTGGGCGTAGTTCGTGAATTCTTCGTCGATGTGCGTACGAACATACGTGCCATCGACAACCCAGACGGCAATATTGCCACGCTGACCGACTTTTTTCAAATACGGCGGTTTGAGAGTATCCTTCATGTTTTCCCCGCTCGATGTTTTTGGTGTCCGCTCCTGCCGCAGTTTCTGCCGACACGAGATGTCGCCAACGAAGATCGCTGCGACGACGAGACCTACAAGGAAAATGATACCACGCATCATCTGATTCGTGCACTCGTTCAAGAGATCATGCTGGTGTCGTGTCTGGAAAGAACTCTGGAAAAAGCACACACCCCTCTCCTCCTGGTCAAAGTCCGGTCGTCTCGCTTCGGTCGCCAGACCGAGTCAGACTCCCGACTAAGCCGAGGCTCGTCTGTTCGACAGAGCCGAACAGACGGCTCCCGGAGTCTAACGCCCCTCTCAGATATTTGACCTCACCCTCGCCCTCTCCTAAGAGAAGAGGGATCCTAAATTCGTTCTCGGACGGCAATCAACGTCCTCGAGCACATTCATTCCTTCCCCTCTTAGGGGAAGGCTTCGCCGTGAGTCTTCGACGGTGAGCTCAGACGAACCGCTCAGCCGAACGGCCAGGATGGGGTCTACACAACTCGTCCCGCCTGCGAAGATGGCTTGCGCACGAGGGGATGGGATTTATCTGTCCGCCGTCTCGCGCGTTTTCTGCGTCCCGCTGCTTCCTGGCGATACGGCAACGGGGGGGGGTGTTCTGCCCTTTTCTGAGATTCCACGAAAACTCTGATATTGTGACCCTTGTGATGCGTCCTGCGATAAAAGAATCTTACCTGCAAGACTTATTCAAAAAAAGTACTTCTTGAGGATGCCGACGAGTGCGTTTTCATTCAAGCTGGCCTGTTGTGTCGTCGCAAGATCATCACCGATCGTCACAATGACCATGTTTTTCGCCGGGACGACAAAGATAAACCGTGCGCCAAAACCCGCGGCCATGAAGATCGAATCCTGGCTGCTATAGTTGTTCCACCACAGGTAGCCGTAGTTGACGAAGGTCAGATCACCGATGGATGAATTCTCTGAGTTGTGTGGAACCAGCGTCTGCTGTATCCGTTGCCGGGAGATGACTTGCACGCCATCGATCAGGCCGTTGTGAAGATACAATTGACCGAAGCGGGCCAAATCCCGCGGCGTAAAACTCATTCCCGTTCCTCCGGTATAAATACCCTGAGGATCTCTGAGCCAGGCGCGAATGGAAATCCTGAGCGGCGTGAACAGGTACTTCTCCGCAAAATCGTATGTCGACATGCCGGTGGTACGAGTCAAGATCCCCGAAAGGAGATTCACATTCGGAGTACAATAGATAAAACTTTGCCCCGGTGCGTATTTAAGAGGCAGTCGCAGCGTCGTATACATCCAGTTGACGTTGTCGGTGAAAAGCGCACTATGGTCGGCGTTTTCATCCCAATCGATACCGCTCCTCATCGTCAGAAAGTGTTCGAGTATCCAGTCTCGTTTGCGCGGATCGATATTCGTCGTGTCGAAATCGGGGAAGTAGCTCAACACTTTTTCCTGAACCGACCGGATCATTCCTTTGTCGATTGCGATGCCGACGAGCGCTGAGGTGAAACTCTTGGCGGCCGAGTGAATCTCGAAATCGTTGTCCTTCGTGTACCCGTTGTAGTATTCAAGGACAAGAGAGTCATTCCTGACGACGAGGAAGGCTTCGATGAACGAATTGCTCTTGACCTCCTTCAGGGCAGCGGAAACCTTGGAACTATCGAATCCTTGAGCAGCAGGAGTGGAGGTAGCCCATGCAAACGGCTCGCGGTATGTGAACGTGGGAGGCGACCCATTGTTTGAAACCGGATTGTTGTGGCAACCGACAAGCGCGAAAGCGAGTACGCCGTTAATAAAGGTTCTTGTCAACCGGCTGTGAGTCCCTTCCATCCCCTCTTCTCGGAGCAGCGTGTCTATGAGCAGATGATTGTCGCACCACGAAACTACAGCAGATTACAGAGAAAGGCAACATGTGGCAGCGAGAAGACAAACTTAGGCGGTTGCGATCTGGCCCCGAAGCATCAAGAGCATTGTCATATCCCAGCAAACAGTGCCTGAATCACAGGGGTGGATGCACCTTGTCTTTCACAATACAATTCTTTATTGTAACCGTTGCACTCACCGATAGCCCTTCACAAACTCATTATTTCTGAGGATCACCGTATGAAAAAAGTCCTCCTGTTTCTCTTCCTCTGCGTCTCGATCGCAGGCTCGCAGGAGCTAAGAATCAACGTGCCCTACACGCGCTTCACGCTGCCGAATGGGCTCGACGTGATTCTCCACGTCGATCGAACGACACCACGCGTCACCGTCAACACCTGGTTTCACGTTGGTTCGGGGAATGAAAAACCCGGCCGCACCGGTTTTGCGCACTTGTTTGAACACTTGATGTTCATGGGCTCTAAAGACGTCGCAACCGGCAAGTTCGACGAATGGCTGGAAGCCGCCGGTGCTCAGAACAACGGATCGACAACGCCGGACCGGACAAATTATTTTGAAGACCTGCCAAACAACGCTCTTGAGCTCGCGCTGTTCCTTGATTCCGACCGCATGGGTTACCTCGTCGATGCGATGAGCCCCAAGGCCGTCGACGCGCAGCGCGACGTCGTCAAGAACGAACGCCGGCAATCGTATGAGAACAGACCGTACGGGATGTCGTCTCTCGTTGTCGATGAGAACCTCTATCCCCCGGCACACCCGTACCACTGGCCGACCATCGGAAGCATGGCAGACCTCTCTGCTGCATCGTTTGAAGATGTGGTGCAGTTCTACAGAACCTATTATGCGCCGAACAATGCCAGCCTTTCCATCGCCGGAGACATTGACGTTGAAAAGACCAAGGCACTTGTCGAGAAATGGTACAGCGAAATTCCACGCGGCGGTGCCGTGCCGCTGATCGAGGCGCCCCCCGCGTACCTCACACAGGAAAAGCGCCTTGCGTTCGAAGACCGGGTGCAGCTCCCTCGATTGTATATGGCGTGGCTCTCTCCAGCTCAGTTCGCCCCTGGCGATGCAGCGCTCGACATCCTTTCAAGCATCCTCACCAGTGGAAAGAACTCACGACTCTACAAACGACTGGTCTATGAGATGCAAATCGCTCAGGATGTCTACGCGTCTCAAGAATCACAGCGACAAGTTGGCTCATTCCAGATTGTCGCGACCGCACGCGCTGGTCACACCCTGACTGAGATCGAAAAGGTCATTCAGGAGGAGATTGATAGGATAAAGAAGGAATTTCCGACAAAGCGTGAGGTGGAGCGCGCAGCAAACCAGTACGAGGCAAGCTTCATCAACCGGCTGGAGCGCATCGGTAGTTTCGGCGGCAAGGCAGATCAGCTCAACGCCTACTTCTATGCGACAGGCAATCCCGACTACTTCAATGAGGACCTCTCGCGCTACCGGGCCATCGATACAGATGATGTCAGTGCCTGTGCGCGAACGTTCCTCCGCGACGACGGTCGAGTCGTTCTCAGCGTTGTCCCAAAAGGAAAGAAAGAACTTGCGGCACCGGGAACCTTTATCAGCGTGGAGGGCAAATAATATGAAAACGACAATGACCATCCTTCCGCGTACAGTTCTGACGCTCGCACTTGCAGCACTTCTCGCAGCATCGTCCGTCTATGCGCAACATCCCGACCGTTCCAAGCCACCTGAACTCGGGCAACCTCCGTCGCTGACGCTACCGCCGATCCAGAAATCAACGCTTGCGAACGGCATACAGGTCGTTGTCATGGAGAAGCACAATGTTCCGCTTGTGCAGATGAACCTGCTGATACGCGCAGGATCCGCACTGGAATCGCAGGACAAGATCGGCCTCGCCAGCCTCACCGCTGCGATGCTGAAGGAGGGCGCCGGCGGCAAGTCGTCGCTGGAGCTGGCCGATGCCATCGACTACCTTGGCGCCTCGATCAACACGTCGGCTGGCAACCACACAAGCGGGGTTTCCCTTCACACGCCGCTGTCGAAGTTTGACCAGGCATTGAGCCTGTTTGCGGACATCATCCTGCGACCTTCGTTCGCGGCCACCGAGCTTGAGCGCCTCCGCAAGGAGCGATTGACCTCGCTGGTTCAAATGTACGACCAACCAACGGCGATCGCCTCTGTGGCGGCTGCAGCACTCGTCTTCGGCGAAAAGCACCCTTATGGACGGTGGGCGTTCGGCAACGAGAAATCCATCCGATCATTCACCATCGACGATATCAAGGGGTTCTATAACAAATACTACAATGCAAGCAATGCCACCTTCATCGTCATCGGCGATGTGAAGACGGCGAATGTCGTCGCAAGACTTGAGATAGCGTTTGGTCAGTGGGCAAAAGGTGAACAGGCGAAGGTTACAGTCCCAGCTGCCGAACAAGTCAAAGGAAGAACGCTCTATCTAATCGACAAGCCCGATGCGCCGCAGTCGGTGATTCGCATTTCCCGCGTTGGCGCTGACCGGATGTCGCCGGACTACTTCCCAATCCTTGTCATGAACACCATCCTAGGCGGATCCTTCTCATCTCGCCTAAACATGAACCTGCGCGAAAAGCATGGGTACACCTACGGTGCCAACTCCGGATTTGACTTCAGACCTTCACCTGGGCCGTTCACTGCGAGTTCATCGGTCCAGACGGCGGTAACGGACAAGGCAATGACGGAGTTCATGAATGAGCTGAAGGGCATTCTGGAAAAAGTCCCCGATCAGGAACTGACCCGCGCCAAGAACTACCTCGCTCTTGGTTACCCCGGCGGTTTTGAGACGGTGATGCAGATCGCCTACCAGCTCAGCGATATGATTACCTATGATTTGCCCGATGACTACTTCAACAAGTACATCGGCAAGATACTCGCGGTGACAGGGGAAGATCTGCAGCGAGTTGCAGAAAAGTACATCGATCCGAACAACATCGCCATCATCGTCGTGGGCGATCAGAAGAAGGTCGAGAAGGGATTGAGCGATCTCAAACTTGGCACGCTGAAAACGATGAAGATCGAAGACGTTCTCGGAAAGATGCCGAAGTTGTAGACAGAATCATCCCCGAGATCACCGTTCACAAAATAAAAAACCCCTCATCAACGAACATTGGTGAGGGGTTTGTTTTTGAATTGATGGGATTGTTCTTGGGAAGCTCATTGCTTCCGCAGCTTGGGGAAGAAGAACCAAACAATGGATGCAGCCACTATGGCGAGTACGGCGTTGAGAATCACGGCTTCGGAGAGCCCCACCCTTGATGCCATCTCGCCGGTCCATAACGATCCAAGAGGCATGAATCCGAAGAGATCCACGTGTAAGCTCCCATCACCCGCCCCCGCAGATGCTCAGGCGTCGAGGTCTGGACAATTGCGTTCGCCAGATTCATGATCATGATCGTGCCAACGCCGACACCGGCGAGCACCACCAGCGATGCCGGCAGCCAGCTCAGAAGCCCAAAGACGACGAGGAGAAGTGGAGCCGCGAACGAGCCGAGCGTCACGAGCTTGCCCCGATAGGTGATCCTTCCCAGCGACGCGATGATCAGCGCACCGATTAACGATCCAATGCCCCGTGCGGAATACAAGAAACCATTCGTCGTGGCATCACCGTGCAAGATCGAAACAGACCAGGCGGGAATCAACGTGGTGAGAGACATCGTGAACAGGCTGTTGACAGCAATCATGCCGATCACCACCCTTACCACTTCATGTCTCGTCACATATTGAATACCCTCTTTGAACTCACTGAGCATGGAACCGATCTCTTTCGGTCCGTCGTGCGGTTTGAGCTTCATCATCTGGAGGGCCACGATGACCGCAATGAAGGAGATTCCGTTGATGGTGAAGCACCAGGCGGGACCGAAGAGCGCATACGTGGCACCCGCCACCGCCGGACCTATAGCCGTCGCTGTATGAAACATCGTGGCATTCAATGCGATGGCATTCGTCAAATCCTCACGGTCGACCATTTCTCCCACGAACGCTTGTCGGGCCGGCGCATCAAATGAATTCGCGGCACCAAGAAGAAACGACAGGACAACAACGTGCCACGGCTGAACAACGTGAAGAAATGTGAGGGTGGCGAGAATGAACGCAAACACCATCATCGCGCTTTGCGTGATGGTTAACAGCGTACGGCGCGGCACGCGGTCCGCGATCACACCTCCGTACAACGTCAGAAGCCACGTGGGAACTCCGCTGGCAAAGCCGACATATCCGAGGTAGGCGGGTGAATGCGTCAGCTCAAAGATCAGAAATCCCTGTGCGGTGGTCTGCATCCACGTGCCAAACAAGGAGACGATTTGGCCCCGGAACCAAAGCCGGTAGTTTGGGTACTTCAGGGCTGCAAACGTCCGCTCGCGCCTGGACACCTTGCCGGGGTGTCCTCGTTCATCTTCTTGAGTTCTCTGATGATGATCAGTCATAGAATCCGAATTCGTGCGCGGCTTCGTACAAAGCAATCACGTTCTCCGGTGGGACCCCGGGTTGAATATTGTGCACGTTGTTGAATACATATCCACCGCCGGGCTTAAACGCCTCGATGTTCTTCTTTACTTCCTCCTTGACTCTGCCCGGTGATGCAAACGGCAGAATATGTTGCGCATCGATTCCACCCCCCCAGAACACAAGATTCTTCCCGTACTTCCTTTTGAGCGTCCTCGGGTCCATGCCCCGTGTGCCGATCTGAACGGGATTGAGAATATCAATCCCCATATCGATGAAATCTGAGATGAACTCGGAGCAGTCTCCGCACGTGTGGTACCATATTTTTGCTTTTGTCTGGTTCTTGATGGTGTCAACGATGCGCTGTTGCCGCGATCGGACAACCTCACGATAGAAGGCAGGCGAGAAGAGCGGCCCGTCCTGGCCTGTTAGGTCGTCTCCTATCATGATAATGTCAAGCACGTCACCGGCCTCCCCGAGAAAACCATTCATCCAGTCGACCCAATACCGCGCCGTGCGATCGATGAGCGCCTCGCAGAATGGCCGGTTCTCCATCATATCCATGAACCAGCGTTCCATGCCTCTCATATACCAACAAATCTCATAGGACACCCCGCAGATGCCGCTGGACAGGGCAAAGGAAGTCTGCTGCTTCATCGCAAGAGCTTTTTCCCGAACGCCGGTGAAACGGCTGGGATCCGCACCATCTGGAAAAGGATAGCGTTCGATGTCTTTGATTGTCGCGTTCGCCAATGGATGATGGGAGATGTCCATATAAAGCATCTGATCATCGGGCATCGACCAGACAACGCCGAACTCATCCCGCAAATCGTGCCACAGCCTCCCTTCCCGCCGATTCAGGACGATATCTCCCGCAAAGCCAGCGGGACCGTGTGCTGTAACGTAGCGGAGGTCGACGTGGAATTTCTTCAACACAGTTTCGGAGGGAACGGCAAGCTGTTGAACCGGATCCAGTGTCCGAATCTCTTCCCTCAGCCCCAGATGCTCGATCAGAGCTCGATAGGCGTTCCTGTGAATTCCAGTTTGAAACCCCCCAAGGTCGATCGGTACGCGGTCGGGCTCTTCGTGGTTCAAGGCCTTGACGACCCGTTCCCGCGAAGTCATGGTCTCGATGTGTTGCATCGGCTCCCCACTGTTCATTTGCTTTTCAGAAGAACAAAATCCTCTGACAGTCCATAGTCAACAACACTGTACTTGCTGCCCGGTGGATATCCGCCCTTCGCTCCTTGCTGGAAAGAACCAGGCCACGCCCTTCCAAGTGCGGGCTCATTGTGGTGTGGGCCGAGCGTATTCTTGAGTGATCCGTAGACAACAACCGTTACGTTGTTTGTTCCGGCCGCAAGGTAGTCCGTCACGTCAAGCTCAAAGGGCGCAAATCCAATGTACCCTGCGTTCTTCCCATTCACCTGCACTTCGGCGACAACGCCGCTCCACCGGCCAAGCCGAAGGAGGAAGCGATCGCTCTGCTTCGAGGCAGGTGGTTTCTTGAATTCGTTCGTGTAGGAGACACCGGTCGCATAGAACGGCATGCCTTGTGCGGCCCATGAACCGAGCTTGATATCCGAAGAAGGCACCACCTTGAATCCCTTCTGGTCACTACGAAGAGCGAAATCCCCCAGCAGATAGACAGGCTCGAGCTCCGTGTGAATCGTGAAGGGAGATGCCTTGAGGAGAATGCTGTTCACGCCCACCTTCACCAGACGCCCAATGTCGAACCTGCCGAAGGCTTTGTCCAACCACCATTGATCCTTGGTCGGCTCGATCTTCTGACCATTGATGGACACTTGATAGAGCTCTGGCCGTTCAACGACGACTTGCAGAGAGCTCAGGTTGACACCTTCTTCGACGACGAACGCGAACGCTGCTTCAAATCCCGACCCCTGTGCAAAGTGGTCTTTGTCCAGAATGCTCGTTTTGTACTGAACTCCGTTGTCCCAAGGATTGCGATCTAGACCATGATGCTTGAACGTCTTGAGTTGGGCCTCGTAGAAATATAGATCCCGTTCGGTCTTTCCGTCGAGCGTCAGATCACAATAGTCAAGCGTGAGGACATTATGGCTCATGCGCTTGATGACCGTCGGCTTCGAACGTCTTAGGTCGATCCATTTGTTCATTGTGGCAGGGCCAGGCTTGCCGTCGACCGGTCGCAGGCACAGCATCAAGCTTCCCCCCGGCGGCACGGCGTACTCGATCTTCAGTTTGTTGTTTTCGAGACCATAGGCGTATGGTGTCGTCTTTCCAGAAAAAGGATCCCAAAGTTCGCAGGAGCGGCCAGGAGCAGAGATGGAACCGACAGCAGAATCTTTGGAGCTTGTGTTCGCGAGGAAGAGGAGCTCGCAGTCCTTGAAGACACGACGATGATGAAAGAGCAGATTTCGGGATTCCGGGCCCAACTTCTTCATTTGAAAGGAGACCTGCAGTGGATGGAGTTGGTTGATCTCGTCCAAGTTCTCGTCAGCTTGGACAAAATCCCAATTCTTTGGGTATTGAACGGCCAGCTTTTTGACCTCGTCCATCGCCCGGCCGCTGACATAGGCCGGCGGATCTCCGTAACAGAGGACCTTCCCACCCTGCGCCAGATAGTCACGCAACACGGCAACCGTCGATTCTTCGAGGTTTTCGATGGCGGGAGGAAGGATCAGGAGCTCATAGCCTCTCTGGCCGATGATGAATTTACCTTCCTGGGCTCTCCCGTTGTCCTTTATGATCGCCTCGCTCGCCAGATCGTATTCGACCTGTGCAGCTTCCAACCGATGAACAAAATCCTGGAACCGTTTTCCGAGCGATCGCATCTTGTCTGACTCGCCTCTCGCCGAATGGTACATCCAACCTGTCGTCGTGGGCTCAAGCACCGCGATCCGGTTGTCCTGCTCCCCGGATGAAAGCGTTGCAGAGAGCCGCCCGTAGTAATCAGCCAGAATGTTGTAGGCTTGCCACCACGGCTCGTGATACGAAAACGAGAGGGGATGATCTCGTTTGCGTGCGCCTTTGATCGTGACGTACGAAAGATGCTGGTTCAGGAAGTTTACGCCGAGAACATATTCCCAGTCAGCGATCCTTTTCTGGTCAAAGAACGACATATCCCAGCCGCCGGCACCGAAGGTTTCAGACATCGTGCGCTCCTTCCCCAACTGGTTGGCTGCGCTCCGGATTTCCTTCACCGAGCGAGCATTGCCGAACTGAGCATGCACATCCGTCTGGAAATCGTTCATCAGGATGTCGATGCCCGGCATGCCGGCATAAGCCGCGAAGGCCATGTTGTCGGGGTTGGCGACCGGCCTGGGCCATTCGTGTTCCCAGTAGTGACCTGTGAAGACGAGATTATTGCGTTGACAGTAGTCGGAGTACGGTTTAGCCCAGTTATCGATGAAAAGATTCAACAACGTCGCATAGAAATCGTGCCGAACCCTTTGCGATTCACCTACCTCGTCGTAGAGCGAGGGCAAGTGAACTCTCAAATCATACCCCCATTTTTGCTTGAACACTTCGAACAACGCAGGCGTGTAGTTGACCACAACCATATCCCTGCCGCCGGCTGGACTGATCTCTGCTTCATCCTCAAACGATCCGAGAACCGTGCTTCCGAACTCATCGCCCGCCACCCGCTTGTAAGCATTGAGTGTGATATCGAGAAATTTCTCCGTGACATCCCGCCGCATCAGGTCGACATACGTGAAGCCGCCATACCATGAGCTTGGCTGCTGACGGTTCAGAGTGAAGATGTAGTAGTCGCCGCTGGCAGATGTCCTGGTTTGAAGCTGAGAGGTGATATCGACAAAGCCAGAAGATGTCTTTTCGAGGACGAGAATTGTGTCCGGACCGAGCTGCTTCGGAAGGTCCGTGACACGCAGCATCCTCAGCCCGGTTTTCCTGGCATCGGGCATCTGGGCAGGGACGTGTCCCCCTGCAAAGCCGGAAGGATAGGAGTTCTCATCGTAGATCCATATTTTCATTCCCAGCCTCTTCCCGACATCCACGGCATAACGGAAGAGGGATAACCATTCATCGGTAAGATAGGGGGTAATCAGCCCGGGGCGCGGATGGATGAAAACGCCGCCGATGCCGCGCGCGTAGAGGTCGACCATTTGCTCGTCGATTTCGGCCCGCGTCATTTGATCGTTCCACACCCACAACGGAGCTGAGCGAAACTCAGCCGGAGGGTTCTGAAACGCCTTGAGGACTGCTTCATAGGAATCGATGTGGGTACTGAGCACTCTTCCCTGACCGAATGCTGACATCGTTGAGAGAAAGAATAGTACCTGTACTGAGCGAACTGAGGTAAGCAACCCGCTTCGCCCGCTTGAACCGATTGGAATCCATGATGCACCTCCCGTCATATCATTATGGATTTGATGGATGTCAAAGTAAAATCCGAAATAGTTTCGCGCCTCCGGAAGGCGTCGGATTTCGTCGACGCCCAACCTTGTGTCGTTATCTGAGAAGAATCATTCTCTTCGTTGCGATGAATTGCCCGGCCCGCAACCGATAGAAATACACGCCGCTGGGCATTGCTGACGCGTCCCACTGCACCTTATAGACGCCCGGTCGATGCGTGTCATCCACGAGAATCGCGACCTTCCGACCCAATATGTCAAACACATCAAGCCTAACAAATTCGAAATTGACAATTCGAAATTCGAAATTCGTCGTTGGATTGAACGGATTAGGATAGTTTTGTTCCAGAACATGTTCACGAGGCAATTGCGTCACCCGCTCATGTTTCACGCTCACGACTACGCCAGGAGCCTGGCTAAGAATCGTCCCTCCTTCTCCGACGACAGTTCCTTTGTTGGAAGCGGTCAGCACGACGGAATAGAGAGCATTCGTTGTCCCGCTTGATTTGGCAACCCACGTCGCCCCCCCATCGGTCGTCTGGACCATCGTGCCGCTGTCCCCAACTGCCATCGCTGTTCTGGCGTCAAACATCCAGACGCTGTTCAGCCGGCGCAGTGTGCCGCTTTGTTGCATCGTCCAGGACGCTCCGCGATCCCGGGTCCTGAGGACGACTCCCGAGTCCCCAACAACGATTCCATTGTCCGTGTCAGCGAAGCAAATCGCCGTCAATTGAGCCGTGGTGAGTAATGGCACAGGTCCCGCTTCAGTCTCATCTGGCCAATAGCCAATCACTGGAGTCCAATCTTGCCCTCCGGTTGTCGAACGCAGGATACCACCATAATCGCCAACGGCAAACACGGTGTTCGAATCGCTGAAGCAAACGCCCAGCAACGCTCGATGCCGCGTCAGGTCGCTCGGTGGAGAGAAGGAGACGCCGTTCGTTGTGTAGAGGATAACTGTGAGCACATTCCCAAAATTATCGTATGATTTCCCAACCATGACCCCTTTCCTTCGCGTGCCAAACGCAATTGCTTGGCCCCCGCCCCCTCCTCTGGTCCAAGTGATCCCGCCATCGACTGTGCGAAGCATGCCTTCAGGCCCTATGGCGACTGCTGTGTTTACATCAGGAAGCGCCACGGCCATGAGGTCACTCGTCGTTCCGCTTGACTGCACAATCCACGTCGAGCCTCCGTCGTTCGTTCGGAGAATCATCCCTCGCGATCCAACGATGGTTCCCCTCAAGGGATCGGCAAACCGAACTCCACTCATCGTGTTTCTTGGACCGGGTGTTTGCGCTGCCCATGTCGCCCCGCCGTCATCCGTTCGAAGAATGACGCCATACGGCCCGATGGCATTCCCAGCATTGGCATTTGCGAACGACACGCCGTTGAACCAGGAAGCTGCACCCATCGATACTTGGGTCCAAGACACACCTCCGTCAGTCGTTCGGATAACGATTCCTGCATCGCCGACAGCCACTCCCCTGCTGGCGTCGGTGAAATGAACAGCGTACAGGTGATACGATGTACCGCTCGGCTGCGGTATCCAGCTGACACCTGCATCCGTGGTTCGGAGAATGAGGCCGAATTCGCCAACAGCTGTGCCTGTTTTCAAGTCAGTGAATGAGACTCCATAGAGTTTGCTCGTCGTTCCGCTGTATTGACGACTCCATTTCGCGCCGCCATTCGCTGTGCGGAGGATGGAACCATACGAGCCAGCGATGATCCCGTTATTTGCATCGATGAAGGAGACGGAAAAGAAATAGTTCGCTGCTGCCGCAGTCTGAAGAGTCCAGGTCTGACCACCATCCGTCGTGCGTCGGACCAAGCCGGGATAGCCCACGGCCGTTCCGGTGTTAGCATCGGTAAATGTCACTGCGTAGAAGGGACTGGTTGTTCCACTCGATTGCGCTTCCCACGATGCACCACCGTCGGTGGTCCGCAGGATTGTGCCGGAATCTCCGACAACAAAACCTCTATAGGCGTCAATGAACCTCACTCCCCTCAGATTCGCCGTCGTTCCGCTTGCCTGGAGTAGCCAGGCGGCACCACTGTTTGTGGTTTTCAGGATCGTGCCCGCATCCCCGACAGCGTAAGCGAGATTTGGACTGACGGTGTGAATAGCCCAGAGATTGTTCCCCTGCGGCAGCGGGTTCTGCCAAACCCACGTCTGTTGTGCAACTGAATCACACAATGGGACAACGAAGGCAACGCCAAGCAAAGCCAAGATGAGCATGACATTTCCTGCAGAGCCACCGTTACACAGGGTCGGCGAGCAGCGGGCAAATGAAGCTATCGACGGCATGTGCCTTTCCTGTGACATATCCGTACTCTGGTTCATAAGTGGATAAGAGCTATCTGGCAGAGTCAGTTGCCTCATCGCCCTTGAACAGCTTTCGCAATAAACTGAGGCTTACCGTCTGCTTCGGCCCAAACTCACTACTGGCGACATAACGCCTGAGACTCAAAAGCAATTGCCTAGCAACCGGGCGTTCCTCGAGATCGGTCTTCAAATCGATACTGCAGAGCAAGAGTTTTCCCTTCCCCACCTTCGCCTCGAGCAGCAATCCCAGCTTCCGATTTGTGAACCAATCATCCACCACTTGCACGACGGGACGAAGCGAGGCTGGAAGCGAGTCGAGAACCATCGCACGCGATTTCGTGATGAGATCCCACCACTGCCAGTTTGAATGATATTCCGTCGGGAAGTATTTCAGCGCCGGATGCTGGGGATTGCACAGAATTCCGAGCGTGTGAGGAGGCTGCCCCGATGTCCACGCTGTATTCCAGAAGATGCTCGAGAATCCAGGAGGCACCGATGAATTGATATGGCCCGTATCCGCCAGCAGCAATACGCTCTTGCCGGCTTCCAATGCGTTCTCTACCTCAGCGTTGATTTCGTTCGCCACGACGACACCGGGCATCTCGATATCGGGCAACGTTGCAGGATAGACCCAAACGTCCCACTCATTAGAATATCCGGCGATGCTCACTTCAAGTATCAGCTTCGCTGCCGATTGGACAGCCGCGAGTGGAGCACGAATACTCCCCAGCGAGAAAGCATTCGTCACTGGCACGTCTGTTTGTTTGAGCGATCCGGAGGCAACCACCGTCCCTTTGGTGTCCTTGATGCGCCAAGTCGGTGTTACTGCCCTCAATGGAACGCGTCCGAAATGAGCGACTTCAACATCCGCCGCAAGCTCCTCGTTGTTCAGGAATATCCTTTTTTTCATTCTGACGATCGGGACGGTCGAATTGCAGAAGCGTAAATACTCCTTCGCCGTCACGTACCCCTTTCCACCCCAAAATGCATCCAGGACGCCGACAAGCGCTGTCCCTTGTCCGGGGAAGTCATGGAGGTCCAGCAGCTCAAACCCTGCCATGCCGGGAGTCCGTAGCGCAGCTTCGATATCCGCCTTGTAGCAAAGCACCTGCAACTTGCCTGATGCCAAGAGGAAATCTTTCGCCTGTTCTCCCATATGGTTCTGTCCAAGAGACTCTTTGAACACCTCGAAGTTCTTCGCCTTCAGGACACCGGTGTATTTCTTGATCTCGTTGAAGTTTGGATAGACGCACCATTGACCAATCTCATGGCTCACAACGGGCTTGTCGTATTTCGAGATGATATCGCGAAAATCGAACGCTGTCTGCGGCGCTTGGCTGTTGATGATACTCGTAAGTCCGGCGCCCCAGCGCTGAATGCGTGGAGCGTCGGTAATGTGAAAATCGCTCTCTGGTATCTGCGGCCAACCTGCTCCCCCCGTGTACACCCGGCGAGCGTCCTTCTCCTTCCAGTATTTCACAAACTCGCCAAGGAATTTCGACTGATTTGCGCCTCCAGGCTCATTTCCATACGACATCATACAGAACGAGGGGTGATTGCCATACGCTTGGACGATACTTTCGCTCTCCTGATAAAGCCACTTGTCAAACGGCTTGCCATCACCGACGGTTGTCCAGGCGCAGCATTCGACATAGAGGTAGATTCCTTCCTGGTCTGCCGCATCAAACGCAACCTCCGGCGGACACCATGAATGAAATCGAACATGATTCAGACCGAAAGATTTGCTGACTCTGAAGATTCTTTTCCAGTCACGAATATCCATTGATGCGTAACCGGTTTTTGGAAAGATTGCACACTCCAATGTTCCACGCAGGAAGATCGGCCGACCGTTGACGGAGAACCGCGTACCTTCCACTTTGAATTCTCTCATTCCAAATTGGATTGTCCGATCCTCCGACACTTCTGATGCAGCTGAACGCAACGAGATGTGCATTTGATAGAGGCTCGGTTCGAACTCATCCCAGAGCCGCACCTCTTCTCCCATCGGATACGCAACGTGGATCTCGCCACGGCCACGTTGAATCTCGAACTCTGCAGTGCGCTCGGGAAAGGTCTGCTTCTTCGGGGAATAGACAGTGTTCACCGACAAGATGACCCTGCCCTGCGCAGGAGACCGAGTTTGGGTGGCGAGTTCTATGCTTACGTCGACTCGTTTTGACTGAATATTCGGGACGAGGCTTACATCAGAGATGAAGACTGTTGGAGAAGCACGCAGTTCGATCCTGCCGACGATGCCATTCCAGTTCGTCTGCGTGTGATCGCTGACGCTGTGGGCATTGTAGCCGACGTCGATATCCTTGATGCGATTGTCCACACGAAGCGTCAACCGATGCTTGCCGGGGACCAGCATCCCGGAGAGGTCATATCTGTGCGGAGTGGCAAGGCTGTTCTGAGTCCCGACCTCCTGACCATCAACCCAAAGCTGGGTTTCCCAATGACATCGCTCCAGAAACAGCTCGACGTGCTTCCCTTGCCAACCCTTTGGAACATCAACCTGCTTCTGGTACCACGCTGCTCCGACATACGACTTCACCGGATTCAACCAGAATGGGACCTTGACATTTCCCGGCTGGCGATACTTTTCATATTTCTTTTCTGTAAACCACGACTTGTCGACGATGCCGCCCGTCCATTTCGTATTGACGCTGATGTCATCGCCTTTGCCGTTCCGCGCCATGGATCCTGGCAGAGTGATCTTCTCGGGCAGTTGCTTCAAGAACCATTGCCCCTGGATACCAACGTCGCCGGAGTCCGCCTTGAATCTCCACGATCCGGCAAGATCAATGGTCGACTGTGATAATGCACAGGCAGTCACAAGAAGAAGGGCGATTGCTATCCGGAGACAGCAGCTTTTCACGGGTCCTTTCATATTGATCGGCTGGTTATTTCCGCCAAGTGAGGAGATCTGACGCGATCGCAACTACGGAATGTCAATGACTCTTTCAAAGAAACTCCAAGACTTCACGCTACAAGCCATCTCAAGAAATCTTCCACAAGCATAGTTGTCATTCCCGCACGTCCTAAGCGGGAATCCAGACAGCGCATTCTGGACTCCCCGCCTGCTCCATTCGCCTCGTTTTGGCGGGCAGGCTGATAAAAGTCCCGCTCCTGGATTCCGCTCCTGAGCGGGATTCGGAGAGCGGAACATTCGGGAGTGACACCGATTTTTGAGACGGGTTCTAGTGGCTAGCGTCATAGTCCTTGATCTTCTGCTTGATCGTCGCCTCCGCTCCGTTGAACATCTCCTGAATGAACTCATCCTGGAAATTGTAGACTCTCTCTTCGAAGCTCATCGTATCGACACGATCGATGAGCATCAGCCGGGCACTTTCAATGTCCTTCCCATAGATATGAAAGGAGTCAGCATGCCAGTTCAAGCGACCGAGCTCTACCCTTTTGCTGGTCTTGGCTGCGACGCCGGCGGCGATTATTTCCTTGTTGAACTGGATTAACCCAAACATGTTCATGAAATTGGCTCCCCAGGCATCATTGCTCCGGAATCGCACGTTGCAGTTGAGCCACCAGACCCCATCGTCATCTTCGAGGATCCTGTACCACAACGACTGCAAGCAAGGAGGATCGTAGCAGCTGATGTCCAGGTTCGGCATCCAGGTAATCATTTGGGCCTGTCGGGTAAACGGCTGTTTCGCCAGTTTATCGATCACAACATCGATCTGATTGATATTCATCAGCCCAACCTGCCGGGACTTCCCGTCCACAAGCTCGCGCCAGGCGCCATACGCTGCGAGTCTTCCATGGTAGGTGTATTCCCACCGTGTGTCGTTCGCGTCATTCATGTTCTTGACCCAATGATCCTTCGCTCCCATCAGCTCCATCGTGTATTCCTTCAAATCTTCGATTCCCCCGGGGAATGCCTTGTGGATCATTGGATCTGAAAAAGGCTCAAGAATGGTGATATCCATCGTCGAGTCGATGCTCAACGGGTCATCCGGTTTGTCATACTGGGTTTTGAACCGGACACCGTTCCTGTACAACTGCACGAGCGCTTTCTCGTAGGCTTCGGCAAGAGTTCTTTCGCAGATGGTGAGAACGGGTATGTTGCGCTGCACGACAAACCTCCTTCCGGTTGGGGCTCTTTCCTCCGACAGTAGGAATCGGGATTGAGAGGCTGTGTTTACGGTGTTCCGACTTGCGCTGCAGGTTGGTACTGCACGAAACTACTGCAGTTTCGAGTGAAAGGCAAGCAAATCGAGATTCGCGAAGGAGGACTCAGACTCGCGGATTGGGGACCTCAGGCTCGATGAATGAAGGTCACCTTCAGCATCGATCGAACGTCGAAGAAGGTGACCTTCTTCAGGAGTTCACCGCATCAAACATCGCGACGACGCTCTCAGGAGGGACATCAGCCAGAATATTATGAACCTGCTGAAAGACAAAGCCGCCGCCCTGTTTCAGAATCTTGACCTGATGAGCGACGTGCGCTTGAATTTCTTCCGGTGTGGCCTGAGGCAGGATGCGTTGTGTGTCGCATCCTCCCCCCCAGAATACCATCTCGCTGCCAAACTCCGACTTGAGAGCGGTCACATCCATCCCGCTGCAGCTGATTTGCACCGGATTGATGGCATCGAGCCCTGCTTCAATGAGATCCGGGAGTAGTTCCTTAACGCCCCCACAGCAATGCAGCATGACCTTGACGTTGGCCAATTGTTTGGCCCGTCCCCACATCAGCTTGTGCCGCGGCTTGAAGAACTCACGATACATCGCCGGCGAAATCTGCGGGCCGCTCTGCATTCCGAGGTCGTCACCAAAAATGATAATGTCGATATATTCACCCACGATGCCGAGGAAGTGCTCGAGATTCTTCATATGCATTTCGACGATACGGTCGAGGAATGCGTGTGCCCGATCCGGGTTTTCCGCAAGGAGAAGAAGAAAGCCGTCGTTCCGGTACAAGAACTGTCCCATCTCCAGAAGGTTGCCGCCGAAGAGGCCCAGGATTGCCCGCTGGGTCATCCCCCGAAGTTTCTTGGCTCCTTCGCGAAACAGGGCGTCGCCGGAAGGGCCCTCCACGAGAGGTCCCGGCGGCGAAGCAATTGCGGTCCACATACTTTCCGCCAGTGCTTCCGGGATGGCCTCCAGGTTGTCCTTCTCGAGAAAAGGGTAGTACGTTTGTTCGAAATAGATGGCCCCATCAGGCATCTGGGCGACGATACGCCCACTCTTGGAGCGGATGACCCATCGCTTGTTTTCACGCTCAGGCAGTGCCCAGATCGGAATCTCACAAGGCCCACCATCCGGCAGCACCCAGTCGGCCCAGTCCTCGTCACGAAGCGCGAATCCTCGTCCCAGCTCGATCGTGTCGATGCCGAATCGTTCCAGGACATCATCATCGACAATTGCTAGTTGCTGCACCGGATCATAGACGCACACAGGCCGCGGAGGCAGGCCCAGGTATTCGCGGAGTTTTGGATAGAGGAGGGCGGCAATTCCGGAGGAGCGGTGACCGGAGAAATCGATGGGTACGCGATCGGGTTCGCGGTGATTCAGTGCGATAAGAACTCTTTCTCGAGAGGTCATGTGTGTACCATGTCCACGAGAACGTATGATATCTATTCGAGACTGCCGACGATCTTCTCAACCTCCTCGAGGATCTCACACGATTTCACGACTTCTTTCATCTTTGTGTGATCGGGATAGAGCGGTCGATCCTCGTCCAAGTGTGCGACGTGTTTTCGGACCACCCCTCTGGCCGTCCTCACACCCAGGCCCGGAGTGAAGTCCCGGAAGTCGAGAGCTTGTGACGCTCCCAGGAACTCAATGGCAAGAACGCCATAGGCATTATCCAGAATCTGGCCATTCTTGATTGCCGTATTCATGCCCATCGAAACAAAATCCTCCTGATCGGCAGCTGCAGGTATGGACGCAACAGAGGCGGGAGCCGAAAGCATGCGCTGCTCGACGATCAATGTGTCGGCAGTGTACTGACTGAGCATGAATCCAGAGAACACGCCGGCGCCTTTCGTGAGAAATGCCGGCAGCCCGACACTGAGCGCCGGGTTCAACAACCTGTTCAATCTTCGCTCCGAAAGAACACTGACCATCGTGATAGCCGCTCCCACCATGTCCATGGGAAGAGAAATTGGGCTTCCCTGGAAATTCGCACCGGTCAACGTGAGTTTGTACTCTGGCAGGAAAATTGGATTGTCGGCGACCGCATTCAACTCTATTTCAACCTGACGTTTTGCGTGGGCCAGCGCGTCATGGGCAGCACCGATCACCTGGGGTGAGGAACGCATCGAGTAGGCATCCTGCACCTTCGTTTTGATTTTTCCCGAAAGAAGATCGCTTCCTTTGACACAGGCCATGATAGACTTCGCGCTCCGGACGGCTCCCGGATATCCGCGAAGCTCATGCAGTCGCACATCATACGGCTTCATGTTTGCGAAGAGCGCTTCCAGCGACATCGCACAGGCAATCTCAGCCTGCTTCAACCATCGGTTCATATCGTAGAGGTGGATCGCGCTCATCGCCGTCAACAGGTTCGAGCCGTTGATCGTGGCCAGACCATCGCGGGCATGGAGTCCAGGAATCGGAATCCCGGCACGATCCAACGCAACGTTGCCCGGCAACCGTTCGCCCTTGTAGTACGCTTCACCTTCACCCAACATCAGCAACGCAATTTGGGACATCGGCGCCAGATCGCCGCAGGCACCCACCGATCCTTTCTGACAGACGACAGGCGTCACGCCTTTGTTCAGCATCTCAATCAGCGTCTGCGTGATCTCCGGGCGACAACCGGACTTTCCGCGGGCGTGCACATTCACTCTGCTCGCCATCGCCCCGCGGACAAACTCAATGGGAGCTGGATCGCCGATGCCTGCTGCGTGATTGTAAACGAGATATCTCTGGAATTGCTTGACCTGCTCATCAGTCAGCACGATCTCTGAGAACTCTCCAATGCCCGTGTTTGTGCCATACATGATCTCCCGTGCTGCGAGCTTCTCTTCCAGCATCGCCCTGCATGCTTTGATTCGCTGGAGTGCCTCTGGGTGCAGTTCAACTTTCTCACCTGACCGCGCGATCCGGACGAGCTGTTCGACTGTGAGCCCGGAGCCTTGAAGTACGATAGCCATGGTCTATATCCTTGGTTTCCGCTGAGATAAGCAACATCAGTTGTGTATCTGAGGATTTTGCACCACAAAGCTACTGCAGAAGTGCCTGAAAGGCAACAAAAAGAGGCGCCCAAAACGGTAGAATTGATCCGAAGGGCGGAAGAGTTTCAAAAAAGGGAAAATGCGCTCTTTGAAGTGAGCGCTAGAAGCGCGGACGAAAACCCACTATTGGCCACAAAGACATTAAGGCACAAAGAAGAAGAGAAAAAGTAAAGTTCTCACAAGCCTTGGTGTCCCTGCCTGCGTGCCGAAGCACTTCGGCAGGCAGGTTCGCGACTTACCTGTCCCGATTTACGGGATCCCGTACAACGGGACCCGCCCCGAGGAACTAAGTTGGCACGCGGGGTGGCAAGGCTTTTCGACCGACACTCTAGAGGGAATCCAGAGAAACGACAAGCTCGTCGACACAGCGTGATGCATCAAAACGCTCAATCGCATCTCTTCGTGCACGTTGAGAGAGAGCCATCCTCAGCGAAGAATTCCTGAGCAGAAGATCAATGGCTCCGGCGAGCGCCTGTTCATCACGCGGCGGGATGAGCAACCCATCGCGCCCATCTTCAACGATCTCCGGGACACCCCCAGCGCTCGTGGCAACGACAGGTTTCTCCATTGCCATGGCTTCGATGAGAACAAGTCCGAACGTTTCGCTGTATGATGGGAGCACAAAAACATCGATAGCGGCCATGAATTCGGACACGTTGTTGGTAAACGGAAGGAACCGAACATGATCAGCAATCCCGAGCTCGTGGCTCAGGTTGACGAGGTGTCTGCGAAATCCTTCTTCTCCCCGCGTTTCATCACCCGCGATGACGTAGAACACATCAGGATGATTTTCAAGAACGGCGGGCAGGGACCGGAGGAATTCCTCTTGTCCCTTTTGAGGATCCAAACGACCAAGCACAGCAACGATTGATTTCCCTCGAGGGAGTCCATAGTGCTGTCTTGCTACGTGCTGATCATGGAGTCTGGGATCGAAGAGACGCGTGTCCCTTCCCAGAGGAACAACCCTGATGCGCCGCTCGGGCATGCGCGTATGCTCGAGAACCTCCTGTTTCATGCGCTTCGTGAGTGAAATCCACAGTGACAACTTGGAATACATCCATGTATGGAAAATATCGCGCTTGTCGATCGTCGATTGCATCTGCTGATAGAACACAAGCTTGACGTCAGGGACGAAGAGCTTTGCCGTAGCGACGACGCTGATGTCTCTCGACTGCATCACAACAGCCAATTCCGTCCGGTGCGATTTAAGGATTTGGGTGAGCCTTCGTGTTGCCAGGACGTCGCCGTACTTCACTCGGGGCTTCAAGAACTCAACTTGAAGGCCATGCCGTGCTGCTTCAGACGCTAACGGCGTCGCGGGCGGTATGATCAGTATACAGTCCGCCATCCTCTTGTTGAACTCGAGAGCTAGCCGGATGGTGCTGAGCTCCAGGCCCCCTACAGACGACGAGAAGCATATGATAGCAAGATTGTGGTTTCTCGAAAAAACCGTCTTTCCTTGAATGATTTGCACAGACCCTCCTCACCCCGTATGCCAGCCAAAGAGATACATTTCTTCGACACTCTGCTGTACTGACGGGTTGAAGGCCGAATCGGTGCATTAAATATTATTCATAAATGCTTCGGGGCCTCCAGGTGCAACATTTGCCCGAGTTGTTTGTCTAACCGGATGGTTTTGTCGCACAAAAAGGGCCATATTGCGATGCAAGTATCGATATTCACTTCCAGAATGGAAAAGGAGAATTGGATGAAAAGGGAAGAACGATCGCCGCAAGTGATGAGGACCGTGTTCCTCCTCTTTGTGATCGTCGCCTCTCTGGCACTCGCTGAAGGGTGCAGCTCGAGCATGCAACTCGCAAGCCGATGGAGCTCACAACCCATCCACATCGATGGCAACGTAGCCGAATGGGCTGATTCAACAGTTTTCATCGAGAAAGAGGGTGTCAGGTGTGGGGTGATGAATGACGGAGACTATCTGTACCTCTGTCTGCTCTCGTCCAAGCAAGGACTTGGACGGCAGATCATGTTCCGGGGAATGACCGTGTGGTTCGATCCGAACGGCGGGGAAAAGAAGACGGTCGGTCTTCGATTTCCTCTGGGAATGCCCAGAGCGGGCCTGCCCGAGATGACGGAAGGCGAGAATCCCGAGCGAAATGTCAACAGACCTGACGCTTTCGAGCGCCAGGCACT
This sequence comes from uncultured Bacteroidota bacterium, assembly GCA_963739335.1. Taxonomy (GTDB): domain Bacteria; phylum Bacteroidota; class Ignavibacteria; order UBA10030; family UBA10030; genus UBA9647. The sequence goes on along the minus strand of CAVUAC010000015.1, from coordinate 32,771 downwards.
CAGTGAGTTCGAGTTCCTGGGTCCGGCTGAGAACGACCGCCAAAGAGTGTCAAGACTGCAAGGCCAAGGAGTGGAGATCCATCTGACGGCGACGGCAGAACGGTTTGTGTACAAGTTGAAGATTCCCTTGCGCTACTCTTCACAACATCCCTATGCACTTGAGACCCGTCCGGGATCTGTGGTTGGTATCGGAATCGAGCCGAACGCGGCTCAGCGAGCACAAGAAGGAGAGCGAGGAGGCGGAGAATCACGTGGAGAAGGCGGGAGAGGAGGCGGGCGTGGCGGCATGGGGGGCGGGCGAGGAGGAAGGATGCCGGGCGGCGCAGGCTCAGGAGGGGCAAGACCTGCCGCCGGAGCAGCCACATTGCCAAGCTTCTGGAGTCACGTCCAGTTAGCAGAAAAGACACAATAGAAGAGCAGCGGCCTCCCCTTTCTCTAGAAAAAGCCGCTGCACCTGTCGTTAACAATGATGGTATTTAGAGCTAATGTGCGACTGTAATGCGGACTGAGGCCCCCACTCTCCCGATCGTTTGTTGAAAAGACAAATCAGTCGTGGGAAGCCGGAGGATCATCCTCGCTTGAAGAGTCTCTTCAGTTTTTTCCCCAAGCCCTCTGGTTCGCCCTTCCCTTCTTCCATCAATTTACGCCAGTCAGCTTCTTTCACGGGAGCGGTGGGCACGACTGTCGGCCTCCCCGCATCGTGGCGCCTTCCCGTATGCTGCGATGATCGGTTCCTGTGATCCCTCCTGTGATCTCTTTGCCTGTGTTCAACTCGTTGTTTGCCGGGATAGTTGCTATCGCGGTGCTCCTTTGATTCTTTCTTCTGTGGATGTGTCTCGGGCTGTGCTGGGGTAACGACCTCTTTCTTCACGTGCTCGAATCCGGGGTACCGCTTCAGTTCATATTTCCTGCCAACGAAGTACTCGATGCTCTTGAAGTACTTCCGCTCCTGGCTCGATACGAATGTTATGGCGTCGCCGCTCAAGGTCGCCCGTCCCGTTCGTCCGATGCGGTGGATATAGTCCTCCGCAAACGCCGGAGTGTCAAAGTTGATGACATGGGAAATCCCCTCAACGTCGATCCCCCGCGCTGCGATGTCGGTCGCTACGAGAACCGCGTAGTGCCGCTGCTTAAATCCAGCCAACGCCCGCTGGCGTTGAGCCTGTGTCCGGTTAGCGTGGATAGCGATCGACTTCACGCCATTTTTCTCGAGGCGTCGTGAGATCTTGTCGGCTCCGTGCTTCGTGCGGGAAAACACGAGCACGCTATCCATTGTCTGGGTCTTGAGAATATGAAGCAAGAGGGCAAGCTTCGTGTCTTGCTCAACGCCGTAGAAATGCTGGCGGATCGCCTCCACAGGACGCTGTTGCTCACCGATTTCAATCAACTCAGGGTGGTGCTGAATGGAAGCCACAAGAGCTTTGATTTCCTTCGACATTGTTGCAGAGAACAACAGCGTCTGCCGCTTGGCAGGCACCCGTCCGATGATCGTGCGGACATCGTTGATGAAGCCCATGTCGAACATCCGGTCGGCCTCGTCGAGGACCAGCACTTCGACACGCGAAAGATCGATGGTTCGACGATTGATATGATCCAAAAGACGTCCCGGCGTTGCTATGACGATATCGACACCGCGGCGGAGCCGCTTGAGCTGATTGTCCATGTTGACGCCACCGAACACCGCGAGGCTTTGGAGCGATGTGAAGCGACCATAGCTTGTGATGAAATCCTCTACCTGCTGAGCGAGTTCACGCGTCGGGGTAAGAACCAGCGCTCTGACGTGCCGGCTTGTGTGATGTCCCGACGGCTTTGTCAGATGATGAAGCAAAGGAAGCACGAATGCTGCGGTCTTCCCTGTCCCCGTCTTGGCACACCCAATGATATCCTTTCCTGCGACAGCGAGTGGAATAGCACGCGTCTGAATGGCTGTAGGAGCCGTGTAACCCGTAGCAAGAATACCTTGCACGAGTTGGTCTGATAGACCGAGTTTTGAAAATGGCATAAAAAGATCCTTAAAAAGATTTGAACAAATGATGAAACGCGCTGCGTAGGATGGAAAGGGCTGGAGATGGTAGGAGTGCGGAGTGTCTAACGCTGCGGAACCTGCGGGCACACACTGAGGTGTGCAACCAAAGTTCTTCCCAACAATACCTTAGCTGCTTGTCATCAGAGAGCGAGTCTCGTGATCCGCTCCCGATGCTCGATGCACAGATGCGGCGGTTGCCATTGGCAACACTATCAATATACCGCTATCCGCTCGCATATCCTACAAGATTCGCGGGCTTTCTCATCGGAGAGTGCCGAAGGGGAAAATTCTGTCAGAATTGCGAGATAAGGTAGGGTGGAAAGCAGCTACTCGTCCACGATGAGTCGGTAGCCGATACCCGATTCCGTCAGAAGGAGTTTGGGGTTCGAGGGATCATCCTCGATTTTCTTGCGCAACTGTCCTACATACACACGCGTATACTGTGTCTCCTCGGCGTGGGCCGGACCCCACACCTGTTCGAGGATGAATCGATGCGTGAGCACTCTCCCGGCGTTTTTCACGAACAGAGCGAGCAGCGCATACTCAGTTGCCGTCAGTCGCACGATTTCACCAGCTTTCTTGACGATGCGGGAGGATAGATCCACCGACAGGTCATGGAATCCGAAAGCTTGTTTCTCCTCTGTCGCCTGGCGATGTCGGAGCGCAGTCCGCACACGAGCCAGCAGCTCGCCGGTGCGGAATGGTTTCACCAGATAATCATCTGCACCGGTATCCAGACAGGCTATGATATCGCTTTCCGCGCTGCGGACCGAAAGAATGAGGATGGGAACCGATGACCACTCCCGAATCTTCTTTAGAACCTCCAATCCATCCACATCTGGAAGTCCCAAATCGAGGATGATCAGTTCAGGTCGTTCCGAAGCGGCCATCACAGATCCTTCGTTGCCATTGGTGGCGACCCGAGCACTGAACCCACTGGACTCCAGCGTTAGCTGAAGCAACCGCCGCATCTGGGGCTCATCGTCGATTACGAGGACAACTGGCAGATTCGTCACGAGGTTGCGACTCCCAGTTTAGATGTCTCGGTTTGTAAAGGGATTCTGATGACAAACTCCGCACCCCCTGTTGCGCGATTGCTGGCCGTGATCGTTCCATTGTGTGCTTCAACAAACCCCTTCACAATCGCAAGCCCAAGTCCCGTGCCCCCGGTTTTCGCATTTGGAGCCCGATAGAACTTCTCAAAGACTTTCGGCGGGACCTCCTGAGGCAAACCCGGACCAGAATCAGCCACCACCATCACGCACTCCTTCTCATCGACAGAGGCCTCGACACGAATCGAGGTTCCCGGCGGAGTGTGAACCGCTGCGTTATGCAGCAGATTGACGAGCGCTTGCTCCATCAACCCATAATCCAACTTGACGAGCGGCATATCCTCCTGAACGCTCACGGACACGGTGTGGCGCGAGAGTTCTTCCTCAAGCTCCTTCAGCGCGCTATGAATCAAGTCGTGTATATCGCACCAATCCAGCTTCGGCTGAATCATGCCCGATTCGAGCCTCGTCATATCCAGCAGATGCGCAACAAGCCGATTGAGCCGTTCCGCCGCAAGGTGGATTTCACGGGCATAATCGAGGTTCGAGTGTCCCGATGCATTGGAGATATCACGCATCAGGTTTTCAGACGCTCCCATGATAGTCGCCACGGGGGTCCGCAGTTCGTGAGAGACCGAACTGAAGAGCGTCTTGTAGAGTCGTTCCGATTCTGCGAGCACAATCGATCTCTTGGTGTACTCATTGAGCAATTCCCGTTCGACCGCCGAAGCGATCTGCCTGATGAAGTTCTCGAGCAGCGATTCCTGATCAACACTCAGCTTCTGATTCTGATGCAACCGCACTCCGATCACACCCAACGGATACCGGGGACCGGACATGGGATAGTATGTTGCCTGCGCGAACGGGAGGGTTTCCGTGTTCCGTCCAGCTCTTTTCTCGTTCCAGTAGACCCAGGCTGCAACGCTCACCTCTTTCGCTTCTGGAGACATTGAGCTTGCAGGATGCGCCTTTGCACTGATATCGCCATCCGCCTCACCCAAAAAAACTGCAACATCCGCGTCAAAGTGCTTGCCAATGTTCGAAGCTGCGGCCTTGATGACCTCGTCTTGCGAGTGTGCAGAGGAGAGATCCTTTGCCAGCGCAAAGAGTGCTGACGTCTTTTCTTCACGTTGTCGGATTGCTTTTTCCCTTGCACGACCCCGGGCAGAAAGCACGCCGGTAACGATGGCGACAATAAAATAGATACCCAACATCATCGTGTCGTCGACGTGCCCGACAGAGAAGGTATAGATCGGTGGAATGAAGAAGAAATCCCACGCTAGCGCGCCAATCCCGGCCGCGATAAGGACGGGACCAGGTCCCATTCGCAGAGGGAGCAATGAAACTGTCAAGAGGATGATCAGCGAGACCGCGCGGTACCCGAAGAAGTCTCTCAAAGGGATACAGATCAGTGCAGCCAGAAGGACAATGACCGACGAAAGCAAATATTGAGAGTATCCAGATTCGATCTGCGGAATGGCAAGCCGAGGTTTCTCCTGCGTGGCCTCCTCCTCTCTGGCGACAATGTAGATGTCCAGATCCCGGCTTCGTTTCAGAAGATCATGAACGAGCCGTGAACCATGGGAGAAAAGGCGCGTTCTCGGATTGCCAATGAAGATTTGACTCGCGTTCTGTTCGCGCGCGACACGCATCAGAGCGCCGGCAACGTCATCATCTGACGTGATCACCGTTTCGGCGCCAAGCTCGCGGGCGAGCTTGATGTTCTTGGAGAGCTGGTCCTTCTCCTTTTCATTCGAAACTCCGGGGGGCTCAACGTTGACGGCCACCCAGGTTGCGTCCATCGTGTAGGCCAGTCTCCTTGCCCAGCGGATCAAAGAAATCGACCTCGGGCTTGGACTGATCCCCACCACCAGGCGCTGTCCAGATTTCCATGGCCCGGGAATGCGCTGTCGCTGCATGTAGTCACGCAGCTGCCTGTCAACCCGCTCCGCTGTGATACGGAGCGACATTTCCCGCAACGCCGTGAGATTTCCCGTTCGGAAAAAGTTCTCGATGGCATGTCTGGAACGCTCCGGTGTGTAGACTTTCCCTTCGGCAAGACGCTTGAGCAGCTCTTCCGGGGAAATGTCGATGACTTCAACCTCATCTGCAGCTCCAAAGACGGAGTCGGGCACAGTCTCCCACACCGTGGTTCCGGTGATCTGACGCACCGCCTCGGCTCTGCTTTCAAGGTGCTGCACATTCAACGTCGTGAAAACATCGATCCCGTTGTCCAGGAGCTCGAGGACATCCTGATAGCGTTTTGTGTGTCTGCTTCCCGGAGCGTTTGTGTGAGCGAGTTCGTCAACGAGAACGAGTTTCGGTCGGCGAGCGATGATTGCATCGAGATCCATCTCTTCCAGAAATGTCCCGCGATACTCCGTCTTTTTCCGGGGGATGATTTCGAGGCCGATCAGAAGGGTTTCCGTCTCTGGCCGTTTGTGCGTTTCCACGTAACCAACGACGACGTCGGTCCCCTTTGATCTCGCTTCGTGAGCATCCTTGAGCATGTCGTAGGTCTTTCCCACGCCAGCGCACATGCCGAAGAAGACCTTGAGCTTTCCTTTCTTCTCCTTCTCTTCGTCCTTCTTGAGAAGCTGGAGAAGGGCATCAGGGTCGGGCCGTGTTTGGTCAGTAGACATCATTGAGTAAATATAACCACAATCAACTTGACATTCTCAAATTCACTCAGAACCCGAACAATTCTCAGAATCGGACCAGGAGTGCACCGATGAACCGCGTTTCCGATTTCACCAAGTCCGGCGTCCAGCCTTGCGAAAGAGCTGTACTACTGTAACCATCAGGCGATGTCACACCTCCCGGACCGGCGAAATACGGGACGTCTGCCTCACGATGAACGACCTCAATCCGCCAGGTGAGGTTTTCGGTCGGCATCCAGTCGAGCGTCGTCGAGCAATCCCATCCGTGAAACTGGTCTCCAGGGTTTGCGGTGAAAGGATGCGTCCCATTCGGGCCAGCGTCGCCCGTCGGCAAGAGAACGAGATAACGACCAGGATTGTTGATGAACCCGCCTCCGAGCGTCCAACCTATATGGTCGTTCGCCATCCAAAGCCGATGGTAGATCATTCCACTGAGGAAGTATTGCTTCGGTCCACCATTGCCACTGAGGCCCCCAACGCCGCCGCCACTTTCGAAGCCGAGGTCGCCGGTGATGGAGAAAGCCCCTCGGTTGATGAAGCCGGACAAATGATCGAATGTCCGAATTTGGACGCTGTTGTCAGTGTGAAATCGGACACGATTCGGATGGTCCTGCGTGTCGGTCCCGTAGTAGTTGTTAGAGAGTAGGGAGATCCACTCCTCGGGCCTCCACAAGATCTGACAGCCGAGACCTGGCGCATTGTTGAACCTCGCATACGATTGCCATCCGTTGACAAGCCAGAGCTCAATCTTCAGTCGGTCAGAGGGAAAAGTTTGTATCCGCAAGCCATTGAAAAACCATGGCGTGTTATCCGAGGTGAAGGAGGGTTGGTACGCCCAGTTCTCTGCATTGTAGTAGGAGAAGAGTCCCACGTACCGACATGAAGAGACCTGCGTCGACGTTGATGCCATGCCAAACGTCAAAGCGGTATCCCGCGTACGCCTCGCTGAAGTACCTGTACGCACTGGCGAGATCGTATTGACCATGGGTAACGCTGAAGTCATTGCGTGGGACAACCGTCGAGCGCGTGCCCAGTTGGAGTAAAATCCTACCACGAACGTTATCCCAGTGGAAATCACCACCCAGAGCGGCGAGCGAAACCTGAAACTCGTTGTCGCGGGCGAGCGCGGTCGAACCGACAACTGTATGGTCTATGGGGTGATAGTTCGAGGCCGTGTAATTCATGTCGAGGAGGAATTCTCCAGTGAAGTACTTGGAGTCCAGCAAGGCGGTATGACGCCGATCGTTGCCATTGAGCCACGTGAAATCCCCCCACGCATAAGGCTCAGCCGCAGGTTGCTCCGAATGAGTTGTTGCTGTGTCGGATTGGGCTGAAAGTGTCGCAACGAAAAATAGATGCAGAGGAAGGATCAACAGAGTTTTCATGTGTTGTCGCATATACGAAGTGAAGGGTTGAGTTATTGCGTATCTCCTATTTCCAGCCCATTGAAGAAATAAACATGTCGATGAACTTGATCCCGGCAAACGGCGCGATGATGCCGCCGACACCGTAGATGAGCAGGTGTCTGCGCAACAAGTGTACTGCGCTGATTGCACGATATTTGACTCCTTTCAGGGCCAGAGGAATCAGCGCAATGATGATCAGCGCATTAAAGATGACGGCAGAAAGGATAGCGCTTTCAGGAGTCGCGAGCTTCATGACATTCAGTGCATTCAACGCCGGATACGTCGTCGCGAACGCAGCCGGGATAATAGCGAAGTACTTTGCGACGTCGTTGGCTATGCTGAACGTCGTCAGAGTTCCGCGCGTCATGAGCAACTGCTTTCCAATTTCCACAATCTCCAATAGCTTGGTAGGGTTGCTATCCAGATCGATCATATTCGCAGCCTCACGGGCTGACTGGGTCCCCGTGTTCATGGCAACAGCGACGTCTGCCTGCGCAAGCGCGGGCGCATCGTTCGTACCGTCACCGGTCATAGCTACCAGGCGTCCACCTTTCTGGTAATCACGGATAAGCTTCAGTTTATCTTCTGGTTTTGCTTCAGCCAAGAAATCGTCGACACCGGCCTCAGCTGCGATAGCGGTCGCCGTGAGCGGATTGTCCCCTGTGATCATGACCGTCTTGATTCCCATCCTGCGAAGGTGAGCGAACCGCTCCTTGATTCCGCCTTTCACGATGTCCTTCAAATGTATCACGCCGAGGACTTCCGTATTCTCCGAAACGACGAGGGGCGTCGCTCCGCTCTTGCTAATCTCCTGAACGGTCTGCAGGACCTGCGCCGGATAGACCCCACCCTGTTGCTCGATGAAAGTCTTGATTGCATCCGCTGCACCTTTGCGGATAATCCTCCGGGAAGTCTTGCCATCAGGTTGAATGTCCGCCCCGCTCATCCGGGTTTGAGCACTAAAAGCAACAAACTGAGCGGAGATTTGATGAATGTCTCGTCCGCGCAGTCCATATTTCTCTTTTGCGAGCACGACAATGGAGCGACCTTCAGGAGTTTCATCGGCGAGTGATGCAAGCTGAGCAGCATCAGCCAGTCGCTCTTTCGAGATTCCTGGTGCCGGAGTGAATTCGGTTGCCATACGGTTTCCCAGCGTGACCGTTCCCGTCTTGTCAAGCAAGAGGACGTCGACATCACCGGCAGCCTCGATCGCGCGGCCGGATGTCGCAATCACGTTGTGGCGAATCATGCGATCCATCCCTGCGATGCCGATCGCCGAGAGCAATCCACCGATGGTTGTGGGAATCAGACAAACGAGAAGCGCCACAAGGACAGTGATCGTCACAGGCGTCCCCTGACCCACCGCCGAAACGCTGAATAAGGAAAACGAAAGGAGCGTGATGCACACGACCAGGAAGATAATCGTGAACGCGGCGAGAAGAATGTTGAGAGCGATCTCGTTTGGAGTTTTTTGACGTTTTGCCCCTTCGATCAATTTAATCATTCTGTCGAGGAATCCGCCCCCTGGTTCCACCGTCACGCGCACGACCAGCCAGTCAGAGAGGACACGAGTCCCGCCGGTAACAGCGCTTCGATCACCCCCCGATTCGCGAATCACCGGAGCACTTTCTCCCGTGATGGCACTTTCATCCACCGAGGCAACTCCATCGATCACTTCGCCGTCAGCCGCAATGGTATCGCCGGTCTCGACGAGAAACAAGTTTCCCTTCTTGAGCTCAGTCGAAGAAATGATGTCAAACTTCGAGCGATCACGCGGTTCAGACATCAACTTGGCCTTCGTATCGCGACGCGAACGACGCAATGCTTCCGCTTGCGCCTTACCCCGACCCTCAGCCAGAGCTTCCGAGAAATTCGCGAACAGAACGGTGAACCACAGCCAGAGTGAGACACTCCCGATGTACCACGCCGGAGCTTCGCCTGTGCCGAACAATGCCTGGATCCAAAGCGCCGTCGTGAGGACGCTGCCAACCTCAACGACGAACATGACGGGATTGCGTGCCATCCAGCGAGGATTGAGTTTCACCATCGAGTCAACGAACGCGCGGCGATACATTCCAGGTGTGAGGCCGACGGGTTTCTTCAGCAGTTGTGTGGTCTGAGTTGTCATTCCAACAATTCCCTTTCAGGATGCTATTGCATCATCATAAAGTGTTCAACAATCGGCCCAAGCGCGAGAGCCGGAAAGAAGTTCAGCGCGCCCACAATGAGAACTACCGCGATCAGCCAGAAAATGAACAGCGGCGTGTGCGTCGGCAGTGTTCCTTCGCTGACTGGAACGAGCTTCTTGCGAACGAGCGATCCCGCAAGGGCCAATGTCGGCACTGCAAGCCAATAGCGACTGATTAACATCGCCAGACCGCCGGTGATGATTGTAGAACGGCGTATTGGCGTTCAGGCCCGCAAAGGCGCTGCCGTTGTTGTTCCCTTGCGAAGTAAAAGCGTAGAGGACCTCGCTGAATCCGTGGGGTCCGGGATTGAGGATGGAATCCGTCCCCGGCTTGCGTGACAACGGCGAGCGCAGTGAGCCCCAGAACAGTGAGTGGCATGATGAAGAATGAGAAGCGACGCCATCTTCATTTCGTATGCTTCGATCTTGTGACCAAGATATTCGGGCGTGCGCCCTACAAGCAGTCCCGCGACGAAGACGGCAACAATGACAAATACGAGCATCCCGTAAAGTCCGGAACCGACGCCGCCGAACACAACCTCGCCGAGTTGCATCATCACGAGCGTGACCAAACCTCCCATTGGTGTAAAGGAGTCGTGCATGGCGTTGACGGATCCATTGGATGCGGCTGTGGTCACCGTCGCCCACAGTGACGAGTTGGGGACACCAAAGCGAACTTCCTTTCCTTCCATGTTGCCGCCGGGATTAACTGCAGTGGCGAGCTGGTCGACACCCAGAGAACTGAACTTCGGATTGCCCCGAGATTCGGCCTGATATGCAAAGAAGAGGGCCACGACGAGAATGATCATCATAGCTGCAAGGAGCGACCAACCTTGACGCGTATCACCAACCATCCTCCCAAATGTGTAACAAAGTGCCCCTGCGATCATCAGGATTGAAAACATCTCCAAGAAATCGGAGAGCGGGGTCGGATTCTCAAAGGGATGCGCTGAATTTACGTTAAAGAACCCCCCTCCATTCGTGCCAAGCTGTTTGATAGCAATTTGCGACGCAGCGGGACCCATGGCAATAACTTGCTCCGTCACCTTAGCCCCACTCGTGTCAGTCGTTGATTGAAGAAGCGACACGGAAGCATAGGGAGAGAAGTTTTGTACCGAACCTTGTGAGACAAGGACAAGGGCGAGAACAATGGCCAAGGGCATCAGGATATACAGCGTGCTGCGTGTCATGTCAACCCAGAAATTCCCTAATGTCTTCGCGGAGTGCCTGGCAATTCCGCGGACAAAGAGGGCGAGCACAGCCATCCCTCCCGCCGCTGAAACGAAATTCTGAACCGTCATTCCCAACATCTGCGTCAGGTAACTCATCGTGGTCTCACCGCCGTACCCCTGCCAGTTTGTGTTTGTGGCAAAACTCACAGCAGTGTTAAAAGAGGAATCCGGCGAGACTGCACCAAGACCTTGCGGATTCAACGGCAAGAACTGCTGGAGGCGCTGCAGAGCGTACACAATGATCAACCCAAAAAAGTTGAAGAGAAGAAATGCAACGGCATTCTGCTTCCAGTCCATCTCCTCATCCGGGTTGATCTTGGCAACGCGATAGATGAGCCTCTCCAAGGGGCCAAGGAGAGGATCGAGAAAGGTTCGCTCCCGCTGGAACACACGGGCCATGAAGGCGCCCAGCGGCTTGGCTAGGAGCACAAGCACCGCAAGAAAAATGAGGAGCTGAAGTATTCCACTTGTTGTCATTCAAATATCTCCGGTTTCAAAAGTGCGATGAAGAGATAGACAAGCAGCGCGACTGAGATGAGTCCGGAAACAATGTAGATCCAGTTCATGATTGCTCTCCCGACTTGTGTTCGTGCAGAATCTCGCACAGCTTCATGAGTCCCCACGTCGCCACAAAGAACAGAACGGTAATGCCGAGGTAAATGAGGTCCATGTTATTTCACCTCCGGTCTCGATTGAAGATCGTCGAGTGCCAGGTTTAGTTTGAGCACATGCACGCGCGGTTCCCCAAGAAACCCAAGTTGCCTTCCTTCCGTGTTCTGGTCAACAAGTAGTCGGACCTGCGCTTCGGCCAAGTTACGACTTCGCGCGACGCGCCCGATCTGGTAGAGAGCAGCCGCGACGCTAATGTGTGGATCGAGGCCGCTCCCCGAAGCCGTCACAAGATCGACGGGAATGAGCCGCGTGTTTGAAGTGTCAGCGGCTTTGAGGTCCTGTATTCTTTTCTTGGCGCCATCAAGCAGCGCCGGATTGAGCGGGCCGTAGTTTGAAGCGCTCGATGCTCCGGCGTTATACGCGAACGGGCTCGTGGCGGACGGGCGACTCCAGAAGTACTTCGGATCACTAAACTGTTGACCGATAAGTTCGGAGCCAACCACCTTCCCCTTGCTCTTCAGCAAGCTTCCGTTTGCCTTCCCCGGAAAAACGACCTGTGCGACCCCGGTAACAAGGAGTGGATAGATCACACCTGTTATCAGAGTGAAGAGAGCGATCGAGATGATCGCTGTTCGAGCAGACTTGAGGAACATAGAATCTCTCCCTTGTAGTGGAAATGGGTTGCTTCAACATTCTTTCGTGAGAAAATTCACGCAACAAAAATGATGGAGAATCAACGGAAGCGCAATCAAGAGGCCGTAAAAAGGTGGGCCGAACTTATAAAGACTTTGTAAAGAGGGCAGGATTCTTGAAAGCAAGAGGGCCTGAGTTTCAAACAACGCGGAGCGGTTTGCGGCAATCGCAGCGGATGTCTATATTGATCTGCCAGCATCAGGAGGTCATTCCCGATGCCGCTCACAATGATTCGAACGCCAACGGCAAAATATCTTCTCTTCCTGGGAGTTCTGTTCTACGGTCTCTGCGCGTCTGCTCAACAGACACGAGTGGTAGCGATAACCGGAACTGTCCTCGACGACTCCACATCCGCCCCACTCTCCAACGTCAACGTCTACATTGCTAACACAACCCTTGGGTGTAACACCGACGAAAAAGGGCATTTCGAAATCCGCAATATCCCTGCTGGCACGCACGAGATCGTCGTATCACGAATAGGCTATGCATTCTACTCCGCCCGCAAGAGTCTCATCGATACCCAAACGAGGAGCTTCGAAATCAGACTCAAGCCGATGAGTATCGAGTTGGGGGAGATGGTCGTTTCCGCGCCTGATCCCACTGAATGGAGGAAGCAGCTTCTCAGGTTCAGCGGTCTTTTCCTTGGGACAACGCGCAATGCGAAGCAATGCAAGATCGTGAACCCGGAGGTTTTGGATTTCAAGAGCGAAGGTCCTGAGTTCTTTGAAGCGACGGCGCGCCAGCCGCTCGAGGTCGACAACGTGGCGCTCGGATACCGCATTCAATTCCTTCTCAGGACATTCAAATACCAAGGGGACATCCTGACGTACGAGCTCCTGCCGAAGTTCACGGAGCTCAAACCGTCGACACTATCGCAAGCGGCCGAGTGGAAACTCAATCGGATCGCTGCCTTCCGCGGGTCCCTGCGGCATTTCCTCATCTCACTCTTCAAGAAACAGCTCACCCGCGACGGATATTCGATTTATCATCTCGATTTCCTGCAGGCTGGCCAGGTCCGGTCGGCGCGACAACTCCTGACAGAGGACGAGATTCTCTCGGAGGGTCCGTCACCAGCCCAGAAAGCTGTGAGGTTTGGCGGTTTTCTCGAAGTGGAATACTGGGGAGAGGCGGAGAATGGATACAATCTGCTCCACAAATCCGGGACGACAGGACAGGTATCGTGGATCTCTTTGAACTACATCGCCATGACGATCACTGATCGCGGTTTCATCGACGAGGGCTTCGCCACAAAGACCTTCGGCTACTGGGCGTGGAAACGCATGGGAGACATGCTTCCCCTCGACTTCGAACCCGGAGAGGAGTGATCGCCCAAGTCGCGCTCCAACCAGTCTTCATTTCGCCGCTGCTACGAGTTTCTGGAATCTTGGATCGCTCCTAATGGGATCGAATCGGGGATCCAACCGGAGAATTGCACCCGTGCACGGTTCAGGCCACTGGAGCGAACGTTCGATGTTCAAGAAAGCTTTACCGGTGTCACCAATCATCGTGTAGACAATTGCCGCATTCGGTTCCAGCGATCCCACAAGGGTATCAACATAGGATACTTGCAGGATTGCCCGGGGTATGTCACGCAGACCAGCATATGCCAACGCGAGCCTTAGATGAGACCGCCTGTTTTGAGGTTCACGAGCAACTATGTTTTCGAAGATGCTCCGCGCGGAATCATAGTACAACTGCGCCTGATGTAACCGATTCATTCTTTCCAGCGTGAAGGCATGCAACAATTCACTATTGTCCTGTCTGACCGAATCGAGGACAGCCAAAGCGCGCACGTAGGCCCTCGCATAAAATGCGGTTCTCCATTCGAAGAACAGAGCATTGTAGACAGAATTCCTGGTCACAAGCCTTTTTGCCTCGTCGAGCAGAGCTTGTGTTTTCCGGGTATCTCCAAATCCATAGAGCGTTGTCTCGATCTTCAATGAATAGCCGATGCCATCTTCTGGTGCATTTGCAATCATGATGTCTCCCCATCGCTCGGCCTCACTGAATCGCCTCAGGGAAAGGGCAGAAAAACCACCCCAGTAGGGTCCGGAGTTCCCCTTCGGGTCAAGGTCAAAGATCTTCTCTGCGATTGCCAGCGCTCCCACGTAATCATGGAGAGAGCGTTGCCGGATGGCCGCCAGTGCCTCGAGAACCTCCACGTCATTCGGACTCTGCGCACGGGCGGCTTCATACTCCACGAGCGCCGCCTTTGGATCTTTCTTCACAAAATCGATATACGACCCTCGTACGAGGTGGAGCAATGAAGAGCCAGTCTGGAGTCGAACAGCCTGGTCGAGTGCTGCTTCGCATTTGGGCCCATACTCAGCGAATCCTGGGGGAATGGAAACTAAGGCTGCATAAACATTAGCCAATCGTGCGTATGCGAGGCCAAAACTCGAATCGAGTGAGACAGCTTTTTCAAACATTTCGGCCGCTTTTCGGTTGCCTTCGAGGTCGCGACTTGTCCTCCAAAAATACATTCCCTTCTGATAATACTCATACGCCAACAGGTTCTTCGTTGGTTGAGCCTGAATGGATGACTGTTCCTCGGGAGTGAGCGCGGCCCTCAACGCAGATGCAATCTTCTGCGCAACATCGCTCTGGATGGCAAAGATTCCAGTATAAGGTCGATCATACTTCTCTGCCCACACGTGTTCCTCGGATTCCCCATCAATGAGTTGCGCGGTCACTCGAACGCTGTCCGCCCACCGCCGAGTGCTTCCCTCCAGTACCACGGCGACGCCAAGCTCCCGCGCGATTTCCTTGATCGACTTTTGGGAGTCCTTGTACCGAATAACGGACGTTCTTGCTATGACCTTGAGATCCCTGATCTTAGCTAGCTGCGTGAGGATATCATCCTGAATTCCCTCGGCAAAGCTCTTGTCCTCTTCTGTCTTCGTGATTGAATTGAACGGGAGAACAGCTATGGACTTTCGATTCCCCTCCACCGTGGATTTTCTTACGAAGAGTAACCAGACCATTCCAACAAGAAAGACAATGACGGCGGTTGCCCCCACCGCTTGCACTACTCGTCGACCTCTCTTTTTGCTTGACGCTGGAGGACCGAGAGCACCCCGGTCAGACGACACTCTGACGGCCCTGAGGTCAACCAACATCTCATCCATGTGCTGATAACGCTCGCCAGGATTCTTCGCCATCGCTTTGCAGGCGAGGCGCTCAAGTTCCATCGGGACGCCTGTTCGAAGGCCGGTCATTGTTACCGGTTCGGCATTCATGATCGGAGTACAGGAGAGCATTTTCATACTCAGCTTCGAAGGGGGCCCGCCCCGTCAACATCTCATAGATCACCACGCCAAGAGACCAAATGTCGGATCGATGGTCCACAGGCTCTCCCCTCGCCTGCTCCGGCGACATGTAGGCAGCCGTCCCCAAAGTGCTGCCCGCCTTGGTAAGGAGCGTTCGACCGCTCAGCTTCGCCAGGCCGAAGTCTAGGATCTTCACGACACCGTCCTTTGTGACAAGCACATTTGCAGGCTTGATGTCCCTGTGTATGATCCCTTTTTCGTGCGCTTTCGCAAGCCCCTGCGCGATCTGGATCGCGAAATCGAGCGCATCTTCGATCCTCAGCGGCCCACGCTCAACCTTCTTCTTGAGTGTCTCCCCTTCGTAGCAGGCCATTGCAATGAACATCTGTCCATCCTCTGTCTCACCAATCTCGTGGATGGTGCAAACGTTGTTGTGATCGAGAGATGAGGCAGCCTGAGCTTCGTGGACGAAACGTTCTTTTGCCTCTTCATCGCGGGTAAGCTCCGGAGGGAGAAACTTGAGGGCAACCGTGCGCTTCAGCTTAGTATCCTCCGCTCTGTAAACCACGCCCATCCCTCCACCACCAAGCTTTTCGAGGATCTTATAGTGTGAAATAATCTGACCAATCATAGCTCATGTTCCCTTTCTCAACAGACCCCAGATTGTCATAGCCGATGCGTCATCAGGATCAGCTCAGCCGTTTGATGATCATACGATTCTGCGGATTGCAGATGTCTTTGCCCGGAGCAGTGAAGAGATAGTCGATCCGATCACGGTAGAACTCGGCGATCTTGCCGCGGACCATTTTCAGCGTGCTGTTGAGAAAACGATTCTGCTCTGTGAAACCTTCACCCAGGATAGCAGTGGCAGCGGGAATCCATCGCTCTGGGAATTCCCCACCGAACCTGCCTCCGGCTTTGAATTGTGCGATTTCGGATTCCAGAAGCTTGAGCGCGGCATCCTGCCCCTCCTCAACCTGAGGCGAAAGGTTCCGTTCCTTGAGGTAGTTCAGGATGTTCTCCTTGTGGGGCACGATCAGTGCAACGGTATATGCTGATTGGTTGTTGTAGAGCATGACCTGATCGACGTAGCGGGAATTCCCGACGATCGCTTCTTCGATTCCCTCAGGGCTGTATTTTTCTCCGTCATGGCTAATGAGCAAGCTCTTCGCCCGACCAAGCACATACAGAAAACCATCCTTATCCAGATAGCCGAGGTCTCCCGTATAGAGCCAGCCTTCGCGCAGCGTTTCCTTCGTGGCCTTCTCGTTCTTCCAGTAGCCCGCCATGACGTTCTCACCCTTCACGACGATTTCGCCCTGCTGACCGACAGGAAGCTCTCTTCCCTCGTCATCACAGATCTTCACCAAGAGGTTTGGGATAATCGCTCCGGAAGAGCCGAGCTTGTGCCGCGCCGGCACGTTGTCCGAGATGATCGGCGCCGCTTCTGTCAGACCATATCCTTGGTACATAGGGATGCCGATAGCATAGAAGAAACGCTGCAGCTCGATATCGAGCAACGCTCCGCCGCCAATGAAGAATTGTAGTCGTCCGCCGAAGTTCTGCCGGATCTTGCGAAAGATGAGGAAGTCGTAGAGCCTGTATTGCAGCTTCATCGCGAGCGAGGCGTTCTTCCCCCGATCCCAGCCGATGCCGTTGTAAGCATACGCGAGCTCGAGCGCCTTCTTGAAGAGCTTCTCCACTCCCACTCCCTTCTCTTTGATTCCCTTCTCAATATTCTTCCTGAAGTTCTTTGCCAAAGCAGGGACGCTCAGGAGAAAGGTCGGCCGGATCTCCCGGATATTGCCGGGAACGTTCTTCAAGGTCTCGAGCGCGGTCTTGCCCTGCTGAACGGATGCCATGCTTGCGCCGTTTTTCATGAGCGTGTAGATTCCGGCGGTATGGGCGAATGCGTGGTCCCAAGGCAGAAGCAGCAACGAAGTGTACCACTCTGGGATCGGCAGGGTGGCAGATGCCTGCTCGACGTTCGCCGTGTAGTTGCGGTGTGTCAGAATGATGCCTTTTGGATCCGCAGTGGTGCCTGACGTATAGCAGATGTTCGCATAATCATTCTCTCCGATCGATTTCCAGCGCGCTTCGAACTCGCTTCGATGGGACTTGAGGTGTCGTCTCCCGTTTTCCATCAATTCAGCAAACGGCATCTCGTCCTCGTCGCGCCTGACTTCGCCGTCGAGCACGACGATCCTCTCAAGATCGGGCAAGTCACGTTTGACCTGACGGATCTTCTGCACCTGCGACCCCGAAACGATCACCATTCTGCAGCCTGAATGGGCGATGCGGAACCGCAGGTCCGTGAGTTCTTCGATCTTCACCGAGAGCGGCACGTTGATTGCGCCAGCATAGAGGATGCCGAGCTCGGCGATGGCCCAATCATTTCGCCCCTCGGAGATCAGGGCGAGGCGGTCTCCTTTTCCGATGCCTAGACCCATCAGGCCTGTGGCACATTCGTGCACTGCCCGTTGGATTTCTCGATAGGTCGTCCCCTCGTACTTCTCTCCTTTCTTTTCCCACATCATCACGTTAGATGCAAAGCGTGTTACGCTTTCCTCGAACATCTGCGGAATTGTGCGTTGTGTTGGCATAACTTCAGCACCTGTGGAATTGATTCATTCTGTCTTTGCTAAGTTGCTTTGAACGGATCCTCGGCTTTTTCTGCTTCCTTCCTGACATCGTGAACAAACCGAACCGCCGGGAAAACGACCGCCGCCAGGGAACCGGTAACAACGAATGCCGTTAGCTCGATGAAGAGCCTGTGAACATGGAAGAGCCAGTGTCCGAAGATGAATGACCCTGCAGCAAGCGCAATCAGGAGAGGAAACGCAAAGCTCGGTCTGAAAAGACGACAGATGAGACCGCACAGAACCAGGAGCGCTGCAGAAAACACGAGATGCATCCACTTCGACTGAACGAGGTAGTCTTTCTCAAGCATGCTCTCAAACGCCTTGGCGTACTGTTGTCCGTACTCGAGCGGGGAAAAGCGGTCAAATCCTGAGCCGCTCATAGCCACAAGAAAGACAGCCTTATCCTTGAACAGGCGAGCATAGGTATCAGCCAGCGGACGATCTGATGAATCGACCATCCCAGAGCGCATAAACCCGTATTGCAGCTTGCCGCTCTGGTGATCTTGGCTCACATACACATCGGCCAAGAACTCGTCGCGAGGATACTTCTGTTCGTTGAGATCGACATAGACTGAGCCATCGCTGTTGAGCGGAATCTTGTAGTCGCCGAAGACGATCGTGTTGCCGATTCTTCTGATCGGGGCACCATCAGAAAATCCACGAACCTTTCTGATAAGCTCCAAGGTTATGTCAGGCTCGACGGTCATTCTGCGAAGCATCAACGTATGGATGGATCCCTTCCGCATACCATCGAGATCCAGAGTATAGTAACCTTCGCGGACCGAATCCCCCACGAACATGTCGAATCCCAGCGGAAGCCCAAGAACAGCGATATCCGATCCAACGAATGTCCTGCGTGTATTCCAGTCGACCAATCGGTAGTCGACCGCGACAGCTTTCGCTCCAGCCGCGTTGAGTTGCTCCACGATTGATGAGGTGCCGGCGAAATTGTTCTGCCAGGAATCGCCCACTGTGGAAATTCCCAGCACAACCGCAGCAGGTCTCTTGGCGGGTTCACGAGCCGTCCATGGAATGAAATACTCAGCCAACTTGAGGTTCGATTCGCGAAAAAATCCCGTCCACACAAATGCCTGTGTCAGGACAAGAAGGCCGATCCCCCAGAACAAGAGCCTGACGCTGAGGTTTCTTGACTTCGCGCGAAACCAGTTAAGAGCATTGGCAAGAATCGCGTCAAAATCGGCGATGAGAAACGTGGCAACGAACGCCGGCAGTTTCTTTTGCCGGCAGAGAAGGAGGAGCAGTGACCGTACCAACATCAGCCAGAAGAGGACCGCGAAGCAGACGAAGATCACACCGAAGAGTTTCGGGACACGCCCGAATTCGGCTCTCCCTCAGCCACCCCCGGCACATTCAAGATAGGTGCCGAACCTCGTTGCGGCCACGCCGAGCACAACGAAGGCAACGGCGAGTACAAGTTGGAGAATCGTTGTCACAATTGTCGTGTTCGACCTGTTGTTCATCTGAGAAGCGCTCCATGGGTATGTTCATTTCTCCATTGGCCCGATGAACAATGATTCACCTTCTGCCGATGGCCCAATCTCCAAATGACTCACCCCTTCGTTGTTCATTTCTCGAATCCGATTTTCTTCAACAGTGCCCTGAACCGTGGATCCGAGCGGAGAGGATCAAGGTACGGATTCAACTTCGCTTGGCAGAGAAAATTGTCATGCTTCCGATAAGCTTTGTCGAGACATTCTATTGCTCGGTCTTTTTGGCCAAGGTGCGCGTACAAGATCGCCAAATGATAGAGAGGAAAATACGTTTTCGCGGTATCGTTTACTATCTGACGTACATAATCCTCGGCCCGAGCACGTTCTCCCATTCGGGCGTAAGCAAGGGCAAAGTCGTACTTGTTATAGATGTCATTTGGTATGAGACGTTCGTACTTATGGAATACCTCAAGAGCCTCCATGTGTCTATTCTGTAGCAAGTATATTAGCCCTATGTGCCAGTACACCATAAAGTATTGAGGATCCATCTCCAGAATTTCTTTGTACACACTGATCGCTTTGTCGTATTGGTGCGCATCCATCCAATAGATGTTGCCCAACTGGAGCTTGATGAGCATTGAAAGCGGATCAAGTTCTTGCGCTCGCTTGTTCTCAGCGATGCCGGCTTCGATGCTTTCCGTCGCCGACAGAAATCGGGAATACTCGTCGTGCGCCTTGGAAGAACCGGGATTCAACTCAATGGCGATCCTGAATTCTCTCCCCGCAGCTTGAAAATCCCAATCATACCAGAATTTCTTAACAGCAAGCATCATATGTGCTTCTGCAAGAGTACTATCTTTCTGCAGAGCCATCGTAGCAGCCTCTTCCACTTTCTGGAAAGCTTCTTGCGGGGAAAGCCAACCCAGAGTGGCGTAGTAGTAGTACGCCAGGCCGAGCCCCGAGTACGCTAAAGCGTAATTGGAGTCTTTTGCTATCGCCAAGTTGAAATACTCGACCGCCTTTTTCAGATCGGTTTCACCAAGCTTCTCCGCAAAGAACTTCCCCTTCAGATAAAGTTCGTGCGCCTCTGGATTGACTCGATATGTTGCGGCTAGTCTCTTTTGCTCATCTGGCGTCACCACAACCTTTATCTCTTGTACGATTGCCTGAGCAACTTCACTCTGCAACGCAAGTATGTTCCGCATGCTTCGATCAAATGCATTAGCCCACATGTGCTTCTCTGGCGATGCCTGTATCAACTGAACGTTGATCCGCACCGTTTCCCCTTCTCTCAACACTGAGCCTTCGACGACTGCCTTCACACCTAACTCTTTCGCTATCTCTGGAAGCGATTTCTCACTCTTCTTGTATTTTTTCACCGATGTCCAAGAGATGATGCGGAGGGATTTGATCTTCTGGAGCTCCGTGATCACTGCGTCGGTCATACCATCACAGAAATACTCCTGATTCGGCTCGCCAGAGCGACTCTCCAGCGGCAGCACGGCGATGGAATCAAGAGGTTCCCTTGTCGGAAGCGCGAGATAGATTACACCCAGGATCACCGCAACAACGATGATGGCAATAGGTACCGTAGAGAAACCGCCTTTGCCTCGTCGTCCGTATGGGCGCACTCACCGCCCGCGTTGTTTGGCCCATCTCCAGACTTTTCTTCAATGCCTTCAGATCCACGAGGAGCTCATCCATATGCTGGTATCGGCCGGAAGGACTTTTTTCCAGACACTTGTTGACCATCCGCTCTAACTCCATCGGCACACCACTGCGCAACGCGGTGAGAGGCGTCGGTGTCTCGTTGAGAATCGAATACACAGCAGCTTCCTGATACTCGCTCTTGAACGGTGGCTGGCCCGTCACCATTTCATAGAGCACGACGCCGAGAGACCAGATGTCCGTCCGGTGATCGACGGGCTCCCCACGAGCCTGTTCGGGGGACATATACGCAGCAGTGCCGACAGTCGTGCCGGCCTTCGTCAGGACGGTCTGTCCGGATAGCTTCGCCAGACCGAAGTCGACAATCTTCGCTATCCCATCGCTCGTGATCATCACATTGGCGGCCTTGATATCTCGGTGCACAATGCCATGCTCGTGCGCCTTCTGCAGCCCTTGAGCAACCTGAATCGCATGATCAATACAATTGTCAATTGACAATTGGCCATTGGCAATTTTTCGTTTGAGGGTCTCACCCTCATAGCAGGTCATAACGATGAACAGTTGCCCATCGTCCGTCTCGCCGATGTCGTGGATATCACAGATGTTGGGATGATCAAGAGCGGAAGCCGATTGAGCCTCGTGCACAAAGCGCTCTTTCGCCTCTTGGTCGCGGGTCAGCTCGGGCGGTAGAAACTTGAGGGCAACGGTGCGCTTGAGCTTGGTGTCCTCAGCTTTGTAGACAACGCCCATCCCCCCGCCACCGAGCTTTCCAAGAATCTTATAGTGAGATATTGTTTGGCCAATCATGGAACAAGCACCCTGGCTATTGTCCAAAGAACCATTTTACAGTTGACATACCAACCCCGCTAGGGGTGGCAGGTTTGTAGATTCTCACCAGCATCAAAAACCCAACTCCGTAGGAGTGACATATTCTCCGTATCAGCATTTCACTCCTGACGGAGTTCGATCGGCATTGATATGGTTTGGCTAGAAACGTTCCACTCCTAAAGGAGTGGGAAAGTGCATTCCGAAACATCTCATCGCTCTGTTCCATTTCGCCCCTCACCAAACTTGATTCGTCGTCATATGGCCTTACTACGAGCATTTGATTCCTCGCGGATTGGGTTCACGCGTCGTCTCGCATAGACTCAGTCACGAATCACCGAATGGCTCGATGACCAGATTGCACGATCACATTATCACTTCTTTCTCCCCATCATCAGCCCGGTGGTAGCCGGATTGTCCTTCCGTCGGATATTCTTGAATCCCGCCTCCTCCATCCACGACCGGATTTCCGATTCCGTGAACGTATCGCCAGATTGTGTGCCCACGAGCATGTTGAGGGCAAAGAATGTGCCGGCGACAGGAGCCGTCCGATCTTCGTCCATGACGTGGTCTTGAATCACGAGTTGACCATTTGGATTTAGCGCATCGTAGGCCTTCTTCACGAGCTGCTTGTTGATGTCAACCGAATTGCTGTGGATGATTGCAGATAGGAACACGAGATCGAAGCCGGTTCCGAGCGAGTCGACCTCGTAATCCCCAGCGACAGTGCTGATTCTGTCGGCCAGCTTCTCGGATTCGATGTATCCACTCGTCAGCGGCACTACGTTGGGGAGATCAAACACGGTAGCGTGAATCTCTTTCTTCGCGCGCACGAATGCCATGGAATACGCCCCCGAACCCCCGCCGACGTCCAGCACACGCCGCACGCCTCTCAGATCGAGCAGTTTCACAAGTGCCGGCGCTTGCTTGTAGGCTCGCATATGCATGGCAGCGATGAATGCATCGAGCCAGTTGACTCCCCGCTCATTCACAGCTTCGCGTTGCACGACCGTCGTACCGGCCCGCACTGCGTCCGTCAGCGTGCTCCAGGTTCTCCAGAGGTGGACTGAATGCATCAGGCCTGCCATGTAGTCCGGATTCCCTTCAACCAAAAAGCGAGCGCTGAGCGAAGTGTTTGAGAACTTCCCATGTTTCTTTTTCAGGATTCCCATTCCGCAGAGGGCATCCAGGAGCCTGTCCGTTGCCCGCTCGTTTGTCTTTAGAGCTTGAGTGAGTTCGGCCGCACTCCGGGGATTGTTGCCGATCGCGGTAAACACGCCAAGCTCGAATGCTGTCAGGAGGACCCGAGCGTCTCGAAATCTGTAAACCGTCTCGAGGATTCTCGAAGGAGAGAGATCTTCTTTCTTATTGGCACCTTTTCTGGCAGCCATGGTCACCTCGATGGAATTGTGCCTCAAATGATGAAATGGCCCGCTTCCCCGATCATGCTGCTGGGACCAAGACTCTGGCCATCAGCTTGCGGGCGTCTCGTGCGACAGAAGTCATGATTGAGATTGGGATTCGGTACCCTTGATTCGATGGATCGGTGCAGCTGAATGCGCATGACAAAGCTACAGCAGTTCAGACTGAAAGGCAACAGGAAGGTGTTCCAACGGCCTGGAGGTGAAGACGACAACCCTCGTCGTAGCAGAAAGGAGAAAAAACTCTGTCTACAGCTTGACTGTATTTTGTTGGATATAGTAGAACATGAAGCGAGCGAATCATACGAACTCCGAGGCAATTGCGCACGACGCCCTGCATAACGTGCTCGCCTCACACATATCAAAAGCCCTCAATCCCTTCTCTACCGACGGAAAATCAGCTTCCTTGTTTGCCTGGCAGGTCCAGCCTATCTCAGAAGAACTCAGGCTGTTTGCCCACTAGAACGAGGTCAACAGCAATCGAAACCAAGGAAGCCGGAGGCCTTATGGCCTCTTTAGCGAAGCATGCTCATGAATTCCGGGCCGGGATCTTTCATATTCTTCTCAAGCGCGTGCTCAGTCTGAAAATGAAAGGTACCACGGTGCAGTCGAGTCATCCTCCTTTCAGCCTCTTGCCTCCCGCGCCAGATTCTCGAGTGCCTGCAGAACCTTCCGCGCATCCGGATATTCAGGGTTCAATTGAAGCGTGCGCTTGAAATCATCGATGCCGCGTTGGAATTCGCCCAGTTGACCTAAAGTCACGCCACGAAATGCAAAATTCTCTGGATTGTCAGGCTCCAATTCACAAGCTCTGTTTAACTCAACGAGACTTTGACGACGGTTCTGGTTTTTCGACAATTCGCGCGCGCGATCACGACATTTCATGGTTTCCTTTTTCAGGGACGCTAGGAAGTCAGCCGCCTCTTTTTGAGATGGATTGCGTTTCAATGCACTTTTCAAATCGGAATTGGCATCCCCGAGGTTGTTCAGTTGATAGTTCGTCATCGCCCTGAGAGTCAAGTAGTAAGGGTGGTCCGGGACGATCTCGAGTGCTTTGTTCAATTCCTGGAGCGCGGTTTGGTAATCGTTTCTGCCCATCGCAGCGGTCCAGTTAACCTGATGCATATAGGCGGGGTCTCCGGTTTCCTTCGCGAGGATCTCGGCCGCTTCTTTCTCTGCATCGACATTCTCGCGACGATGAAACAGTTTCCTCATCAATTCCATCTCAGCCTCCTCCATTGTTGTTTGCCCAACGGGTTGCGATGAAGTTGCTCGTTCTTCGAACTCTTGACAGGGACAGAATCGTCTTTCGTCGTCTCATCAGGAATTCAAGAACTCTGAATCTTGGCTCTATCGAAGCAAGATCAGCCTCCTCGTCTTCACGAACTCGTCAGTCTGCAGACGACAGAAGTAGACACCGCTCGGGAGGTTGTTCGCGTTCCACTCGACCCTGTACCTCCCCGCTGATAGGTGCGTACCGACAAGCGCGGCAATCTCGATTCCCAGCGCACTGTAGATCTTGAGATGCACGAGACTGGCACGCGGAATATCAAACTGGATCATCGTTGATGGATTGAAGGGATTGGGATAGTTCTGTTCCAGCCCTGACTCGGTTGGGATCAGACGATTGTCCGCTTCGGCACCCACGGACACGACGCCCAACGCCGTCACGCCCAGCGGTTCCACGTTCATCACAATGTTGGTCCCGGTTTGGTCGATTGCAGAGAGTTCTGTTAGCGAAAACCATACCGTCCCGGGAATCGTCGCGACGAACTGCGCCTTCGCCACCACCCCACTCCCGCTCACTCCCGGGGGCGACGTCTTCGAAATACCCATATCAACAGTCTGCTGGTCGACCTTCTGGAAGAATGACAGCGGACTCACCCCCAAAAAGCTCCCTGCCGTTGCACTTCCATCCACATACGTGCATGTCGCGTTGTCACTCTTCAACTTGAACGATAACCCGTACAACCCAGCCACCGGGTTCGGATCGCCCACCCTAACCTCCACCCAGAATGCCTTGCCAACCTCGCACGGGCCACCGAAGGGCCTCAACGACGCGTCCCGTTGCGCAGAGACTCCCGCTCCCGAGACCACGATGGTGTCCACCGACGAAGATGCATTGCTCGTTACAAGTATCTTCCCTGTGGTAGTTCCGACGACCACGGGAGTGAACCGAAGCGTATCTGAAAAAGACTCGCCCGGAAGGATTTCCCTGACCGTCGGATGGGCTCCGAACACACTGCTCGACGCAGCAATATCGCTTATCTTCAGTGTATCGGTTCCGACATTCGTGATGGTGAACATCGTGTCCTTGTACTGGCCGACCTGGACATTGCCGAATGAAATATCCTTCGAGCTCAGTTGAAGCTTCGGAATGCCCGGAACGCCAAAGACGATCGCTGCACTCGACGTGTCCAAGGGAATTGCGACTCCGTTCTGATCCATTGCGGAAACTCCGGCAAGGGAAAAAGTCACGCTCCCGGCTACGGTAGAGACGAATTGCGCCTTCGCCACCACCCCGCCCCCGCTCACTCCCGGCGGCGATGTCTTGGTGATCCCCATGTCGACTGTCTGCGGATCAACCTTCTGGAAAAATGCCAGCGGACTCGTCCCCAGAAAAGCCCCCGTGGTTGCACTTCCATCCACATACGTGCATGTCGCCTTATCACTCTTCAATTTGAACGAGATGCCGTACAATCCCGCCACCGGATTTGGATCGCCCACCCTTACCTCGATCCAGAACAGGGCGCCAATCTGAAACGGCCCGACAGCGACCGGCCTCAAACTTGCATTCTGCTGACCTGCGATGCCGGAACCCGATACGTTGACAGTATCCGGCGAGGTGGAGGCATTGCTCGTTATCAATATCCTCGCAGTCACACTCCCTCCTACCGCAGGGGTGAATCTTACCGTGTCAAGAAACGACTGGCCGGGTGGAATTGTCCTTGTCGTCGGGCGGATTCCAAACACGCTGTTCGATGCAGCAATATCGCTTATCTTCAGCGTATCGGTTCCGACATTCGTGATGGTGAACGTCGTATCCTTGTACTGACCGACTCTCACGGTGCCAAACGAGATATCTCTCGTGTTCAACTGGAGAAAAGGCTCAGCAGATGAGGCGTATTCATATGCGCCAATGTCGGGAGATGCTCCTGCGAACGGAAAGCCGACATCGATCCCGGCGTTGATGCATGGGCTCGCAGATGTGAGCCTGAAATTTCCGTTCGCCGCGTCCTGAAGAAGCGGGTCGCGACTCATGACTCCACTGCCGGCGATGTAGCTGGCTCCTCCGTTTGCATTGACGGTCTCCACATCTGAATAATCCGCCGCTGCGGTGACTGATCCACTTATTTCCAGGGCTGATCTCTGGTTGCCCCACAATATGGTATTTCGCACGCTTATGTTGAGGGTTGCCAAGTCCAATGTGAAGCCATTTATGCCGAAGCCTTCATCATAGGAATCTAAGTATTGGTTCTTCGACAGAGTGGTATTAATGATTCTCCACTTGGCGACTGCTTGCCCCGTCGTTTGGTTGTAGATGCCACTGGTCTTGTTCCCTGCGATCACTGACCGTGCAATGCACACCTGTGCTTCGCTGTTGCCCCAGTGGTTAATGAGGATGGCCCCCGAGCTTGCGCCAAATGCCGGCTTCGACAGGCAGGTAGCGCAGATGACACCACTTCGCCTGCATGGCGCAAAAGTGTATTGCCTTGGCGGTCAGGAGGGGGATCTGCTTGCGGATGTCCGCATTGCCGCCGGTCTTGGAAAAAATGCGGAGACACAGGCGGTAGCCATTCGCCATTTCTTCCCAGAACTGGAGGATGGTAGGGTAGCTGTTGATGCGCGGACGAGAGATTGGCTCGTCGATGGCGGCGAGATATTCGCGGTACAGCGTTTCCTGCAGGGAGAGCGCTTTTTCGTCCAGGTAGAGCAGCACCCGGATGCGTTCCTTGAGAGCCGGTAGCGGGGTTGGTGTTGAGACTGCCCAGCGCTTTGACGATTTCCTGCTGCGCTTGGCCGATGTCGCTTTTCGGCAGCTCCTGCACCCAGATGGTGGCGGATTTCAGGTCGCCGACGGGATCGTTTGTTTTTCTTGCGCAGCAAGAGCATTGATCAATCCCTTTGAAATCAAAAGCGTACTTGCCTGCCGATCCGAACTGACTAAACGGACATGATAGTCTTTTTAGAGGGGTAATGCAAAGGGCATAAAATGGGTGATAAAAGTCAGTCTGTGTCCCGCCGCTCGAACCGGGCAAACTGCCGCTGCCATTTCACGCCCATCTCCTCGACCTGCGCCATTCCGGCCCCATCCGCGCCCACGCCAGCATGCGTTGGACGGCTTGCTCGCTGCCCTGCACCATGGCTTCCACGGTGCCGTCGCGGCGGTTGCGCACCCAGCCGCTGACGCCGAACTCGGCTGCTTTCATGCACATGATTCGCGGTAGTAGACGCCTTGTACGCGGCCGTGCAGGCGGAGAGTTTAGTGACGGGCGGTGTGCCTGGCATAGAAAATGGCGCTGAGGTAAAAGATCACGCTGAGGACGGTTTCGGCCACGGCCAGGCCAGCGCTCAGACCGTGGTCGGACCAGGCTCTCACCGAGCCTTCGGTGAAATACAGCAGGATCAGCATCGAGGCCACTGGTAGGTGTAACGCTTGCCGCGCAGGATGCCGAACAGCGGCAGCAGCAGCGGCAAGGCCTTGACCACCAGCCAGCGAGCCGCCGGGGCGAACGGGCGCGAGCCAGCCTTCCCAGGCCATGCACAGGACGATCAGCGCGATCAGGCTGGTGATGGCGCCGTAGTGTAGCCATTGCTTCCATTTCGTTTTTCCCGATCGCGCTGCCACGGTTTCCAAAGCCGAGCCCGGATCGGCGAGGGGCAGCGCGAAGTCGATGCGCCTGAGGTGGTCGTCTCGCGCAGATCGTAGCCGTCGCAATCCACTCCGACAAGGGGATGTTCGGGAAAGCGTGCAAGCAGTTCATTTTCGGCGTTCTCCCATCCTTCTGGCGTTGAGAGAAAATCTCCCGGCGCGATCCAGCGTGCGACGCCGAAGCCGCCGACGTAACGCAGGTGTTGCGGCTCGATGCGACAGAGAAGAGAAATCCAGTTCGAAGTATTCCGCTGCCTCGGGGAAGTAGCGCAGGTAGCGGGCTTTCAGCCTGCGCCTTCTCGTTCCGGGACGCCCCCTGCCTTGCCCGCCAGGGTCAGGCGCGGGCTGGCTTGCGACGTCGGCGCGCGGCACCTTGGACCAGCAGGCTGACGCGGGGTCGGCGGCGATGTTTTTGGTGTGCTCGGCCAGGTGCTGATGAGGAACACCGGGCGTCCGCATGGTCGGTAAAGTAATCGACGCCGCTGGCGAAGGGGTGGCCGCCCAGCTTGCAGGACAGGGTGGCGAGCGCGGCGCTGTGCTGGGATCGCAGCAGGCGGCGCGCGGCAGATTTCCGGATGTCTGTCATGGTGAGTCGCTCAGCGCGCCAGTTTCAACGCGGTTTCCGCCAAGCGCTTGCCGAGCGCGATGCACAGCTTGCGTTCCTCCTCGGTCACCGGCTTGGTTGCCGTCCGCGCCGGCGACGTGGCTGGCGCCGTAGGGCGTGCCGCCGCAGCTGGTGGTAGTTCAGTTCCGGGTTGGTGTAGGGCAGGCCGACGATGAGCATGCCGTGGTGCAGCAGCGGCAGCATCATCGACATCAGCGTGGTTTCCTGGCCGCCGTGCAGGCTGGCGGTGGAGGTGAACAGCGCGGCCGGCTTGCCGACCAGCGCGCCTTTCAGCCACAGCGCGCGTGGTGCCGTCCCAGAAATATTTCATCGGCGCGGCCATGTTGCCGAAGCGGGTGGGGCTGCCCAGCGCCAGGCCGACGCATTCCTCCAGGTCCTTCAATTCGACATAGGGCGCGCCGGAATCGGGGATGCCATCCTCCACCGCTTCGCATACCGTGGATACCTTCGGCACGGTGCGGATGCGCGCCGTTGCGCCGGGAACCTGTTCCACGCCGCGCGCGACCAGTTGCGCCATTTCCTTCACCGCGCCGTGCAGGCTGTAATAGAGAACCAGAATTTCGCTCATCGGTCATTCTCAAGGGGACTGAATTTGCCTATTATAGCCTGACCTTATTTCATTCCTTCCCATGTCCTCCTTACTCACCGAACTGCTCGGCTTCCTGCGTTTCCTGGCGCGGCGTTTCGACGAAGACCGCTGCGTCCAGATCGCCGCCAGCCTGACCTACACCACGCTGCTGTCCCTGGTGCCGCTGATCGTCATTGCCTTGACGGTGATCTCGGCGTTTCCGGCATTTACCGGGCTGATGGTGCAGCTCAAGATTTTTCTGCTCACCAACATGGTGCCGGAAGTCGCGGGCAAGATCATCACCGTGTACATGCAGCAGTTCTCCGAGAAGGCCGCGCGTCTTACTGCCGCCGGCATCGCTGCGCTGGCGGTGACGGCCCTGATGCTGATGCTGACCATCGAGCATGCCTTCAACCTGATCTGGCGGGTGCGCACGCAGCGTCCCCTGTTGCAGCGCATTCTCACCTATTGGGCGGTGTTGACGCTGGGGCCGCTGTCGATTGGAGCGAGTTTGTCGCTGACCTCTTACCTGGTGAGCTATTCCCTGGGCTATGTGGCGTTCATTCCGGCGATCGGCGTGGTGGTGCTGAAAATCGTGCCGATCGTGATTACCATCGCGGCTTTCTCCCTGCTCTATCTGGCTGTTCCCAATCGCTATGTGCCGCTCAAACACGCGCTGGCGGGGGGGCTGGTGGCCG
Source organism: uncultured Bacteroidota bacterium (assembly GCA_963739335.1). GTDB lineage: Bacteria > Bacteroidota > Ignavibacteria > UBA10030 > UBA10030 > UBA9647. Next base: position 2,862 of record CAVUAC010000015.1, on the reverse strand, counting down.
GGCTGGGGCTGGAATTGATGAGCAAGGGATTTACCGCCTATATCCTGCATTTTTCCAGCTATACCCTGGTGTATGGCGCGTTCGCCAGCATGCCGGTATTTCTGATCTGGATTTACCTGTCCTGGCTGGTGGTCGTGGCCGGCGCGGTGGTGGCGGCGTCCCTTTCTTATTGGCGCGGCGGTGCCTGGCGCATCGAACGCACGACAGGGCAGAACTACTTCGATGCGTTGCGGGTGCTGCGCGCGTTGCGCCACGGCCAGCAGCGCGGTATGGCCCCGAGCCTGCAGATGTTGCGGCAGGAAACCCATCTGGCGCTGGAGGCGCTTGAGGATATTTTGCGCCAGTTGCGCGATGCCAAACTGGTGGAACGGACGGCGCGGCAAGGCTGGATGCTGGCGCGCAATGCCACGGATATATCGCTGACGGATGTTTTCCGCCTGTTCGTGTTCAGGCCTGAAAGCGGTGTGCCGGAGGGCGATGACCTGGCGTTACAGGAGCTGGCGCAAAGGGTTTCCGGTCGTTTCGAGGAGGCGCTGTCCGGGTCGCTGGAGGATTTGTGCGTTAGGCCTGCAGCGGCGTGAACTCGAACAGATCGAAGTTGGCGGTTTGCTCCAGCAGCTTGGTGGCGCGGACGTTTTGCGGTCGGCCCATGCCCTCGAGCATGAATTCGCGCTGCGGCTGGTAGCTGCCGCTCAGGGTCAGCAGGGTGGTGGGCTGCTTGAGTGCGGGGATTTCCGGCAGCAGCAGTGCCGGCTGAAAAAGGGTGCCGGCGCTGGCGGTCACCGCGCGCACCATCACTGGCATGGCGCTTGGCGCGAGCATCTGGGCGCCGAGTTGCAGGTGGTTGGGGTTCTCGCTGCTCACCCAGCGCACCACGCCGATGTTCCAGGCTTCGTTGCTCTCCGGGCGCAGGCCGATGATTTCCCCGACCCGCACCTGGGCATCGGTCTTGGGATCCTTGACCAGCGCCAGTCCGCCCGCACTCTCGTTGATGATCAGCCAGTTTCTCGACACATAGGTCTGATGGCTGGTCTTGTCGAGCGGAGAGTCTGCCAGTTCCAGGGTGATTTCCGTATCCTGGTCTTGCATTACCTGGCCGTCCGGCGGATTTTCCGCGCTTGGCGCGCTTTCGCCGCTGAGGAAGTAGTGGATGGCGCGGATGCCGGCACAGATATCCATCCGGGCGCTGTTCTGCATGCGGTTGAAAAGCCGCTTGGGTGCGATGCCCCAGTGCTTGAGCATGCGCCGCAGCAGGTTTGGGAAGCCGAAATCCTGCGCGCTGACGGGCAGCAGCAGCGATTTGGGATTGACGCCGGCTTCCAGGCGCTGAATCTGCTGGTGCAACAATCGCGCCAGTTCTATGGTGTTGAGCAGGATGTCGGTACGCGCGTCGGTGACGGTGGAGTCATGGGCCAGGGCGCGCGGCGGCTTGTCGCTGTCGAGGCGCACCAGGAAGTAGCCGGAAGGACTGCTGGTCTGCATCAGCGGTTGTAAATGGGCATGGCCGCCGAAGCTGGAAAGGTAGTCCAGCACCTTGTTGACCTCGCCCTGCATCAGGCGGTAGGGGTCGAGCAGGGCCAGCAGCAGGGCCTGCTTGTAGGCCAGATTGACGCTGCTTTGCTGTCCCAGGTTGAGCACGGGCTCATCCTGAATGCCTTGTTCCACGGCATACATGAACAGGGTGTGCATTTCCGCCCACACGCCGGCAGGTGTCGGGGCGTAGGTCTGGTAGCACACCACCAGCATATGTCCCAGGCTGGCGATGGCGCGTTCCGCTACCAGCGGCAACTGCTTGTTGACGCCGAAGCTGAGGCGTTTGCCGGCATGTTCGAGCAGGATGATCTTGTAGCCGTAGGCCAGTTCGGTTTGCAACTGGCGCGCCTGGCCGGCGATGAGCCGGGTTTTCTCCGGCAGCGGCAGGGGCTGTCCGGAGAATTGTTGTTCCAGCGACGGCATCAGATTGGTGATGCTGGCACGGTAGAGTTCGAGCAACTTGAGGCGGGTGTCCTCCGCGACCTTGCTGCGGTTCATCGCGCTCAGCGTGTCCAGAATGGCGCGCGCAGCTTCGTTCAGGTTGGTGAGCGGCAGCGTGTCCAGCCATTCGGCGACTTGCTTGGGGTGCGTTTCTACGGTTAAATTCTGTTCCGGCGCGGGTACGGAAAGTTTGATGGTCATAGTGACGTATTTTCCCTGCCTGTTATTTTATATGTTTTCAGCATTGATTCTAGAAACAATTTCCCGGTTTGTAAAACATTTAAACTGCGTAAAATGGCCGGCTAAAGCAATTCTCGGGAATTGCCCACGTTGAATCTCTGCGTGCGGGAAATTTAAAACATGATGAAACTGCTCGAAAAGCTGTTTGAAGGCGCGCTGTGGCGCAGCCGCTATGTGGTGCTGTTCGCGGTAATCGCCAGCATGGCGGCCGGGTTTGCCATTTTCTACATGGCCACGGTGGATGTGGTCTATCTGATCGCGCACATCTTCCACTACGCCGATCCGAGCCTGGCCGTCGAGGCGCGCAAGATGCTGCACGATGACACCATCACCCATATCGTCGAGGTGGTGGATGGCTACCTGCTGGCCACGGTGATGCTGATTTTCTCCCTTGGCATGTACGAACTGTTCATCAGCGATATCGACGAGGCGCATGGCAGCAAGACATCGAGCAAGATACTGGTGATCGAAAGCCTGGACGACCTGAAAGCGCGCCTGGCCAAGGTGATCCTGATGATCCTGATCGTCACCCTGTTCGAACATGCGCTCAAGATGGAAATGAAGACCACGCTGGATCTGCTCTATCTCGGCGGCAGCCTGGCCCTGATCGGGCTGGCGCTGTATCTCACCCATGCCGCGGATGCGCAT
>CAVUAC010000014.1:0-4272 GCA_963739335.1 uncultured Bacteroidota bacterium | reverse complement strand
TATCATCTATGATGCCATCAACGATGTGAAGAGTGCGCTGGAAGGTATGCTCGCTCCGTCGTTGTCTGAACAGGTGCTTGCGACCGTTGAGGTTCGAGATGTGTTCAAGATCTCCAAGGTCGGCACGATTGCGGGCTGCTATGTTCAGGATGGCAAGCTTGTGCGGAATAACAAAGTCCGCCTGATTCGCGAGGGCCTCATTGTCTTCGATGGCACCATCGCTTCCCTGAAGCGATTCAAAGAAGATGTGCGGGAAGTGGAGCAGGGATTCGAATGCGGCATCGGCCTGGAAGGGTATAACGACATCAAGGTGGGGGACACCATCGAGGCCTATACAGTCGTGGAAACCAAGAGGAAGCTGGCCTAGCGAGGAGTGGCGGCATGTCGGTGAGAACAGAAAAAGCTGCCTCGCTGGTCAAAGAACTGATCAGCGAGATTTTCCAGCAGAACTATCGGATGGAAGATCACGGGCTGATCACAGTCACCGAGGTTCGGATGAGCCCCGACCTCAAGATCGCCAAGGTGTACGTGAGCATCTTGGGCGATACGGAACGTAAAAGGAAAACGCTCGCGTTCCTGGAAACTGAGAAAGCATTCGTTCGTTCGGAGCTTGGGCATAATCTGCGGCTGAAATTTACCCCGGGCCTTTCGTTCTACCTTGATGAATCACTCGATCACGCCATGCGTATCGAGGATATCCTGCACAAAATTCGCAAAGATTCTCCCGAGACTGGTAAGTAGCACAATCTATGGAAATCACATCGCACCCATCCCCGAAGTTTCAGGAGGAGGGGGAGATTCTCCTCGTCGACAAGCCTTTGGACTGGACGTCCTTCGATGTGATCCAGCGTCTCCGGAATTGCTGGGGAATCCGGAAAGCGGGCCACGCGGGCACGCTTGATCCCAAGGCGACGGGTCTACTGATCGTGTGCACCGGACGACAGACCAAAAGTATTGATCAGTTTGCCAACCTTGAGAAGGAATACACGGGCACATTTCAAATCGGGATTCAAACACCGAGTTTCGACCTCGAAACCGAGGTCACTCAAAGATCGGACTGTTCGGGTGTAACGCTCGAGCTGCTTGAGTCTGTCGTGAAACGATTCGTGGGACGGCAATTGCAGACGCCACCGATGTACTCAGCGGTGAAACACCACGGGAAGCCGCTTTATGAGTATGCCCGGAGAGGAAAAACGCTCGACCGGAAACCGAAACACATTGAGATACACGAGTTATCGATTCTCTCGTTCGCTCCACCGGAAGTAAGCTTCCGAGTTGTTTGCTCAAAGGGCACGTACATTCGGTCGCTCGTCAGCGACATTGGTGCTGCACTTGGCTGTGGTGCCACATTAATTGCACTTCGCCGGACGCGCATCGGCAGCTTCAGGGTCGAGGACGCTCGAACGATCGAGGAGCTAGAAAGGCTGAAAGACGAAAGAGGTCTTCTGCGGAACGTGGGACATGAACATCGTATTCCAGCTTAACGACATCGATTACAACAAGAACTCCGTCGTCAGCGTAGGAACCTTTGACGGGGTCCATCTTGCGCATCAGCAGCTGTTGTGTGAGGTCGTGGAGCGCGCTCGGGCGCGAAAGGGGCGAAGTGTCGTAGTGGCCTTCGATCCCCATCCCAAGGAAGTGTTGACCGGACAATCGATCCATCTGCTGACTTCGATCGAAGAGCGTCAGCAAATCTGTGAGCAGCTGGGTGTCGATGTCTTCTTTCGGATAGAGTTCACGTACGAGTTCTCGCGTCTCACATCGCGCGACTTCTATCTCCGCTACGTCATTCAGGGTTGTGGTGTGAGCGAGGTCGTCGAAGGCTACGACCACCATTTCGGACGGAATCGCGAAGGAGGCGTTGAGGAACTATTGAAACTCGGTCGGGAGTTTGAGTTTTCAGTTGCCGCGCTCAAGCCTGTCTACGTCGATGAGGAGATCGTCAGCAGCAGTCAGATCCGCCATCATCTGTTGCAGGGGAGAGTCGATCGCGCCCATCGATTGCTGGGGCGCCCCTATTCTTTGAGCGGCACTGTTGTGAGAGGTGACGGGAGGGGTCATCAGCTGGGTTATCCGACGGCGAATCTTCAGCTTCTATCGAACAGGAAAATGACCCCCCAGGACGGCATTTACCTCGCACTGGTGGATGTCGGGGAAACGACATTCTACGCTATGGTCAGCATCGGGGTCCGGCCTACCTTTTTTGCACATGGTCAACGGACGATCGAGGCACATCTACTTGACTTCGACGGTGACCTTTACGGCCAGACGCTTACTCTCCAGTTCCTCAAGCGCCTTCGGGACGAGAAGAAGTTCGACGGAGCTGAACAGCTGATCGAACAGATGCACCGCGATGAAGAGCATAGTCGTGCACTGGTACAGGAGTATCAGTCTCACGTACGACAGCCAAAGTATTCACGTTGAAAGCACAAATCAGTATTCACTAGTTCATTCTCAAGGAGTTGAAATGCCAATCATGAAAGAACAAAAGACAGAGATCATCGACAAGTACGGTAAGAGTTCTACCGATACGGGCAATCCTGAGGTCCAGATCGCTATTCTGACCAAACATATCAATTTGTTATCGCCGCATCTGGAAGGCCACAAGAAAGACAACCATGGTCGACTTGGCCTTTTGAAGCTGGTCGGAAAACGCAGACGGCTTCTTGAGTACCTCATGAAGAAGGACATTAATCGTTATCGTAAAATCATTCAAGAACTGGATATCCGCAAATAGCGTGGACACATTCTAGTTCTCATCTCGAGCTGTCAGAACAGCTCTCATCGAAAGAAAGAATCAGTATTATGTCAGTAACAAAAGAAATCGAAATTAGCGGCAAAGCGTTTTCGTTTGAAACAGGCCGCTTTGCCAAACAGGCGGATGGCGCCGTCATGGTTCGCTATGCCGACACAATGGTGTTGGCAACGGTTGTCAGCCAAAAGGAGCAGAAGGAAGCCCAGGATTTCTTTCCGCTTCAAGTGGAATATCGTGAGAAGATCTCTGCCGCCGGGAATATCCCCGGAGGCTTTTTCAAACGTGAGGGGCGTCCGACAGAGAAAGAGATCCTCTCGTCGCGCCTTATCGATCGCCCCATCAGGCCGATGTTTCCTGAAGGGTACTTCAACGAGACTCAGATTCTCGTCACAGTGTATTCCTCCGATTCGCAGCACGATGGAGACATCCTGGGCGTGTGCGCAGCCTCCGCAGCGTTGATGCTGTCGGATGCACCGTTTGATGGACCCATCGCGGAGGTACGTGTTGGTCGGGTTAGCGGTCAATTCGTTATTAATCCGACATATGACGAGCTGGAACACAGCGATCTCGACGTGACCGTTGCCGGCACGGAGAGTTCCATTGTGATGGTGGAAGGAGAGTCGAAGGAGATATCCGAGGCCGACATGCTCGAGGCATTGAAGATCGGGCACGACGCGGTCAAGCTCCTCTGTCGTGCTCAAATCGATCTTGCCCGCGAAACCGGCAGGGCAAAGCGGCCGGTCCTCCCGCCGCAACTCCCGGAGGGATTGGCTCAGGACGTTAGGCAACTTGGTGAGGCTAAGCTGAAAGAGCTGAGCCGCACGGTCATGTCCAAGGATGCGCGTTCAGAATCTACTGCTAAGGTCTACGATGAGGTCAGTCAGGCACTTGCCGATAAATATCCTGAGCAGTCAGTCGCCATCAATACAATCCTGCACGACATCGAACGCGATGCGATGCGCTGGACAATTCTCGAGGAGTCCAAACGACTGGATGGACGCGGCCTCGCGGATATTCGTCCCATCACGAGTGAAGTCGTAAGGCTCACCTTTAATCCCTGGCCGTTGATGAAACCATAGCCGGTTGTATTTAAGCCTGGGTCTATTCCCAGAATGCGCATGGCAAGATATAGATTCGCGGCCGCAAAACCGCACCCTCCAAGGGCGCGGGTGGAGTGCGGCCGCTTGAGTATTTCATTCCGAGAAACCGCTGGCTCTTGTCTTCCAGCGAAGTTGAAGGATTAGCCCGCGGAGCTTCATTCCGTATCTTCAGTAGCTTTGCTCTAGGATTTCATCCGGTATATCAAAGTTGGCATAAACTTCCTGGACGTCATCATGTTCTTCAAGCGCGCTGACTAATCCTAGAAGCTGTTTTGCTTCTTGGCCCGTAACCTTAATCGTTGAAGTAGGCAGCATAGTAACTTCTGGCGCTTTGTATGTTTATACCTTTTCCCTGTAAAGCCGCTTTTACTTTCTCAAAATCCTGGGTGGCAGTAATAATCTCATAGTTTTTTTCTT
>CAVUAC010000013.1:0-18621 GCA_963739335.1 uncultured Bacteroidota bacterium | reverse complement strand
GGTGGCATAGCCCACGATTTCAACAATATTCTGGCCATCATACTCGGTCACGCATCACTCCACAAGAAGCAGGAGAATACGCCCGAGAAATTTTCTCAAAGCATCGAGGCGATCGTGAGTGCTACGAATCGTGGGGCAGGCCTTGTGAGACAACTTCTCACATTCGCGAGAAAGGCCGATACCCTCGTTGAACCCATCGAGACTCAATGCCACGATTCAGGAGCTCTTGAAGTTGCTGCATGAAACCTTCCCCAAGACAGTGTTGATAGACACTAACTTGGCTCCTGACCTGCCGCCGATTGGTGGAGATTCGACGCAAATAAATCAGGTGTTGATCAATCTGTGCGTTAATGCCAGAAATGCCATGCCAGCGGGAGGAAAGCTTACGATCGCGACGAAGTTGGTAACGGAAAGTTCCGTGAGACAGAGATTTCCTGAAGCCTCTGCCCACGAGTATGAACAGATTGATGTAACGGACACCGGCTTTGGGATGGATGAACGTACGCGTTCTCAGTGCCGCTGGATATTATCGATGGCCCCGCGATTGATGTGATCCGCCTTCTTATCCTTGCTGCCGCGCTCCATCTGTTTGTCGCGTTGGCTCCGTTCACGGGCCGCGGTGAAGTCAATGGGTTCTGGCATTACAACAAAACACTCTTCCTGAAACTTCTCACAGCCCTCCTCTACACGGTCGTGCTCTATGCGGGACTTTCCCTCGCTCTGGCCGCGCTCGACAATCTGTTCGGCATACACGTCCCGGGTAAGCGCTACGGAGAGCTGTGGGTGCTCCTGAATGGATTGTTTACGACCTGGTATTTCCTCGCTGGCGTGCCGGGGGATCTTGATGGCCTGGATGCTCTCACCGACTACCCGAAGGGCCTGAAAATCTTCGCACAGTACATACTCTTTCCTCTGGTCCTCATCTACGTGGCCATTCTGTATGCATACCTGGCGAAGATTCTTGTATCGTGGGACTGGCCTCAGGGTTGGGTCAGCAAGCTCATCCTTGGATTCTCCGGCACCGGCATTTTTTCTTTGTTGCTTCTGCATCCAATCAGCGGCCGCACAGAAAATGTCTGGATCAAAACCACTTCGAAATGGTTCTACGTGGTGATGATTCCGCTGATCGTCATGCTTTTCTTTGCCGTGTGGCGGCGGGTTTCGGAATACGGATTCACCGAGGGCCGCTACCTGGCGATCGCGCTTGGCGTGTGGCTCGTTGTCCTCGTCTGTTATTTCATCTTCAGCAAGACAAAGAGCATCAAACTCATCCCGGCGACCCTCTGTGTGGCATCGTTTGTGGTCAGTTTTGGATCCTGGGGCGCATTCTCCGTCTCGGAGAAAAGCCAGATCAATCGTCTTGAACAGCTTCTTGCGAAGGACGCGATCTTGGTGAAAGGAGCCGTTCACAAGGACCATCCGGCTGTTCCGTATGAGGACGCGAAACAGATCAGCTCGATTCTTGCCTATCTTCACGACATTCACGGTTATGCCGGGATCCAGCCGTGGTTCAGCAAGAGTCTCAAGCTTTATTCCGATCCGGCACGTGCAGTCTACACAGACCCGGCGAGCGTCGCGAAGATGATGGACATTGAATATGTGAGATTTTGGATGGTCGCACGGTCGGGATACGTTTTCTTCAGCGCGGACAGAGGGAAGGGCTTGGAGCTTAATGGATATGATCGAGTGATTCATGCCTCGCAAATCTATAGCAACGCAGCAGGCAAGGATTTCCAGGGTCAGGATCTCAGCTACCGTGTGAGCGACGACATGAAGGAAATGACGATCTCGCTGCTTCGAGAGGGCAAAGTAGCGGATACGTTGCGCTTGGATTTCCGGTCGCTGGTCGACAGCCTGGTGAAAGACTATTCAGGAAGGAATACCGATAGGATTCCTCCCGAGAAAATGGTGGTGAGCAACGCGACGAGTTTGTTCAAGGTGAAGGTGTTCCTATGGCAGATCCGGACTCAACGGGAGGGAGATCAAACGAAGGTGGTTTATTTTGATGCGGATGTGTTTTATGCCATTGCAGCCAGGCATTAGCTTTGTAGCTCGATGAGTCAATCTTTCGATGTGTAGACGGATAAAGGGATAATTTCGGCTCGACTATTTCTCATCATGGACCCTTGAAAAACTTGGCACAGGTGGTATGGCCGCGCTCGATTTTGGCTTTTCATCCATGCAAAGGAGGGATCTTATGAACATATTCTCCCTAATCATTCTGGCAATGATCGTTGTGTCACTGCCGACGGTTGTTCCCTGTCAGGATGGCAGCAAGTCGGCAGGTCAAGGGGCAGCTTCGGCGATTCAGCTGCCCGCGCCGCGGACGGACGGTCAGTGTTCCGTCGAGAAGGCACTTGCGACCCGGCGGTCGGTGCGGGAATTCAAGGATGAGCCGCTCAGCATTGCCGCGCTTTCTCAACTTGTCTGGGCAGCGCAGGGAATGACCCTGAAGATGGACGCGCCGCAAAACTGGTCGTGGGGAACATGGCAGGGAGGAAAGAGAACGGCGCCGTCTGCAGGTGCCCTTTATCCTCTCGAACTCTATATCGTGGTGGGAAAGGTTGATGGCCTGAAGCCGGGAGTGTTCAAATACAAACCGCAGACACATCAACTGCTCAACGTCCTCGCGGGAGACAAACGAAGTGAATTGGCGACAGCGGCCCTGGGACAGAAGTGGATGGAGAGTGCGCCATGTGTGTTCGTCGTGGGCGCGGTCTACAAGCGGACGGAAGTGAAGTACGGTGAGCGAGCTCCACGGTACGTCCACATTGAGGTCGGTCACGCGGTGGAGAACATTTGCCTGCAGGCAGTTGCACTGGATCTCGGCACGACGATGGTCGGTGCCTTCAAGGACGATGAAGTGAAGAAGGTCGTCGGTATGTCCGATGAAGAGCAGCCGCTGGCGATCGTCCCCGTCGGGAAAGGGGCATCTGGAGAATGAGGCTTCTAACCAACTAAACACGAAAGAAGTCCGACTTCTTCCTTTGCCTTGTCGTGTAGAAGTCGGACTTCTACGGGGATTCCCATGACAAATTCTCGGGACGCCGGAAAGCGGCGCAGGATCCTTGAGAAGCTCCCAACTGCGTTGCTTATGTCGAGACCCAGATGGAGGCAAAAATGATTGGACAGACCATCTCTCACTACAAAATCCTCGAGAAGCTCGGTGAAGGAGGCATGGGCATTGTCTACAAGGCCCACGACACCAAGCTTGATCGCCTTGTTGCCCTCAAGTTCCTCCCTCAACAGATCACGGTTAGCGATGAGGACAAAGCACGGTTTCTGCAGGAGGCAAAAGCAATCTCCGCGCTGAATCATCCTAGCATTGCCACCATCCACGATGTCGATGAGGCAAATGGTCAGAAGTTCCTCGTGCTGGAGTACATCCCCGGCGGTACACTCAAGTCTAGGCTGAAGCATCTCAAGTCCGAAGACAAGGAATTCTCGCTTGCAGAAGTTCTTGACTATGGCATCCAGGCAGCGGAAGCTCTGGCACATGCTCACCGGCATCAGATTATCCATCGTGATGTGAAGACAGATAACTTGATGTTGACGGAGGAAGGGAAGGTGAAGCTGACGGACTTCGGGCTAGCGAAGCTCCGTGGAAGCGTGCAGGTTACAAAGACGGGTACGACGGTCGGTACGGCCGCATATATGTCTCCTGAGCAAATACGAGGCGAAGAAGTGGACCACAGGTCCGATATTTTTTCGTTTGGAGTTGTGCTTTATGAGCTTGTGACATCGCACTTGCCATTCCGGGGCGAATTTGAAACCGCATTGAGCTATTCCATCCTGAACGAAAATCCTCAGCCGGTAAGCTCACTGAGGAAGAATGTGCCGCCTGCACTTGAAAAGATCATTGATCGATGTCTGGAAAAGGAAAAAACTAAACGGTATCAAAGTGCAGAGGAAGTTGTCGACGCATTGAGGGAGGTACGCCAGGAGATTTCTCCTGGGATCAAGGTACAGAGCAAGGGAATGAAGATTCCTCTGCTGGTTGGGGGTGCTCTTCTCGTTGTCGCTGTGATCATCATTGCTTACTTCTTGTGGCCCTCGAAGCCGACAACAAGCGAGGGAAAGTCTATCGCAGTCCTTCCGTTCGTTGATATGAGTCCACAGAAGGATCAGGAGTGGTTTTGTGACGGTATGACAGAGACCCTCATCGATCGACTCAGCAATATCAAAGGGCTGAAGGTGCCAGCGAGGACCTCGGCATTTGCCTTCAAGGGAAAACTACAAGACATACGCGAGATCGGCCGGCAACTCAACGTGCAAACAGTGCTTGAGGGAAGCATCCAAGAAGTGGGCGATCGACTTCGTGTCACAGTCCAGCTCATCAACATTTCTGATGGTTATCATATCTGGTCTCAGAAGTATGACCGTGAAGTGAAAGATGTGTTTGCTACGCAGGATGAAATATCTCTTGCGATCGTGGAGGCCTTAAGGCTGAAGCTTGCGCCGGCAGAGAAGGTGCAGATAACCCGCCGTACGATTGACAATGCGCAAGCCTATGAACTTCATCTTCGAGCGTGTTACGAAATCCGTCACGCGACAGAGGAAGGATTGGGGCGTGCATTGCAGTTAATCAAAGGCGGGCTGGAAATCATAGGAGAAAACGAAATTCTTTATGGAGACATGGGTGAAGTCTATATCGCATATAATGATGTTGGCATAAGCAAAGAGGAGAGTTTGCTGAGCAAGGCGGAGGAATGTATCAAGAAGGTTTTCGCACTCAATCCCGAGTCCTCTTATGGTCATTATCTGAGAGGAATGATCCACCGGAGGCGAGGGAATGCCCAGGAAGCAGTCAAAGAGTTCAAGCAATCACTTGCCATAGATCCCAGCAATCCAGACGCTATGGGGTTTCTTGCTCATGTCTATGGCCATTCGGGCAAAGGGTCTGCTGCAAAACCTATAGTAAGCAAACTCGCCGAAATCGACCCTCTCTCTCCATTTACCTATTGCTGGGAGGGGGAGGTCGATTGGATGGAGGGCAGGTTTGAAATTGCTGCTGAAGCATTTGGCAAGGCGCACCAAATGGACAGAGAAAGTCCGATTTTCCCATACGTCCAGGCGAAAGCGTTAGCCTACGCCGGGCATGATGAAGAAGCGATAAAGCTTCTTGACCTGCTTGAGAAGGATTCGCCACAGACTGAATTTGCAAGGCTTGGTTCATTTTTCAAATCTGCGCTACAGAGTAAAAAATCAGAGGCCCTGCAATCTGCAACGGAAGAACTTAAGGGTCTGGCTAAAGGGGATGAGATGTTTCCCATCTGGATGGCAGAAAGCTATGCCCTGATAAACGAGAAGAACGAAGCCATCGACTGGTTAGAGCAAGGCATCAATTGGGGTTTCATCAATTATCCGTTTCTTGTGGAATATGATCGCTTTCTCGCTAACCTCCGCGGCGAGGAGCGGTTCAAGAAGCTGATGGAACGGGTAAAGAAGGAGTGGGAAAACTTCGAGGTGTAAAAAACATGAAAGAAGTCCGACTTCTTCCTGTGCCTCGCCCTGTAGAAGTCGGACTTCTACCAGGATCGCCGTGAACCAGACAAATCGCACAGATTTGATTCTCCGAAGGCTGCTCCTTCTCGCGCTAGTTTCAGCGTTTGCTGCGCAAGCTCAAACATCTGTCCATATCTGGGAAGAGCCCCTTGTCATCCCCACCTACAGAGTTGAAGCGCCCGAGCGCTATCCTATGTTCTACGCGGGCAGAGCCTACCAGGGAGCGAAGGGGCCCATCTATCCCTATCCGCTCATCGACAGGTTGACTGACACTCTTGAGAACAAAACCTACAACGCAGTCTATCTGGAAAACGATTACGTGAAACTGTGCGTGCTGCCGGAGATTGGTGGACGAGTTCTTTTCGCGTTCGACAAAACGAATCAGTACGACTTCATTTACCATCAGCACGTCATCAAACCTGCTCTCATAGGAATGCTCGGGGCCTGGATCTCGGGCGGCGTCGAATGGAATATTCCCCATCATCACCGGGCTTCGACCTTCATGACCGTCGATCATACGATCACGGAGAATGCGGATGGAAGCAAGACCCTCTGGGTCGGCGAGATCGAACTCAGGCATCGGATGAAATGGCTCGTCGCATTGACGCTCTATCCCGGCAAGTCGTTCATTGAAGTGACGGTAAAGCTGTTTAACCGGACGCCGGTCGCTCATTCATTTCTTTATTTCGCCAACGTGGGAGTCCACGCCAACGCTTCGTATCAGGTGATCTTTCCTCCAAGCACGGAGTTCGCGACGTATCACGGCAAGAACCAGTTCACTCGTTGGCCAATTGGCGACGGTGTCTTCGCCGGCACGGACTACAACGGAGTCGATTTGAGCTGGTGGAAAAACCATCCCTCTCCGATCTCCTTCTTCGCGTGGAATTATCAAGATGATTTTCTGGCCGGATACGACCACGGCAAGCAGGCTGGCGTCGCTTTAACAGCGGATCACCACATCGTCCCGGGCAAGAAGTTCTTTGAGTGGGGAAACGGCACGCAGGGCGCTATGTGGGACAAGATCCTCACGGACAAGGACGGACCCTATCTCGAGCTCATGGTCGGTGGGTATTCCGACAATCAACCTGATTATAGCTGGTGCCAACCGTACGAAGTGAAAACCCTCAAGCAATATTGGTATCCGATTAGGCAAATCGGCGGAGTGAAGAACGCGAATCGGGATGCTGCCCTCAATCTTGAAATCACTGGTTCCAGGTCGGTCAGGGTGGCGTTCAACACAACCGCAGCATACAAAAATGTGCAGGTCGTACTGCAGGCCAAGGGCAGTCCTATCTTCAAACAGACTATCGACATCAACCCGGCCACACCATTTTCGAAGGAAGTTGGATTGCCCGTTGGCACGACGGAGGGAGACCTCAGAGTTGCTATGGTCTCTGCAGAGGGGAAAGAGCTGCTTTCCTACGCGTCAAAGGACCGAAAGGAACTTTCTCCGAAGCCGGAGACAGTCAAGCCCCCACCACCGCCGCAGGAAATCAAGACGGTCGAGGAGCTTTATCTCACGGGCCTGCGCCTCGACCAATTCTACAATCCCGCTCTCGAACCATATCCCTACTATGAAGAAGCACTCAGGAGAGATCCTGGCGACTCTCGCGTCAATACTGCTCTCGGAATTCTGTACCTCAAGCGAGGAATGTATGGCGAGGCGGCGGAAAAACTCCGACGGGCCGTCGAGCGAGTGACTAAAAACTACACGAGTCCGAAGGACGGAGAAGCTCTCTACTATCTCGGCGTCGCGCTCCGAGGTGAGGGAAAACTGGAAGGAGCTTATGACGCATTCTACGAGGCCACGTGGAGCGAGGCGGGGCATTCGGCTGCCTACTATTTGCTTGCAGAGCTTGAGTGTCAGAAGCAGAATTATCAGAGTGCGCTGGAATTCGTCGAGCGCTCGATTTCAACCGACGCCTGGAACACGAAGGCTCAAAACCTCAAGGCCGCCATCCTGCGGAAGCTGGACCGACCGGATGAAGCATTGCGCCTCGCATCTGCTGTCATCGCATTTGACCCCCTGGACTTCTGGGGCGAAAACGAACTCTATCTTGCCAAACTGATGAAGCGATCAAATGACGACGCGAAGAAAAGTCTGGAAGCACTCACAGTGCTAATGAGGAACGCAGTTCATTCTTATCTTGAGCTTGCAGCGGACTATGGCAATGGTGGTTTCTGGGATGAGGCCATCGATGTGCTTTCGCGCCTCACGCAGCCGGCAAAAGAAAACCGAGTGACAGATCCAAGGGCGTACTACTATCTCGGTTACTGTTGGGAGAAGAAGGAGGATCAAGGCCAGGCTCTGAAGTACTACAGGCTTGCTGAGAAGATGCCGCCTGACTACTGCTTCCCCTTTCAACTGGAGGAGATTGATGTGCTGCGTTCTGCGTCGAAGATGAATCCGCAAGATGCCCGCGCACCCTACTATCTCGGTGATCTCCTGTACGATCGTCAACCTGAAGCAGCGATCAGGGAATGGGAGCGGTCGAAGATGCTCGACAGTTCGTTCTCCGTCGTTCATCGGAATCTTGGACTAGCGTACGCGCGGAATGAGAACGATGCCTTGAAAGCGATCGCCAGCCTGGAGAAGGCAATTGCCTGCAATCCGAACGACCCAAGACTTCATCTTGAGTTCGACCAGATGTGCGAGGCGGGTGGGGTCTCAGCTGCAAAGCGGTTGTCGCTGCTCGAAAAGAACCACCAAGCGATTGCCAGGTATGATGACGCTCTGGCGCGAGAGATCGCGCTCTACGTCCAACTCGCTCACTATGAAAAGGCCATCGACTTGTTGAAAAGCCATCACTTTCATATCTGGGAGGGGGGAGGGATGATACACGATGTGTACGTCGATGCGCATTTGTTGAGGGGGCAAGCGCGATTGAAAGAGCGGAAGTTTGGAGATGCTCTCAGAGATTTCGAGGCCGCGCTTGAGTATCCGGAAAACCTTGAAGTCGGCAGGCCGTACCGTGATGCGAAGGCGTTGCAGACCTTCTATCTCATTGGAACTGCGCACGAGGCTTTGGGCCGCGCCGAAGAAGCAACGAAGTTCTACGAGAAGTCGGTAGCTGAGCAGTATGGCTGGTCGGAGATTCGCTACTACCAGGGTCTGGCATATCGAAAACTGGGCAGAGCACGCGAGTCCGATGAGGTATTTGAGGGATTGATCAAGTTTGCGCGAGAGCGCTTGGCTGCCAGCCCAGGTCTGGATTTCTTTGAGAAATTTGGTGAAAGACAATCCGAGGCAAGCCGGATGGCTTACGCACACTATTTGCTGGGATTGGGGCATCTGGGCAAGGGGGACAAGGAGGAGGCAAGAACAGAATTCGAGCAAGTTGTGAAGCTGAATCCCAATCATATCGGGGCGAAAGAGCATCTGGCAGCATTGAAAAGCGAGAAATGAGATGGGGAAAAGAAGATGCGGGGACAAAACCTTTCTTAGTACGATGGACTCCGACATGAAACCCTAGACCTTGAAACCTGGAACTTGTCCGCCAGAGGCGGATCCGCCTATGGCAGAAAACTCAGAACTTAGGACTTTGAACCAAAGACTTTTTTCCTGAGGGCGAGCACCATGAAGACTGAAGTGTCAGCACTCAAGCAAAAAATCGAAGAACTCGAAGAGATCCATCGTCTTGCCCAATCCTTGAGCTCGATGGTCGGTGTCTATCGCACGCTGGAGGCAATTGTCGATTGCTGCCTGAAGCTGTGTCGCGCCGATCGCGGCGCGATTGTCCTGTTCAGCTCAACGCGCGGTGAGTTGGCCCAGACCGTCATCCGCAATTTCAAACAAGAACAGCCGGGAATCGACCACGTTCTCAATTCGCTTGTTGCAGGCTGGGTGGAGACTCACAAGCGGCCGTTTCTCACGGATGATGTGCTTCGGGAGCTCAATTTTCGCAATCCTTCTGAGCGTTTGCAGCAGGTGGGTCCGTCAATGGCTATCCCGCTCATGGACGATGGCAAACCGTTTGGGATGATACATCTCGTGAACCCCCGCGGTGGAGCGCGCTTCATGGATGAGCAGGTGCGACTTGTTACCGCACTCGCTCCACTGGCTGGTCAGTTCATTCTTCGAGCGAAACTTCAGGAAACCGTCTTCGCGGACAATCAGCGGCTCAAGGCATCTTTTCTACAGGCGCGCGGCGTCGGAACTTTGCTGGGCACGAGCAAGCTGATGGAAGAAGTGAGGAACAAGATTCTGGTGGCAGGCCCATCGAATGCGAGCGTTCTCTTGATCGGTGAAACCGGCACGGGAAAGGAGGTCGCGGCGAGGGCAATCCACGTTCACAGCCCGCGAGCAGAGAAACCGTTCATCGCAGTCAACTGTGCAGCCATCCCCTCCACCCTGTTCGAGTCAGAACTCTTCGGCCACGAGAAAGGATCGTTTACCGGCGCGACCGCGACGATGAAAGGGAAGTTTGAGCTCGCCGATACCGGTACCTTGTTCCTTGATGAGATTTCTGCGATGCCGCTTGAGCTCCAGCCAAAGCTGTTACGAGTCCTGGAAGAGCGGTCCTTCTGTCGGGTCGGATCCTCCGAGGAACAGCGTGTGGATGTGCGCGTCATTGCTACATCAAACAGGGACCTTCTTGCGGCGGTGAAGAGCAATCAGTTTCGAGACGATCTCTATCACCGCCTGAACGTCGTTCCCATCAAGCTGCCCACGATCCGTGAGCGGCCTGAAGACATCAGGGTGCTCGCGTCGGCATTCCTCGTCGAGTTCTCCGGTGGAACAAAAGTTTTTGACGAAGAGGCGCTCCAATATCTGTCCGGCTTGCAGTGGAAGGGTAACGTGCGCGAGCTTCGGAACAGCGTTGAACGCATCTCGATATTCACGACAACGAGCTCCATAAGTGCGGCTGTCGTGCGCGATGTGGGCATCGGTGCGGCGACCGGGGGCTCTGCTGATGCTCGAAGCGTCCTTCTCTCTATCATCCAATCTAACACTGCACAAACGAATCTGATCGAGGACCTGGAAAAAGAAATGATCGATCTTGCACTTCAGCAGTCGAGCGGCAACGCAGCTGAGGCTGCCCGAATGCTCGGGGTTCACCGCAACGCCTTGTTACGACGAATCGAAAAGTACGGCCTTCGATGATGTGAAGGCCGTACTGCGTGCTCCTGCCAAAGCTCTTCTGTTTTTCGATATCACTCTTTCAATCTTCCGTTCGAATCCGAGCTCTGATATGTTCGGATACGAACGCAAACCGTCCCGCACCGTCTAGAATTGAGCAAATCCCACAATCCAAGCGTGGCCCGTGAGTTGAGATACATCTGACAACCGATTGAACAAGTTCTTCCAAATCACCATTCAAGACTGATCTAATAGGAGGTTGTCATGAAAGCACTAGCGATGTTCCTCGCCGCCGCCCTCTTGGTTCTCGCCGTTGGTTGCCAGGAGAATGCCGTTGAGCCGATCATTGCGCAGGCTCCGGCGAAGTCCGTTCCCGTTTTGAAGAAGCTGGAAATCAGTGAGCGACTCGAAATCAATACCCCGGACGGTTTGACTGGGTATGTGGATGTAGTTGGCCAAATCACCTATCAGCTGGCACAAGTGGAACAAGCCTCCTTAAAGAAAGAGCTGCCGATTGTCACAAGAAAGGTGTACAGCTTAACGATGGACGGAAAGGGTGAGATGTCGCTTGCCGGAGATATGACGTCTAAGGGTCTCGCGAAGCCAAACACCTGGGTATTTTCGGGTGCCCTGAGCGTTGTCGTAGAAGACGGCGGAGAGTTCTTCGCAGCGTTCCCCATTGAGGGAACGAAATATCCAAAGGCTCACTATCGTGTAGGATTCTCGCTCGCCGGCGGTCAACTTGCACGGACGGTGAGGTACGTAGATTTTGAGAAGGGCATAGAGTAGATCCTCGATCAGACCCTTCAAATACGATCGGCGACATTCCTAGGCGCGATCTGGGAATGTCGCCGACGTGTTTGTACAGAGACAGCCCATCCTTTGCCGCCTGGCAATTTCCGGAAGAACTAAGAAGTCCGAGAAAAAACAAAAGAAGAGAATGACAGGGTTGGATTCTCAACGGCTAGAAACCAAAGCCTGCGTTGATGTCAGAGAAGCTCTTTCGGAGCTTCTCGCGCTCCTGCTGGATTTCGGCATTGAGCGCTTGAGATGGCAGTCGGGGCGGAACTTTGAGAATAGACTGCAGCGCTTCGTCGTACCACGTTGCCCAGGCGCCAAGTATCTCTCTTTCCTGTCGCCTCGCGGCTTCGAGGGCCTGCTCTCCTTGTGGTTGTGCTTTGTCGAGCTCCGCCGCGGTTTGTCTCTTCAGTACCTCGATTCGCATCTTCCAGGAGGAAGTGACGCATTGGATGATGGACCTCGTCACCTCTTCATCTCCAACCGCCAGCTGATAGGCCGCTGTCGCAATGCTAACGCCGGCATTTTTCATTTCCTCTGAACTGATGTTACCCACGACATCCATGCTTGTGTGATACGCAAAGTCAGGGAAGTGCCAGCTTAACACCGCCGGGATCTTTTTCCAGAGAAATGGGTCGTGATCACTTCCTCCCTCCCAGACGTTGTTCGCCGTTTTCCATCCTGTTTGTGCCGACCGTTGCTGAACAACGGAAAGATAGTAGTCATTCAAGAAGCTCCCGAAGAGACTTGTCTTGTCCACGGAGCCCGCTCCCCAGCCGGAATGTTGGTCGGGCGGCCGGAACCAGACGGCCGCCGGGTCCGGTGTCCGTTCGACCCGGAAGGTGCCGCCGGTCTTCTCCGGGTTACCACCGACCATATCAAGCACGAATGCCGCCAGGACCTTGTCAAGTTTGTCTGCGTTGCGTTTCATCCAGAGCGATGTACCGCGGTACTCATCGACCCAGAGGAATGTCAACGTCCGTGCTGGTTGGGACAGTGCGCCGGATCGGATGGCCGATACAAGGGAATGGAACATCTCAAGCAGCGTGGCAGAACCGCTGGCGTTGTCGTTGGCTCCAGGCTTGTAGTGGTCCAGATGGGCGACGAGCACGACGCGTTCGTCGGGCTGGATCGTGCCGGGAATCTCCGCAACAATGGTCTTCACTGGATTTTCAACGAACGACGACTTCACCTGTGCGTGGAGCACCACTTTTTGCCTGCCCAGAAGCTTCTTGAGTTCCTCGGCAGTCCGTGGAGAGATGTTGAAAGCAAACGGTTGCCGCTCCTCGTCATACCGTAGCCCGCTTTCGGCGATGATATCGGGGTGCTCCTCTGGTTTGTTGTACGCCGGGACGTAGGAAGAGATGACACCGACGGCACCGTGCTTCATAGCGAGTGCACATGCTGATGCTGCGGGGACATCGCTCAGGACGAGTTTTCCCTTCACATCCGCCTGCTCATACTGATCGTCACCGGCTCGTCCGGGGACGTACGCCAGAGGAGCAGTGACATCGTGAGGAAATGAGTTCTGGCAGAGCGTTACCGGGGTTTCGGCGTAGCTGTGGAGGACGCGCACTTCCGGTGATACAGATCGATAGAATGCCATCTTCAGGGACCCACGTCTTACTTTGTTTCGGGTCTTGCAGGATCTCATAATATCCATGTGCCTCTGTTCGCGACGAATTTGTGGTCAAGGGTCTCAAGGTGGACTCAACATATGAGACACACGTATCAAATCCGGTACCACCGGCGATGCGCCGGTCCTGCGTGAAGAACTTCACGCTCTGCATCGCGCGCTCCCCATCAAACTGTCGGTCGAGGATCGTGGCGACATGATCGGTTAACGATCCGGTTCGTGGATTATCTGCAGCAGGTTGATAGCATGCGATGCAGACGAGGAGAATGACTGACGCACAGTGGCTTATCACAGAAGGAACCTCTCCGAGTGAATTATATTGTGAACACAACATAAGAAGAACTCGAAGGAGTTGCAATTGCCTGGAGGTTGTAGCTGGCATCTGATATGGAAAATGGTTAGCTTGGCGCAAATAGCAAAACAAGGATTGCACTGTATGCCAACGCGCAGATTGCTCCCCTATCTTGCCGTCGTGTTGTTCCCATTCTTCGCCCTTGCTCAAGCCGTGGACATCCGTGGTGTTGTTGCCGACAGCACGACCGGGGAGAGGATTCCGTTTGCGAATGTTGTTCTCCCCGGCATGACCAAGGGAGCAAGCTCGAACCTCCAGGGCTTCTACCTGATTGCCAACGCTCCGCAGGGGCGGTATCAGATTTCGGCTAGTTCCATTGGCTATGAAACGCGGACAAAGACCATCGACGTGTTCGGAACGCAGGCAGTCGTTGTCAACTTCGAACTTCCCTCGAAGCCAGTAGAGTTCTCTGAAGTGATGGTGACCGATGTCGCCAAGCGAGAGCTTACGGAAATCCACACGAGTGTACATGTCCTCGACCAACGCGATATACGCGCGGTCCCTGTCGCTGCCATGGAGGATGTTTTCCGATCGATCCAGATTCTGCCGGGCGTTGTTTCGACGAGCGACGTGAATTCTCAATTCTATGTCCGGGGAGGTGCCGGCGACCAGAACCTGATTCTTCTTGACGGCATGAAGATCTACAATCCTTATCACGCATTTGGGATCTTCAGCATTTTCGACAACGATATTATAAAGACAACGGAAGTGTATACAGGTGCATTCCCGCCGGAGTACGGAGGTCGGCTGTCATCCGTCGTGAGTATGACGACGAAAGACGGAGCATCAAACGCTTTTAGCAGCCGGGCGAACATCAATTTCCTTTCGTCGAAGCTGCAGATCGAGGGGCCGGCGATGCTGGGAGTGAACTATCTGGTGAGCGGCCGCAAGTCGCTGTTCTCGGAAACGTTCAGAAAATTCCTGAACAAAGACCTTCCTCTCTCGTTCTATGATGGATTCATGAAACTCACGGCGACCCCGAGAGAGGGGCAGGGAAAATACAGCTTTCAGGCCTTCTTCAGTGGAGACAATCTGAAGTCGCCCAACGCTACGGAGCCTGACTATTCGTGGCGAACGAGCGCTGTCGGCTTCGTGGCAGCGGGCCTGATCCAGGACCGAGTGTATGTCAACGCGGTCGCTTTCTCAAACTCTTTCACCGCCGAGCGAGACGCGAAGTCCTCCACGACCGTGACCCCTGCGTCAACAACTGTGCGCGAAACCGGCGTCCGTGCCAACGCCACCTTGTATACCGACTCCCATGATTTGTACTTCTTCGGATTCGAATTCAACTTCCCCAACCTTGATTACGTTGTGACCAACAATTACGGTGTCACGAATGACGTCAATAGCACTTTCGCTGACGCCGCCTCGTGGGTCCGCTATCAGACCGGGCCAGGCCGGCTGCAGGCCGACATAGGGCTCTATCTGGATGTGGGCAGTCTCCTGTCACGATCCGGCGGCCTGGAAGTGCTGCAACCGAGGCTCAACCTGAGCTATGGTCTCTGGGGGAATTGGAGGGGAAAATTGTCGTACGGCCGCTTCAGCCAGAGTGTCATCACCGTGAACAATGAAGACGACATCATCTCCATATTCGATGCCTGGATCCAGGTTCCACAGGAATTGAAGTCCGAGCAGGCTGACCACTATGTCCTGGGACTCGAGGGCAATGTGCTGCCATCCCTGTCCACCAACTTTCAGTCGTACTACAAGTCCTACGGGAGGCTGGTCACGTACAACCGCGAAAAGGTGGACGCTTCTGACCCGGACTATGTTGGAGGAACCGGGAAGGCTTACGGCTTGGAGTCGCTCATTCGATTCTCGAGTAAACTGGTTGACGTGTACGCGGCATACACGCTCGGATGGACATCGATCACGACGAGCGGTTTCACATACTATCCGCGCTACGATCGAAGACACACGCTGAACCTGCTCACTGTATTTCACCCCGCGGAGGGTTTCGACGTGACGCTACGCTGGGAAGTCGGTTCGGGATTTCCGTTCACGCAGACGGTCGGTTATTATGATCGCTTGAGTTTCCAGGACCTCTTCCGGGGTACTCTCTCGGAGAAACCGGAAAACCATATGCGGCTCTCGGGGACAAGGACGCTGCGCGATTGCCAACATATCACCGGTTGGACGCAAGTGCAACGTATCAGTTTACCCTTCGACCGATCAAGGGGACGGCGGGTGTCCACGTCGTGAATGTGTACGACCGCAGGAATATTTTCTACTTTGATCGGAAGACCGGTCAACAAATCAACATGCTGCCATTCTTCCCGACGGCAACACTGTCTATAGAGTACTAATGGCGAGATCGTTGGGCCCGTCATGGGCGGCCATATGCTTTCTCTTCATGTGCGTCGGTTGCGAGCATGCATTCACACCGAAGGGTCCGTACAGTGATAAAGCTGTTGTGTACTGTGTTCTCTCAAACCGTTCCGACACCCAGTATGTAAGAGTGTACACAACTTACGACCCGCCGCAATTCGATCCGCTCGCACACACGACAGACAATGTTGTTCGCGGTGCTGACGTTATCATCACCGGTGGAGCCTTGCCATCGCGGTTCCAGGAAAAGCTCGTTCCAAGAGTGGATACGAGCAGGTATCACGACAACATAGCCATGTATGCCTCGTATCCCTTCCATCTCGAACCAGCTACAACCTATAGCTTGAGCGTTGTCTCTCTGGAAACCGGTTCGGTGACAGCGAGGGTGACCGTCCCCAGGAAAGGAAGAATCCAGATCCTGAATGCTTATGTCCTGAACGGCGGTGGCACTGAATCTGAGAATATCGTCGTCTACGGTTGGATTAGAGAGTTGACGTACGGGATCCTGATGAGGCTCTACCTGATCTACGATGTACTTGAGGGCAACGTGTGGGTGCAACATCAGGAGGAAATGCCCGTCTCGATGGTGAAGTATGATGACGGATCAGAGATTGTTTTCTATCCGGAGCTGAATCGCCGGCAGACATCCGCACTCGTGCCGGATAAAGAAATGAATGAAATGGTCGTGTTCTCGAGGGCTGCATATTTCGAGAGACTCGGAGCCATCTATGACCGTAATCCTTTTGGCGCGGTTCACGTCAAGCGAGCCCTTGTCATTCTGACCCAGGCCGAGAGGAATCTGTATACCTATGTGAAAGTTGTGAATGGTTTTCAGGATGCCTATTCGATCCGGACTGATGAACCGGATTACACGAATATCGTGGGTGGTCACGGCATCTTCGGTGCTATGGTTGAAGATTCACTGAGTGTGGATCTGAACCTTAAGTAGTCCTCTCGATCTCGGCCCTGTGAAAATATGCACAGAACGACGGTTGTTATCTTGAACAGTAATCATATCATGCGTTTGTCAAGCCTCCAACACGCTGGTGTCCTTTTCTTTGCGTTAGTCCTGCTGGCCGCGGCCGGATGCGAGCAGTCGTTTGATCCGAAAGGGCCGTACCAAAAACGACTGGTGGTCTACTCTATCCTTACGAGCCGCTCCGACAGCCAGTTTGTCCGGATCTATACGTCCTACAATCCTTCGGGCTTCGATCCTCTGCAGGTTACGACCGACACGTACATCCGAAATGCTCAGGTGAAGATTGCGGACGATTCAGTAGAATGCCATCTGCAGGGTATCGTTATCCCTCGCAGCGACAAGAGCCGTTACACAAGTGACGTCTTCGCGTACGTCGGGTATCCATTTCCTCTGCGGCCCAACAAGTCCTATACACTCACCATTACCTCGGCTGACGGAAACGCCGTTGCGACTGCGGTCATGCCAGGCAACGGCCGCGTTGATGCGAACAATCCCTATGTCCTGAAGGCTCCTGAGAAATATGATGAGCCCATCTCGGCAAGAGTCTGGCTTTCTTCGGTGACACTGGGATATCTTCTCCGATTGTACCTGGAATTCGACGCCAGTGTCGGCTCAGGGATGGTCCACGTCCGGACGGAAGTGCCTCAGTCGATCATAACGAACGGGGATCTTGGCACCCAACTTGTTTACCCGCGCATGGTCAGAAGAATCATGGATTATTCTGTCGTGTATGAAGTGGTCTATTTCGATCTTGATGCATATAAGTACTTCTTCGACCAGCTGAAGGCGCAATACGCGGATATGCGGCTAACGAGTGCGACGTATATCCTCACGCAGATGGAGCCCAATCTTTACAAGTATTTCAATATCGCCAACGGATTCCAGGACGAATTCTCCATCAGGAC
Organism: uncultured Bacteroidota bacterium; assembly: GCA_963739335.1. GTDB lineage: Bacteria > Bacteroidota > Ignavibacteria > UBA10030 > UBA10030 > UBA9647. The sequence goes on along the minus strand of CAVUAC010000013.1, from coordinate 1,038 downwards.
TGACTTGCCGGATTTCTCGAGCATCGAGGGAGGGTTCGGAGTTTTCGGTGCGATGGCAGATGACTCCGTCGTCGTAGACCTTCGCTGATCGGGCTGTCAGGCGAGCGACCTTCCTTCATCAGCTTGCGAATCCCTCGAAAAATCGGTACGTTCATCGGAAATTTTTCCATGAATCTCATTTCGTTCTTCCGATCAAAGCACCTTCGACCCGAGTGGACGTACACCGTCAAGGGTGTAGTCTGGCGCGTCCTTTTCACGACCCGAGGAAGGATTGTCGGCGAATGCCGCGATCAGGAGAAAAAGATCGCCTCCTTTTTCTGCATCGACGAGGAATTGGGGAAGCCTCTGTGGGAGGATGTGAAGCTCGACGAGCCATGGTGGGTTGGTCTGGAGGCCGTCCAGGAAGACGCCGTGCTGCTGCACTCCTATCCGAAGCCTGATATGCCCGAGCATAAGGGAATTCGCACGTACGATCTCGGAACGGGGCTTCTCCGATGGCGCAACGACGATCTCACCTATTGGTTCGGTTTGGGTGACCGGGTGATCGCGTACAGAGATTTTTTCGAGAGGAGAGTCGGTTACGAGATTGATCTCCAGACGGGGGAACTGCAGAAAATGCATGATGATTCTCTCCAGGAACTCCACGCCCTCCGGCAGGAGGCATGGGAAAGCCAGATCCAGGCGAAGGTGGTTTTGCCCGACATCCTCGACGTCGCGAACACAGAGCCCTTGACGCAGTCTCTCGTGGACAAAGGGATTCGGGGGAGAAGCGTCGTTGGCAATATCGAGTTCATTAACGAACACGGGTATTTCCTGTTCAACTGCCATCTCCCTGCGAAGAATTCTACAGAACAGCTGCGGAAGTACGAGAATCATTTCTTCGTGTACCGTCTTCCCGAAGGGGAACGCTTGTTCTCCGAGGTGGTCGGGAGGAATCTCAAAGGGTATGTCCCTGAAACGTTTTTTGTCAAACGGCCACGAGCCTTCTTCATAAAAGACGAGCGAACATTGACGGCATTGCGACTATGGAAATCATAA
>CAVUAC010000012.1:0-8277 GCA_963739335.1 uncultured Bacteroidota bacterium | reverse complement strand
TCTGTACGTGTCTAGACCCGGCGTCTTGTTCCCTAGAGAGGGCAAGAACGAGCCTCCTGCTTTGCTTGGACTCTTTGAAGGGTGGGAAAAGCGGTGAGTTTGTGGCTGTTGATCTAAGGGCCGGGCTCGATTCGTTGGGGGAAATTATAGGCGTCGTCAGCACGGAAGACATTCTCAACTCTATATTCTCGAAGTTCTGTATAGGAAAATGAACACCGTTTCACGTGAAACCTAGAGCAAGAAGTGCCCGACAGCACGCAACAGATTGACATCGTGGTCGTAGGCGGCGGACACGCCGGCATCGAGGCATCGTTGGCCGGCGCGAGGATGGGCTGCAGTGTTCTTTTGATCACGATGAGCAAGGAGTCTATTGGAAGAATGTCGTGCAACCCAGCCATTGGAGGAACGGCGAAAGGGCACCTTGTGCGAGAGATAGATGCCCTAGGCGGGGAAATGGGAAAGATCGCCGACGCCACAGGGATCCAATTTCGGCTTCTTAATAAGTCAAAGGGACCAGCCGTCTGGTCACCGAGGTGTCAGAACGATAGAGAGTGGTACTCTCGAGAGGCGCGAAGGCGGCTGGAAGGGCAAAGTGGCCTAGCTATTCTGGAGGGCTCTATCGTCAGCATAGAAACTGAGAAACCGCGGGCAGGCAAAAACCCAAAGGTCGTCGCTGTCACGACAGGCGACGGCAGGCGAATTGTCTGTGGGGTGGTGGTGTTGAGTGCGGGAACCTTTCTACGCGGTCTTATGCATACGGGACTCAAGAACCGCGAGGGAGGACGATATGGGGAGCCAGCCTCAAAAGGTGTCACGGAGAAGCTGGAGCACCTTGGTTTTGTCAGTGGACGCCTCAAGACGGGTACACCACCCAGGATCGACCTTCTTAGCATTGATCGGTCGAAGCTTGAGGAGCAGCACAGTGACAACCCACCACACCCGTTTTCGTACTCTACGCCTGGGATAACGAATCAGCTTATCCCAATGTACCTGACCTACACAAACAATGGTACACATGAGATACTGAGGAAGGGTTTTGACCGGTCGCCACTTTTCACCGGTGTGATCAAGGGCGTCGGACCAAGGTATTGTCCATCGATCGAGGACAAGGTCGTTCGATTCAAAGACAAAGATCGTCATCAGATATTCCTCGAGCCCGAGGGTTACGAAACGAACGTTGTCTATGTGAACGGTTTCTCAACGAGCCTTCCAGAGGAGATTCAGTTTGAAGGGCTTAAATCGATTGCTGGCCTGGAAAATGTGAAGATCCTCAGGCCCGGCTATGCGGTCGAATATGATTTCTTTCCTCCGCACCAGCTGAAACTGACGCTGGAAACAAAGCTTGTTGATGGATTGTTCTTTGCCGGACAAATCAACGGTACATCGGGATACGAGGAGGCCGCTGCACAGGGCTTGACTGCCGGCATTAACGCCGCACTGTCGGTCAGGGGAAACGAGCCATTCGTCGTCAAGCGATCCGAAGCGTATATGGGCGTTTTGGTCGACGATCTGGTGAACAAGAGTACAGACGAACCTTATCGGATGTTTACCTCGAGAGCAGAGCACCGGCTTGTTCTGCGCCAGGACAATGCAGACCGTCGCCTCATGCGCAAAGGATATAAGCTCGGACTTGTGGACTCTGGTATGTTGGGTCGCCTTACGATGAAAGAGGAGCTCATCGGCGCGGGGATCGAAATGGCTGCGCAGCACTCTCTGCATCCGCAAGCCCTGAACCCGTATCTTGAGAGCATATCCGAGGGTTGTGTCGGGGAACGGGAAAAGCTCGCAAACGTTTTGAAGAGGCCAAACGTCCGACTTAAAGATCTTGCCGGCCTCGATTCTTTTTCCAAGGAACCCGTGATGCAAAAGATACTGAGTCTCCCAGATGAGCGGCTTAGGCAAGAAATCTTTGAGCAGATCGAGATTGAGTTGAAGTACGAAGGGTACATCCGGCGGCAAATTGAACAAATCGAAAAGTTTGACAAGTTTGAAAGTGAGGAGATTCCAACGGATTTCGATTACAGCAGAATCAAATCGCTTTCGACCGAGGGGAGAGAGAAGCTAAACAAGGTAAAGCCGCAATCAATTGGTCAGGCGTCCCGCATAAGCGGCGTGACGCCATCAGACGTGTCGGTCCTGATGGTGTACCTGTGTGGATAGCGGTTTCACGTGGAACGAGCGCTGCAACATATTGATTTCAAACAACTTAGAGGGAGTTTGTCAGAAACGGTTTGGCTCCGGACAACCTGCGCTCAGAACGGCCTGTACTTAACTGACGAGCAGCTAACTACGCTTGAGAGGTTTGGTGCGCAGCTTCTGGATTGGAACAAGAAGATCAACCTTGTCTCCAGACGCGACGAGGGGAATCTGTGGACGAGCCACATTCTTCATTGCCTCTCGGTTTTGCTCAAGGTGGACATTCCGACGGGGGCCGCGGTCCTGGACCTGGGCACGGGCGGCGGACTACCAGGCATTCCACTGAAAATAGTCCGGCCCGACCTTACGTTCACACTTCTTGATTCTACCCAGAAAAAAGTAAATGTTGTAAAGCATGTTCTAGGAGAGCTTGGCCTTACAGGGATCGAGGCTGTTTGGGGAAGAGCTGAGGACCTCGGAAGACGGAAGGAACACAATCATCGGTATGACATTGTGGTTGTGCGAGCGGTTGCTTCGCTGAGGGAACTTGTTCGCTGGTCGCTTCCATTCTTGAAGAACCATTGGCAAACAACGACCGAGGTGCGGGTACCGACAACGGACGAAGGCACAAGAAGAATTGCCGGGCCGACACTCATTGCATTGAAGGGCGGAGACGTCGAGGGCGAGATCAGGCAGATACGAAACCTGAAGCATGTAAAAGACACCGCCGTAATAGACCTGACGCTTAAAGGCTCAAGGCAACTTAACGGAGGAGACAAGAAGATTGTGCTGGTGGAATTCATCGGTGACCAAAAGTAGAAAGTGGGGCAATCCGTGAGTGATCAAAAAGAGCTGTTCGAGCAATTGACTCGGCTTAGCACCGAGCAGCGAAACCCCGCGAGCATGGATATTGATGCACGATCCCCGGAAGAGATTCTACGGATTATCAGCTCAGAGGACAAAAAGGTCGCAGTGGCTGTTGAGGGTGAGCTATCGCATATCGCCAAGGCAGTTGAACTAGTTGTGCATGCGCTCAAACGAGGGGGTCGGTTGCTATACTTTGGAGCGGGAACGAGCGGTCGTTTAGGTGTTATTGATGCGGTAGAGTGCCCGCCAACGTACGGAACACCAGCCGAGATGATTCAGGGAATGATTGCCGGGGGAGAGAAAGCAATGTTCCGCTCGCAGGAAGGTGCAGAGGACAAGGAGGAGAACGGGGCGCGGGATGTTGACGAGAAACACGTAAGCGACAAAGATGTCGTGTGTGGAATTGCGGCGAGCCTCAGAACGCCGTACGTCGTTGGAGCGGTGAAACGGGCAAAGCAGAAGGGGGCTAAAACGCTCTACGTAACCACAAATCCACGGAGCAAGCTGTATTCGCTAGAATTCACGGAGTTAGCCAAGGCGATAGACGTAGCAGTCTGTCCCCAGGTCGGTCCGGAGGTGATCATGGGGTCTACACGGATGAAGTCTGGCACAGCGCAAAAGTTCGTGCTGAACATGATTACAACGACAGCGATGGTTCGCATGGGGAAGGTATATGAGAACATGATGATCGATCTCCAGATGACCAACCAGAAGCTGCGTGAGCGGTCAAAGCGAATTGTTATGACGATCACCGGGGTTGGGTACGGGGAGGCGGCGGATTATCTCGAAAAGGCCGGTGGACACGTAAAAACGGCGCTGGTTATGATCAAGGCAAACGTTGCCAGAGAAGAGGCGCAGCGGCGCCTAGTGCGAGCGGATGGGTTTGTGAGATTGGCAATCGAGAACAAGGATTACACTACACCCTAGACCCCTAGGATTCAACCATGGCACCAGGCATCAAAACGCCGCTTTCTGATTTAGATTTCTTTCCTCCCTTCGACGGCTTTCCGCGCGAAGGGATTGCCTTCATGAAGCGTCTGAAGAGGAACAACAATCGCCCTTGGTTTGAGAAACACAAGCAGGAATACGAATCCCTCGTCAAACTCCCGATGCAATCTCTGATAGCAGCACTTCAACCGCATTTTGAGAGATTTGCCCCCGAATTTGATATCAACCCAAAGCGCTCACTCTTCCGTGTTTATCGGGATGTTCGTTTTAGCAAAGACAAAACTCCATACAAGACACACGCAGCGGCACACTTTGTTCTCCGCGGCAAGCCGAAAGGGGTGGAAGGATCTGGCTACTATTTACACATCGAGCCTGGGGAAGTCTACATTGGCGCCGGAATCTACATGCCTGACAGTGACCAACTCAAAAAGATCCGGCGAGCGATCGCGGATCAATCCGAAAGGTTTCTCTCAATCCTTCATCACCCGAAGTTCAAGATGCGCTTCGGGAACATAGAGGGAGACAAACTGCAGAGAGTTCCGCAGGGCTATCAGCTGGATCACCCAATGGCGGAATGGTTGAAGCGAAAGCAGTTCTTCGTGTGGGTTGAATGGCCGGAGTCGAAATGTTTGAAGACACGCTTCGTGGTCGAGGTGGCGGATATCTATGAAACAGCGACGCCACTCGCTCGCTTTCTGAATGAAGCCATGCGCTAGCGAGCGTTCCCGCAACCCTTGAACAGCATTCATTGTTGCGAAGCAGTAAAAGCCCGGGCGGCCATCACCTTGCTTCTCCTTTCATTTGTGGGTATATTTTCAGTCACAGGATGATGTCCCGCCACCCGGGACACTTTTTGTTTTAGGGGACAAAGAAAGAGCAGCTCGACAAATATGGGCGCAACGCCGACAAAATTTACCGACTCAGCCGTAGAAACAATTGAGAACATTCCAAGCACCCTTCCCGTCCTACCACTGCGGGATGTGGTTCTCTTTCCGTATATGATCTTCCCCGTGCTTGTTGGGCGGGAAAGCTCACTTAAGGCGGCGAACGAGGCCCTAGAACGAGGCAAGAACATCTTCCTTGTCGCGCAGAAAAGCGCCTCAATCGACGAGCCAACGGCAGACGATGTCTACCAGCACGGAACCGTTGCGAAAATCATCCAGATGCTAAAGCTTCCAAACGGACTGATGAAGATTCTCGTTGACGGCGTCGTACAGGCGACCGTGAAGCGGTTCTTACCTAACCCATCCTATCTGGAGGCCGAGATCATTATTAATAAAGCCGACGCGCCGACAGGTCGGGACGTTGATGCGCTTGTAAGGCACGGATCGACACTGTTTCAGGAGTATGTTAAACTGAGCCGGAACGTGCCGCCGGAAGTACTTATGGCCTTCGAAGGGATCAAAGAGCCCGGCCGGAAGCTCTATTATATGGCTGCAAACCTCGTGCAGAGCGTGGATGTGAAGCAGCGAATCCTTCAAACACAACATCTTCGCGAGCAGCTGTACGAGTTGTCGAAGATCCTCACGACGGAGATCGACATCCTCAAGATTGAACGCGAAATCGATACGAAGGTCCAGGACAACATTCAAAAATCGCAGCGGAAGTTTTTCATCCAGGAACAAATACGCATTCTGCAGGACGAGCTTGGTGAAGATGAGGCATCGCCGGAGCTGGCAAAGCTCAAGGAACAGCTCCAGAAGGCGAAGATGCCGAAAGAGGTTGAAGATAAAGCGATGGAGGAATTCAACAAGCTAAAGAAGACGTCGCCGATGTCGCCTGAATTCACCGTCACGCGGAACTACCTTGACTGGCTGATTGCAGTGCCGTGGACGAAGCGGACGAAAGACAACCTTGACGTAGAGCATGTGAAGAAGATTTTGGACGACGACCACTTTGGACTGGAAAAACCGAAGGAGCGAATCCTTGAGCACATTGCCGTGCTCAATCTTGTGAAGGAGATGAAGGGGCAGATTCTCTGTTTTGTGGGGCCTCCCGGTGTCGGCAAAACGTCACTGGCAAAGTCCATTGCGCGCGCGCTGGGTCGCAAATTCGTCCGCATTTCACTCGGCGGAGTGCGGGACGAGGCAGAAATCCGGGGCCATCGCCGGACGTATATCGGCTCCATGCCAGGTAAGATCATCCAGTCGATGAAACGGGCCGGTGTTGTCAACCCGGTCATGCTGATGGACGAAGTTGATAAGATGAGCATGGATTTCCGCGGCGATCCATCGGCGGCATTGCTGGAGGTGCTGGATCCGGAACAGAACAACACGTTCAGCGATCACTACCTTGATGTTGACTATGATCTTTCGAAGGTGATGTTCATTACGACGGCGAATGTGCGGTACGCGATTCCACTTCCGCTCCAGGATCGCATGGAAATCATTGAGCTCCCCGGCTATCTCGACTATGACAAACGGGAGATCGCCAAACGCCATATTATCCCAAAGCAACTGAAGGCGCATGGGCTGACAGAGAAACAGCTCAAGTTTACCGATGACGCCATTGACAAGATCATCAACGAGTACACGCGGGAGGCTGGAGTCCGCAACGTTGAGCGGGAGCTTGCGTCAATTTGCAGGAAGGCGGCGAAGGAAATTGTTCTGAGCCGAAGGAAAAACGGTACTCCGAAGAAAAAGAAAGCTCTTAGCGGCATAGCGGTGACGCGCAGAGAAGATCGAGCACTATCTTGGCGTTCCGAAGTTTCGTAAGAAGGAGGCGATGCGGCAGCGCCGTGTTGGCTCGGTGACCGGTCTAGCGTGGACGAGCGTTGGTGGGGATATTCTGAATGTCGATGTGACGATCATGAACGGCGCGCAGAAGCTGACCCTCACCGGTCAGCTAGGCGAAGTGATGAAAGAGTCGGCGCAGGCGGCATTGAGTTATATTCGATCCAATGCGAAGAGGTTTGGTGTGAGAACCGATTTCACCAAGGGAAAGGAAATTCATATTCACCTACCGGAAGGATCGATCCCGAAGGATGGCCCATCGGCAGGGATCACGATGGCGATGGCAATCATTTCTGCCGCGAGCAATCGCCCCGCACGTAACGATATCGCGATGACCGGAGAAATCACACTGCGCGGGAATGTGCTCCCGATCGGCGGTTTGAACGAGAAGCTTCTTGCTGCACAGCGAAGCGGGATCAAAACGGTAATCATTCCGAAGGAGAACGTGAAGGACCTCGCGGAGATTCAGGACAAAGTGAAGGAAGGGCTGAGGATTATTCCCGTTGAAAGCATTGAAGAAGCGGCAAAGCTTGTATTTGAGAAGAAAACAGGGCGGTCTTAGTGGCCCGGCGGGGATGCCGCGAAAAGCCCCATTTCCCATTTCCCTTTTTCATTTTTACTTCTTAATTTCGTTCCAGTATGTCCTACCAGGTTACAGCCCGTAAATGGCGGCCGTTGGTTTTTGAAGGGGTCGTCGGCCAAGCGCACGTTACCAGCACGCTGTGCAACGCGATAGCGTCGCATCGGCTTGCCCACGCGTACATTTTTAGCGGCGCTCGCGGCACCGGTAAGACTACCACCGCCCGCATCCTGGCGAAAGCCATTAATTGTTTCTCGCCGAAAGGGACGAATCCCGACAACGAGTGCGAAATCTGCAAGGAAATCACAGCAGGCCGCAGTCTTGACGTCATTGAGATTGATGGCGCCTCGAATCGCGGTGTGGAGGAGATTCGCAACCTCCGGGAGTCTGTTCGCTACACACCTACACGCGGCAAGTACAAAGTATATATCATTGATGAAGTACACATGCTCACGAAAGAGGCATTCAACGCGCTACTCAAGACCCTTGAAGAACCACCGGAGCATGTGATCTTTATCTTTGCGACGACCGAGGTCCACAAAATCCCAATGACCATTCTCTCCCGATGTCAGCGGTTTGACTTCCGGAGAATTTCCATCGACGAGATTACGGGCAATCTGCGCGGGATCGCGCGCGAAGAGGGCATGACGATCGACGAAGAAGCGCTGATGATTATTGCGAAGAAGGCAGACGGATCTCTGCGCGACGGCCAGAGCATTTTTGATCAGATACGTTCCTTCTGTGGAAACCAGATCGCTGCTGCTGATGTGTTGAAGGTTCTGAATGTTGTTGATCAAGAACTCTACTTTCGCGCGACTGACCTTATTAGGACGCAGGATGTGCGGGGCGGCATTCAGCTCGTCGATGATATTGTGAAGAGAGGCTATGATTTGAGAGAGTTTCTCGGCGGTCTTGCCGAGCACCTTAGGAATCTGCTGGTGGTTCTGACCACAGAAACGACAGAGCTCGTCGAAGCATCAGAGCCGTACCGAAGGCGGTATCAAGAAGAGGTAA
>CAVUAC010000011.1:0-99310 GCA_963739335.1 uncultured Bacteroidota bacterium | reverse complement strand
CTTGTGGCGTGGTGGACTTTCCAACAAGCAGTTCAGCGGCGGCGTTGTGAACTGCACATTACAGGATACCACGAACCAACGGGTGCGAATGACCGCAACGGCGACATTCCAGGGTATTAGCCAGATCGTCTCCTGTTTGCTTCAGCCCAGCAGCTTCTCGCGGTTTGCATACTACACCGTCTCGGACGCGAGCGGGTACTGGGTCACTGGCGACACCTGCTGGGGACCTCTACACGTCAACGACAAGCTGAACGTAGTGGGGAAACCGGTCTTCATGGGCAAAGCAACGACCTTGAACGGCCTGCACCGATACAGGAACCCCCAAAACAACACTAACACACTCGACAAGCCAGTGTTCAAGCAGGGTTTCCAACAAGGAGTCAATGTCGCACTTCCAGCCGACTTTACCGATCTTAAGATCGCGGCCGGCAGCGGTGGCAGGAAAATCGTGGGCGGTCAGGACGTGTACATAGAGTTTAAACACAGTGGCAAAATCAAGTGGAAACAAGGTAACGACTGGACTGGCGGCCCGTGGAATAATGATGACTTGATCGACTTTGCCCCCAACGGCGCTTTTTACGCCGAAGGTGTCAATGTCCACGTCAAAGGAACGGTTCATACACAGGTAACCATTGGCTGTGGCGGCACGACGACGAGCACTACTCAAGGAAATATCTGGCTTGATGATGACATCGTTTACAGATACGATCCCCGGCACGGCCCGTCAACCGATATGCTGGGCCTCGTTGCGGAGAACAAGCTCTGGATCGCTGACAATACAGAGAACCACGGCCCAAACAACGACTACATTTTGATGGCCTGTGTTTTCTCCCGAACAGATGGATTGTGGGTGCAGAACTACAACTCTGGTTCTGTTAGGGGAAGGTTAACAACGGTCGGCAGCCAGGTGGCAAAAGTAGGCGGGTATACCGGTCAATTCTCCGGCGATCCGCCGACAATCGTCCACGGCTACGCGCCTGGTGGTGCGTACTATGATGATCGGCTTATGTTAGCCGCACCGCCATATTTCCCGACAACGGGCCAATATGAGATCATTTCCTGGTTTGAATGAGTATGAACCACCAAAACAAGCAGGTGGGCGAAATCAACAGTCACAAATAATCGCTAACAGATAACAGCTCGCTGTCTAAACCCGCATCGATTTATTGGACCTAGGAGAGTCCGGGAAACACGTTCGATTTGCGACAGATGATCTGTGCACCGAGAGGAGGAGGATTACACCATGGGAAGATCAGCGCTCATTATGATCATGGGCTTCAGCACGGCCCTTCTCATGATCGGCTCCAACATCACGAGGGTGTCGAGCACAGCGATGGGGACCTACACCCAGTACTATCAGTCATCCGTTGCGCATGCCATGGCCGGATCCGCCATCAACCTCGCCGCGCGGTCCCTCTTCGCCAACCGCTCGTGGCGTGGTGGACTTTCCAACAAGCAGTTCAGCGGCGGCGTTGTGAACTGCACATTACAGGATACCACGAACCAACGGGTGCGAATGACCGCAACGGCGACATTTCAGGGTATTAGCCAGGTCGTCTCCTGTTTGCTTCAGCCCAGCAGCTTCTCGCGGTTTGCATACTACACCACGACGGACGCGAGCGGGTACTGGGTCACTGGCGACACCTGCTGGGGACCTCTACACGTCAACGACAAGCTGAACGTAGTGGGGTATCCGGTCTTCATGGGCAAAGCAACGACCTTGAACGGCCTGCACCGATACAGGAACCCCCAAAACAACAATAACCACTGGGACAGGCCAGTGTTCAAGCAGGGTTTCCAACAAGGAGTCAATGTCGCACTTCCAGCCGACTTTACCGATCTTAAGATCGCGGCCAGCAGCGGCGGCAGGAAGATCGTAGGTGGTCAGGACGTGTACATACGGTTCCGTTACAGTGGCAAAATCGAGTGGAAACAAGATATCAGCTGGGGTGGTGGCGGCACGTGGCATGATGATTGGCTGTCCGACTTTGCCCCCAACGGCGCTTTTTACGCCGAAGGTGTCAATGTCCACGTCAAAGGAACGGTTCATACGCAGGTAACCATTGGCTGTGGCGGCATAACGGCGAGCACTAATCAAGGAAATATCTGGCTTGATGATGACATCATTTACAGAGACGATCCCCGGCACGGCCCGTCAACCGATATGCTGGGCCTCGTTGCGGAGAACAAGCTCTGGATCGCTGACAATACAGAGAACCACGGCCCAAACAACGACTACATTTTGATGGCCTGTGTTTTCTCCCGAACAGATGGATTGTGGGTGCAGAACTACAACTCTGGTTCTGTTAGGGGAAGGTTAACAACGGTCGGCAGCCAGGTGGCAAAAGTAGGCGGGTATACCGGTCAATTCTCCGGCGATCCGCCGACAATCGTCCACGGCTACGCGCCTGGTGGTGCGTACTATGATGATCGGCTTATGTTAGCCGCACCGCCATGTTTTCCGACAACGGGCCAATATGAGATCATTTCCTGGTTTGAGTAACTGTAAGCGACAACAACGAGCAAGCAGGCACAATCAACAATCATTCATAATCACTAGAGAGAACAGTTCGCTGTCCAAACCCGTTTTGATTTGTCGGACTTGGGAGGGTCCGAGAGAGTCGTTCGGTTTGAGATACATGATCTGTGCACCGAGAGAGAGAGAATTTTACTGTGGGAAGAGTGTCACTCATCATGGTTGCAGGCTTCAGCGTCGTCCTGCTCTTCATCGGCCATAACATCTTGCAGGTGTCCAACCAGGCCGAAGACAACTATACGTATTACTACAACTCCTCCATGGCACATGCCATCGCTGGATCTGCCATCAACCTTGCCGCGCGGGCTATCTACGAGAATTCTCTGTGGCGAGCTGGATTCTCCAACAAGCAGTTCGCCGGCGGGGTCGTCAGTTGCACACTAAAGGATACCACAGGCGGACGGGTGCGAATGACAGCAACGGCGACATTCCAAGGGATCACTCACACGATTTCCTGTTTGCTTCAGCCCAGCAGTTTCTCGCGGTACGCGTACTACACGACCACGGACATGAGCGGCTACTGGGTCACCGGCGATACCTGCTGGGGACCACTGCACATCAACAACTACCTGAATGTCGCAGGGACGCCGGTCTTTATGGGGAAAGCAACGACCTTGAACGGTCTGCACCGATACAGAAACCCTCAGAACAACTCTAACACACTCGACAAGCCGGTGTTCAAGGGTGGCTTTGATCAAGGAGTTAACGTCAGCCTTCCGCCGGACTTTAGTGTGCTCAAGGCCGCGGCCGGCGCGGGCGGCAAGAAGATCGTTGGTGGTCAGGACGTGTACTTAGATTTTCAAAGCGACGGCCAGATCAAATGGAAGCAAGACAACGGCTGGTCCGGTGGCACATGGAATGCGGATTGGGTGAGCAGCTTTGCCCCCAACGGCGCATTCTACGCCGAAGGTGTCAATGTCCATGTGAGGGGGACATTTCACGGCCAGTTGACGGTGGGCGTTGGCGGCACAACGGGGAGCACTTCACAGGGGAACATCTGGCTCGACAATGACGTCGTCTACGCAAACGATCCCCGATCAGGTTCTTCAACCGATATGTTGGGGCTCTGTGCAGAAAACAGGCTGACCATTGCCGACAACGGCTGGAACCGCGGCCCAAACAATGACTACATCTTGATGGCCTGTGTCTTCTCCCGAACAGATGGATTGTGGGTGGAAAACTACAACACCCGCGGCGTTGAGGGCAGATTAACGACTGTCGGCAGCCAGGTGGCTAAGGTGGGCGGCTACACTGGTGTATTCTCCGGTGATCCACCGACAATCATTCACGGCTACAAGCCTGGCGGTGCGTACTATGATAATCGGCTTATGGTCAGTGCGCCGCCGTATTTCCCGACAACGGGAAACTATGAGATCATCTCATGGTTTGAATAGGATTCCTTCTTCAGTTGCTCTTAAAAAGATCGCCCGCGTGGCGATCTTTTTTTGGGCTCGTCCGGGGGACAGTATCTTGCCCTTCTGTCGAAGGAGCGTCACATTTTAGAGTAAAACAGCCCTACTGGCACCCCGGTAGTGTGTGCACTGCGTCAACGAATATGTGCTGGATTTTGCTGATATTACTGTAGAGATTGTAAGAGTATGGGGTATGTCACGGGCGATTGCGGCACAGACCTTCGCACATGATGCAGCCTCGAGCTGCAGAACCGTCTTGGCGCGAAGAAGAGATGGAGAGAAGAACTCAATGATTTGATCGCACGCCCTGCGACACCATCGACGCCCGGAACACTATGCGGATTCCAAGTTCAATCTACGACTTGCCGACCCCCGCGTTGCTCATCGACCATGGCATTCTCGAGCGCAATCTCACGCGCATGCAGGATCGCGCAAACTCCTTTGGCGTCACCCTGCGTCCACACATCAAGACACACAAATGCATCGAGATCGCTAACCACCAGCTGGAGCTCGGTGCACGCGGTATTACCGCCTCCACCATCTACGAAGTGGAGCAGTTCGTCGCTGCAGGATTTAACGACATCACGTGGGCTTTTCCGCTGACACCAGGACATGTCGAACGTATCGTGGAACTCTGTGACAAGGCAACGATTCGCGCCCTCATCGACAACACCGAAGTGCTGCAGCGTCTCGAAAGCATCGAGCGCCATGGCAATGAACGGGTTCATGTCTGGCTCAAGGTTGATTGCGGATACCATCGTGCAGGTGTCGACCCACTGTCTCCGTATGCCGAGGGGCTTGTTCGCGCCTTGAATGATTGCAAGAACTTGATTTTTGACGGCATCCTCAGCCATTCCGGCCATGCGTACGAGGCCCGAAAACACTCGGAAGTCCTTGAGATCGCCGAACAAGAGCGTTCATTGATGGTGGATTTTGCCAACCGCATGAGGAGCAAAGGCTTCAAGGTCCCCATGATTAGTATCGGCTCCACGCCGACAATGTCCGTTACCGAGAATCTGGACGGCATTACAGAGATACGGCCCGGGAACTATGCTTTCTATGACTACACGCAGGTCATGCTCGGCAGCTGCGGTGTCTCCGACTGCGCATTAACGGTTCTCTCGTCCGTTGTTTCCCGCCAGCCGGGGGCTGCATACTTTATTACCGATTCGGGCGCCCTCGCCCTCTCCAAGGACCCCGGTCCCATCCATATCAGCAACGACATGGACATCGGGATTGTCTTTGAAGACTACGAGCGCAAACGGCTCCATCCACACGTCCATATGAAGATCCTCTCACAGGAACACGGCAAGGTCCTGATCTCGAACCCGAAGTACCTGGAGGGGCAGTGCAACGTCGGTGACAAGATCCGCGTCCTCGAACATCACTCCTGCCTGACAGCCGCGAACTTCGACTACTACAATGTTGTCAGAGGCGACGAGATCGTGGATCGGTGGAAAATCCTGCGCGGCAGGGTGTAACCCCTCCTTTCATCTGTACGAGATCACCGCGAGTCCTTCGCTCAGCCATCCCGTCCGACGTCCACCCTCCTGCTGACGCACGCTTGGGTCCAACCGAAAACTTCCTGTTTCACGGAAGAATTCATAGACTTTTTCATTCTTTCGCGGTATCTTCCAGCAACTTTCGAGATGCACGGGCTTTCCCATGAGCGGCGACAATTTCAATTTCATTTACCTGTCTGAGATCCTGCATCTGCCAATCTTCAACGCGAGCACCGGCAAGAAGATCGGGAGGATCATCGACCTCGCCGCGCGCACGAGTCATGTATACCCTAAGATCACCGCGCTCATCGCGATGACGCATGACAACAACGAGCCGGTTTACATCCCCTGGCCCTTCGTGCGTTTGACGGTCTTCAAGAAACATGTTACCGTCGACTATCCGTTCGAGCGCGACCAGAGTACGGAGGAATCAAGCGAGAATGAGATTCTGCTCAAAAAAACATTCTTGGACAAGCAGATCATCTCGACATCCGGCTTTAAGCTGGTGCGTGTCAACGACTTGCAGTTACTTATCGACAACTCATCGAAGGAGAACCCAAACCTCTGGCTTGTACACATCGATATCGGCTTCAAGGGTTTGGTACGACGACTCGGATGGCTGAATTTCATCAACCCCATATTCTACTGGCTCTTCGCGCGAGACATCAACGACAAGTTCTTGACCTGGAAGAACGTACAGCCCACGACGGCCACGAACGTCAACGGCTCCGTCATCCTGAAGGCTGATTCCTCCAAGCTTTCTTCCATTCACCCTGCCGACCTTGCCGATATTCTGGAAGATCTTGGAACAGACGAACGCACGTCTCTTCTGGAATCCATCAGCCCGGTCACAGCCGCCGCTACGCTTCAAGAGATGCCCATGAGCCTCCGCTTGCACCTCGCGGAATCGCTGGACAACGAGAAACTCGCAAGCATCGTTGCCGAAATGCAGATGGACGAGACTGTTGATCTCCTCGATGAGCTCGCTCCCGATAAACGCGACGCTGTTTTTGCTCTCCTCACGCAGGAGAAAGTCTCTGAGATCAAAGATCTGGCGAAGCTGTCTACCTCCGGTGTCGGAAGCATCATGAACACCAATTTCGTCACCGCGAAAGAAACTCAGACTGTACGAGAAGTGCTGAAGACCGTGAAGGCGGAAACCAAACGAGCCGAGTTGTTGTACTATGTGTATGTCATCGATGACGAGGAGCGCCTCAGGGGGCTTGTCACGCTCAGGAAATTGCTTTCCACAAAAGGGACGGCGCCCATTGCAAGCATCATGCGCGGCAGCATTGTCTCGGTACGGGTTGATTCGAGCATCAAGCGCATGGCGCAGTTGTTTTTTAAGTACAAGTTTGAGGCGATTCCTGTGGTGGACGATAACGACAAGCTCCAGGGTATCATCACGATGGGTGACGCGCTGGACGCGGTATTCCCTGAGGTAAAACAGGCAGCCGAGGGATAACATGGGTCTACTGCAAAGACTGAAAGAGCGGCCTGTGTTCCGTAACCTGCTGATTTTCCTCAGCGTGCTCGGACCCGGCATCATCACGGGGAGCGTCGACAACGATGCGGGCGGAATCACCACCTACTCAGTTGCCGGAGCCAACTATGGCTACAGGTTGCTCTGGACACTGCTCCCCTCCTTTATAGCGCTCCTGACTGTACAGGAAATGAACGCGCGCATGGGGATTGTGACGGGAAAGGGACTAGCAGATCTCATCCGCGAAAATTTTGGCGTACGCATCACCTTCTACATCTTCATCCTGCTCCTCATCGCCGATATTGGCAACACGGCGACAGAGTTCGCCGGCGTCGCAGGCAGCATGGTGATCTTCAACGTCGATAAGTACATCTCTGTACCGCTCTCTGCCATTGCGGTCTGGATACTCGTCGTGAAGGGCAATTACAAGATATCTGAGAAGATATTTCTTCTCTTCAGCGTTTTTCTCCTTTCCTATATTGTGTCGGCGGTCCTCGCCCGGCCAGACTGGGGACAAATAGGGAGGGAGATGATTGCACCAACGATCCAGTGGGACAATGCTTACATTGCCACGGTGCTGGGACTCGTGGGCACTACCGTTGCTCCCTGGATGCAATTCTATATGCAGTCCTCTGTGATTGAGAAGGGGATTAAGATTGCAGATTACAAATATACTTTGTGGGATGTTGTCGTCGGTTGTGTCATAACCGTTGTAGTTGCGTTCTTCATCATCGTTTCTTGCGGAGCAACGCTGAACGTCAACGGCATACAGATCAACGAGGCGAAAGATGCTGCCGTGGCACTCAAACCGTTCGCCGGTTTTCTTGCATCCCAGGTCTTTGCCTTCGGTTTGTTCGTGGCTTCGGTGTTTTCCGCCGCCATCCTGCCATTGGCAACCGCGTTTTTTATCTGCGAGGCATTCGGTTTCGAAACCGGCATCGATAAGAAGTTCTCCGAGGCCCCCCAATTCTACACATTGTTCACGTTCACCATTCTGATCGCTGTGGGCATCATCCTGCTTCCTAACGCCCCGTTGATCGCCATTACCATCTGGACACAGGTGTTGAACGCCATCCTTCTGCCGGTTGTGCTGATCTGCATGATGCTTATCATCAACAAGACAGAAATCATGGGAGAGTACACGAACAAGCGATACCAAAACGTGATCGGATGGACAACATCGATTACGCTGATCATGCTGAGTGCCGTTCTTCTGATCTCCGGGATAGGCTAAGGAGCAACATCGACAAGTGCACCCCGGCATCCACGAAATCCTCATTCACCATCAACAGCCTGTATGACAACTCTCACAAACAAAACCGTTCTTATTACCGGTGCCAGCAGCGGCATCGGTCTCGCGTGCGCTCATGCGTTTGCCCAGGAGGCTGCGCGGCTTATCATCACTGCGCGCCGCAAGCAAAGGATCGATGCCCTGGCGAACGAACTGCGGCAAGAACATGGCTCAGGGGTGTTGACGATTCAGCTCGATGTGAGGAATCAGCCGTCGGTTGACAACGCCATCCGGAGCCTTCCCCCTTCCTGGCAGGATATCGAGATCCTTGTCAACAACGCAGGCCTCAGCCGCGGTCTCGACAAGCTTCATGAAGGAAAGCTGGAAGACTGGGAAGAAATGATCGACACGAATGTGAAGGGGCTCTTGTATGTCAGCCGCGCCGTGATCCCTGGCATGGTCGCACGGGGAAGGGGCACGATCATCAACATCGGCTCTATCGCCGGGCAAGAGGTCTATGTTGGTGGGAACGTCTACTGCGCCAGCAAGCACGCTGTCGATGCAATTACAAAGGGTTTGCGATGGGATCTGGCCGATACGCCGCTGAGGGTGTGCACCGTGGACCCCGGGCTCGTGCAGACGGAGTTCAGCATGGTTCGCTTCCGTGGAAATGAACACCGGGCGAAGGCGGTCTACACCGGCCTCCAACCACTGAGACCCGAGGATGTCGCGGATGCCGTGCTCTTTTGCGCGACGAGACCTCCACACGTCCAGCTTGCTCAGATTCTGATCCTGCCAACCGCGCAGGCGTCAGCGACGTTTGTTCATCGAGCGCCCGTGCCCGAGAAGTAAGTCGCGCTTTGTATCATGACAGAAAAGCCACGTACCTTCAAGGTGCGTGGCTTTTTCGTTTTTTCCCACGCCGAGCAACACGGCACAGAGATCAATAATGACCTTCGTGGCAGCACCTTCCGAGTTCCTTGTCAGTTTTGAATTGAACAACGGTGTGCATTGCACAAATAGGGATGCAACTCCCGACATAGTTGTGGAGCGTTCCGATTTCTCCCGTGGAAAGCCTTGATTTTGAAGCTTCAATCTCTAACTTAGTACGTCGTACTCAGGAGAGGTTGTCTTGAAGCACATGCGTTGAAAGCCAGCCGTGAAGAACACCCCCCGGCCAGTTGAAAATACTCTAGAGCGTCCATCGCGCTGAAAGCACCGCTGCCAGGCTGAGATACCGATCTTATGAAAACAGGATATGGAAGAGCCACATTGTCCAAATTATTGCACCTGTCGACTTGTCCAGATGACAAGCCTTGTCTCCGATCCGCAGCGCAGGCAGTTTTACCTCAATACGTACTGCCTTCATGGTGATAAGGCCTGGAACTCATGCAAACGCTTGATCGCCAAGAACGCCCTGAATTTCTGTCCCGATTTTGTATTGCCCGATTCCCCGCTTTCACCCTCAGAAATTATTGATGAATTCGATAGACTTTTGGAAGAAGGTCTTTAGTCGAGCGAGAGTGTTCATATGGCAACCATGGAAATTGACGGAAGAGTATTTGAAGTAGATGGCGACGGTTTCTTGTCCGATCCTTACTGCTGGACCGAAGAGGTTGCGCAGCTGATCGCAAAACACGACGGCATAACAGAGATGAGCGACAAGCATTGGGCAATCGTGAAGTTCATCCGCCAGAACTGGGAAGAAAAGGGTATGGCGCCGATGATTCGGTCAATATGTCAGGTAACGGGCGTGAAGCTGAAGGAGATCTATCAGCTATTCCCGCTTGGTCCCGCACGCGGCGCATGCCGTGTTGCAGGATTACCAAAACCCGATGGTTGCGTTTAGAATGGTTACACTGACATGACCTGGTACCATTATCTTGCATCAGCTGCCCTCGTTCTTTGCCTAGTCAGCTTATCGTATCATCTCATCACGCTCATTAAACTAGGCGCACCGAAGGATTATTCACGACAACGAGGTAATGTGCGGGCGGCGGTTGTGTATTCGTTCCTGGGGGCCATGAGCCCGAGCAAGAAAGAGTCTGCCTATCTGCATCTCCCGACATATGCAGCCGGGTTAGTCTACCATGCCGGAACCTTCACCTCCATCGTTCTTTTCTTCCCCCTGTTTTTGAATGTCCGCCTTGCCGGCATCTTGCAGTGGGGTGTGATGGGCATCTTAGCGGTATCGGTAGCAGGCGGCCTTGGGATATTCGTGAAGAGAGTGGCAGTGAGAAGAATCAGATTCCTTTCCAACATCGACGACTACGTATCGAATCTCCTTGTGACGCTCTTCCAGTTCTTCACGCTGCTGATGCTGGCGCAGGAAGCGCTTGCGCCATTCTATTTTCTCTGCGTCAGTCTCCTGCTGCTGTATCTCCCGCTGGGAAAGCTGAAGCACGCATTGTACTTTTTTGCCGCCCGTTACCATCTTGGGCTATTCTACGGCTGGCGCGGCATCTGGCCGCTGAGGAGGACGTAAAGAAACGGCATGAGCAACCTTTCCGCGCAACAACAGAAAGCCCTCAAGATCCTCACCGAACCGGAGGACAGCCGACTCATCACACACTTGAACGCTTGCGTTCGCTGCGGTCTCTGTGCTGAGAGCTGCATTTATTATCTGACGATGAACGAAGAGCGATTTGTTCCCGCACGAAAGGTTGATCTTCTCTTCTCTCTCTATCAACGGTATTGCACGGTTATTGGCATGGTTTTCCCTCGCCTCGCGCATGCACGCGAGCTGGACGATACAACCACGAGACAAATGATCGACCTGCTGTTCGGAGCCTGCACGTTATGTGGAAGGTGTACGCTGCACTGTTCTATTGGTGTTGATATCACCTACCTTGTACGTGCTGGGAGAGAAATGCTTGCAGCGATGGGCAGCGTTCCGCAAACGCTGCAATCAACCGTGAATGCTGCTCTTCAAACCGGCAATAACATGGCCATACCGACGGATGAATTCGTCAGCACCCTTTCATGGCTGGAAGATGAACTCAGAGAAGAAGTGAACGATCCACAGGCATCCATACCGCTCAATCAGGCTGGTGTCAACGTTCTGTACACGCTGAATCCACGGGAGCCAAAGTTTTTCCCTCTTTCAATTTCGGCGATGGCGAAGATATTCTATGCAGCGAAAGAAAGCTGGACGATTTCCACCTCCATGTACGATGTCACGAACTATGCGTACTTCTCCAGCAACGTCGACGAAGCCACCACGATTGCCAAGAGGTTATGCGGGGAGATGGAGACCCTCGGCGCAAGACGCTGTGTCCTTGCGGAGTGCGGCCACGGTTCACGGGCCTTCCGTTGGGAAGCGCCGAACTATCTGCAGAAGCCGTTCTTGTTTGACACACTCACTTCTGTTGAGCTTCTCGCGGAATACGTCCGCGAGGGGCGGATAAAACTCGACAAAGGAAAAAACCAAGAGCGTGTCACCCTGCACGATCCATGCAATCTCGTGAGAGAGGGGGGAATCATCGACGAACAACGGTACGTCCTCGACCATGCGGTGAGCTCCTTCGTCGAAATGACGCCTCACGGCGTGGACAATTTCTGCTGTGGGGGGGGAGGTGGTCAGCTTTCCATGAGCGAATACGGCGAGCGGCGGATGAAAATAGCGGAGATCAAAGCTGAGCAGATTCGGCGCACGGGCGCTTCAACCGTCGTAACGCCATGTCATAATTGTATCGACCAGTTAACTCAAATCAACAACAAGTTCAAGCTGGGCGTGAACGTCAAGACCCTTGCCGAAGTCGTTGCCGAAGCGCTCGTGCTCGAATAGCTCACAGTCAACCTGCCAGCGTACATAACGAAACCTGAATCATGGATACATTAATCTATCTTGATAATTCCGCCACATCGTTCCCCAAACCTGAAGTTGTCTATAACTTCATGGACAGTTTTTACCGTAACCACGGCGTCAACCCGGGCCGATCGGGATTTGATGCAGCGCTGGAAGCCGAAGAAATTGTAATGAACACCCGGAGCCTGCTGACAAATTTCTTTCATGGCCGGGGTGACCCCAACAGGCTAACCTTTAGCTACAACGCGAGCGATTCACTGAACATGATCATCCAGGGTTTGGTTAAGAAGGGGGATCATGTCATTACGACGATGCTGGAACACAATTCGGTGCTACGACCGTTGCACCATCTGAACATCAACGGTATGATCGATGTCAGCCACATTGCGTTCGACGAACACGGGTACGTTCACCCCGATGATATCAAGTCTACTATCCGCGACAATACCAAGATGGTCGTGGTCAATCACTGCTCCAATGTTACCGGTACCATTCAGCCGGTTGCTGAAATTGGAAAGATCTGCAAAGACGCCGGTGTTTTGTTCGTTGTGGATACGACTCAAAGCGCTGGAACGGTGCCGATTGACATGGGCGCAATGGGAATCGATGTCGTTGTTTTTACTGGACACAAATGCCTTATGGGCCCAACCGGTATCGGTGGTTCGTATGTCATGGAGAATGTGCCCGTGAAGTACACGCGCTTCGGCGGCACGGGCGTACGCTCTGCACAACCGACCCATCTCGAGGAGTTTCCCTATCGCCTTGAGTGTGGCACACTCAATCTCGTCGGTGTCGCTGGCTTACATGCGGGTGTGAACTGGGTTCTGGAGAATGGGATCGATCATTTGCATGCCCGGGAGATGATGTTGTGGGACAAACTCAGGAAGGGCATTCAAAACATCGAGAACGTTATAACGTATTGCGCAGGGAGCGTGGAGAATCACAACGCCGTGCTGAGCTTTAACATCAAGGATTTTGAAGCCGGGGAGGTCGGAACAATTCTCGACGTAGACTACAACATTGCTTGTCGTACTGGCCTGCAATGCGCACCTAAAGTACACACCCGCCTGGGAACTGACAAAATTCATGGCACCGTGCGTTTCAGCATTGGTCCTTTCAATACCGAGGAACACATCGACAAAGCCATTGAGGCGGTGGTAGAAATAGCGAAACTCCGAACGTAGACTTCTCACCCTCGGCAACGCCAATCTCAAAAAGAACGACCTCGCCTTCGGTTCGCCGTGCAACATATCTGCCGGCGCTGGCGGTCAAGTATTTGCAGACTGCGGAGATATTCCAGCACAGAACGCTTCACAATGTGAACAAGTTCTGTTGACTTTCTCCTCGCGCTGGATTTGTCGGTCTTTCGCTTCGACGGCGTGGTATTGATTTTTGCGCCCGACGATCTCGATCATTCCTGCAAATTGTCAGCGGACGCGTCCAGCACAACCTCATCCACGATGCACCGCACGAAGCGCTCTACGTGAGAGGGAACGACCATTTGATCGAGTTCAATGAGGTCTACCGGGTTTGTCAGGAGACTGGCGATGCAGGCGCCCTCCACACGGGGCGCGACTGGACATGGCGGGGAAACGTGATTCGATACAACTACTTCCACCATCTCCTGGGACCGGGGCTGCACGGCGTGATGGGTGTGTATCTGGATGATTGGGCGAGCGGATTCACGGTCTTCGGCAATGTTTTTTATCGATCCGGTCGCTCAGCAATGGTTGGCGGGGGGCGCGATAATACGATCGAGAATAACGTGTTCGTCGAGTGCAAGCCCTCCGTGCACTTCGACGCACGCGGACTCAGCTGGGCCAGCTATTATTTCGACGGCACCTACCCGGAATTATGCGAACATTTGAAAGAAATGAATTATCATGAGGCGCCGTACAGCAAACGGTATCCCGAGCTCCTAACGCTGGACAAGGGCAATCCGGCTCTCCCAATGAACAACAGGATTATCCGCAATGTCTCGTATGGGGGGCGGTGGCTTGACATCTACGACTACAATGCCTTTGATTTCTCCATCGTTACGATGCGGGACAACGTGATTGCAGACTCCCTGATTTGCCGACGGCTCCAGAAAGATTACGGGGGCTGGGATCCGTACTATCTGGATATTGATACAAAAGATGGCTATGTACTCCTGACAAGCGCCGATAAGGAAATCAGGGAGGAGTTCAGGGGAAACGTCTTCATCGCGACAGACCCGGGCTTTATCAGTCTGAAACAACATGATTTCCGATTGAAGAGTTCTTCTCCAGCGTTGAGGCTTGGATTCAAGCCGATCCCTATCGACAAAATCGGTCTTCAAACCGACCGGTATCGCCAAACGCTGCCGGTGCGATCAACAACAGAACTCGATTAAGCGGAAACACCATATCATCGCCACATTATGCAGAAAGGCAGAGGCTATGAGCGTTCAACAGGCTGAGAAGTCCTTGGCAATAGCGCGAGCAATCATGAAAGAAGCAGATTACTGTTTCTTCATGAGTCATGGAGATTCGGGAGAGATTAACGCCCGGCTCATGCACCCATTCGAGCCCGACGCGGAATTCAACCTGTGGCTCGGTGCCAGCCCAAACTCGCGCAAGGTCCGCGAGGTCCTGAAACAAAACAAGGTAACGCTCGCCTTCATTAACCCGCGCAGCACAGCATATGTCACGATCGTTGGCACAGCCGCCCTCAACAGCACACCCGATCTCAAGCGAAAATACTGGAGGGTGTACTGGACGGACATGTACCCCGGCGGACCGGATGCGAGCGATTACATTCTGATTAAGGTTGTTCCATCTCGCATTGAGTTCATGAACTTCGCCAATGCGGCGCTGCCTCAACCGTACGGTCTGAAGCCCAACGGCTTGCAGCGGAAAGATGGTGTGTGGGTCGAGGTCGAACCACGCGACGAACTCTAAATGGCTGAGAGTACCCTTTGGCTAGAACCGGTCTCAAAAATCAGTGTCACTCCCAAATGTTCCGCTTTTTGAATCCCGCTCAGAAGCGGAATCCAGGAGCGGGATTTCTATCGGGAGTCCAGAATGCGCTGTTTGGATTCCCGCTTAAGACATGCGGGAATGACAATTATTTCTGTGGAAGGATTTTTGAGATGGCTTCTAACAGAATCGTCCTCTCTACCGTATTGATCACGGCGCTCCTGACGCTTGCCGGCTGCAGCACGAAGCAGAAGGAACAACCAAAGAAGCGCATCGCGGGGATCGTCTTCCAGGAAGATCAGTTTTTCCGTTTAGTGCTCTTCGGGATGCGTGACGCTGCAGGAAAGAACGGCGTTGAGTTGCTCGAGGCTAACAGCGACGGTAAACCCGACAAAGAAGTCCAGCTCATCAACACGTATGTAGTGAACAATGTGGACGCGATCGTGATTTCTCCCCTCAGCGCAAAAGCTTCGGTCAGCGCCCTGCAGCGCGCCCACGAGAAGGGTGTCACCATTGTGACATATAATACCACCGTAGAAAGCGATGTGCCGGATTCTTACGTCGAAAGCGATCAGGTTGATCTCGGGGCATCGACAGGACGAGCTGTGCGCGCGTACATCGAGAAGAATCTTGCCGGCAAAGCAAAGATCGCCATCATTTCGGGACGGGCACAGGTCCCTGAGCAGGCAATGATGAGAATTGACGGTTTCAAAAACGAGATCATGAAACTCCCGGGTGTTGTGATCGTCGCCGATCAGGACGCATGGCTCGCCGAGCAGGCGACAAAGAAAGTCGGTGATATCCTGACCGCCAATCCCGATGTCGATATCGTTTGGGCAGCAAACGAAGGGGGTATCGTCGGCGCGGTTATGGCAGTGAAGAATGCCGGCAAAGCCGGGAAGGTCGCCGTGTTCGGCACAGATAACAGTGAGTAACTCGCGAACTTCTTGCTTGACGGCGATAGGGTCCTCCAGGCCGTCACCGGTCAGCGCCCATTTGAGATTGGCTCCACGGCAGTCGACGCTGCTGCGAAAGCCCTCAAGGGGGAGAGGGTCGAGAAGAAGGTTTCGCTTCCAGGGGTTCTTTTGACGCGCGAGAAACCTGATGAGGTCAAGCAGTTCAAGGCGCGTCTACGGGAATTGAGCAAGTAGCACCGTTCAGCGTCCTATCCCGTTGGCTCCGAAATTGCATGACAAGCGCTAATGTTCCGATTTATCACTACAGACGAGAATATTCCCATGTCTCGAAGATTCGTTCTGTTCACACTCCTCATCGTCGCCGGCCTGTGTCTCTTCAGCTGCAGCACCAAGCAGAAAGAGCAGCCTAAGAAACGCATCGCAGGAATCGTCTTCCAGGAAGACCAGTTTTTCCGTCTCGTGCTCTTTGGTATGCGCGACGCGGCACAGAAGAATGGCGTGGAATTGCTGGAAGCCAACAGCGCCAATAAGCCGGACAAAGAGGTCCAGCTCATCAACACCTACATTGCAAACAACGTTGACGCGATTGCGATCGCACCGCTCAGCGCCAAATCGTCGGTCAGCGCGCTGGAGCGAGCACGCGAGAAGGGAATCACGGTCATCACGCATAACATGACACTCGAGAGCGATCTTGCGGCATCCTCCATTGAGAGCGATCAATTCGATATCGGTGCTTCCACGGGAAAGGCTGCGCGAGCTTACATCGAGAGCAAGCTCGGGGGAAAAGCAAGGGTCGCCATCATCGCCTTTTTGTCTCAGCTGCCGGAACAGAGTTCCATGAGAACAAACGGCTTCAAGAGCGAAATCACCAAGCTGCCTGGCGTGAAGATCGTCTCAGAGCAGGACGCGTGGCTCGCCGAACAGGCTGTCAAAAAGGTGGGTGACGTCCTGACTGCCAATCCCGACGTCAACATCGTGTACTCTGCCAACGAAGGAGGCACGGTGGGCGCCGTCATGGCCGTCAAGAATGCAGGCAAGGCCGGTAAAGTTGCTGTCTTCGGCACCGATACGAGCGAGCAGCTCGCAGATTTTCTATTGGACAATTCCAACATTCTCCAGGCCATCACGGGCCAGCGCCCGTTCGAAATCGGCTCGATGGCTGTTGAGGCAGCGGTGAAAGTCCTGAACGGCGAGAAGGTTGAAAAGAAAGTCTCACTGCCCGGATTTCTCCTGACGAGGGGAAAGCCGGACGAGATCAAGCAGTTCAAAAATCGCCTGAAAGAACTGAGCAAATAACGCCCTCCATCGATGGCATGAGCACGCCGGTTCACAATCTGCAGACGCTTTCCCTTCGCAAAGAATACCCGGGTACCATTGCTCTCAACGATGTATCCATGACGTTCACAGGGGGCAAGATTCATGCCCTCATCGGAAAGAACGGCGCGGGCAAGAGCACGCTTGTCAAAATTATTGCCGGCGCTACACAACCTACCACTGGTCGAATCCTCCTCGATGGAAATGAGATTGTCCTGCATGACCCGCGCGACGCGCTCAAAAGAGGCATCGTTGCCGTCCATCAGGAGTTGAGCATCGTTCCAGAACTCACTGTCGCAGAAAACATCCTGCTTGGTCGCCTTCCGAAGAAGGCCAGCCTTGGCGGCTCAATCATTGATTGGCGACGCGTGAACACTCGGGCGGAAGAGATCCTCAGGGACCTCGGCGTCAGCCTCGATGTACGGGCGCGGGCGGGCACACTGGGTGTTGCTCAACAACAGGTGGTCGAGATTGCAAAGGCGATGTCGTACGAACCTTCCATTCTGATTCTCGATGAACCCACCTCAGCCCTTGCGCAGCATGAAACCGAGCGTTTGTTTTTCCTTTTGAAAAAGCTTGCGACGCGTGGCGTCGTTCTCCTCTACATTACGCATCGCCTGCAGGAACTCCACCAGATTGCAGACACCGTGACTGCGCTCCGCAATGGTTCTCTTGTCGGCACGGTTGCAATTGCTGACGCTACTCCCTCGATCATCGTTCAAATGATGTTCGGAGAGGTCGTTCAACGAGTGAAGCCTGCAGACCTTACAGCCCCCACAGAGCCATTCATCGAAGTGCGATCGTTCTCCAGGCGGGGCGCATTCCACGATGTCAACTTCACCATCAACAAGGGAGAGGTCCTTGGCATCGCTGGGCTGCTGGGAGCAGGACGAACCGAACTTCTCAGGGCCCTCTTTGGCGCAGATCCTCCAGACGAAGGAGAGCTGCTTATCGGCGAGCAGCATATTCGCCCATCGAACCCCAGGCAGATGAAGGAACTCGGCATCGCGATGACGCCGGAGAATAGAAAAGACCAGGGCCTGGTGCAGCTCTTGAGCACGCGCGTCAACCTGTGTCTGGCCAGTCTTAGCCGCATTTCAACACGAGGGTGGCTGACGCGATCCCGTGAACAGGACTTGGTCGACAAGAATGTTCAGGAGTTGGATATTGACGTCGCAAACACCGACGCCCCTGTCGCTTTTCTGAGCGGGGGCAATCAGCAGAAGGTCGTCGTCGGGAAGTGGCTTAACACGAACCCGCGCCTCGTCCTCTTTGACGAGCCCACCCGCGGTATCGATGTTCAGGCAAAGCAACAGATGTTTCAGATCATTTGGAACCTGAGCAAACGCGGCATCAGCTGTGTCGTTGTATCGAGTGAGCTGGAGGAGCTTCTTGATGTTTGCCATCGGATCCTGATTATGCACCAGGGATGCATGGTGGGCGACGTTCGGCCCAGCGAGGTATCTCTTGAGAGCTTGTTTGCAGCTTGTATGTAAAGAGGAAGTATGAACATACCTTCACGATTCCAGACAATGTTCACGCATGGCATCCTTGAGATCATTCTCGTCCTCCTGTGTGTTCTGTTGGCCTTCACGGCTTCAGGATTTTTGACATCTGACAATCTTCTCAACATCCTACGCAATGTGTCGATGCAGGGCGTGATTGCATTCGGTATGACTATGGTCATCATTGCCGGAGAAATCGACCTCAGCGTTGGCTCGGCCGTGGCTTTTTCTGCGTGCCTCACCGCATTTCTCACTCAGAAATTCGCCGGGGAATGGTTTTCCCTTCCTCTGCCACTCGCAATTGGCATGGCAATTGCCGTGGCTCTTGTCGTTGGGTTTCTTCTTGGCGTCTTCACAGGGCTTATGCGCACGCGCTATCAGGTTCCGAGTTTCATTACAACGCTTGCCTTGATGACTGGACTCTCCGGTGCGGCAGAGCTTATTACGAACGGTTTTCCGCTCACGCCATTTCCAAACTGGTACAACTTCATCGGCGGCGGGTACCTGTTCGGCATACCATTTCCCGCTCTCCTCTTTCTGCTGACGTTCATCATTCTCCAGTTTTTAATGAATTATACCTCCTTCGGCCGATCTGTCTACGCCGTTGGCGGCAACATGGAGGCCGCCCGGCTCAGCGGCATTAACGTGAATCGTGTCAAAATGATTGTTCTTGGCATTACTGCTTTTCTCGCGGCGTTAAGCGGCATCATGGTCTCATCAGAAATCATGTCGGGCACAGCGACGACCGCCAAAGGGTGGGAGCTTGATGTAATTGCTGCGGTCATTATCGGCGGCACAAGTCTGATGGGGGGCGTTGGGAGAGTCTGGGGAACAATGATCGGCGTTGTGTTCCTCGGCGTTATCATGAACGGGATGACACTGTTGAACGTGAGCGAGTACTGGCAGCATGTCGTGCGGGGAGCGATCATCCTGGTTGCAGTTCTGCTCAATCTCCTGCAAAAAGGAAAAGGCAGTCGATGAACGGTTACCAACGAATCATGGCGGCGTTTCAGGGCAAGCAGCCTGACAACGTACCGGTTATGCTTCACAATTTCATGATGGCTGCTCGCGAGGCGGGTTTGACCATGGATGAGTTTCGCCGGGATCCCGAGGAAATGGCACGGGCATTCATCGAAGCGGTCGAGAAGTACCGAGTACGACGGAATCATAATCGATGTCGACACCGTGACGCTCGCCGGCGCAGTAGGCGTGCCGGCGGAGTTCCCTTACGATCAACCCGCGGTCGCTGCCGGACCGCGATTGCAGTGCCTTGAAGAGGTGTGTGATCTTGAGCCGGTCGACATTCGAAAATACCGCGGCGTCCAAGTCTGGCTCGAAGCGACGTCCATCCTGAGTAAGTATTTTGGAAGGTACATTCTCATCCGCGGCAATTGCGACCAGTCCCCCTTCACGCTTGCGAGCTTGATGCGAGGACTCAAACCGTGGATGCTCGATCTCGCCAATGAAGACCAGCATGAGCTTGTGCATCGTCTTCTCGATTATACCACGTCCGTCACGGTGCAATTCATACGCTTGATGTCTGAGACCGGCGCTCATATGACCTCAAACGGAGACAGCGTTGCCGGCCCGGAGCTGATTTCTCCTGGGATGTTCGAATCGTTCGCTCTTCCATACGAGAAGAAAGTTGTCGACTGCTCCCACGCGCTCAACTTGCCTTACGTCTTGCACATCTGCGGCAACACCAACCGCATCATCGACCAGATGCTTGAGACAGAGTCCGACGGGCTGGAGCTGGATTACAAAACTGATGCCACGCTTGCTCGTGACAAAATGAAAGACAAGGCTGTCTTCGTCGGCAACATCGATCCAAGTGGCGTTCTGGCGCTTGGCACTCCCAAGTTGATTGAGGAGAAGACGCGTGAGCTCCTCACGATTTTCGCCGATACTCCGCGGTTCGTCCTCAACGCCGGTTGCGCGATTCCGCCGATGACGCCGCCGGAGAATCTACGTGCAATGATCTACACTGCGAGGAGCTTTTAGCCCGAATACTGGAAGAAGGTGACCTTCGCCGGGGAATTCCCTTGATGAAGGTCACCTTCATCAAGGAATCTATGACCTCCAAACAACGCGTTCACGCAGCACTCGAGCGCAAGCCGGTTGACCGCGTCCCCATCTTCATGTGGTTTCACCCCGAGACAACGTCACACCTTGCCAAAATTCTCGAGATCCCGCCGGCTTTCGTTGCGGAAGCCATGGGGAATGACATCCGGCAGACCTGGGTCAACAACAACTACGCCATGGAAGGCATCGTGCACCAACGCGAAGGGGAGGCACACGCGGATGTCTGGGGCATTCGTTGGAAGAAGGTTGGACACTTTAATCAGATCATAGAGTTCCCACTCGAAACAGCGTCGAGGGACGAGGTTCTTTCCTATCGCTTTCCAAATGAACACCGGGACAAGCTGTTGAACCAGATGTCTTCTCTTTTGAAGGACGATGCAGATCGCTGGTTCATCGGATGTGATGTTTCCCCCTGTGTATTCGAAATGTATTTCCGGCTGCGCGGGATGAGCAATGCCTTGCTTGATATGGCCATCGATTCTGGCCTTGCATCTGAAATGTTCAAGCGGTGTGCAGATTTTTCCATCGAGCTCGCCAAGCTGGCATGCAAGCGGTATCCGTTGGACTGGCTCTGGACAGGCGATGATGTCGCCGGACAGGAGTCGCTGATGATGAGTCCCACCTTGTGGCGCGAGCAAATCAAGCCGCAGCTTCAACGGGTCTTCGATGTTGGCAAGTCTGCCGACCTCTGGCTGGCATACCACTGCTGCGGATCGCTGCGATCGATCATTCCCGATCTGATCGAGATGGGACTGGATGTTCTCAATCCGATTCAGTGCAATTGTCCCGGCATGGATCCGCTGGAACTGAAAAGGCAATTCGGCCGCGATCTTGCCTTCATGGGCGGCGTTGATACTGTCGACCTGCTGCGCCATGGTACCGTTGAAGAGGTGCGAAAATCAACAGCCCGGCTTCTCCAGGGAATGACTGCCGAAGGCGGCGGATACATTCTCGCCGCATCGCACACCATCCCGCCAGAGACGCCCGATGAGAACATCTTCGCCCTGTTCGCGGAAGCCGGAGTGAGCAAACAGGAGATCTTCGATCGCTCAACCCAGATTCGCCTGAGAGAGAAGTCCATCCTCTTTCACAGTGGGGGCGAGTAGAAGGCGGATGAACTCTTGTACGTGACTGGCACCTGCCAGAGTAAGCGAATTTGAGGTGCCGGTCGTCTCTTGATGCTTTGAATTCCACGCGCCTTTTCTTTACTTTGACCCCACAATCGCTCAATCCACAATTGAACCCTGAGTCATTTCTATGAGGCTTCTACGTTTCTCCGCATTCTCGATAACCCTTCTTCTCGTTGTCTTTTCGCCTACAGGCGCGCAGCAACGCGGCGCGCTGTCCAATCCAACCCGAGGCTGGTTAACTATCGACACGATCATGCGCGATTCAAAATGGATGGGCACGTCTCCGAGTGGCATCTTCTGGTCAGAAGATGGGGACTGCGTCTATTTCAACTGGCGACAAAAGGGCGACGAAGACGACTCGCTCTACGTTGTCAGCGCAAAAGGTGGAACGCCACGACGGGTGACCCTTGAGGAGCGGAAGCACCTCCCAGGCCGCTTCGGCACGTACGACAAGGATCGATCGAAGAAGCTCTACACAAAGGATGGCGACATTTTTCTGCTGGATATCCGTGCGAAGAAGGAAGTCCAACTGACAAGCACGACGACCCCGGAATCAAACCCCCGGTTCACGTTCGATGAAAAGAAAATTGTGTTCGAGCGCACCGGCAATCTGTTTATGCGCGATCTGAAAACGGCGGCGGAGATTCAACTGACCAACCTTCAGTCGGGCTCATCCTCGCGGGAGGTTCCAAAGACAGAGCTTCAGAAATATCTGGAGAAGCAGCAGTTTGAACTCTTCGATGTCCTCCGCGAACGGAAAGCTGAACGCGACGCTCAGAAAAAACTGCAGGAAGCACTTGAGCTCAAGCGACCGAAACCATTCTACACTGGGCAGAAATATCCTTCATCGTTCGTCCTTTCTCCGAATGAGCGCTTCATTACATTCACCCTGACCCAATCTTCCACCGACCCCAAGCGAACCATCGTTCCAAACTACGTTACGGAAAGCGGATTCACCGAGGACATTCCCGGACGGACAAAAGTCGGCGAGCCGCTGCCTGTCAGCGAGTTCTATGTCTACAACGTCGCTCTTGACTCGGTGGTACAGGTTAAGTGCGATGACATCCCCGGCATCATGAGCCCTAAGGCGGCCAGCGACACAACTAAAGCCAGGCCAAAACCGCGAGCCGTCTCATTCAACGGCCCATATTGGTCAGACGATGGCAAGCATGCATTCGTGCAACTGTTCTCGCAAGACAATAAAGACCGTTGGATCATTATGTTCGATCCGGAGAAGGCAATTTTTGGGACAGTGGTGGAGCATCAATACGATGATGCATGGCTCGGTGGACCCGGGATTCGCGGGTACGGTTTCTCCCAAACTGTCGGCTGGCTTCCTGATTCACGGCGAATCTTTTTCCAGTCCGAAGAAGATGGTTGGTCCCATCTCTACACAGTCACACTCGACGGGAAGATCAAGACACAGCTGACGAGGGGAAAATTCGAAATCTACAGTCCAAGAATTTCAAAAGACAAGAGGCGCTGGTACTTTACCTCCAACGAGGTGCATTTCGGTGAGCATCAGTCTTACTCCATGCCGCTCGAGGGCGGTCAGAGAACCCGCATCACATCGATGGAGGGTCGCAATGATGTAATGCCATCTCCCTCAGAAGATCGCCTGGCTATTGTGTATTCCTTCAGCAACAAGATGCCCGAACTGTACATCATGGACAACAAACCTGGCGCCAAAGCAATTCAAATCACATTTTCACCCTCAGATGAGTTCCGATCTTATGACTGGCGAGCCCCAGAGGTCCTCACGTTCAAGGCCCGCGATGGAGCCGACGTCCCCGTGCGTCTCTACAAGCCCGAACGTCCAAGCGGCGCGGCAGTCGTTTTCGTCCACGGTGCGGGCTACCTCAAGAATGCTCACAAGTGGTGGAGCGAGTATGACCGCGAATATATGTTCAACAACCTGCTGACGGACAAAGGATATACGGTCATCGATATGGATTACCGAGCAAGCGCCGGTCTCGGCCGCGATTGGAGAACCGGGGTGTACCGTCACATGGGGGGCAAGGATCTAGACGATGAAGTCGATGGTGTGAAGTGGCTCGTTCAGAACTACGGCGTGGATCCGAAAAGGGTCGGGCTGTACGGCGGATCCTATGGCGGGTTCATGACGTTGATGGCAATGTTCACTGCCCCTGATGTCTTTGCGGCTGGTGCAGCACTCCGACCAGTGACGGATTGGGCTCACTACAATCAATACTACACAGCCGAGATCCTTAACATCCCTCAGGACGACACGCTTGCGTATCGCCGCAGCTCGCCGATCTACTACGCCGAAGGATTGAGGGGAGCGCTGTTGATCTGTCACGGCATGGTTGACGTGAACGTGCACTTCCAGGATGCTGTTCGCCTTGCACAGCGACTCATCGAGCTGAAAAAGGAGAACTGGGAGCTGGCGGTATTTCCCGTTGAGGATCACGGATTCAAGGAGCCGACAAGCTGGATGGATGAATATAAGCGTATCCTCAAGTTGTTCGAACTTAATCTCCGGAACAAGTAGGCACGATGGAAAAACAGCGATCACCCAAATATCAATATTCGCTCACGAGTTTTCGGTCGTCTCACTCTGATGAAGGACACAGAAAATGAAGAAAACAAAGTCTTCCACTTCCGGCCTCTCCCTTTCTACCCGTGCGATTCACGGCAACAAGCTCTACGCCTACAAGGGCCCCGTGGCAACGCCCATTTATCAAACCTCAACGTACCGGTTTGAAACCTCGGAAGACGCCGTCCGCTATGCCAAAGGTGACCCGACCGTGTACGTGTACACACGCTACCACAACCCCACCGTGCATGATGTGGAAGAAAAAATTGCGTTGATGGAGCGGGGTGAGGCCGCGGCTCTCTTTTCCTCGGGCATGGCGGCAATTACCACTGCGATCCTCGCGGTCACAAAATCGGGAGATGAAATCATCAGCACACCTGCGCTCTATGGTGGTACCTACCGATGGTTCCGCGATGAGTTGCCGAAACTCGGCATCACGGTCAAGTATGTTCATCCGGACCATCTCGACCAGATCGAGAAGCTCGTAACCCCGAAGACAACCATCGTCTACCTCGAGACACCTACAAATCCGACACTGGACCTTGTCGACATCGCCGAGGTTGTTCACCGCACCCGGAGCGCTGAACGAAAGTCCCGCAAGAAGATCCTCGTCATGATTGACAACACCTTTGGTACAATACTCAACCAGGATCCGTTCCGATACGGTGTTGACGTCATCGTTGAAAGCGCAACAAAATACCTCGGCGGCCACAGTGACATCATTGCGGGCATCGTGGTGGGGAAGGCAGATTTTGTCAAGCAGGTGAAGGGCTTGGGGAAACACCATGGCGGCTGCGCTGATCCGTTTGCCGCGTATTTGCTCGTCCGCAGCCTCAAGACGTTTGAACTGCGTGTCAGCAGGCAGAACGAGAACGCGCTCGCTCTTGCAACGGCACTTGAAAAGCACAAGAAGGTGAATCGCGTCCTCTACCCCGGCCTTCCTTCGTTTCCAAAGCACCGGCTAGCAAAGAAGCAAATGACCGGATTCGGAGGAATGGTGACGATCGAGGTAAAACCGTCGAAAGCTCTCTCGGCCGTGAAAGCCGCCGCCCGTGTTTGCGACAACCTGAAGGTTGCTATCAACGCGATGTCTCTTGGTGGTGTGGAGACACTCGTCAGCATTCCGGTGTATTCATCTCACGTGTTCATGTCCGATGCCGAACTGAAACAGCATGGGGTGACGCCAGGAATGATCCGCATCTCTGTTGGTGTTGAGGGAATAGAAGATCTAATTGCAGACTTCGAGCAGGCGCTCGGGCTTGTGTAAGCATTTGAGGAGATTCCCGAGATCTGAGAGGATCGAGCCACAATGGTTTCAGGAATCTTCCAGAAGCAAGGGAACGTTAAGCTCTCCCTTGTTTGATTCAAAACTCCTTGTTCAATACTTTACATTCACACCGGCATGGTCAAGAGATTGAAGCATTTTCCAACACGCACGTCTGCCGTCCCGCGTTTCACGTCTTCCCTACCGGATTGAACCGCGCAGATACACCGCCCCTGCCGGTTGCGTGCTCCCACCTCTTGGCTCCAGTGTAACATCGAATCCTTCAATCTCTTGTTTTTCTCCAACAGGAAGGGTCATCACCTGTAACAAATGATCATTCTGCTTCGTTACATCAAAAACACCGACGCTCATGTACTTCTTCTCTTTCAGAATCCAGAGTTGGTACTGCTTGTCGGCGGGCTCAGCCGGCATGTTGGACACCTGCAGCACCGCGCTCCGCTTCACAGGATCCCAGAGAATCTTCCCATAGGCACTTGACCCCGACTCCACGCCGGCCAGCGCGAGCATCTCTACTTGCTGGGCCCTCAACAAATTCAGGAGCTCCAGGTTCCGCTGGACCTCTCCCTGCAGATCAACAATCCTTTTCTCAAGGACGCCTGTTGATCGCACCAGGTCGTTGACAAAAATCACAAGAGCCACAATGATGAGAATCCCCATGACAATCGAGGCATAGAGATACCATGGGCGCTCAGGACGAGGGGTCGGCGGCTCGACCTTCTCTCGTTGTTGGGGGGGCACCCTTTCAGCGCGAGGCTGTTCAGGTTTCCTGGATGAGACACGCGTCACCAGCCTCTGACGGAGGCCGGTTGGGGGATTCTCTTGGCGAAGCAGAAGCGGCAGCAACGCGGTGGCTTCATAAAGATTTGCGAGTTCTCGCTTGCATTGCTCGCAACCGCTCGCCAGATGTGCTTCAAACTGCTTCCGGTTGCCCGGGTTCAGTCGACCAAATACATACGGAATGCACAACTCGAGCTGTGCGTGCCGTTCTTCGGTTTTCACGATCGTTTTACCTCCTGCGCCGAGGCTTGACGCAGCTTCTGTATCCCGCGACGCATCTTGGCTTTGATCGTTCCAAGAGGAATCCTGAGCATCCGCGCAAGGTCAGATTGACTCTGCCTTTCATAATAGCTCAGTTCGAGCAGTCGAAGCTCGAGCTTGGAGAGAGACCTCAGGGAATTACGAACCTCTTCCGTGTAGCCTTTCAGGACAAGGATGGTTTCTGGAGCGGTAGGCTTCGGTTCGCCCTCCGATGCGCTGCGAACGGGTGCACTTTCCCCCTCGCCTTCCTTTCGCTTATAATTGGTGGTGCGCATTCGCTCCATAGCTTTGATTCGGCAAAGTGCAACTGTCCAGGCGTACACAGAACCATTCTGGGGAGCGTAACTGCTTGCCTTTTCCCACACATGAACGAAAACATCGTGGACGAGATCCTCAGCCATTTCATGCGATCCCGTCAGACGAAGGCTAAGGGGATACAACACCGCCGCGTAGCGGTCATAGAGTGATGCCAGAGCTCGTTGGTCCACCCGCTGGATGCGTTTGAGAAGATCGCTGTCCTCGCGGTCAACTTGCTGTCGTTGAATCGCTGCGTTTTGTTGCACACACTCCTCGTCTACAGTGAATAGCAGATGATACTTGAAGAATCTACGCAGAAGGCTCAGGAAAAGCAACCGCCGCTTTTGTCGTTGTGGAGACACCTGTGACGGTGTTACTGCTTTGGCTCCGGGGCTTCGCCCACGCGCTCGATCCCATGTTGATGAAGAATGTCCTCAATCTCTTTCATCTGCTCCGCCCGGACAGAAAGATTTACCGAACTGGAAAAAAGCGATGGTGTCTGCTTAAAGAGGACCAGGTTCGCTGACGTACCGGATTCTTTTTCCCAGCCGTACCGGTTGGTTTTTTCCCAGGCGATGAGACCTGTACCATGAAAGACCCCGCGTTCAAATAACGCGCGTCCACTCACGCCCTGAATGATCACAGCAACTGCAATGGATAACCCGAAGACGTCGTACGAGATGTCCGCAAACGTCCATGGGTGAGCCTCTATCAACCCCACCATATCCTTCACAACGTAGTACCCGAGCAAAACGCCAAGCGCAATATTGATGATCATCTCGATACCCTGCATCTTTCCAAGATTGAGAACGAGCGCCCCCGACCGCCAGCGGATCACGGTGACCCGGAACAGCCGGTCAACGACAACGAGAATGCCGACGGCGCCGATGATATCCTTTGGAAATCTTCCCCACCATTGGAACTGCTTCTCCAGCGAAAGGCCGATCATTAGAAGCAACACCAGGAATCCAAAAACGACGAACAGTTGCTTGGTCGACGCCTTGACTCTCCCCACTTGCCTCGAGAACCCAATCCAAATCAAGAGTGCGGCAAAGAGATAGCCAAGAATCCAGTATCCACGTCATAGCTCGAGCTCCTTATGATGAAA
Organism: uncultured Bacteroidota bacterium; assembly: GCA_963739335.1. Classification (GTDB taxonomy): domain Bacteria; phylum Bacteroidota; class Ignavibacteria; order UBA10030; family UBA10030; genus UBA9647. The sequence goes on along the minus strand of CAVUAC010000011.1, from coordinate 71,166 downwards.
AGGGTGCGCTGTTGCAGCCTGGCGCTGATTCTTGTGGTACCACGGTTGTTTTCGTGTTTCGACCCGCCTTGGTGTCGGCCTCGACTGCTCGACACAGGCACAGTGTGATGTCGCATCACTCCTTTGACGCTTGATCCGCCGTGCTCGGGAGTTTTGGATTCACAAATAGAAGTTTCTCACGTTCAATCACTACTGTTCCCGCGGAAGCGCCGCGGGGTTTGCGAACGTACTTACGCTCGGTCATGGCCACCGGAACATGTTTCGCTGTTTTCATCTTACTATAGAATGCCGCGATGCTCGCGGCCTCCTCGATCGCCCGCTTGCCGGGCTCACCCTTCCCGGTTCCCATTCGCAAGATGACATGTGATCCACTCGACCCGCGCGTATGAAACCAAAGATCGCTCGGTTTAGCATATTTGAGCGTAAGCAGGTCATTATTCTCGCTGCTCTTTCCCACCCACACCTGAAAACCACCTGTAACGGTGAACGTTCGAAACGGAACCTCCGCTCGTGAATCCCGGGTTCCACCGGTCGTCCCTTTGTACCCTAGCCGTTTGAGTTGCTCGCGGTAGGCAGTCGTGAACTCCATCAACTGATCCTGCGTCTGAAGATCAGAAACCCGGTCCAGGAGCTCCCGCAGAGTCTCCCACCGCTCCCGCACCTCTTCCTGATGATCGAGTTTCTCCTCAATACCCGCCCGGGCTTTCTTTGATTTGTTAAAGTAGTGTTCCGCATTCTGGGCCGGCGTCAGCTTTTGGTCAAGCCGGATCACCACGCGGGCCCGATCATGGCTGAAGACGTCCTCGACCTGGACTTCCTGCATTCCCTTTTGGATGTCGTTGAGATGCGCCATCAGTAGTTTTCCAAAGAGCTCATACTGCATCGCCCGCTGCAGGGCTTCCGTCTCCTGTTCCATCCTCTGCAGTGTTCGTTCCGAGCGCTCAGCCCCCTGCCGCAGGAAGTGCAACAGCGATTCCTTCTCCTGAAGAAGTGACTTCTGCCTCCTCGATTTTCCGATGAACACTCTGATCGCATCGTGAACCGAATCGAAAGATTCCATTTGCACGTCGTGGAGATACGCGAGCGGCAGAAGCGAAATCACCATTGGCAAGCCATCCTGATAGTAGATCCGAGCTTTCGGCGATTCCTCGAGCTCTTTGAGAAGACTCTGAGACGCTGTGTGAAGCCGATGAATATCGTCGTCAGTCAGTTCCGCCACGACCTGGTGCTCGCGAAGACGCGCCCGGAAGCACAACTCACGAATCAGCGTGGTATTAAACAGGGGTAGGAGTTTCTTGACTGCCGCAGGCACAAGAATCGTCCCGATGGCCCGAAGCTGGGCGTGAAACTCGCCCATGTCCCATGCTCGTTGGGAACGCACATTCCCCGACTCTGAAAGTGTTGCACCCCGGTATTCTTTTGGATTCAGGAAGGAATCGATCACAGTGTTCCGATCATCGACGAGCAGAGCGTTTGCCTTCGATCCGTACAACCGGATCAGGAGTCGCACGTCGCCGCTGCAGTGCAATACCAACTCGCGGTCAGCGGGCAGGATGCTCACCTGCTGGATGATTCTTCCCCAGAGAATGCGAAAAACATCGATAGAGTTCTTCTTTGCGCGGTGCATCTCACCACGAAGGAAGATGAAGTTCATCGATGGCTCGCACGAAATCGTCAAGCATCGATCCTCTCTCCCGCTCCTGCACACGATCAGCAGCTCGTTCTTGCTCTGGCAAAAGACCTCAAGGATGTTGCTGCCGCGCAGGTTGGTGTCTGAGATCTGCTGCCAGGAGACGCAACATGTAGTAGTTACTCACCATATGTTGTCCACACTTCAAGAAAAGGTTGAGAAAAATCAATCCAAAATCAATTTTCGGCCGGTAGGGTGTGGATAAGTGTGTGGATAGCATGTTCCGAACTTTTCCTTGCCCGCCCGTCAAAATTTCCGTAAATTTCATCGAAATTGACTTTGGGAGACCTCGAATTGGTGCCATATGCTCTCCATGTGCGTGGCACAGTCATAATACTATCGGGATGACGCCTTGATCGCCAGCATGACAGGCTTTGGCCGTGCAGAGGTAGCGAAGCACGGGATTATAGCAACCGTAGAGGTTCGGGGTGTCAACAGCCGATATCTAGACGTCACCACGCGGTTGCCGCGCCTGCTGTCGCAGCGCGAGAAGGATATCAAGGAACTTGTTCGCTCGCATGTGAGCAGGGGAAGCCTCGTCGTATCGGTGACAGTTGAGGAGGAATCCAATGGCATCGCCCCCGTTTCGGTGAACAAAGCCGCGGCAAAAGCATACATTAAATTGTTGAATGATCTTCGCAGGACAGCAAAGATCCGGGAGACCGTCAAGCTAGAACACCTGCTAAAATTCTCGGAAGTCTTTGAGGTGTCACGCGAACAGGAGTCGGACGAACGTCAGTGGGGTGTCGTAGAAGAAGCCTTGCAGCAAGCACTGGAAGGTTTCAATGCGATGCGACAAAAAGAAGGGAGCGAGCTTGCGAAGGACCTCGAGCAGCGCATCGGATGGCTGAGCCTGACGGTCGACAAGATCGAGCAGTTATCCCGGGCACGGATTCCTGAAGAGCAAAAGCGCCTGCACGAACGCATAGCGCAGCTGCTTGACGACAAATCCATCGTCGATCAGAACCGGTTGGAGCTTGAAATCGCTCTGCTTGCGGACAAGTTGGATGTAACCGAAGAGTGTGTGCGGTTCCGGAGTCATACGAAGTTCTTCCTCGAGACCATGGCAAGCGCGGGGTCGTCGGGCCGCAAGCTGAATTTCCTTGTGCAGGAAATCAACCGCGAGGTGAACACGATCGGATCAAAAACCAGCGATTCAGAGATCGCGCATCTTGTCGTGCAGATCAAGGAAGAAGTCGAGAAGATTCGGGAGCAGTTGCAGAATATTGAGTAGGAGATTGGTTGATTAGTTAATCAGTTAACCGGTTAACTAACCACTCACCAATTAACCAATCACCAATTAACAAGCTACTAGGGTTTGATGTCTCGCGGAAAGCTCATCGTCGTTTCTGCGCCGAGCGGTGCAGGAAAGACCACAATTGTTAAGGCAATTCTCGCGAAGTATCCTTCGATGCTGTTTTCCGTATCGGCGACAACGCGGCCGAAGCGGGAAATGGAAGTCGAGGGAAAGGATTATTTTTTTTTGCCGCGTCAGGAATTCGAGCGGAGAACCCGAGTCGGCGAGCTTGTTGAGTGGGAAGAGATCTACGGCGATCTGTACGGGACATTGAAAATCGAAGTCGACAGGGCTCTCACAAACGGGAAGGCGATGCTATTCGACATTGATGTGAAGGGCAGCCTGTCGATCAAGCGTAAATATCCAGGTGACGCGGTTCTGATTTTCGTGAAACCGCCCAGCTTAGAGGTCCTGAAGTCCAGATTACTGAACAGAAAGACGGAGGACGAAGCAACATTCCGGCGGCGTATAGAGCGCGTTGCCATGGAGCTTGGAATGGCTGCGTTGTTTGATTACCAGGTTGTAAACGACGATGTACAGACGGCAATCGCCGAAGTTGACAAGCTCGTCATAGCGCACACGACGCTGGAGCAACGGGCATAAAGATTCTACCCATAAACCATCACAAGGAGTACCCACAGTGCCAGTCAAACCAGTCGAAATTGAAGAATTCTCCAGCGCTGCTCAGGACGTGTACGAGGCAATCGTTATTGCATCGAAGCGGGCGCGCCAGATCCATCAGGATCTGAAGGTCGAACTCAATCAAAGGATTGAAACGCTGAACCAGTTGACCAACACGCCGGAGACTGAGGAAGAGATGGATGTCGCTGCAAATCCGGATCAGCTGAAGATCAGCCTGGAGTTTGAGAAACGCGCAAAGCCAACAGACCTCGCGACACAGGAAACGATCGCCAGGAAGATCAAATATCGGTACAAGACGGTCGAGCAGCCGGAAGTGAAACCTGAAGAGCCCGAGCCTGAAGCCTGAGGCGTCCCTTGCTGCGCGGAAGGCACATATTGGTGGGCGTCACGGGAGGGATTGCTGCGTATAAGGTCTGCTACCTCGTGCGTGACCTTAAGAAGGCGGGGGCCGATGTCAAAGTGGTGATGACGGAAGCCGCCACAAAGTTCGTGGCTCCGTTGACGTTCTCGGCGTTGTCAGGCCATGCGGTGTTGAGCAGTATCTGGACAGCCGATCAATCAACAAACTCCGATATCGGCACGCAGCACATCGACCTAGCAAATTGGGCTGATGCATACGTCATCGCTCCAGCCTCGGCAAACACCATCGCCAAGATCACTTACGGTCTGACCGACAACCTTCTGACAATTGTTGCCCTTGCAAGCCGTGGTCCCATCATACTTGCGCCGACCATGGATGCCGATATGTATATCAATCCGGTCACGCAGCAAAATATCGGCAAGCTGCAGGAGCGCGGCTTCTTCAGTGTATCACCCGAGGAGGGCGAGCACGCCAGCGGACTGAAAGGCCCCGGCCGTTTGCCAGAGATTCAGGTCATCATCGAGATGATCGAGCGCGTTCTCGACAGATCAGTTCAGGACTTTAGGGGGAGGAAAATCCTCGTCACTGCCGGCCCGACGTACGAAGCCATCGATCCCGTCCGGTTCATTGGCAATCGTTCTTCGGGCAAGATGGGATTTGCGCTGGCAAACGCCGCCGCGCTGCGCGGCGCTAATGTGACGCTGATTGCCGGACCAGTGCATCTGGAAACCCCCCGCAATGTTACCCGCGTTGATGTAGAATCGGCAGAGCAGATGCAGAATGCCGTTCTCTCTCTCGCAGCAAAGGCAGATGCCGTCATCATGGCAGCTGCCGTCGCCGACTATGCTCCTATGACACCGGCACGCAACAAGATCAAGAAAGAGTCTGCAACAAAGCCGCTTTCCCTTGCGTTGACGGAGACCCCGGATATTCTCCATGCCCTGAGACAGAAGAAAAAGAAGGGAACGGTTCTTGTCGGCTTTGCGCTGGAAACGCACAACGAACTTCGCAATGCCCAGGAAAAACTCAAGAAGAAAAACCTCGACCTCATCATTCTGAATTCGCTGAAGGACAAAGGGGCTGGCTTTGGCAGTGACACAAATGTCGTGACCATCATCGGCAAAAAGGGCAAGCCCCAGAAGATGCCGCTCATGTCGAAGTTCGATGCTGCAAACAAGATCCTGAATCGCCTGAAGAAATTGCTGTAACCGAAAGCGGGATGTGGTCAAGCAACGCTTGCTGCGTGAGCGCTGCGGTGAACTTCATCCCTTTTTGCTTCTCTGCCACCTCTTCCATCCTATGCCAGACACCAAAAACGAACTTCATCGACTCCTCAGCGACATTCAGCGTGTGTTGACCCAGGAAAAGGAGCTGTTTGGCAATACGCTCTACACAAACCCGGAGCCACCGAAGAAGGAGGTTGAAGGACACGCCATGCCATCCCATAAGAAAACGCCACCTGTTGAGGGGGGACCCGATCTGTTCGGCTTCACGCCGCCTCCCCCGGCAGCTCAGCAACTCCCGGCATACCCGGATGAGCCATGGGTTGCAGCCAAAAGCCTCGACGAACTCAACTCGATGATCTGCAATTGCGTAAAGTGCTCGCTGGGACATACGCGCACCAAGTTTGTGTTTGGCGTGGGGAATTCAAAAGCAGATATTGTGTTCGTCGGCGAGGCGCCGGGGGCCGATGAAGATATGCAGGGCGAGCCCTTTGTGGGCCGCGCAGGCCAGCTGCTGAACAAGATACTGGAAGCGATCCATTTCAAACGCGAGGACGTGTATATCTGCAACATCCTCAAATGCCGACCTCCCAACAATCGAGACCCGCAGCCGGATGAGATCGACACCTGCGAACCACATCTCTGGAAACAGCTTGAACTGATGCAACCGAAGATTACTGTATGCCTCGGCCGCGTCGCGGCCCAAACGCTCTTGAAAACCACCGCCGGCCTGGCCGAACTCCGCGGCAAGGTGCATAACTACCGCGGGCATGAAACTAGTTGTAACGTACCACCCCGCTGCGCTCCTGCGCAATCCAAACTGGAAGAAGCCGACATGGGAGGACGTGCAGTGGATACGGAAGATGTACGATGAGATGAAGTCAAGTGAAACAACCGCATAGAAGTACCGTGGTAGGGATGTTCAACTGAACGCTTCTGTCTTACCAGAAAACAAATGGACATGGAAAAGAATCAACAATTCACATCCGGCCTTCAACAGGCCTGGCGTGATGAAATGCGCAGCGCCAAAAACTATCACGCTCTTGCTCAACGGGAAACCAATCCCCAGAAGCGGGCAATCCTTGTCCGAATGGCGGAAGCGGAAGAACGGCACGCAGAGCGTTGGGCAGAAAGGCTGCGTCAGCTTGGGGCTGACCCGGCGCATATACCGAGTCTCTGGCAGATCGCATTCGTCGTTCGATACTACTCAAGAGCGATTCCTCGGTTGCTGCAAAGATGCTTGAAGCCGGCGAGAGCGAAGCAGACGAACTCTACGAGGTGCTCATGGCTGCTTCGCAATCGGACAAAGACAAGGCATCGCTGCTCGAGACACAGCTCGAGGAGCGCGCACATTCCCGTATGCTCGGAGAATTCGAAGGCCAGCCGGCACACCCTCAGCGTAGACTCGACACTATGCTTCGCCGCGAAACCTGGCACGTCCGAGCGGGCGGATGGATCGGACAAGCAATTTATGGTGTCAATGATGGACTCGGTGCGGCGTTCGGTGTTGTGAGTGGCGTCGCCGGAGCAACGCAGGCAAACGGAGAGTTTGTGCTCCTCAGCGGCTTCGCTGTGATGGTAGCCTCTGCCCTCTCGATGGGAAGCGGAGCGTACCTTGCAATGAAGTCAGAGCGTGAGGTCTATGAAGCTGAGGTTGAGCGCGAGCGTCACGAGATCGAGAGCAATCCGAAAGAAGAGCTTGAAGAGCTGGAGTTATTCTACCAGCTGAAAGGCTTTACCGAGGAAGAGGCAAGGGCGATGGCAAAGCGTCTCGGCGAGAAGCCCGATCAGCTTCTGAAGACGCTTGTCCAGGAAGAACTTGGACTTTCAGAGGAGACGTTTCCGAACGAGTGGCGCGCCGCAGTCAGCGCGATGGTGAGCACAGCGATTGGCGCGACCATTCCCGTCATACCCTTCCTGTTCACCTCCGGCATGACAGCACTCATTATCTCGCTCGTCGTCAGCACCGCGGCACATTTTCTGGTTGGAGCCTCAAAGGTACTTGTCACGGGTCGCTCGTGGCTCAAGAGCGGAGCGGAGATGACGCTTGTCGGGCTTGGCGAGGCAGCCATTACTTACGCAATTGGGCTGCTCGTCTCTCCGGCAATCAGATAACACAAACAGCCGCCCCGAGCACGAAATGCTCCACTGGGCATCGCTGTTGTTCGGACTATGTCACCTGCCGTACGCGTACCTCAATCCTCGATGGCCGTCCCATGGAAATTGGCCCGGGGCTTTTGCGTTGGCATTCGGTCAGGGCATTCCCATGGGTTTGATACTTGGCACGATGTACGCCCGCACCAAAAATAACTTGTTTGCATGCATTTTCGTCCATGCGCTCATTAACTCGTTTCCAGCGATGCTGCAGATAAAACTTGGCTGAGTTCCCGGGAGGGTCTTTATGAGAAAGATCATTCTCAACATCGCCCTGAGCCTCGACGGCTATATTGCTGGCCCCAAGGGCGAGTTTGACTGGCTCTACACCGACCAGGACTACGGACTGAGGGAGTTTTTCACAAAGGTCGATGCCGCGCTCATCGGCCGAAAGACGTACGACCTCATGGTGGAAACGGGAAGCGAAATCTATTCAGGTATGAAGAACTATGTGTTTTCCCGCAGTCGAACTCACAAGAAGAGGAAGAATGTGCTTTTTGTCTCCGGAGACATCTTGAGGTTCGTCAACGATCTCAAAGCCCAGGACGGAAAGGACATCTGGCTCGTGGGCGGCAGCGATTTTGCCCACTCCTTCTTCCAGCTCGACCTCATTGACGAAATGATCCTTTCTATTCATCCAATCATACTCGGCAAGGGAACACCGCTTTTCCTGAGGTCAAATAAACGCCGCAATTTCGAGCTGATCGGCTGCAAATCATTTTCAACAGGACTGGTTCAGCTGCACTACGTACGATCCCAGCCGCTTGAACCAAAAGCTGCGGCGTAACGGCCGCACGCAGAAGGAGATTGTTTGTTACAGGAGCGTTCTCAAGTAGAATAGAGAAATAGAGGAACGACCTGGCGAGAAACGATCCAAAAACATACGCAACGCTTATAGAGAGGAAACGCACAAACAATGCGGAACACCACCAAGATTCTTTTCCTCCAGCTCTATCTTGCTGCCGCTCTGTCGCTTCCCGCGGCTCAATCTCTTCTCGCACAGACCAGCGGGGGTGCAGATGCTGTTTCGCCACATCAGAAACTCGCCCGTGACATTTTCAAGGAGCTGATCGAGATCAACACAACCATGAACGTCGGAAGCACGAAGGCGGCTGAAGCGATGGCCTCGCGGTTGAAGACTGCGGGATTCCCGGGCGGCGATATTCAAATCGTGGGTCCACGGTCACAAAATATGAACCTTATTGTGCGTTACCACGGCAAAGGTGCTCTTCACCCCATCCTCTTCATTGGTCACATGGATGTTGTTGAAGCACTCCGTCAGGATTGGTCTTTCGATCCGTTCACCTTTATTGAGAAGGATGGATACTTCTACGGCCGTGGGACCTCCGACATGAAGTGCGAGGATGCAGATATCGTCGCAAACCTTATCCGTTTGCGAAACGAAGGATTTATTCCGAACCGCGACATCATTGTGGCATTGACAGAGCACGAAGAAAATGGCGACGCGAACGGCGTTGAGTGGCTCCTCACGCATCGCCGCGACCTCATCGATGCGGAGTTCGCCATCAACCTTGAGGGTGGAGGCGGAGATATCAAGGCCGGCAAACCCATGTTGATGGAAGTCCAGACGAGTGAGAAGGTGTACATGAGTTTTCAGCTTGAGGTGAAAAATCGGGGTGGACACAGCTCGATGCCGGTCAAGGACAATGCTATCTACCGGCTCGCGGCGGGTCTCAGCCGACTGGCGCACTATGACTTCCCAATCCGGCTCAACGAGACGACCCGAACCTTCTTTGAGCGAACCGTGAACAAGGAGACCGACCAGATCAGAGCTGATATGATTGCTGTCCTGAAGACACCTCTGGACACGGCGGCCGCGAACCGCCTTGCGGCATCCTCCACATACTACAACGCACTGATGCGTACAACCTGCGTGCCGACAATGCTTAGTGGCGGGCACGCTGAGAATGCTTTGCCGCAGACCGCTCGCGCTATCGTAAATTGCCGCATGCTGCCCGATGACTCTGTAGAAAATGTACTTGCCACGCTGCGCCGCGTTCTCGCCGACAGTCAGATCACTGTCAGGCAACTGGGGCAACCACGACCGGGTCCGCCCTCACCGCTCCGAAAAGATGTTATGGACAACGTCGAGAAACTCACAGCGTCGATGTGGCCCGGTGTGACGGTAACCCCCACTATGTCCACCGGCGCATCAGATGGCAAATTCTTGCGGCAGGCGGGGATCCCGGTCTACGGTGTGTCAGGAATCTTTGCGGACATCGACGATGTCCGCGCACACGGAAGAGACGAGCGGATCGGAGTCAAAGAGTTCTATGATAGTGTAGATTTCATGTACAAATTCATTAAATCTGTAACCCATTAATGCATCACCACCAATCATCAATTGGAAATTGAGAATTGGAATTCGTCAATCGTAAGTGCCTGGGGTTCTGACATGAAAAGTGTTCTCTCTGTTCTCATTGGATATCTTGTTTTTGGCGTATCAACCATTGTGCTGTTTCAACTCGTGGGGGTTGACTCTCGCCAGGAACCAGAGATTGGTTTCCGCATCTGGAGCACTGTCTACGGAATGTTCTTTGCGGCGCTGGCCGGGTACCTTGCTGCGCGGATCGCTGGGAAGAAGGAAATCAAACACTCCGTCGCCGTTGCATGCATCATGGCAGTTATCGCAACGGTATCACTCATTGCACAGCCCGGACACGGATCGCTCTGGTCGCAAATAGCCGTCCTCGGGTTCATGGTGCCAGCGACAATCGTCGGGGGTGTACTGCGAGCCCAACAGCTGAGAGCGAGGAGTTAGGTACCTTCGTTTCAATGTCTACAAGGCAGGAAAGAGGTCTTTTGAGAAACGGGGGCTTCAATCCGCCGTAGGCCCTCACCGCCTACGCAATATGCCCTCTTCCTGTCACATCTGATTGTCCGGCGATGCGCGTGGAGGTAGACGAGAAGAAGTTTGGAGATCACTGATTTTCGCGTACATTCAGTCAAAGGAGCATCATCATGGCAGATCCTCGACGAACATTCAACATCGCAGAACAGAGCACCCCGGCCGAGGGCCGCATCCCACCGCAGGCGGTGGATGTAGAAATGGCCGTGCTCGGCGCGATGCTCCTTGATAAAGGAGCAATCGCGAAGGCGATTGAGATTCTCGACGATACGTCCTTCTATAAACCGGCGCATCAACGGATTTTCACCTCGATGATCGCTCTCTTTGAGCGGAGCGAGCCGGTTGATCTTATTACACTCGTGGAGGAGCTTCGCCGACGTGGCGAACTCGACAAAATCGGGGGCGAGTACTATCTCACAGAACTGACGACGCGAATCACCACTGCAGCAAACATCGACTACCATGCCCACATCGTTCTGGAGAAAGCATTGATGCGCCAGTTGATCTCTGCCTCATCAGAGGTTGCCGGCCGCGCATATAGCGAAACCGAAGACGCTCTCGACCTCCTGGACGAAGCCGAGCAGAAGATTTTCCAGATCTCTGAGCAGAGGATGAAAAAGAGTTTTACGTCCATGGGCACCGCTGTTCACCAGACGATGGAAATGCTGGAGAGCATCCACGGCAAACACAGCGGCGTGACGGGCGTGCCATCGGCTTTCACAGAACTCGATAACTACACCGGCGGATTCCAGAAGTCCGATCTCATCATCGTTGCAGGTCGACCGAGCCAAGGAAAGACAGCACTTGTTCTCTCCATCGCGCGCAACGCATCAATCCTTCACGATGTGCCGGTCGCCTTCTTCAGCCTCGAAATGTCTACTCAGCAACTGGTCTTGCGCCTCATCTGTGCTGAAGCACGTGTCGACGCACACAGCGTCCGCACCGGCCGTTTGCCGGAAGATGAATGGCGAAAGCTCAGCACGAGTATAGGCAAGCTATATAAGGCGAAAATCTTGATCGACGATTCACCTGCGCTCTCAGCGCTTGAAATTCGCGCAAAGGCACGCCGGCTCAAAGCTGAACACAACGTTGGGTTGATTATTATTGACTACCTCCAGTTGATGCAGGGCCCGAAGAACGCTCAGAGCCGCGAGCAGGAGATCTCCACGATTTCACGATCCCTCAAGGCATTGGCAAAGGAGCTGAACATTCCCGTTGTAGCCCTCTCACAGTTGAATCGCGCCCTCGAGCTGCGCGGTGACAAGCGCCCGGTTCTCGCTGATTTGCGCGAGTCCGGCGCTATCGAGCAGGATGCAGACGTTGTCCTCTTCGTTCACCGCCCCGAAATGTTCGGCATTACTGTTGACGAAAACAACGAGCCAACCGAGGGAATGGCTGAAATCATTATCGGCAAGCAGCGTAACGGTCCAACGGGGAGCATTCGGTTGGCATTCGTCAAGCACTATGCTCGCTTTGAGAACCTGACGCGGTTTCGTGAGGCTGCATTCCTGCCCCCAGAGCCAACGGATGAGAATCCGCCATTCTGACACGCGCCGGCAGCGATTACCCCGCAGAACCATGCTCCATCGGCCAGCACCCTGCAAGCTCGTCTGGATCGTGCTCACGGCTGGAGTCGCCCTTACCCCCCAGACACTTCACGGCCAGTATCGCAAGTGGTCTATCACTGGTTCCGTGGGGTACGCCGTGCTGAACCTCGATGCCGTCGACAACAAGAATCAATCGGATGTTGAGGGTTGGGGAAGACAGGGATTTCCCGTCGGGCCATTTGCCTCTGTGAAACGACCACTGTTTTATTCCGCGGGTGTGGGTTATCGCGTGGATCGAGAATTTGGCATTTCGCTGACGGGGTCGCACTGGTCAAAAACGGTCTCCACCTCTTACAATGATCCCTACAGTTCGCTGCTGCTGGACCGCGGCGTGGCTTCGACGGACATCGTCCTTGGGATTGCCTATTATCCTTCAGCACAACCATTTTTTCTTGAATGGTACGTACAAGCGAATCTTGGCCTCGCGGTCGCTCGTGCGACCGGGAAAGCTGTGGGCTTTCAAACTGAAAAGACCTCGGGTGTCGCGACGACCGTCCAGTTCGTCGACACAGATGGAATGTTGAAAAAGACGCGAACCAGCGTGGGCATGTCCCTTGGAACCAATGTGCCGTTGTTTCACGGCATCTCTCTCAACGCGGAGGCAGGCTATCGGTTTGCCCAGGTGGGTTCCATGGAGGGCACGGTAACACGGTTCGGCGAGACCACAGCCGAAACGACAACCATGGAATTCGATTACTCGGGTTTCCTGCTGACTGCGGGGATCCGACTGGTACTGTAGGAGGGGATATTGTATGAACAGGCGTGCTTTTTTGAAAACAATTCCTCTCGCGGCTGGCGTCCCGGCTTTGATCAGCATACCCGCGCTCGGGAACGCGCTACTGCAGGATGATGACGCCGCCATTTGCTCAAAGAAGTTCGAGCTTGCGGTCTCCCTTAACCTTCGCCAGAAACCCATTGGCGAGGTAATCGTTGCAATGGGAAAATCGTTCCTCGGCACAGAGTACATCGCAAATACACTGGAGCAACCAGGGGAAGAACACCTGGTCATAAACATGCGCGGACTCGATTGTGTAACCTTCTATGAGAACGCCCTGGTCCTTGCCCGATGCATCAAGAAGAACAAAACTACGTTTGAAGACTATAAAGCTGAGCTTCAGTTCGTCCGATACCGCGGCGGGATCGTCAATGGTTATCCGAGCAGACTGCATTATTTCACTGATTACGTCTACGACAATGAGAAGAAGGGCGTTTTGAAGAACGTCACAAAAACTATTGGTGGGGTTATATACAAGCGAAAGATCGACTTTATGTCGACTCACCCTGACTCTTATCGACAGCTCAAGGGACAGCCCGAACTGATCAAGCTAATCACAAAACAGGAAGAAGCTATCAACAAACGCCCAATGTTTCACATACCGAAAGACGGGGTGGACAAGATCGCATCAAAAATACAAAACGGTGATGTTCTCGCGATCTCAACCGACATCCAGGGAATCGATGTCTCGCACACCGGTCTTGCGATCTGGCAAAACGGCAAGCTCCACTTCCTGCATGCTCCACTCTCCGGATCGAACGTGCAGATTACCGAGAAAACTCTCGTGGAATACCTTGCCGCCAGCGCAAAGCGGCTCGGCGTCATGGTTGCCCGGCCGCTCGAACCATCCTAGTGCCACTTCTAATAAAAGATCTTGTGGCAATGCCATGCCTTCGGCATATTCAGAAAGGCGTCCTGTTCACCTAGCGGGTGAACGGGACCCGCTCCCGATGGTAGCATCCATCTCAAGACATAACATTACTTTTTGGAAGCGGCACTAGATGATCCTTTCATGGATGGCATGCCCTTGTCTTGCACTCGGCAGGAATTTTCTGTAAGATTTGTTCGCGTTGCCCAGCACGCAGGATCCGCAACCCCATGAAACAACATACGCACTATCATCGATCGATCGCTCCCCTGTTGCTTGCACTCCTTCTCACGCAATTGCTGCTCGCACAGCAGCCTATTGTCGTCCCCCGGGATTCGACCGAGATGATTATAGCAGGAAAGAGGATTTCGGTGAACTACGGCCGGCCATCAATTCACGGCCGGAAGATCATGGGAGATTTTGTGCCGTACAACCGCGTCTGGAGAACCGGCTCCGGCAAGGCGACGCTGTTGACCACAGATGCTGACCTGGAGTTGGGCGGAATGGAAATTCCAAAAGGTAAATACTCATTGTACACCTTTCCAACCGAGACACAGTGGAAGCTTATCATCAACAAAGAGGTTGGACAATGGGGAACGGTGTATAATCCACAACAGGACCTCGCCCGCATTGCGCTCGAGAAACGAACTCTCGCGAACCCTGTGGAGAAACTCACTTTCATCCTTGAGCACGGCACCAACAACTCCGGCACCCTCAAGATTGAGTGGGAGAACACCTCGCTCTCTGTACCATTCAAAGTGAGCCCGACATTGATTGTAGCCAGCCCACGGGACTCCGCGAAAATACTGTTGGATGGAAAGATTATTTCAGTGAATTACGGCCGCCCCTCAGCACGCGGGAGGAAAATCATTGGCGGCGTGGTACCGTACAATCGGGTGTGGCGAACAGGAGCGAACGAGGCAACAGCGCTCATGCTCCAGGCAGATGTAGTCCTCGGCAGCACAACCGTCCCAAAAGGGGCCTATTCCCTGTACACCTTGCCCTCGAAAACCACCTGGCAACTCATCGTCAACAAAGAGACCGGCCAATCCGGACTTGTGTATCATCCGCGCCTCGATTTTGCGCGCGTCAAACTGCAGAAGCACAGCCTTCAGAATTATGTTGAACGATTGACAATTTCTCTCGAGAGGGTTGATAACCGTTCCGGCATCTTGAAGCTCGAGTGGGAACGGACTACTCTTACGATTCCTTTTACGCTGAAGGGCAACTGACACAGGAAGAGATGGTGATTCGCACAAAGGGAGTTTCGTTATGTCAACCAAGATTATCGTGAAGAATAACGGCAGTATCAAAGTTGAAGGCAACTTTGAGCTCTATGATCAGAATGGAGGGAAGTTTGACCTTAACGGGAAGGAGCGAATCTCTCTGTGTCGTTGTGGGCACAGCAAAGACATGCCGTTCTGCGATAAATCACATCGCGAGATCGGCTTTCAATCCGAGGTTGTCGCCCGCGTCGTGACATAGGCGGGCCACAAATCGAGGGTTTCAACGACAAGGCCGGTCATTGATCGGCCTTTCATGTTCTCTGCCGCTGCACCTCATAAAGAAACACTGCACTTGCGCTCGCGACGTTAAGTGAATCGACCCCTTTGCGCATAGGAATTGCGACGGACTCGTTGCACACAGCAAGAACCGTCGGCGTGATACCTTCTCCCTCACTCCCAAACACAATGCAACAGTCCCGCTGGAGCGCTGTTTCCTGAAGAGTTTTCTGTTCAGTATGGGGGTGCGCTGCGACAACATAAACATTGTGCGCCGATTGCATCTGCCTGATCGCGTCGACGAGGCTGGGAACATGCACCACCGGGAGCGTAAAGACCGCCCCCATGGAATTTCTCACCGCACGTCGCAGGTATGGGCTGCTTGATGTTTCACCGACCAGGAGCGCGTCGACACTGAAAGCTGCACAGTTCCGCACCAACACGCCGAGATTCTCCGCGTTCGTAAGACCATCGACTGCTACCAGGAACAGAGGAGGACGCGTGCGGGCAAGGATCGCTGCAAGTGTGGCCGGCTGAGGAATTCGTGCGACCGCCATGATCCCCTGATGTAAATGGAAGCCGACAATCGACTCCACGAGTTGCTTCGGGGCAACAAAAACGCGCGTGCTCTCCTCCCTTGGTTCCAGAAGCGGGCGATAGGACTCAAGCCATTCCGGCGTCAGCAAGACAGAAATCACATCGAGCCGGCTCTCAAGCAGTCTTCTTACAACCCTCCCTCCTTCTGCGACGAAAATGCCGCTCCGCTGGTGCTCCACCGGACGGCGGAGCGTTTTGTACGGCTGGAGATCGGGCTCTTCAAGTGTTACGATAGGAACGATGGTCATAGGACAATGATACAAGGAGAGTGTTTGGAAATCAACCATTGCGTATCTCCCGTCATGAGACAATGCGCCATTCAGCCGGAAAATCCCTGAAACTGCGTCGCGGGGCACAGTGTTGACATTCGGTAAAAAAGGCAGTACCATTTTAGGTCACAGAGCCACGGGTGATCGAGCGTTCACGCAGAGCAGAACAGTCACCATCGACAGAATTTTTCAAGGGAGACTCTTATGACTATTAAGGAAAAGATGCATGGCAACGTCGCTGTGCTTACCTTCAAGGGCAACTTGATGGGTGAGCCGGATACCACTGAGGTTCGCGAGAAAATCTACAATCTACTCCAGGAAGGATTTGGAAAGATCGTACTGGATATGGGGCAGGTAAAGTGGGTGAATAGCTCGGGCCTCGGCACGCTGATCGCAGCGATGACCTCCGTGAAGAATAAGGGGGGAGAGATGCGGCTTGCTCGCGTTACCGACAAGGTGGAAAGCCTCTTCGCCATCACCCAGCTCATCAAAGTCTTCAAGACCTACGAGACGGTTGACCGCGCGGTCGCCAGCTACAAGTAGTGGCTGGCACCGGCTACCCTCCTCTCCTTCAGTGCAGAGTAGCGGGCTCGGGCATTCAGGTGTCTGCGATACGGTCGCTAGGAATCCCGGCGACGGTATTGGCATAATCAAGCATTCCATCCGGTCAACGACCACTCTTCGTCGCACAATCAAGAACTTTTTTTGCTCCCGGCAGATCGCATGGAATACCCACTGCCGAGCATTGCGCGTTCAGGGAAAGGCATCAAGGACATTAACCGACAACAGGCCGCCAGGAACGCACCCAGCATGAAGACCCCTCTCGTCCTGCGATATTTCATTTGGAGCATGCTCATCTTTGCCGCGTCGGTGGGGGCTTTCAGTTTCCACATGCTTCGACCGCTTGAGCTCCACTTCCTCGACCTTGCGCTCATCCAAAGCGCCCCACCCGACATCAAATCAGTAAAAAAAGTTGATCCCCCATTCGCAACCCTGCCGATGTACGATATGATGTCACAGAAAACCTACCTGGAGGCCGCAAGGTATGCCGTGCACCGATTGAAGATCGCCGGGGCGAAAGTTGTCATCGTGCCTCTGCCGGAGCAGCTGCGACCATCCCCGGGGATCATCAAAAGCATCCAAGAAATTGTCGCCGACAGTGTCGCTGTGTTCGGTGTACCAAGTCCGCTGAATTCTCCGTCCTACCGGTGGCACGGACAAGAACCGTTGGACGAGCCACGGTTTTGGTGGGTCAATCATCCAATGTACGGTCGTCTCAAGATGCCCTGGGGGGTATTGTCCCTTCAGTTGAAAGAGTTCAGCACCTATGGCAGGATCTCATTCAACATATTTTTGACCATGTTTTCTCTTTACATGGGAGACTATAGCCCCCTCTATCGTTTAGTCCCCATGGGATTCAGAGAGAGCAACACTGGCGAACCGGTGCCAGATGTCGCCGTCCTTGCTCTCAAGCGCTACTTCGACATTCCGGACGGAGAGAAAGTCCCATCTTCCCGTTCCGGCATACGGATTGGTTCGTACAACATACAAATCGAACAAGATGGCCTTTCATACATCCGAGCCACTCCCCAGACAAGACAGTGGGACCTAGTCGATGCAACAGCCAATCCCGCGACCGATTCTCTCTCGTTTTCACCGACTTGGGATTGGCAGTTAAGGAAAGAACGATCCCTTGAGGAAGCGTGGCAACTCTACAAGGGGAAGATTGTTCTTATCGATCCGGTGGGTCCACCATATCAGTTTCCGACGTACGGCTGGGGTTATCTGCAAGCCTTCAGCACTATATTTGGCCGTTCCTTTGTCCACGTACACAACGAATGGGGTGTATTGCTTATCACCGCCCTTGTGGTTTTGCTCTCCATTTTTAGTTATACATTCCGAAGCGGGTATATGATCACTGTTTCGCTCGCTTTTGCCATAGCAACGTTGGTCATCAATGTCTGGCTTTTCAATCGACACAATATTCTTTTCGAGCCGATCTATATTCTGTTACCGATCATCCTTTGTGGGACGATCTTGCCGATCGTTAAGGTCGCAGGAGAGAAGCGCCTTGCCGAGGAGAGGATTAAAAGCCTCGAAGAAGAAAATCAGCGGCTCTTGGATCTGCAGCGATCCGCTCCACCAGCGAACCCGTCATAGTGTATCGTAGCATCTTCATGGGAATTGTCTTTATAGTCTTTCTCGTTCTTATTGGTTCATTTCTGACACTCCGAAAAATCTGCCTGTCATCCGACGACAAGTTTTTTTCGATGGTGGAATCCTTCATCATTGGTTTGCTCACCTGGGTTTTTCTTCTCTCTGTTGTGTCCTGGGCCATTGTGGCGCTCTATCTTGTCTATCTCCTGCTCGAGGAAAGGTTTCTTGGGAGTCTTTTGGGATTGATCTTCATCGGCATGGCAACGGGTTTTGCCATTCAGGCAAACGAAGTGCTTGATGCTTCAACCGTTGTTCAGTTCATCCGGCGAGCGATGTTCTTCCGGCCGACGAAGCCACATTCTCTTGTGTTCCAGGAGGAGCTGGATAAGAAGAGGGTTCGAGACATCCACCGCGAGACATCCGACAAACCGTTCCCCGAGGGAAGAAAGCAGCGGCGACTCTTGACAGCCAACGAGATCAAGCAGTACCGCAAGGAGATGCTTGCAGCCAACGACCGACCAGCCCGCTCTCGAACCTACGACGAGGAAATCCAGAACCTCAAGGTCGGCAAGGTCGTTGCCATCACCGACCCGTGGAAGATCTACACGTTTACCCATATGTTTCACGATTTGTACGCGGAGATGTTCCTGCTTGAGATTGATCCACAGACACAGACTTTTCAGTTCCGCGTCAACATTCTCGACGCGACAGAAACCACTCTTCAGGACCCTCTGTACGTGTACCAACTCAGACAAGATCTCTATCAACTCCTGCAGGTACTGAACACGGATGCCTGGCTGGATTGGTATTTCGAGTTCTTTGACCACATCGTGGTTATCTGTTTTGGCATCGAGCCTGATGCGTTTGGTCACAATCAAACGTTCCCCTTCCTGCGGATCGACATTGTACGATCGCAGCTGACGCAGCGGGAAGGATTGTTCTTCAACGCCGCAGATCTCCACACCATTTGCGCACTTACGTTCAATCAAGGAAAGCCCCTCCCAGACGAGTTGCTATGAAACGACCGCTCTTCTGCCTTCTGGCGCTCACGCTCCCGATTGTGCTTGCTGCTCAAGAGTCTCGTCAGCCCTACGCCGAATACGGAGAGCTTCTTGTAACTCGGCTTTCTTCTGCTCCCTTTCCCCACCCCCGGCGCGCAGCAGGCCACATATATGGAAACCAGAATTTTCCGGCCGACAGGCATTACAGCGATAGCAGCGTCGCCATTTTCATTCCAAGGGGTTTCCGCCAGACCGAGGCCGTCGACCTTATCGTCCATATCCACGGATGGCACAACAGTATCGATACCGTTCTCCAACGATACAAATTTCCCCAACAGCTTGCCGAGAGCGGTAAGAATGCCATTCTCGTCGTCCCGGAAGGTCCGTATAATGCACCGGACTCGTTTGGGGGCAAGCTTGAGGACGCCGGCGGTCTTAAGAGGTTGTTGGAAGATGTCGTCGAGTTCCTTGTTTGTGAATCGAAGGTTAAGACGCGAACCATTGGAACAGTTATTCTCTCCGGACACAGTGGTGCCTATCATGGCATTTCATTCGCGTTGATGCGAGGGGGAATGCCGGAGAAAATACGAGAGGTGTACCTCTTTGATGCACTCTATGGTCAGACGGAAAAATATGCCTACTGGATCGACCATTATGACGGCAAGCTGATTAACGTGTATACCGATTCCGGCGGAACAAAAGAAGAAACCGAAAGCCTGATGGAAGATCTTGCCGATTGGAAGATTCCTTACTTCGCAACGGACGAGACCGCTCTTGCACCAGGGGACCTTGAAAACCACCGATTGCTCTTCATTCACAGCAACCTCGACCATTACTTGGTTCTCTATGGCCGCATGCAATTCTGCAAATACCTCAAAGCGAGCTGCCTCTCAAACAAGTAGACGCCGGAAACTCCCCCTCACCTTGAAGTGTTCTCAAGTAAGGACATGTTCAAATCCCATCCAATGAGGGTGTGCGTGCTATGGCATATGATGTGACGAATTTCCAACAGGACGTTATCGAACGAAGTCACACGGTTCCTGTGCTTGTCGACTTCTGGGCAGAATGGTGCGGTCCGTGCAAGGTGCTGGACCCCGTCCTTGAAAAGTTGGCAAGCCAGAACGAGGGCGCGTGGGTGCTGGCAAAGGTTGACACCGAACAACACGTCGATGTCGCCGGGCGTTATGAGATCCGCAGCATCCCGAATGTGAAGTTGTTTATTGATGGGGTTGTGGTTAATGAGTTCGTCGGTGTGCTGCCCGAATACCAGATTCAACGATGGCTGCAGAACGCCATCCCCGGCAAGCACCGGAAACAGATCGAGCAGGCGGAAGCTTTTCTTGCAGCAGGAAACCACGGCGCAGCCCGGGCGCTTCTTGAACAGGTTGTACCCCTCGATCCCGGCAATACGTTCGCGCGGATATTGCTGGCCCAGAGTGTAGCCTTCAGCGACCCCCCAAGGGCGTCGAGTTTGATTGAAAACCTCGACGTGCCGAAGCACTCAGATATCCTGGAAGCCATCCAGACATTTGCGCAACTCCACGAACTCGCTCCCCATGTCGACCGACTGCCTGAAAGTGATGTCCGGCAACTTTATGTATCTGCCCTTCAGTCTCTTTTCGTGCATGACTTCGGCACAGCACTCCAACGCTTCATCGACGTCATCCGGCAGGAACGTTACTACCAAGACGACAGCTCACGGAAAGCCTGTATTGCCATCTTCAAACTCCTTGGCGAAGAGCACCCAATTACACAGAAGTACCGGGGCGAATTCAGTAGC
This sequence comes from uncultured Bacteroidota bacterium, assembly GCA_963739335.1. GTDB lineage: Bacteria > Bacteroidota > Ignavibacteria > UBA10030 > UBA10030 > UBA9647. The sequence goes on along the minus strand of CAVUAC010000011.1, from coordinate 50,374 downwards.
GCCCTTTATTAGAATGTTCATGTACATCTCCTTACTCAGTTGACACTGAATTGGCAGTATTGTATGTTACAGTGTGGGGATGCGGTGGTCCTCCCCTGATTGCTATATTCAACGAGGTGTGTTATGATCGTCATCGTCATTGCCGCCCTGTTGCTCTGTGGCTGCGCCTCCTTTCAACCGACCGCAGAGCCTGATGTCCTCCCTCATTTGATTCACCGGGTTTCTTTTCCGCCCTGGCCGTACGCATCAACGAGCCCCGAAATCGCGATCGACATAAAGATTCGAATCACCAAAGAGGGCTCTGTAAGCGACGCCCTCTTGTTAACGCCAAGCGGAAGCGACGAATGGGACAGCCTTACACTTGCAGCCGTTCGCCAGTGGCAATTCTCTCCTGCTCTTGTTGACGGGGCCCCCGTTTCATTGTGGATCCGTCAAACCGTTCGCATACATTTCGAGGAACCCACCACAATTTCGATTGCCGAGATTGTCTGTTCCGAGCGCCGGTTAGCCGATTCGCTCTACACATTGCTGGTTTCCGGCATGCCATTCGATTCGTTGGCCAGAATGTTTTCGATCTCGGCATCGCGTGAGCAGGGCGGCATTGTGGGCCCAGTCAATCTCCACGCGCTGCCACTGGTCATCCGTCATGAACTCACAACCCTGAGTGAGGGAGACATTACAAAGCCTCTTGCGCGCGGCAGCCAGTTCGTTATCTACAAGCGGTTGCCTCGCAGCACGTAGCGGTTTCCCTCATCCTGTTGATTTTCCCCATCTTGGGACCAATCCAGACAAGTTGCGCCCCCTTCGAGCAAGGCCGCAACTTTTCTGTCCCTAATGTTGTTATTCATCTCGACGGTCAGAAGGTTCGTTCTATGAAATTCATCTTGCCATTGTTTGTCTGTTTGTCTGTCTTCGCTCAAGAGGGCAGAAAGGCGGTACATATGGAGAAAGCTACATTTGGTGCGGGTTGTTTCTGGTGCGTCGAGGCAATTTTCCAGAGATTGACCGGCGTTCAGTCAGTTGTCCCTGGCTATGCGGGTGGCACAAAGGTACATCCGACATACGAAGAAGTGTGCACGGGCACGACCGGTCATGCGGAGGTGGCGCAAATCACCTTTGATCCCACAAAGATCACATATGAACAATTACTGCGGGTGTTTTGGGAGGCCCACGACCCAACGACGCTGAATCGGCAGGGAGCTGATGTGGGTACGCAGTACCGTTCCGTCATTTTCTATCATGACGAGAAGCAAAAAGCCATTGCCGAGACGTCCATGGCCGAGGCGCAGAAGGTGATAAGCGATCCGATCGTCACGCAAATTCAACCTCTCAAAGAGTTCTATCCCGCGGAGAATTACCACAAGGATTATTTTAATAATCATCAGAACGCACCGTACTGCGTCTTTGTGATCAAGCCGAAGCTGAAAAAACTCAAGCTCGAATAAGCGCTCCTCCCGCTATTCCCCCGCCCCGCGGTACGTCGTTTTCCTCTCGAATATTTGAGAATATTTCCTAAATTGTTTTTGCGTGTAACTCCTCCATGCCAACCATCCTCGAAAACGATAGTCTGTTCGCTGGCGAATTGCCGAAGTACACCGTCGTCACAGCCTCTGCTGGTTCAGGGAAGACAACGGCACTCAAGCAGCGCTTCGTCCAGATTCTCCTTTCAAAGATGATCCCTAGCAACAACCTGAAAAACGTTCTCGCCATTACGTTTACCAACAACGCAGCACGAGAGATGAAACAGCGCGTCCTGGGCGCACTGAAGCTAGCCTCTCTTGGAAAACCAGACACTCTCGAAGAGCTCGCCCCCTTGCTTTCTCTCACTCGCTCTGAGTTGCAGCTGCAGGCCGATCGCCTGGTTGAGGAAATCCTCGACAACTACTCCGATTTTCAGATCCAAACAATCGATAGCTTCCTTGCGCGTGTCTTCAAGGCCTCTGCGCTGGAGCTGGGGCTATCCCCCGACCTCGAGATCGTCCTTGACAGCGATGCAATCCTCGACGATGCCTTCGATCTTTTTGCCCGCGAACTCAGCCAGGGCACCGATTCCGCCCGCCTTCTGACTCAACTCCTTGATTTGCTGTTGGAGAGCCGTGCCGCCGATGACCGCTTCCTCTGGAACCCATATCCCGACCTCGCTGCGAAGGTGAAGGACCTGTACAAGAGAATTATTCTGACAACAAAACAGTTGCGCCTGGAAAATCATGCAGCCGCGATTCGCAATGATGAAAGTCAAATCATTCAGCAGATTCTGGAGCTTGATGTTGCTACCAACCGACCGAGGGTTGTGAAAAGCAAGCGCTTTGAGACTCTTGTGGAGTCGGCACGGTCTGGGGACATCGACGGAATTCTTAACCACAAATTGCCGTTTCCTCCTGTGACAAAATCGGGCAGCGGGTTGACAGAATACGAGCGCACGCTTGCCGATTGCCAGTCGCTGTGCAATGATATTGCTCAGCTCCGGGGGCGGCTCATTGTTCTGAAGGCGCGGCAGCACTACCAACCGTATGCCGAAGCGCATACTGTTCTTTCGCGATCGATCGACGCGGTAAAGCGCGAACAGAGCAAGATCGATATCGCAGACGTGATCAAGAAACTGGCGGAGTACCTCAAACCGGGCATCGTGCCGGAGATTTACTACAGCCTGGGTGAGACGCTTTGCCACTACCTGATTGATGAGTTCCAGGATACAAACCCAATCCAATGGGAAACCATCGAGCCGCTGGTCGGCAACGCTGTTTCCATGAAGGGCAGCCTCTTCGTCGTTGGCGACATGAAGCAGTCGATCTACGGTTTCCGCGGTGCAGATTGGACAATCATGAAGCGTTTGCGGGATGAGAACGTCTTTCCATCCGCCAAAAAGGATCCGAAGACATTAGCAACAAACTACCGGAGTTTTGAGAAGATACTCCGCTTCAACGATGATGTGTTTAAAAACAACGTACCCGGGAAGGCCATAGCCGGAGCAGAGCAAGCAAGCGGCTTGGCTATCGACGCTCAACTTGTGAAGGAGGGGTTCCGTGGAAAGGGATACGTTGAACTAACCTCGTTTGCAGCTGATGCAGAGGCGGACGATTCAGCCCCGCTTCCTGAGAGGCAGAAGCTACTCGCAGTGGTCGCCGACTGTCTCACTCGCGGCTACCAACGTTCGGACATTACCATCCTATCCCCGCGCAATCGTGATATTGTCGAAGTCAGCGGATGGCTCAATGAGACTGGGATCTCGTTTGTCTCTCACAGCAGCCTCGACGTCCGCAGTCGCAAGGTCACCGGAGAGCTGCTGGGCTTGCTCCAGTTCCTTGATTCTCCCATCGACGATCTTTCGTTCGCGACATTCATACTGAGTGACGTGTTCGAGCGGTTATTGCGTCAACACCATCAGCCTGTGCGGAGACAGGACCTTCTGGATTTTCTCTTCACGCACCGACTGACACCTCGGCATGATCGTCCTCTCTATTTGTTCTTCCGCGAAACATATCCCGACCTCTGGCAGGAGTATTTCGAAAACCTCTTCAATGTCGTCGGATATCTGCCTGTGTATGATCTCATCTCCGAGACCTACAAGAGTTTCAGCATTTTCTCTTTGCTCCCCGATGAAGAAGCGACGTTGGTCAAGATCCTTGAGGTCGTCAAGGATTTCGAGGAACGGGCAGAAAACACTTTGAAGGCATTTCTTCACTATGCCGAGGAGTCGTCCGAAGACGCCGATTGGAACGTCGACATCCCCACTGATATTGATGCTGTCAAAGTCATGACGATTCACAAGGCAAAGGGGCTCGAATCAAAAGTCGTTATTGTTCTCCTTTACGACTCGCAGCCACGACGCGACAGCCTGTACCTCGAAGAGGGGGACGATGGGGTGCGGCTCATTCGCCTCACGAAAGATCTGGCTGAAAAGGTGCCTGAGCTCGCGCAGCTTTATCATGTGAAGGAGTTGCGGCACACGGTGGACGATTTGAACAAGCTCTACGTTGCGTTCACGAGAGCCGAAGAGGAAATGTACATCCTAAGCGTGAAGGCTCATCGGGGGAAAGTCCCCTCCGAGTTCCTTCCTGCAAGCGGCTACGAAGCCCATCAGAAGCCAATGGTAGAACGCAGCGCCGCAGTGGCAGAGGGTGGTGTTGAACTTTGTCACGATCTGCCGCGGTCCGATATTCGTCCGGCTGAATATGCAGGCATTGCTTTTCATGAGACACGGCGGGGCGAGTTCTTCCATGCTGTGCTTGAAAACATCGAGTACACCGACGAAAAAAGCGGCGAAATCCTTGAGGCAGCAATCCGGCAAGCACAGATACGCATGCCTTTTGACAGACCGGTGACCGAGATAAGCAATACGCTGAAAGATATCCTGCTCCTCCCTGATCTGCATCCCTATTTCATTCACAAGGAAGGCCGAACGGTGCTCAATGAGCAGGAGTTTGTGGCAAACGATGGGGCTCTTGTCCGAATGGATCGTGTGGTTGTCGATCCAAGCGTGATAACTGTCATCGACTATAAAACAGGTGACAAGAAGCCGGAATATTCAGAACAGATTAAGAAGTATCTGAACGTCCTCAGAAATTTTTACAAGGATCGAATCATCCGGGGTCTGCTCGTCTACATCGATCACCAACGCATCCACGCTGTCTCGTGAGCCGAACAATTGTCATAGCGCCGACGCAAAACCTCGTTCAGGCGGTCGTTACTCAATTGACGTCCGACACAAACGACTTCAGCCGTTCGATCATTGTATTTCCCGGTAAGCGCCCGGCGCATTTCGTCCGCAAGGCAATTGCAGACCAGCTGCAGGGCAGCTTCATTCCGCCTCACATATTCTCTATCGATTCTTTCATTGAATACCTGGTTACCAAGAAACTTCAGGTTTGCCGTCGAGCCCTTGAAGGCCTCGATGCGGTGGCACTTCTCTTCGATATCCATACCACACTTCCCAACCATCTCGGTGGTGATCATTTCAACTCGGTGGATCGATTCGTGGGGTTGGGACTGAGGATTTTTGCTGAAATGGAAGAGCTTGTGATGGCTGACGTCACAATCAACCATATACGAGAAGCTTTGTCTTCCGTTCCGCTGGGAAGAGTCCAGGCCCTGCCTCAGTACTTTGAGCGCTTCTATTTTTTGGTCGAAGAGAGGGGCTTCACCACGCGGTCGCTGGATTACCGAAGGGTTGCCGACAACCTTGACGCTGTGGACCTTTCGTCGGTACGCCAGCATCATCCTTGCCGGATTCTACGCGTACACAGCTCTCGAGCGGCGAATCATCAGAAGCCTCTTGCGTCGCGACAATACAATCTTTATGGCACAGCAAGGTCCTGGACTGCAGAAGCAACTCGCGAGCATCGGGGTTGAGACAAAAGCCAAAGAACTCTCTGTTGCAGACCGCTCGCCGAAGTGCTATCTCTATAAGGCCTCTGATACACACGGCCAGGTGTTCGCCGTAAGCCAGAAAGTCAAAGCGATGATCGAGACAGGCGATACCATCAACGAGCGAACGGTCATTGGTACTGCCGACATCGGACGCCCTCTTCCCGGTCATCCACCATACGCTTCCGCTTCTCCCAAGGGACGGCTACAATATCGCTCTGGGCTATCCTTTGGAGCGTACGCCCCTCTTTGGCTTTTTGAGTAGCTTGATCAAGGTAAGTGCCGGGGCTCTCAACGGCAAGGTGTCGGTATCCGACTACACAACGTATGTCCTCCATCCGTACACCAAGAATATTCTTTTCGGACAGAGGGCAGATGTCACACGTGTGTTGTTTCACGCGATCGAAACACATCTCGCGCGGAACCAATCGAAGATGTTTGTTGCTCTCGAGTCCCTGGAGGAAGATAGTAAGCTCCTTGACAACGTCCGCCGGGGACTCGCTACGAGCAACATCGAGGTGACCATCTCCGAGTTGAAGAATCATCTCAAGACTGTTCACGATCAAACAATCCGGAAATTCCTTAGTTTTCAATCACTGCAGGATTTTGCGGTCAAAGCCATCGAGGTTCTGCAATACATCCATAAACAGAGCACCGCTACTCGCCACGCGTTATTCCGTCCCTATGCTGAGAGGTGCATCGAGTTGTTGAACACGATCAGCGAGTCCCTGCTTGCTGGTCACCGCTTTGCCCAACTGGCCGATTATTTCACATTTCTTCAGAATGCTATGGCGACCGAGGAAGTGCCTTTCCACGGCACGCCGCTCAGGGGGCTCCAGGTACTCGGTCTGCTTGAGACCCGCAATCTCTCATTCGACACCGTGTTTTTCCTGAATGCAACCGACGATGTCATCCCTGGCGGCCGCGGCCACGACGTGCTTCTGCCTCAACGCCTCCGGGAAACGCTGCATCTGGAAACACACTGTGATCGCGAGAAGCTCGTCGAATACTATTTCAGCACGCTGCTTGCCGGAGCTAGGGAGGTGCACTGCTTCTTCACGGAGTCCGGGAATCACGAGAAGAGCCGTTTCCTCGAAAAGCTCCTCTGGGAGCAACAGAAGAGCAAGAAGGATCTTGATGTCAAAGACCTTGTTCGGGTTGTGCGCTACAGCGTGAGGCTCTCAACTTCTCGCCCAGAGGCAATCCAGAAAACCTCGACCGTTGTCGAACACCTGAAGAAGTTTGAACATACTGCCACGTCTCTTGATGCATACCTCCGATGTCCGCTGCAATTCTACTACGCGCACGTTTTGCGGCTTTCAGAAAAAGAGGAGGTAGCAGAAGATATTGACCAGCGTCAAATTGGATCCTTCGTTCATAAAGTGCTGAAAGTATATTTTGATGGCCTTGTTGAACGTGTGCTTGCTCCAGATGTTCTTGACCGCGCGCGGCTGCCCCGGGTGATCGACGGACTTTTCACAGAAGAATATGGCAGCGATCCCATCGGTCCTGTATATCTTGTGAAGCAACAGGCCACGCGCCAGCTCGACGCATTTCTGACGGGCTATCAAATTCCAATGATGGAGCGCGGTCCAATCGAGCTGCTTGCGTTGGAGCAAGAACTCTCCGTTATGGCAAACGGGTATTGCTTTAGTGGGCGACTCGACCGCATCGAACGCCGAGGCAACCACTACGCAATCCTGGATTACAAAACGGGACGCGACGACAAGTCGGTCAGGATCAATCTCGGCAAACTTGATGCAGGTGATTCCTCCACATGGCGGGATGCGATTGGGTCCTTTCAACTGCCGGTGTACATGTTATTGTACTCCCAGTCAACGGGCGTCCCGGTTGATGCAATAACACCGGCGTATCTTTTCCTCGGCCGGAATGAAATCACAACAGACATCGAAATCGACATCGGCGGCAACAAGCACACTGCTGCAGAGGTTTACCATGCGGTCCAGCCGATCATGTTCCGCCTCGTCGACGAGATCCTCAATCCCGACGTTCCCTTTGAGGCAACGGATCACTTTGACAAAGCGTGTCCGCAATGTCCCTACAGTACGATCTGCGGCACCGCTTGGGTGGGCGGGCTGCAGAAATAACGTTGCCGATTTTCGCTGACACCTGGGCATCAAGCGTTGAAGGTGGTACTGTTTCTGATCTTGCTCTTCAACGAGAGTTCTCTAAGCACCGTCAGAATCGCAAATACATAGCTTGCAGGAGAAGATATGAGAAATTTGGTGAGCAGAATCCGCATCTTGGTCATTTTACTCTGCACAGCTTTTTGCGGCATTGCTCTCGGTCAGAATCAGCCGGGCAACTCAAAAGCAGCGTTTCCCTTCAAGAATCCTGACCTTCCGCTGGAAGATCGGGTCAATGACCTTATCTCGCGCATGACGCTCGACGAGAAGGTTAGCCAAATGCTGTACACAGCACCGACCATCGAGCGGTTGGGCGTTCCTGCATACAACTGGTGGAATGAGGCGCTGCATGGCGTGGCGCGTTCAGGAAGGGCAACTGTTTTTCCTCAGGCCATCGGCCTGGCTGCAGCCTGGGACGCCGACCTGATGTTTCGTGTCGCGACAGTCATCTCCGATGAAGCCCGCGCCAAGCATCACGATGCTGTCCAAAAGGGACGCCAGGGTATCTATGAGGGACTCACCTTCTGGTCCCCCAACATCAATATTTTTCGTGATCCCCGATGGGGACGCGGCATGGAAACCTACGGCGAGGACCCCTATTTGACAGGAAGGCTCGGAGTCGCATTTGTCAAGGGAATGCAGGGAGATGATCCCAAGTACCTCAAGACGATCTCCACGCCAAAGCACTTTGCTGTGCACAGCGGGCCCGAACCCGATCGGCATGTGTTTGACGCTCTCGTAGATGAGCGCGACCTGCGCGAGACATATCTGCCGGCGTTCCGTGCAACCGTGATGGAGGCAAATGCGCAATCTATCATGTGCGCCTACAACCGTTTTCGTGGTGAGCCGTGCTGCGGAAGCAGCGAGCTGCTGCAGAAAATTCTCAGGGACGAGTGGGGATTCAGCGGATACGTCGTTTCCGACTGCTGGGCAATCATGGACTTCTACACATCCCACAAGGTTGACAAGACGGCACCTCAGGCGGCGGCGCGGGCGCTCCTCGCCGGCACCGATCTAAACTGCGGTGTGACGTATGACAGCCTTGGTGTAGCCGTCAGGCAGAAGCTTGTCAGCGAACAATTAGTTGATGTCGCGGTGAGGCGTCTGTTCCGCGCACGCTTCAGGCTCGGCATGTTTGATCCTCCGGAACGTGTCCCATATGCCAACATTCCTATCACGGTCAACGACTCCAAAGAACATCAGAATCTCGCCGTTGAGGCAGCACGAAAGTCAATCGTTTTGCTCAAAAACGAAGGCGGATTGCTGCCTCTCAAGAAGGGCAAGAAGGTTATTGCGGTGATCGGCCCGAACGCAGACGATGCTGAACTGTTGCTCGGCAACTACAACGGAATCCCGTCAAATCCCATCACACCATTGGAAGGCGTTGAACGGGTAGCACCGCCTGGCACCAGCGTGACTTACTCCAGAGGCTGCGATGCAGCTGAGAATATGCCTTCACTGACGGTTGTTCCGCCGACAGTGCTTTTGCCTGGCGGCGAGACTCCCAATATCAATGGCCTGCAAGCAGAATACTTCAACAACCAACGGTTTCAAGGTCAGCCATTTCGAACGCGCATTGACGAGAGGGTTGACTATAATTGGTGGCAGGATTCTCCAATAGCCGGAATGAATGTGGACAGCTTCAGCGTGCGCTGGACTGGGACAATTACCCCAACCGTTTCGGGTCGCTATGCTCTTGGTGTGAGAGCCTTTGGCGCCGCACACCTTACCCTCGACGATTCGCTGATCGCCGATGATTCCGCCTGGCACTCTGCGTTCACACAGTGGAAGTATGTTGAACTTCAGGCAGGCATACCGCGGCATCTGAAGCTCGAGTTTTCTGATCGCCGGCCCGATGCAAGCGTGCAGCTCGTCTGGTCACAGCCAAACCCCCATCTGGCGGAGGATGCCCTCACAGCGACGCGGGCAGCGGATGTTGTCGTGCTCGTAATGGGGTTGTCACCGCGTCTCGAGGGTGAGGAGATGCCTGTAAACGTGCCAGGCTTCAAGGGGGGTGATCGCGTAGACATCGGCTTACCGAAACCACAAGAAGAGCTTCTTCAGGCAGTAGCTGCGACGGGAAAACCTATGGTGCTTGTGCTCCTCAACGGCAGCGCTGTAGCTGTGAATTGGGCGGCGGAGCATGTTCCTGTGATCATCGAGGCCTGGTATCCCGGTCAGGCCGCGGGCCTTGCGATCGCAGATGTGCTCTTCGGCAATTACAATCCTGCGGGTCGTCTGCCGGTAACGTTCTACAAATCGGCCGAGCAGCTCCCACCGTTCACGAATTACAATATGGATGGAAGAACGTATCGCTACTTCAAAGGCGCGCCTCTCTTTCCATTCGGCCATGGTCTGTCCTACACAACGTTTCAGGTACAGTAACCTTCGGATGCCGCGGCGTGTTCGGGCAAGGGACAGCATCCATGTTTCCGTCGATGTGAAGAACACCGGCGAACGTGCAGGTGAAGAAGTTGTTCAGCTTTATGTTACGGATGTGCGGGCATCTGTGCCCGTCCCCATCCGGGCGCTTCAGGGGTTCCGCCGGGTGCAACTCAATGCAGGGGAGAAGAAAACCGTTTCCTTTACGCTTGCACCGCGACAGCTTTCACTGATCGACGCTGCGGCGAAACGCGTGGTCCAGCCCGGTGTTTTCGAGATCAGTGTTGGAGGCAAGCAGCCAGGGTTCAAGGGTGTTGCGGATGCGGCAACATCGGGGGTTATCGTGGGACGTTTTGAGGTCGCTGGATCAAAGCTTCAGATAGACGAAAAACAGAAATAGAAAAGTGCTCACGAAGGAATCGCCATGAATGGAATAGCAGAGTGTTGGATCTCTCTCGTTGATATACCATGGAAGGAAATTCTCTCGGCTGTTCTCACGTTCCTGTATTCGCTGGCTCACTACGTTGGGATGCTTGTTGTCTGCTTGCTCACGCGCGTTTTGCCGACCGCAAGGGTTCCTACTGATCTGGCTGATCCGATAGGCTATCTCGCGCTGCTGACTGCTTTTGTTATTCTTGTTCAGGTCGCGAAGAAAATCGCGTGGATTCTCGTGATGGTGGGGTGGGCGTTGATTCTTGTGAGGGTGATGATGGGGCTCTTTGGATATTGATGCAATCAACGTCACGGTGCTGAAACGGGCGCCAGCGATATCTCCCTGTCATAGATCCAGTTGAATTTTTCCGATCCTGAGAACTTTACCCGCTCGGACAGCTTGTTGTACCTCTCCGCAAGGCCGCACAGATACTCCTGCGCCTTAGCTGAAACATCGGAAAGGCCACCAAGGCCCGCTACTTTCCATTCCTCGACCAATGATCCGATAATCTCCGCATAGTCTTTTACCGTGTAGACCCCCGCTTTTTGCGCAACAAGAGAGAATTTCCTGTAGAGATTATTGTTCTTGCCATCGTGCATCAGTAATGCCGGCATGGTGATCTTCGCTTTCATCATCTTCGCAAAAGCCAAAACCGCCCCGGCTGGATCACTCTCGAAGATCTTCGACATGAACAGTTTGTACGCTTTCTCATGCCGCGCCTCGTCCCCGGCAATGAGACCGCAGATCTTGTGCAGCCGGTCTTCCCCGGCCTGTTTCGCCAAAATCCCCACATTTCGATGAGAAATCTTCGTCGCCCTTTCTTGAAACGATGTGTACACAAACCCGCGGTATGGGTCGTTTCCCGTCTGTGGGTCAAACCCGTTATTAATGAGATGGTGGATGGTCGTCTCGATCGAGCGCATGTCCACCCGACCGGAGAGGTACAAATATCTGTTCAAGAGATCTCCATGGCGGTTTTCTTCGGCGGTCCATCCTCGGCTCCAGCGTGCCCAGGGTGTATTGCTCGATCCGGTTAGGTCGGTGACACCTTCGAGCCTGTTGAGCCAAGTTTGGTACGTCGGGAGCGCCTCTTCCGTTATCATGTCGCCGACGAGAATCACGAGCAGTTCATCCGGCAGGTCTTTGGCCCGCTCTTGGAAGTCGCTGACCTGTTGTTTCCAGTCTGCCTGCGTCAGGTCCGGCAGAAAGTCACTTGGTTGCCAGCTATCTTCCACAGGCTTGAGCAATGAGCTGAGGTTCTGTTCGACAAAGCTCTCCATGCTTTTGATAACCTCAAAGGCGCGCGACGTTATGCGCATTTCGGCGTTTTCGACCATTTCTCTCACTCGCAGTCGTACACGACACACAACTCCCCTGACCAACTTACAGCTACTGGTGGTGCATTTTCTCCACGTCAGCAGGAGAGAATTTGGCAAGCTTCACAGCTCTCGCGGTATGACGCTGCGAGGTTGGTACCACCATCAGGGCCTGTTTAGCGTTCTCGGCCTCAAGAACAACCCAGCCGGTGTGATCGCCATCCATACAGCCCCAATCGAAATGCGTGATGTATCCGGCGGCATGCACTTCTTTCAGGGCCTGCTTGCAATCCTGTACCGTGTGAGGAGAAATCACAAGATATCTTTCCATGGTCACCTCCAGTTGATGGGATCAATAAGCGCTCTATTTATACCAACATCAATTGCGCAACAGTGAAGATCAGTTCAGGATCGTAAACATCTCCCGGTGGCCCGACTCCACGAGTGGGATGAATTTCTGATACCAGTCCGAAAACTCTTTCGCTCCCATTGTCTCTTTCTGCGACTGTTCCAGGTCTGCAAGACTCTTGTATGTAATTTCCATGACGAGGGTATAGAACTGACCGGTGAGATCGATCAGGTAACGGATCTGTGCACCGCCATACTTCTTAAGGAGCGCCTCGTTCTCCTTCATCAAAGCAGTTGCTTCCCTGGCTTTTCCAAACTTGAGTTGAAACACGTTGCGGACGAGTATCATCGTTTACCCCTTTCGAAGAGTGTCAATTAGGCTTGCCGGTCGGCTTCATCAACAAGAAGGCTGTTCTATGAAGCCGAAGCATACAAGCATGGTCTTTAAACATCGTTGCTGCACATTGTGAAGGCTCGTTGGTGTTTACTTTGCCTTCATCGGCTCGGCGGGCACCTGATCAAACTTACCTGCAGATTCCTGAAATACGACACATTCTGATCCTTCTACGGTGCCGCTCGTGTGCCTCACACCTCCCGGCTCGTAAAGATATGATCCAGGACCAAGCAGTTTCTGTGCACCCCCTTCCGGGGTATAAGAAAACGTACCAGATATCACGACCAGCTTAAGGGTATTTGTGTGGGTATGTAGAGGGTTTTTCATGCCAGCAGGAAGTTTGACAAAAGCACCATGTGCGCCTTTCATGACATCCCCCCACAGATTCGCGTACATAACTCCGGGAGGCCCGCCTTTCATTTCCAACCACTTGATATCTGCAGCGGACCACGCAATTGCCTCTTTCTTTACTTTCTTCTGTGCTTGCAGTTCGGTTGCAGCGATGAACACAAGGACACAGACAACAAGAGCTGACACCAAAGGACTAAGTTTCATAGAAGACCCTCCATTGAAAATTGTGAGTGGATGTTGTACGTCAGATACATCACTTAGAAGTCCGAGTTGAACTGGTAATTTGCGAGACGGCCGCGACAACTGAGATCAACCAAGGAGCGGCGCTAATAATAGATCGACTAAGGATGAGGTGCCGTTTCGCTTCTGGGTTACCGAGTCGATAGGTGCAAGCCGAAGGTGGCTTTCAAGGAGGGGTGTTATCAAAAATGGGAATTTTCCACATCAGAATCAACACAAATCGCTGATTTAGCGGATTCCTCGGGAGAACTGGCTCCGGGAACCGCCGGCAGGGAATCTCCAGAGGGCCCAATCAAGGGCGCCGTTCACTCACTTCCGATGGCAAAATCAACCGCAGCGAGAGAGTGTATGAGTGTGGTGTTGAAGAGGGGAAAATCTATGTCTTCCTGCTTTATGAGCAATGGGATTTCAGTACACCCCAGAACGATTCCTTCGGCTCCCTCTGAGCGCAGCTTCTGCATGATATCCACAAAGCGCTTTCTGCTTTCGGTAAGAAATGCGCCCTTCAGGAGTTCGTTATCGATCGTGCGTTGGATGAATCTTCTCTCGTCCTTTTCCGGGACAAGTGCCTTGATATTCTCTCGTTCCAGTGTTTTCGTGTAGAAGTCCCGCTCCATCGTCAACCTTGTGCCAAGCAATCCAACTGTCCGCATATTCCTTCGTTTAATTTCCTTCCCAGTTGCAACCGCGATATGAATCAACGGGACTTCGACTGCTGCCGCCACTTTCTCCGCGTGCATATGCATGGTGTTAGCGCACAGAAGCACACAGTCTGCTCCTGCAGCCACCACCTTCTTCGCTGCACTAACAATCAGCGACGCGATTCCATCCGTATCTCTCTTCTCCGTCAATTGATGAATCTCTCCGTAATCCACCGAGTAGAGAACACATCTGGCAAAATTCATCCCACCCAGCCGCTTGTTCACTTCTTCGTTGATCACACGATAGTATTCAGCAGTCGAAATCCATCCCGTTCCGCCGACCAATCCGATTGTTTTCATCGAGTACCTTCCTTCCGTTTACGCGCACTTCCTTCGTTCTCTTTCTTCTCACAACGCACGATCGTTCGCCGACCATAGAATCTATCAATCTTTCACCTCTCTTCCAACTTCTTTGGTGGCTCCCCTCCTCTTAACGACACGAGAAGCCGTAAGGTGCGCGGTCTCTCTCACCCGGCCATTATTGGCATTCATGGCGAACCGCCAAGACTGCTTTGCAGTTAAACAGTTGAAGTCATGCTTCGAATTCACTCATAACCGGGGAAAAAGATAACAATTAAGGCAAGGACGGTTGTATTCATCCACGGTGCATTTGTGACGTCGCAATGCTGGGATGAGTGGATAAAAACCTTTCACGCGTCTGGATATAGCTGCTTGGCGCCGCCATGGCCGCACAAGGATGGGTCGGCCGACACCCTCCAAGCCAGACATCCCGACCCAAACCTAGCCGCCCTGAGCCTCAAAGAAGTAATTGACCACTACGGCGCGATGATCCTGCGTCTGAAGGAGAAACCGATTCTTAGCAGTCATTCTCTTGGAGGCTTACTTGTGCAGTTGCTTCTTCAGCATGGGCTGGGAGCAGCCGGTGTGGCTATTCATTCTGCACCGCCTCGGGGTGTATTCTCTACAGAGTTTTCCTTTCTGAAATCCAACTGGAAATCCCTTCTACTGACATCGAAGCGGTATCGCATGTCCTTTAACGATTGGCAATATGCATTCACAAACGGCTTACCCCTGGAGGTCCAAGAAGCGGCATACAGGCAATTACTCATGCCTGAATCACGACACGTGATGAGGGGGCTACTTACAGGCGTCGCAGCGATTGATTTTACAAAGCCACATCTGCCTCTTCTCTTTACGGCGGGGAGCAATGACCATTTCATACCGTCGTCTCTCAACCACAGCAACTACGAAAAGTGCAAGGACAATAGCTCAACAACCGACTTTACTATGTTTCTAAAGAAGGACGCACTTTGTTCTTGGTCAGAACGGCTGGCAAGAAGTGGCCGACCACATCCTCTGGTGGCTGCGCGGGCTCTGACGACCTGCGTCAAAAAGAAGGCGCTGCCTCAGAACTCCCTTTCCATCTGCGTATCAAATGAACCAGCCCCCGGCTTGTTTCGCTGGACCTTTGCAATCGCCTTGTTTACAGCCATTTACCTGCGCCGGGCTTGCAGGTGGGGCTTTTTCTTTTCCTTCGCCAGCTTGATCTGACACCTCGGTTGGGCCTGAAGAGCCAAAAGCTCATCGAGTTTGAGTGTCTTTGTAGTATTGTTGTGTTCGGTCGCCAGGGCATTGAACACAAGGTAGCACATTCGACGTGCAATGGCTTGGGGATTCACAACTTCGCGATTGGCTCGAGCCTCCTTGTAGATTTCCACTCCCTCCTTAGCCTCCTGGAACGAGGCACTTTGGTCTGTGCAAACGGAGATTCGATCCAGCACAACCTGTACCGCACCCATCCCCACCGACACGGCCAATTCCATTATTCTGCACCGCTGACGCAGCCCAAAACTATTCCTAACTCTTTCTTATCTTACCGGCACTGACCATCCACCAGCCGAGATACAATCCTTATGTCAACAAGTGAGAAGCACGATTATTCTGTGAGACCGAATTTCCGCGCCGCGTTCACGTTGCTTGCAACGCTGCTTGTCGCAGTCGCGTCACACGCCCAGTTCAGAGAATCCCTCGAGCGCAACGCACTGCTTCTTCAGAAGCTCGAAGGCTGTCTCGAGGGATATGCTGAGACCGTCGAGGGTGAGACTATCACCTATCCCCGCATTCGAGACGACAGGCCTGTTGCGCTGCTGACAAGAGCCACAACCGGAGGCATGGCGATCGAATGGAAATCTGAGAAGGTACCTGTCACGTTTCATGGGAAAGAAGTCGCATTCGTTGTCAGCGCCGGAATGCTGACACGACCGAATACGGTCTTCAGGTTCCAGTTTTTCGTCAATGATGTGCCGCGTTGCGTTTTCTCAACTACAGATAGTGCGGCTTGGGAATTTGGCACCGCTGGCGGGGTACGACTTGCCTTCGATGGCGTGATGCGCGATCAATACACTGACGCTTTCGGCTATCTGCGGATTTATGTCCCGGCTGAAATGATCCTTCCCGGTGAACAAGTACGCTTCAAGGTAGTTGGCGAGAACGCTGGCTCCAGCACCTGGTTCATGGTTTTCAAGGACTCGGGGGTCATTCCATACGTGACAGAGCGCGTAGCTAACGAAGCCGCATGCACGTTTTCCCTTGAACGGCGCGGCAAACAATATGAAGCCCGCCTTATCGCCCCTACGGCATGGGCCGCCGAGCGGGTCGAGTATATCACCGGCACGTTACCCGCCCGCGCAATTTCACTGAAGCAACAAGATGGCATGGCTCAGACTGTCTTCGATTATTCTGGCCGAAAGACTGAACGGTTCCGTCTTCTTGTCGACGGCAGGCCGATCATCGATGTGAACGGCATCTTCAGCGAGGTCAACGAAAGCAATATCTATCCGAAAAAACTCGTGTCGCTTAAGAGTCGAACCACGGCATCGGGTGGGTGGGCGCTTGATTATCAGTCCATCTATATGCCCAGCATTGAGACCTTGCTGGTTGAGCTTTCCTCCCTCAGCAGGAGCAGAGACAGCCTGCACCTCGTCATATCTACACACCAAGATATTGCCTGGATGGATTCACCCGCCCAATGTATCAAGGATCGGGATGAGAAAATTCTCACGCCAACGCTTGCTATCATGAAAGAGAATCCAAATTACCGCTTCGATCTTGAAGATGTGCTGTTCCTGCGCGAATACCTTGAGCGTCACCCCGACCGCAAAGAAGAACTGCGCAAGCTCATCGCCGAAGGACGCCTCGGAATCGGGGCATCCTTCAATCAACCGTACGAGGATTTATGCTCGGGCGAGATGCTGATCCGCGAGTTTTATGCCGGCCGTAAGTGGCTCAGGAAGAATTTCGCAGGCTGTGACTCGCGCACATACTGGAATCCCGACGTCCCGGGCCGATCAATGCAGATGCCTCAGGTCCTGCAAAGGGCCGGCGTGAAATACCTTTTTATCAGCCGCTTTGAGAAGGGATTGTATAACTGGTTCAGCCCGGACGGCTCCAGTGTGCTGACGCTAAGTCCTGGTCACTATGGAGATTTTGCCGAACGTGTGGGAAGTAAAGGATTCCCCGAAATCGCTGCATACCTGGCGTCATTCACGCGTGATTGGACCAGCGTCATCAAGAACGGCAGCGCGCATATCCCGGTCGTGTCGATGAGTGATATGAGCACTCCCATTCAATACGATGATTTCATGAACAAGTGGAACGGTCTCACGTCAATCACTCAGGACGGAGGAACTGCGCTTCCGCTCTCAATTCCTCCTATATTCGTTATTCGACAGCCGAGAGGTTCTTCGATGCTGCGGCCGCGGAGGAACTCCAACTCCCTGTGGTAAGGGGAGAACGACCGAACATCTGGCTGTACATTCACGGCCCAACACACCATTGGGCTGTCTCGGCAAAGCGTGACGCCGATTTCTATTTACCAGCGGCGGAGACGTTTTCAACAATTGATGCTCTACTCGAAAAATCATTTGCCCAATATCCACACAAAGAGCTCACTTCTGCGTGGGAGGCACAGATTTACCCCGACCACGGCTGGGGCGGAAAGAATGGGGAAATTACAGACAGCACCTTTCGGGCAAAATATGAATACGCCCGCGCCATCGGAAAGCGGATCTACACCCGCGCCATTGGTTCAATTGCCGTGCGAATCAGAACTTCTCAGGCCAAGGGGATACCGCTTGTCGTTTTCAATAGTCTGTCCTGGAAGAGGAGCGGTCCTGTCCGGTTCACTGCGACCTTCGCACCCAGCGCGTATAGGAAAGGCTTTGCGGTCCACGATGCAACCGGAAGAGCTCTCCCCTCACAGATCCTCGCCATTGAACAGTATGCAGACGGCAGCGTGAAATCCGCTGAGATCCTTTTTGTTGCAGAAGACATTCCTCCCGTTGGTTATGCTACGTTCTATGTACGTCCATCACCGCACGCTGCTGCACCGGATACAACGTCATCGGTCATAGACGTTCTTCAGAATAGATTCTACAGAATCCCCCTTGCGCCGGGAGGAGTACGGCAAATAGTCGATGTCCAGCTACAGAAGGAAATCCTGAACTCAGAAAAATTTCTCGGCGGCGAATTGTTCACCATGCAGTCCGTGGGACAAGATGCCGGCGAGTGGTCCGAGCCGCAACAACCAACGATGGAAGGCTTCGACAAAGTCAGCAATTACGGACCCGTCTGGCGACTTGTGGAATCCGGCCCGGTCCGCCAGGTCGCTGAAATACGGCAGGCTATAGGCCACGCCACCGCTGTGCAGCGCGTCATTCTCTATGGTGCACTGAAACAGGTCGACTTCGAGACTTCTCTATTGAAGTGGGACGGAACAAAGTATCGCGAATTCCGCCTGGCGTTCCCAATGAAGATGCAAAACGGACAAGTGGCATACGAGGTCCCGTTTGGGACCGTTGAGGTCGGCACCGATGAGATGAGAGGAGTAGCGGGAGAGCGTTACCAGACAGAGGTTCCGACGCTTCACCCAAGGTCTATCCAGAATTGGATCGGAGTTTCAGATAGCGAGATCGGCGTCACGATAGGCTCAAGCATTGCTGTCTGGGATTACCGCGATCCAACAGACCAGCCCCTTCGTTCGCCAATGCTTCAACCTGTACTGCTCGCGTCGCGCAGAAGCTGCCACGGTCTGGGCCCCTGGTACTTGCAGGAGGGGGATCACCACTTCCGGTTCTCGTTGACGACGCATCGGCCTGGTTGGAAGAATGGAAGACGATTCGGAATGGCAACCAACGCACCATTGACGGCTACTTTCAATCCAACAATCGTCGCGAAGCCAAGCCTTCCAGAGGAGAAAAGCTTCTTCTCCCTCAGCGTGGATAACATTGTGCTCAGCACCATCAAAAAGTGCGAGGACGATGACGGTGTGGTGATCCGACTGTACGAAGACGCCGGGAAGGATGTTTCCGCTCGGATGAGGTTCACATCACCGCTGCAGCGGGCTCAGATAACAAACATCATCGAAGAAGAGGGAACGCCAACGCCCTTCAAGGTGGATGAGATTCCCTTTGTTCTGACGCACCATGCCATCCAAACAATCAAGGTTACGCCAAAGAAATAGGTCCTGGCTTATGAAGTCGACCGTGTCCCGGAAACAGCCTCTATCTAAGAGCGAAACCGGTCTAAGGAGAACAAAAGATCTCCCCAACGATTTTCCTCTTTACTGTGACTTCAACTGTAAGTACGCGTCGTTCAGCCAGAAGGACGTGTCGGGCGCCTGCCGGCGCGATCAGGCAATCTATTGCAGCTTCCTGAAGAAGTATAACAACAAAAACAACAAGTGTCTGGTGCCAAAGAAATGAGAGAACATTCCTTGCAGCGCAAACTGGAGCCAGTTGTTCCATGAAGATCCTCCCCCAGCAAACACACCTCCCGCTGGCGATAGCTGGCTTGATGCTGATTGCTTTGCCTGCCGCCAGCCAGCAAGAAAAGAACTACGCCATCGTCAGCCCGGGAGCATCGCTTGCCGAAATCGTCCACAAAGCCGCCAACGTCACGCCTTCTCTTCGTCAGCTTGAATGGCAGAAGCTTGAGTTCATAGCATTTACCCATTTCGGCATGAATACGTTCATGCGCCAAGAGTGGGGAAAAGGAACCGAGAGTCCAAGCGTCTTCAATCCGACCGATTTTGATGCACGGCAGTGGGCGCGCACGGCAAAAGATGCCGGCATGAAATTGCTGATCCTAACCGCTAAACATCACGACGGGTTTTGTCTCTGGCCCAGCAAGTACACAGAGCACAGCGTGAAAAACAGTCCTTGGCAGGAAGGTAAGGGGGACGCGGTGGCGGAAGTCGCGAAAGCATGCAAAGAATATGGCATAAAGTTAGGCGTATACCTTTCACCATGGGACCGGCATGAGAAAACGTACGGCGATTCCCCGGTCTACAATGAACACTTCCGGAATCAATTGAGTGAGCTCCTCACGAACTACGGCGAGATCGCTGAGGTCTGGTTCGACGGTGCATGCGGCGAGGGACCCAACGGCAAAAAACAGGTGTATGATTGGCCATCATACTACAAGGTAATCCGCGAGCTGCAACCTCGGGCTGTTATCGCTATCATGGGACCTGATGTTCGGTGGGTGGGAACCGAATCCGGCTACGGTCGGGAGACAGAGTGGAGCGTTGTCCCGAACGTTGCTCAGAACCTCGATTCAATCGCCATGGCTTCTCAACAGAATCCTGTCGATGGAGCATTTGTGCCGGGCGATTTAATGGGTGATGATCTTGCCAGCAGGGAAAAAATCAAGAACGCCACGGCGCTGGTGTGGTACCCTGCGGAAACCGATGTGTCCATACGACCGGGCTGGTTTTATCACGAAAGCCAGGATGATCAGGTGAAGACACCAGAAAAATTAGTTGACCTCTACTATAGCTCCGTCGGTCGCAACTCCGTTCTCTTGCTCAACGTCCCTCCCGATAAGCGCGGCCGTATCCACGACAACGATATCAAGAGTCTGATGGGAATGCGCAAAATCCTCGATCAAACATTCAGAACCAATCTTGCCGTCGGTGCGAAAGTGGCAGCTTCAAACGAGCGGACCGGACACAAGGCCGAGTTCGTCCTCGACCCGAAGAAGAGCGGCTATTGGACCACCTCTGAGGGAATAGAATCTGCCTCAATCGAGTTTTTGCTGGCGAAGAAGCAAACTTTTGACCGGGCGATGCTGCAGGAGAACGTAAACATTGGGCAGCGCGTTGAGGGCTTTAGACTTGAAACCTGGAGCAGCTCCAGTTGGAGAGAGTTCGCCAGGGGCACGACAATTGGGTACAAGCGGCTTCTCCGCTTTCCGGCCATTACCTCGTCAAAGATTCGGCTTGTCATTGAGCGGTCGCGCACAAGTCCAACGCTCTCTGCTTTCGGTCTTTACAAAGCTCCTCCCCGCGTCATGATTGCACCGGGTGATAGCTCATTCGAGACCAAGCTAAAGGTTCGGCTTTCTTCTACAAAAGGCGTTGAGATCCGCTATACACTCGACAGCAGCGAGCCAACGCTGAAATCGCTCCGTTATTCTGCGCCGATTATCCTCACACATTCGGCATTCGTGAAGGCAACTGCCGTTGTAAGCGGTGATCTCTGTGCAGAGTGTTCGGTCGCCCAGTACATAAAGTGTTTTAGGGTGAAATCCGCTGCATTCGAGAAGCAGTACAACCCAAAGTACGCAGGCAGAGGCGACACAACGATCATCAACGGCAAGCGGGGATCGCTCGATTTCCAGGACAAAGAGTGGCTGGGCTTTGACGGAGACGATATGGTGGCAACGCTTGACCTCGGCAAAGCAGAAACGATCAGCAAAATTACCGTTGGATTCTTGCAGCAGCAAGAATCATGGGTTTTTCTTCCATTGGAAGTCCGATTTTTCATCTCCGCCGACGGCGACACATGGAACTCTATCGGTGGACCCACCAACGCACTTGAAAACACAGAGAGTGTTCTCGTGAGAGACTTCTCGTGTGCACCCGGCAATATCAGAGCCAGATTTGTAAAGGTTCATGCCAAGAATACCGGCACGTGTCCCCCGTGGCATCCGGGCGCGGGAAACAAGGCGTGGTTGTTTGTGGATGAAATAATTGTTGAGTAGAGAAGAGCAGCGATCATCCCATCCCGATCACATCAGAATGGGCTGACAGCTTTGCGGTGCCGCTTTGCCAATCTGAAGCCGGTAGGGTTGCAACTAGAACCATCAAATCTTATATTAGCTTGAGGACGGCGCCGAGGAGGCGCTGTTTTGGCCTAAGCGACGCGGGCGTAATTCAGTGGTAGAATGCCAGCTTCTTCCAAAATTACCCACGAACGCTTTGTGTGAGTGGAAGTAATTTTGAGAACCCCGACGTCTCTTGTCGGGGCCAAGCTGATGCAACAACGTTATGCGGGCGTAATTCAGTGGTAGAATGCCAGCTTCTTCCAAAATTACCCACGAACGCTTTGTGTGAGTGGAAGTAATTTTGAGAATCCCGACGTCTCTTGTCGGGGCCAAGCTGATGCAACAACGTTATGCGGGCGTAATTCAGTGGTAGAATGCCAGCTTCTTCCAAAATTACCCACGAACGCTTTGTGTGAGTGGAAGTAATTTTGAGAATCCCGACGTCTCTTGTCGGGGCCAAGCTGATGCAACAACGTTATGCGGGCGTAATTCAGTGGTAGAATGCCAGCTTCCCAAGCTGGACGTCGCCGGTTCGAGCCCGGTCGCCCGCTCCCAAAACAATAAGAGTTAGCGCTATTTGCTAACTCTTATGTCGTTTTGAGGACCCCGCCGTAATGGGGCGGGGTCTGCACACCGTGGAGCAAATCAAGCCAGCCTTGCCTACCCTGCAAAGTAATCCAAGCATCCAAGATCAGCTTCTTCCAAAATTACCCGCGAACTTCTTACGCGTGTGGCTGTAATTTCGAGAATCCCCACTGTTTTCTGGCGGGACCAAGTCGTCGTCCCAATTCAATCAAATTGAATCGGGATCGCCCGCTCCCGAAACGATAAGAGTTAGTGCTATTTGCTAGCTCTTTTGTCGTTTTGTCCGAAGGGCCCCCGATTCACTTCTGAGCGGCAAGCACTCGAGGGAATGTTCGGTGAATTTCTTATTGCATATGAATGGATAGAGGGGCTAGACGCGACACGGGGGGAAACTTCTCCGCAGAGTGCGGTTACATAAGGAAGCATGATTTGGAAAACGACACGGGTGAGTATCTCCCACGGGAACCCTTTATACTCGCCGCTCTTACACGCGGATGCGATTACAGGTTTGGTGCGGATGGTCAAGCCCGCGCGTCGCCGGTCAGAGTGATTTGCCGGGGAACCATGCACAAGCTTGTCGTCGTGGATGGAAATTTGTTCCGCTTTAAGATTAAACGACACCGCGATATCTTCGCGGAATTGACCTTCTTCGCACTCGAGCGTCAGAATGGAATCGGTATCCGACGACCGGGAACGCTTAAGTAACTCCACCTTGTGTGATCCCGGGATAACTTTCATCGCTGCGTTTTGTTCGTCCACATCTTCCGGGGCAAGCGATACGGTCACTCAAACGTTAAGCTGAACTTCCCGGACGATCAACATATGCGCAGGGCTGCCTTCAGGACTTCATTATGGAATGATAGACATCGGCCTGTGCATAAAATAAAAAGCCCCGACGCGCACCGTGAGCGGCAGGGCTAGGGAGGTTATTATGAAGCCTGCTTCAGTAGGAATGAGAAGCAGGCACTTCTTTGACAACCTATGTGGCTGAAGGTTTAGTCGGGCAAGCCCCTTTTTCAGCTGGCGGGCCCCAAAACCTACCGCTCGCAAATGCACAAGAACGGCATCAATGAACCCGGGGGCCAAACTACTTGGCGGGATCGGGCGCAATCAAAACATGCTCACAGCGCCTGGATGATATCTCTGACCTTCTCCGTAATGGCCCTGAAGTCGATCTTTCCACTGCCGGTTTTCGGCATTTCGGGGATTGTAACAAACTTGCTCGGCATTGCAATATTCGGCAGTTGTTCGGCCATCTTCTTCATGACTGCTTTGTCGTCGACCTCTTGAGTCACAGCGGCAACAATGCGGGCCCCACGGAGAGAATCCGGCACCTCAACGACACAACACTCGACATCCGGCGGCAGCAGTTTTTCGAGAACGTCTTCCACTTTGATAAGCGACACCATCTCGCCGCCAACTTTCAGAAACCGCTTCAATCTCCCGACATGCCACAGGTACCCATCGGCATCCAGATATCCCATATCACCCGTGTCGTACCAACCGTGGCGAATGCTGAGTGATGTCTGCTCAAAATCGTCGAAGTATCCCTTCATCACGTTATCGCCTTTCACAAGGATTTTGCCGATCTCGCCGACTTTGCATGTCTCACCGGTTTCGTAATTTTCTACTCTAACCTGAACATTGTCTATTGGCCGACCAACGCTTCCGGGGCGATTATTCTCCGGCGTGTTCGCTGTGATGGCCGGGCTTGTCTCCGTCGTTCCGTATGCCTCAAGCAATACCTTATTATGCTTCTCGATGAAGCCTTGTCTCAGAGCATCCGGACATTTGTCGGCGCCGGACAGTAGAATGCGCACGGTTTGAAAATCACCGGGCTTCGAGTTCCGCAGGTATCCCCAGAAAAACGTCGGCGTCCCCGTCATGAGCGTCACTTTCTCTTCGCGAACGATGTCACAGATGGTCTTGAAATCCAGGGGGTTCGCGTATGTCACAATCGTCATTCCGATCATCATAGGCACCCAGAGATTCGCCGTTTGCCCGAAAACATGGAAGTATGGAAGGTTGGCAAGAAAAATATCTTCCGCGGAAAACGAAAACGCCTTGATGAGGCTTTCGTAGTTGGAGGTGATGTTACGGTGAGTCAATTGAACGCCCTTTGGTTCCATCTCGCTCCCGCTGGTGAAGAGGATGAGCAGCGTATCGTGTTCGTCGCCCCCGTGAATTCCTTTCAGTAAGTGCTCCACGGGCCGGCCGGCTCGAAAAGCCGCTCTAATCTTGTCGAGGAGGTTAACAGACTTCATGACATCTTCAAGATACACCATGCCATCGACATCTCGACAATTGATCTTCTCACAGAGGGCTCGTGAGGTAATGATCGTCTTGAAGGCGCATTTCTTCTGAGCAAACTCACAGTTTGCCGCGGCGCCTGTCGAGTAGTTAATCATCACGGGAACGCGACCACTCATGAGTGTTGCTAAGATGGAGAGAATGGATCCTGCAGAGTTCGGAAGCATAAGTCCAAGAAAGCCGGGGGCATACTGCTCAAACTTCTTCACCAGAATAAGTGAGCCGATCAGCGCTCGCTTGTACGTTACCTGGCGATCGAGGGTTCTATCGACGATGGCCAGTTTTCTTTCGTGTTGTTTTGCAATCCGCACAAATTGGTGATGTAAGAGCATTGCTTCCTCCCTTTCGACGTCCTTGTCCTTGCTAAGCCCTCGTTGTGCTAGATCCCTGTTTGCCGTTGGGTCGAATCGTTCTGCGAAGAAAGAAAATCATGCTAACCATAGAAACTGGAAATTCGCGACCCTGCCGCATCCGCACTCTCGCGGTGTTGATGTGGCCAGATACTACAATCCAATATATCAAAGCACAAAAATCAGTCCCGCGATCTTTGTGTTCTTCCGGGGTAGAGAATAACCTGCAAGGAAAAGGACGAAGCGTTGCTTGACAACGATGTTCTCGAAGTCAAAAGATCCACGCCTGTTTCGGTGATGACGGGTGGTATTCCAGATGGAATACTATGAATAATAGGTACAATAATCCATAGATGGTAGTTGGAATCTTTGGTACTACTGAGAAGCTACTCCTTAGTTTTGCGGACCACTGTTGTTCTAGCGGGGCGTGCCATCCTTTGGCCGAATCGCTCTTTCCGGCCTGCATTCTCAGGTGAAGTTGAACTGTGTTTGCTTCATCACACCAGGGCATCATCCGGTTCGGCTTCCCTATCCTCCAAGCGTTTTGAGTGTCTTCTTCAGCTTCTCCGCAGACACGCGGAAACCCTCTTCTTCTTCCACGCTCAGATTCAGTGTCAGCGTCTCCTCAATCCCATTGGCCCCCACGACGCCGGGTAGACTTAAACACATATCCCTGACTCCGTATTGCCCGGTCATGAGTGTGGATACGGAAAGAACGCTTCTGTAGTCTCCCAGTATCGCCTCCACAATGGAAACAAGGCCCAGCCCAATGGCGTAGTACGTCGCCCCCTTCCTCTTGATGATCTCATAGGCCGCGTCGCGTACACTGACGAACAGCTTGTCCATTTCATCTTGGTTGTAGCGCTTGTTCTTCGGTGGTGCGAATTCCTGCAGACGCACGCCGCCGATGTTGGCCATGCTCCAGATTGGGATTTCACTGTCGCCATGCTCGCCGATGATGTACGCATGAACGCTGCGGGCGTCGACATCGTAATACTGGCTGAGGAGAAATCTGAAGCGAGAGGTATCGAGAATTGTGCCTGAGCCAATGACACGACCGGGTGGCAGTTTCGACTCCTTGAGAGAAATGTACGTCAAAATGTCGACTGGGTTTGTCGCAATGAGAATGATCCCGCCGGGGTTGTATCGGACCACCTCCGGTACAATCGACTGAAAGATCCTGACATTTTTTGCAAGGAGATCCAGTCGCGTTTCCCCTGGTTTTTGTGCGGCTCCCGCCGCGAGGACGACGACGTGCGCTCCGCTCAGATCGGCATAATCGCCCGCCG
The DNA here is from genome assembly GCA_963739335.1 of uncultured Bacteroidota bacterium. Taxonomy (GTDB): domain Bacteria; phylum Bacteroidota; class Ignavibacteria; order UBA10030; family UBA10030; genus UBA9647. Next base: position 24,097 of record CAVUAC010000011.1, on the reverse strand, counting down.
CAATCTTCATCGGCTTGCTAAACGACAGTCCATGATTGAAATCCATCATTTCCCCAACGGCCTTTTCACCGTTCACGTCGACAAGCACCATCTCCGTTGCAAGCTCACGGATCATCAGGGCATAGGCGAACGACGACCCCACAAGTCCAGCCCCAACCACGCCCACCTTTCTTGCTCCAGACATTATCATCGCGTCTTCCTCCCCTTTTGAAGTGTCTCTGCTGTCTTACAAGTTTACTCCACGATCCTTCCCGCACATCTAGAACAGCCCCTCCACTGATAGATAGCGTTCGCCAGTGTCGTAGCAGAATGTGAGTACCGTGCTGCCTGGCGGAATTTCGGGGAGTTTTTTAGCAACCGCTGCTAACGCAGCGCCAGAGGATACACCAACGAAAATTCCTTCTTCCTTTGCACACCTTATGGCGAATTCGTACGCCTCTTCTTTGCCGACTTGAATCACGCCAGTCAGGATTTCCCTGTGCAGGTTTTTAGGAATGAAGCCAGCGCCGATCCCCTGCAGTGGATGAGGTGAATGCATGCCATCGCTGAGCACGGGAGATAGCGTCGGCTCAACGGCAAAGACCTTGAGCTCGGGGAATTTGGGCTTCAGGAACTCTGCACACCCGGTGATGTGGCCCCCGGTCCCGACTCCCGTAATAAGGTAGTCGATTCCTTCGGGGAAGTCGCGCAAGATTTCAGCTGCTGTTGTTCGGCGGTGGCTATCAATGTTCGCCGGGTTCTCAAATTGCTGTGGAATCCATGCGTTGGGTGTTCTGGCAGCTAGCTCGCCGGCCTGTTCAATCGCGCCGCGCATGCCTTTTTCCCGCGGAGTCAATTCTAGTATTGCGCCATAAGCCTTCAACACCCGACGACGTTCAAGGGAAAAAGATTCCGGCATAACAAGGATGAGTTTATAACCTTTCACCGCGGCAACCATGGCCAAGCCAATTCCCGTGTTACCGGATGTCGGTTCAATGATCACGCTGTCGGGCTTCAGAATGCCTCGCCTCTCAGCATCTTCGACCATCGCCAAGGCAATCCGGTCTTTGATGCTTCCTCCGGGGTTTGCTCGTTCAAGCTTCATCCATACCTTAGCGGCTGTACCGAACAACCGGCGAATTTGCACATGGGGGGTGTTCCCAATCGTCTCCAAAATGCTACTCACACGCATGCTGCTCTCCTTTGTTTTTCTCTTTTATTATGATGTCCGTTTCGCTCTTTTGCGGACTGTGATTTTGCTTTCTGTGTAGACCATTGAGTACGGCGGAACACTGCCGGTCAACCAGACATTTCCGCCGATAACGCTATGGTGTCCAATAATGGTCCCGCCGCCCAGAATCACGGCCTGGGCGTAGATTGTTACATGGTCTTCTATTGTTGGGTGCCTTTTCCTCTTTGCGAGCTTCTTGTCGACACTCAGGGCGCCCAGCGTTACGCCCTGATAGATCTTGACATGGTTGCCGATCGTTGTTGTCTCACCGATGACGATTCCGGTTCCATGATCAATGAAGAAGGACCTCCCAATAGTAGCCCCGGGATGGATATCGATGCCGGTCATTTGATGAGCATATTCCGTCATGACCCGCGGCAAGATGGGAACATCGAGGAGATACAACACATGTGCCAACCGATAGATAGCAATCGCGATGAAGCCAGGATACGCGAGGACGACCTCTTCAACACTTTCTGAGGCTGGATCCCCCTGGTCAATCGCGCGCGCGTCCAGCCAAAGCCTGTCATGAAGCCCTGGGAGTTTCAAGAAGAACTTCATCGTCACTTTGTCGACAGAAATGTTCTGGTTGTGCGGCAACGCTTTAAGAATGGTTTTCAGGTTCCGCTGCAGTAAAACAAGCTTTGCCTGAATTTCCTCTGCCGTGAAATACACCTTCTCCGATAAATGGGGGAAGAGGAATTCGATCATGTCGTCAACAAACGCCTGTGCTTGGGCTTTGACCGGCACAGGATAGACATGGGCTGAGCGCTTTTTCATGAGCGCATGCGCAAGGGCTTTGACACCACGATTTGTCTGAATAGACTTCATCCGCATTTTTCACCTCTCTTTGCTTTAAACGATTTTCATGAAGAGCTCGTTCCGCGATCCACAAAGCCCGCATGTTCATTGAGGCGATGTCTCTGCGCCGCAGCTTCGCTTAGCCCGTCGGTTGCATACATGAATCGTGTTTCGTATATTACGATTGTGTGTCAGTTGTCGATTGCAGAATCCAACTCGAGCCGCCCGCCAGGTTCACCGCGAATTTGTTGTGTGGCTCGATTTGTTTGTACACCACCTGGACAGGGAACGATTCTGCCGCTTTTCCGTCCAATATCAATACCGAGTTGTTTGAGAGTCAACGACTTAGGAGGATCGAGTGGATATTAAGACCATCAATGAAATGATTCAGCGCGAGAGCGCCTTTGTCGACAACCTCACGTCCGAGGTCGGCAAGGTGATCGTCGGACAGAAGCAAATGGTTGACCGGCTGCTCATCGGTTTGCTCTGCAACGGGCACATTCTTCTCGAGGGCGTCCCGGGCCTCGCAAAAACTCTCACGATCAAAACCCTCGCCTCCGCCATCAGCGCGAAGTTTCAACGCATTCAGTTCACACCGGATCTTCTTCCGGCCGATCTCATTGGAACCATGATCTACAACCAGAAGGACGGAAAATTCTTCACCCGGCGCGGACCAATTTTCGCGAACTTCATCCTGGCAGACGAAATTAACCGCGCACCAGCGAAGGTCCAAAGTGCATTGCTCGAAGCAATGCAAGAGCGCCAGATAACGATTGGCGAAGAGACGTTCAAGCTTGATGAGCCGTTTCTCGTCCTCGCAACCCAGAACCCCATCGAACAAGAGGGTACCTACCCCCTCCCCGAAGCACAGGTGGACAGGTTCATGCTCAAGATAAAGATCGGCTACCCGTCGCGCGACGAGGAGTTGGCGATCATGCGGCAGAACGTCCTCGGAAACCAGGGCGACATCAGGTCGGTTGTCTCGCCGAAGGATATTCTCGCCGCCCGCAATGTCGTAAAGAGCGTGTATATGGATGAAAAAATTGAGGGTTATATCCTGGACATTGTTTTCGCGACGCGGGAGCCAGCGCAATTCAAGCTCGAGAAGATTGCACCGATGATCAGCTACGGGGCTTCACCCCGCGCGTCGATCAACCTTGCGCTCGCTTCAAAGGCTCACGCGTTTATCAAGCGGCGCGGGTACGTGATCCCCGAAGATGTTCGTGCGATCAGCCTCGACGTTCTGCGCCATCGCGTTGCCGTCACCTACGAAGCTGAGGCGGAAGAGGTAACCTCAGAGTATATTGTGCAGGAGATTCTTAATCGAGTGGAGGTCCCGTAGTAAGTTCGAACTTCGAGCTTCGAACATCGAACTTGTGATTGCCCTATAATGGAAACGAAAGAACTTCTTAAGAAAGTCCGTCAACTGGAGATCCGCACACGCGGACTGGTAAACCAGGTGTTCTCCGGTGAATACCATTCGGTGTTCAAGGGGCGGGGAATGGCTTTCTCCGAGGTGCGCGAGTACCAGCTTGGCGACGATGTCCGCACCATCGACTGGAACGTTACTGCGCGGTTCGACCACCCCTTCGTCAAGATCTTCGAAGAAGAGCGCGAACTCACGGTTATGCTTCTTATCGACATGAGCGGCTCGCAGTTCTTCGGATCACAGGGCCAGCTCAAGCGAGACATCGCCGTAGAAATTAGCGCCATTCTTGCGTTCTCTGCCATGAAGAACAGCGACAAGGTCGGTGCCCTGTTGTTCTCAGATGAGATCGAGAAGTTTATACCACCGCGCAAGGGGCAGTCCCATGCTCTCCGGATTGTACGAGAGTTGATCTCCTTCGAACCGAAGCGATCTGCCACAAGCGTGCGGTCCGCTCTTGAGTACCTCAACCATGTCTTGAAAAAGCGAAGCATTGTGTTTGTCATATCGGATTTTCTCGATAGTGGGTACGAGACAGCGCTCCGAATTGCCGGTAAACGCCACGATCTGATTGGCATCCGTCTTCTTGATCCGCGGGAGCATGAGCTGCCACGGGTGGGACTCATTACGTTCAAGGATGCTGAGACGGGCGCTCAGCGCTGGGTTGATACGTCCGATATGCGATTAGTGGCCTCGTATCGGGCATACCGGCGATCCGCTGAGGAGGCAAGGAAATCAACCTTCATCAGAGCAAAATTGGACAGTATCGATATCCGCCTCGATAAGCCGTACATGAAACCCCTTGTGGACTTTTTCAGACTGCGAGAGCGGCGTTGGTAAGTATGGAGGGTCAAAATCGAATCAAGGAAATGAAGAGGCCTCTACTCGTCATCGTGTTGTTTGCTCTAGCCTCGCTTGCACAGGCGCAGGAGCCGAAAATCTCTGCGAGCACTGATTCTGCTCAGTACAAAATCGGCCAGTGGATTCTTCTCCATGTTGATGCAGAACTTCCGCAGGCGGTCGACTCTCTTGTTGTCGCCGCAAAAGACAGCCTGGGCGCCTTTGAGATTCTCAACTTAGAATCCTTTCCGCCAGCATCCGGCCATCAACGATGGACATTCCGGCTAACGATATTCGACACCGGTGCTGTGTTTATCCCACCCGTTCCCTTCGCATACAAGAGCCAGCGTGATAGCGTTCTCCACACAGCATACTCAAATCCAACGTCTCTTTCCATCGTCGGGATACCTGTTGACCTCAAGGGCGACATCAAAGACATCAAGCCGCCTTTGGACGCACCATGGAAATTTGAAGATCTCTTACCCTACCTGATTGCGCTCCTCATCATTGCTCTTGCTGCGCTTGGCTACTATTACTACCGCAAGTGGAAAAGGCGGCGGGAGGAGGCCTTTGTGCCCCTTAAGCCAGCCATTCCTCCCGGCCAGGCTGCCCTCACCGCGTTGCGAATACTCGAGGACAAGCATCTCTGGCAACAGGGAAAGGTCAAAGAATACTACTCCGAGGTGACGGAAATCGTGAGGAGGTTCCTGGAGGACCAGCATGGTCTTCTTGCTCTCGAATCAACCTCCGACGAAATCATGCAACAACTCCGGCAATTACCCGAGGCACAGGCGTTCATCCGCGAATTTCGCTCGTTCTTCACCGCGGCAGACCTTGTAAAGTTCGCCAAGTACCTGCCGCCGCCCGAGGAACACGACCATGAACTCCGGTGGGCATACGAGGTCGTGCGTGCCCTAATACCCCGACCAACACTCGCGGTTGAAGAGCAGGAGGTCGAGAATGTTCGGTGATGGGTTTGCATATCCATGGATCTTATGGCTCCTCCTATTGATACCCGTGCTCGGATTTGTGTATTGGAGAAGACGACGGCGGATGGTCGCAGAGGTCACCTTCTCCTCCCTGAAGCCATTCGACCACATGCCCCGGTCGTTGCGTGAAAGGGTTCACGATGTCCCAATCGCCCTGCGTCTCGCCGCACTTGGTCTCTTCATTGTTGCACTTGCGCGGCCACAGTCTATTTCGAGCAAAGAGAATGTCTCCACAGAGGGCATCGACATCGTTTTATTGCTCGATATTTCCGGGAGTATGCTGGCGGAAGACTTCTCACCCAATCGTATGGAGGCCGCAAAACAGGTCGCCGAGGAGTTTATCAATGGCCGGGCCAATGATCGTATCGGTTTGGTGATCTTCTCCGCCCAAAGTTTCACACAGTGCCCCCTGACAACGGACTATCCCGTTCTCAAGTCCCTCTTGAAAGAAGTCAAAAGCGGCATGATCGCCGACGGCACAGCCATCGGGCTTGCGTTAGCCAACGGCGTGAACCGGCTCAAAGACAGCAAAGCAAAGAGCCGCGTCATGATCCTGTTGACCGACGGCGTCAACAATAGAGGTGAAATTGATCCAATTACCGCCGCGAAAATTGCAGCGACCTACGGAATTCGTGTTTACACGGTGGGCGTTGGCGCTCAAGGTGAGGCTCCCTATCCGGTAGAGACTCCGTTTGGTATTCAACGCCGCCTGATCCCTGTTGATCTCGACGAAAAAACATTGACCGCCGTTGCAGATATGACCAGCGGGAAATACTACCGCGCGACCGACAACAGAAAGCTGAAGGCGATTTACAAGGAAATCGATCAACTGGAACGCACGAAGATTGAGGTAACGGCCTACAAGCGATATTCGGAACTATTCTACGGCTGGTTGGGCGCGGGGCTTCTTGCTCTGCTCCTTGAGGTTATTCTGTCCTCGACACTTTTTCGAAAGATACCATAGCGCTAGCCAATGGTTGAACGCTGACATGCTAAGATTTGCACATCCTCTCTATCTCTGGGCTCTGCTGGCGGTTCCCGCCCTGGCGGCTGGCTTCTATTTTCTCCATCGCTGGAGCAAGCGCTTACTCCGCCAGTTCGTTTCTGAATCGCTGGTTTCTCAACTAGCCCCCGACGCGAGCGCCGCGAAGAGAACGGTAAAACAGTCTCTGCTTCTCTTCTCTTTTACCTGTCTGATCATCGCGGTTGCTAATCCTCAGGTCGGGACGCGGCTCGAGGAAGTAAAGCGTGAGGGAATCGATTTGTTCGTCGCTCTCGATGTGTCCCTCAGTATGAAGTCAGAAGACATCCGCCCAAGCCGTCTCGAGAAGGCAAAGCGCGATGTCTCTGACTTGTTGCACAAACTGCAGGGCGACCGTGTCGGTCTTGTTGTGTTTGCCGGCGAGGCTTTTGTGCAGTTTCCGCTGACAGCCGATTACTCAGCCGCAGACCTTTTCATCGGCGCCATTGATGTTGACGCTGTTCCCGTGCCCGGCACGATGATCGGTAGTGCGATCGAAATGGCCCTTCGTTCGTTCCGCAAAGATCTCCCGACACAGAAGGCAATCATCGTCGTAAGCGATGGAGAGAATACGGAGGGCGACGTCGCGGGCGCCGTGGAAAAGGCTAAGAAAGAGGGTGTTCGCGTGTTTACAATCGGCATGGGGACACCCGAAGGAAGCCCGATTCCGATCTACGGGGCCACGGGCGAGCGCACCGACTACAAACATGATAGGGCTGGGAGCGTTGTCTTGTCGCGGCTCGACGAATCTGCCCTGCAGCAGATTGCTTCGACAACTGGCGGTTCATATCGGCGAGCAACAAATGCGGGAAATGAAATCGATGAGATCTTCAATGAACTTTCCAATCTTCAGAAGACTGAGATGGGAAGTTTACAGGTAACAGGCTTCGAGGATCAGTTCCAGTATCCCCTCGCGCTTGGCATCGTTCTTCTTGTTATTGAACATCTTCTCTCTGAGCGCCGGGGAAGACTACTCACGCGGTTGACCCGGCTTCTTCCTGTGGCTGCGGCATTGTCTGTCTTCTTGCTTCTTCTTTCGCCCCATGCGTCTGCTCAAACCGTGCGCACGCACGTGAGCAATGGCAACGAGGCCTACCGCAACGGAAAATACGCCGATGCCGAGGCGGAGTACAAAAAGGCTCTTCAACAGGATTCTACTTCTCGCGAGGCGCAATTCGACTTGGGGAACGCTTACTACAAACAACAGCGTTTTGAGGAGGCACAACGGGTATACTCCAACCGTGTTGCCGCCGCGGGGAAGAACAATTTTGACAAAGAAATGGCATATTATGATGTAGCCAATACTTTCTTCAAGTCGAACAAGCTTGAGGAAAGCCTTGAGGCGTATAAGCGTGCCTTGCGCCTCGATCCGTCAGACGAGGATGCTCGCTACAACTACCTGCTTGCAAAAGATCATCTCAAGCAGCAACAGGACCAGAAGAAGCAGAATAAGCAAAACAAGCAGGACAAGAATCAGCAGAATAAACAGGACCAGCAACAGAAGGACCAACAGAACAAAGATCAGCAGAAAGATCAGAACAACCAGCAACAACAGCCACCCCAGCAGCAACAGGCAAAGCCAGACCAGACGAACCAACAGCAATCCCAGCAACAAAAGAACCAGATGCCGAAACAGCAGGCAGACCGCATTCTCGAGGCCCTGCGGAATAACGAGAAGGACGTACAGAAGCAGCTGCGGAAGCGCGCGGCAGCAAGAATTATCGTTGAGAAGGATTGGTAATGCGGGACATCCTCAAACATATTTTCCTCCTCGTTCTTTTCGCCGTCCCGGTGAAGCCGCAGAATGCTACGTTCGTCGCTAGCACGGATCGTACAACGGTCGGTATCTCCGAACAATTTGAAGTTTCCTTCACCGCCAGCGGCTCAGACGTTAATGCCGTCAAGAACTTCCATGCCCCGACCTGGACTCCCTTCGTGGTTCTCAGCGGACCAAATCAGTCGACAAACGTGCAGTTCGTCAACGGACAGGTGTCTGGCTCGGTGACGTTCACTTATTACCTCTATGCCGCGTCAAACCGGCAAGTTCACAATTGGGGCGGCCACCATCGAGCATAAGGGAACAACCCTCCGGTCACAGCCTCTGCAAATCGAGGTCGTGCAGGCAAAGACCCAAGCCCAAGCTAAGGAGACCGACAACGCACAGAATATTGGAGACAACCTTTTCATTCGTGCGCTTGCAGACAAGCAGCGCGTGAAACAGGGAGAGCCGGTCACCGTCACGTACAAGCTTTATACCCGTCTGCAGGTTTCAGGATATGACCTTGCCAAGGCTCCTGTGTATCAGGGCTTCTGGGCTGAGGAAGTTGAACAGCCGAAGCAACCACCGGTAACGACCGAAACGTACGAGGGTAAGCAGTTCCGGGTCGCTATGATCCGAAAGACCGCCCTATTCCCCACACAAAGCGGCAAGCTTACAATTGCCCCGCTTGAGGTCCGCTGTGCATTTCAGCTTCAGTCACGGAAGAAGAGCAACGACCCGTTTGATTCCTTCTTTAACGATCCCTTTTTCTCCCGGATGCAGACCGCTGAGCAGGATTTCAAATCGAACTCCCTGACCGTCACCGTTGATCCTCTCCCTAGCAACGCACCCACAGGTTTTAGTGGCGCCGTTGGACGCTTTACATTCACGGCAACCGTAGATAAAAGAGAGGTCAAAACCGGCGACCCCGTCACTCTGAAGCTGACGATTTCTGGATCCGGAAACGTCAAGCTTCTCACTCCCCCAAAACCAACGTTGCCCACTGACTTTGAGGCGTACGACCCAAAAATCTCCGAAGAAATCACGCGCGATGGCGGCGTCATTCGTGGAAAAAAAACGGCGGAATACCTCGTTATCCCCCGAAATGCTGGGGAGCGAGTAATTGAGCCAATTTCATTCACGTTTTTCGATCTCGATCGCAACGCTTATAACACGCTCCGTTCTCAACGCTTTGAATTTACCGTCGTTCCGGGCAAGGACATGAGCAGCGGGGCAACCGTTGCATCAAAGTCAGACGTCCAGCTTCTCGGCGAGGACATCCGTTTCCTCAAGCTTTCCCTTGGCGACCTCCATCAAATAAACGCGCCGTTGCTTTCCAGCAGCTGGCTCACCGTCTTGATTGCGTTGCCACCGCTTGCGTTTCTCGGTGCGCTTGGGTTTCGAAAAAGACAGGAAAAGCTCTTAGGCCGGGTGGACCAGTTGCGATTTGCAAAGGCTGGAAGAGAGGCCACCAAGCGCTTGAAACAAGCGAAGAAGCTTCTTTCCCAGGGCAACACGGAGAGCTACCATGCCGAGATTTCCAGGGCTCTCTTCGGGTACCTCGAGGACAAATTGCATATCCCGAAGGCTTCTCTGACAATCGATGACGCGGTAGCCCTTCTCGGGCGGCAGGGTGTAAGTCCTGAGACGGTTCAATCACTCCGTTCGTGCGTTGACAGGGCAGAGTTTGCACGATTTGCCCCGGCATCAGATACGCGGGAGGCAAGGACAGAACTCATGGACGCCGCGGCCGATGTCATCAACAGTGTGGAGCGGTCCTTCGGCAGGAAGGCATGAAAACGCGACGCCTCATAGTGAGCATTTTCGCTCTCACGGCGTTAGCCACCTCATCTCTCGCTCAAACGGCGCTTGATGAGTTTGACCGCGCAAACGCATCGTACCGCGAGGGAAAGTTCGATGAGGCGGTTCGTTCGTACGAGGCGATCCTGAAGCAGGGCCTCGCCAGCCCGGCGGTCTACTTCAACCTGGGCAACTCCTATTACCGGCTCGGGCGGACTGCACCGGCAATCCTGGCGTATGAACGAGCACTGCGCCTCCAGCCTAACGATCCTGACGTGAAACACAACCTCGATCTTGTGAATCTCAAAACCGCCGACCGCATCGAGCCGCTGCCAGAGCTGTTCTTCATCGAGTGGCTTCGCACTGTTTCGGCGTTTGTCCCACTCCATACAACGGTGTGGCTTTTCGCTCTTGGATGGACCGTCCTGTTCGGCAGCCTCACCGCGCTGTATTACCTGACACACGCGGAGGCTTTGCGCTTCTGCCGGAGGCTCACGATTGCTGCGGTAGTGGCCCTCCTACCCACAGCTGTCCTGTTGATCACGCAGGTAGCCGACTCTCACAACCGAAACGATGCTATCGTTACAGCGTCTGTCATCACTGCAAAGACATCACCCGATGCGCAAAGCGTCGATGCCTTTGTAATTCACGAGGGCCTCAAGGTAAAACTCAGCGATGCTGTTGGGGGGTGGGTAAAGATCGTGCTGGCAGATGGCAAGGTGGGGTGGGTTCTCTCGCGGGAATGCGAGCGAATATAGTGCCCCCAATGTTCATAGAAAAGAGAAGGCCCGGCTTGATACCGGGCCTTCTTATTTTCCGGATGGGGGCGTTGCCGTCCCCACTTCTTCACTTTCTCCGCTTGTATGTAATTTGCATCGTTGGTTTTTTCTCACCATACGTTTTCACATCGTAGACCTCAAAGACTTGTGTGTCCTTGTCCACGAATCGTGTTACATATTTCACCTTCTTATCTTTCTCTCCCGTCATAGGCTCGTCCATCTTCCCCCACATTGTCACCGCCTTGCCATCCTTGTCCATGGTTCCTTCCATTGTCGACATGCCCGTGCCCATGTTGTCAATCCAAAAACTGACATATTTCTTCTTGAAGTTATCGTAGCCGGTGAATCCCGTACCGGCAAAGGGTTGTCCTATCATGTCGCCGGTAAAGTCCTGCTGGAGATATCTTCCGCCAAGGACCATTTTCTGCTCGCTTGTGCCTTTTGAAACCGACGGCTCACCATTCGGCCCGTTCATCCACGCCTTGACCTCGGCATCCCAGGTTCCGACGCTCTCTTCCAACATCTTGTGCGGCTCGCCGGGCGTCATCGCCTCCTGCCATCGTTTCATCATTTCTTCTTGGCTGGGCATTTTCTTCTCTGATTTCTTTTTTGTCTGCGCGGAAACGTTAGTGCCAACGAGTGCCACCATCAGAAAGAATAGAATGATCAAAAGACCTGTCGGTTGTTTCATGTCGACCTCCTTATGGTTTGTTGGGGGATTGAGCGTGACGTGGTCAGACGGCGGCTGCCGCGAGGCCATCCGGCCTCCTCTACGAACCAACGAGCCGGCCTTTCGGTTCCCGCTGTTCCTTGGGCTAGTTTTCATGGTCGCGTTCTTCCTCCTTGATAGAGATGTGGATAGTGTCTATATTGGACCTCGCGCCCATTTCCAGGCCTTCGCGTAGGCATTCCCGGTTTCTAAAGGCTCGACGGCCCTATGTTTTGGCTGCAAATCCTGAAGAATACAGAACATTTCTCCTATGGGCAGGAAAGAGAGGGCGGCGCGTGCTCCTGAGCCGCCAAAGAGGAAAGCCTCTTCACCCGTTGCCGCCATTGCGGTTTCGGTCATTTTGATACTCATCTTCGTCGCGGTCCTCACTATTCAACCAAGCAACACGCCCGTGACAACGCCTCAACCGCCGCCAACAAACCCTCAGCCAGGAGCCTATGAGTTTGTCAAACAGGGCGAGGTCCGCTTCCTGACGGCAAAGCAGGGTTTTATCACCACCATCGATGTCGAACTCGCGCAAGAAGATTCTAAGCGCCAGTTGGGTCTGATGTACCGCGACAAAATGGGACAGAGTCAGGGAATGTTGTTTGTTTTTGAAGATGAGGAACCGCGGTCGTTCTGGATGAAAAACACCGTCCTGCCGCTCGACATGATTTTCGTGAATGGTCGAAATGAAATCGTCACCATCCACAAGAACGCCACGCCTTACTCGGAACAGTCCTATGCGTCCACGAGGCCTGCAAAGTACGTCGTTGAGGTGAACGCTGGATTCTCAGACGGGCACAAGATTTCGGTGGGTGACCGTATTGCGTGGAGCCGTTTCTAGGTAAGCCGCCCTCGATGGTTCCCTGGTGGCGGACATGGGGGCGGCTGCAACTTCAGTTGCGGTTTCTTATTTCGTCGGTTTATTCTTCTTCTGGGGCTTTTGTTTTGGCTCGGCGGCTTTCGTTTTCCCTTCTGACGGTTCTACCGGAGGCGAGGCCTGCTTCACGCTTTTCCCTTCGTTGTTCTTCTTGCCAGATTCTTTCTCCGCCAATTGCTTTTCTTCCTCCTCCTCTGCCATCACAATTGCCACGTCGGCAACAGCATCTCCCTCGTGAAGTCGGATAAGTCGAACACCCTGCGTGTTCCGGCCAGCGACCCGGATATCCGAAGCGTGCTGCCGAATAATCATGCCGTTTGTCGTCACCACCACAACGTCATCCGTGTCAAGAGCCTCTTTAATCGCAACCATGGCTCCCGTCTTGTCTGACGTCTTGACCGTGATGATGCCTTTTCCACCCCGGTGGCTGACCCGGTATTCTCCCTCTTCGCTGCGTTTGCCATAGCCGCCCTCGGTAGCAACCAGGATCGTCGTCCCCTTCCTCCGGAGATTTACAACGCCAACGACTTTATCCTTCTTGCCCAGGCTGATCCCACGAACGCCCGCGGCGCTTCTGCCCATTGGCCGGACTTCGTTTTCATGGAAACGAATTGCGATGCCGTCGCGGGTACCGATGATGATGTCTTGTTTCCCGTCTGTGGGCCTTGCATCCTTCAAGACGTCATTTTTTCGCAGCGTGGTTGCCGTGATACCGTTCTTCCGGGGGTTGCTGAATTCAGAGAGCAACACCTTCTTGACGAGGCCAAGCTCGGTGACCATGAAGACATAGTGCTGATCGTCGAATTCCTTCACGGTAATAAACGCGTTGATGGTTTCGTCTGGACCCTTGGCCAGCAGCGCGTTGATGGGTTTCCCTTTTGCCATTCGGCCGGCTTCCGGGATCTCGAAGACTTTTAGCCAGTAGCAGCGGCCCGTGTTAGTGAAAAAGAGAATGTAGTGGTGCGTGCTCGCCACAAACATGTGTTCGACAAAATCGTCTTCTTTCGTCGCCGCCCCCGTGACCCCTTTCCCACCTCGCGACTGCCGCCGGTATCCGGAGACCGGGAATCGTCTGATGAAGCCCTGATGACTGATGGTAATGACCACCTCTTCTTCAGCGATCATGTCTTCGATGCTGAACTCCTCGGCCTTGTAGATGATCTCCGTCCGCCGTTCATCACCGTACTTCTTCTTCACCTCCAATAGCTCTTCTTCAATGATCTTCATCTGCAGCTGCTTGCTTTTTAAGATCGCCTTGAGCCGCTCGATCAGTTTGATGGTGTCCCGGTATTCCTCCTCAATCTTCTTTCTCTCCAGGCCTGTGAGCTTCTGCAGCCGCATATCCAGAATGGCCTTTGCCTGGATCTCGGAGAGTTTGAACTTCTTCATCAGTCCGACTTTGGCTGCATCGACATCTTTTGACTGCTTGATGAGCCTGATGACGGCGTCAATGTTGTCGAGCGCGATGATGTAGCCTTCAAGAATGTGGGCCCGCTTTTCGGCCTCCTCGAGCTCATACTTTGACCGCCGCACAACGACATCATTGCGATGCTCGATGAACTTTTGGATCATTTCCCGCAGGGTCAGCACGCGCGGCCGACCTTCAACCAACGCAAGCATGATAATTCCGAACGTCGTCTGCATCTGGGTGTGCATGTAGAGATTGTTGAGAACAACCTCTGCGTTTGCGTCGCGCCGCAGCTCGATCACCATGCGCATGCCGTCGCGGTCCGATTCGTCCCGCACGTCGGCAATGTCTTCGAGCTTCTTGTCGTTAACGAGGTCGGCGATCTTTTCAATAACGACGCCTTGTTGACCATGTAAGGAAGCTCAGACACAACGATGCGCTGGCGGTCCCCTTTACCCGTCTCAATGCTTGCCCGTGCCCGAACCAGAATACGGCCACGCCCTGTTGTGTAGGCCTCTTTCACACCTTCGTACCCATAGATGATGCCGCCAGTTGGGAAATCCGGCGCCACGATGTGCTTCATCAGCTGGGCGTTGGAGATATTCTCGTCCTTGATGTACGCGATGCAGCCATCGATAACCTCGCCAAGGTTGTGGGGCGGGATGTTGGTGGCCATGCCAACCGCAATACCGCTCGCCCCGTTGCAGAGAAGGTTTGGGAAGAGTGCGGGAAGAACCGACGGTTCCTTTAAGAGTATCATCGAAATTCGGTGTGAAATTAACCGTGTTTTTCTCCAGATCGCGCAGCATTTCCTCCGCGATGCGGGAGAGGCGTGCTTCCGTATAACGCATGGCCGCGGGTGAATCGCCGTCAACCGAGCCGAAATTGCCCTGCCCATCCACGAGAGGATAACGCAGGGAGAAGTCCTGCACCATGCGCACCATGCTGTCATACACCGCAGAGTCACCGTGGGGGTGGTACTTACCAAGCACTTCACCGACAATGCGCGCACTTTTCTTATAAGCTCTGTTGCTCGCAAGTCCGAGGTCCTGCATCCCAAACAATACGCGGCGGTGCACTGGCTTCAAGCCATCTCGCACGTCCGGCAGGGCCCGGGCCACGATCACCGACATCGAATAATCGATGTACGAACCCTTCATTTCTTCTTCAATATCGACCGGTACGATTTTCTCGTTCACGTTTGCCATTCGTAATCCCGTCTAACTCCGTTGTGAGGGTGTAGATCTCCTATTCATTACACGTCAAGATTTCTCACGTACTTCGCGTTCTTCTCGATGAACTCCCGCCGCGGCTCCACTTCGTCTCCCATGAGAATCGAAAATGTCCGATCGGCATCTGCCGCATTTTCAATTGTTACCTGGAGAATCGTGCGAGAGTCGGGGTTCATGGTCGTCGACCAAAGCTGCTCGGGGTTCATTTCGCCCAGGCCTTTGAATCGGGAGATAACGATCCCATCGCTGCTCACGGCGGCTCCCTCTTCGCTCACAGCGGACACCACCTCTTCCTCTTCCTCCTTCTGCCCCTGGCCACTTTCTTTTCACTCCGCAGCTCTCTTGATGATCTCATCGCGTTCGTCTTCGTCAAACGCGTAGTGTTCCTGCTTCCCCTTCTTCACCTTGTACAGCGGCGGCTGGGCGATGTACACATGCCCCAGCTCGATGAGCTCCTTCATGTACCGGAAGAACAACGTCAGCAGCAGCGTCCGGATGTGCGATCCGTCGACGTCCGCGTCGCACATGAGAATGATCTTGCCATACCGGATTTTCGCCGCGTCGAACTCTTCGCCGACCCCTGCACCGATCGCGGTGAAGATTGCACGGATTTCGTCGTTCTCAAGGATTTTGTGGAGCCGCGCTTTCTCCACGTTCAGGATCTTGCCTTTCAGGGGCAGGATTGCCTGGAAGCGCCGATCTCGCCCCTGCTTGGCGCTCCCGCCTGCGGAGTCACCTTCAACAAGGTACAACTCACAATGTTCTGGGTCGCTGATAGAGCAGTCTGCGAGCTTGCCCGGCAGGCCCCCACCGTCGAGAGCGTTTTTCCGGCGCGTAAGGTCCCGCGCTTTCCTCGCTGCCTCCCGTCGCCTCAGCAGCTCGCAGGCACTTGTCAATGATCCGTTTGCGCGCATCCGCCGAGTTCTCCTCGAGCCATGTCTGCAATTGCGCTCCAACAACGGACTCGACAATGCTCTTGACTTCGCTGTTGCCGAGTTTCGTCTTTGTCTGCCCCTCAAACTGAGGCTCCGGCACCTTCACGCTGATGACGCCCGTCAAACCCTCGCGGAAATCGTCCCCAACAAGTTGAACGCCTCCTTCCTTCAACAACCCGTTCTTATAGCCATAGTTGTTGATCGTTCTCGTGAGGGCCGTGCGGAACCCGACGAGGTGCGTTCCCCCCTCGTGGGTGTTGATGTTGTTCACATAGCTGAAAACGTTTTCGCTGAACTGATCGTTGTACTGGAACGCAACCTCCACCTCAACCGCCCGGCCGCTCTCGTCCTTGTCCTGCCCCTTCGCGTAGAAGGGCTTCTTCATGATCGACGGCCGCGTCGCATCAATGTATTGCACAAACTCGGCGGAGTCCGCCTTCAAAATGAAACACCTCCTCCTCGCCAGCCTTCGTTCGGACGTCCTCAATGCGCAATACAACGTCCGGATTCAGAAACGCAAGTTCCCTCAAGCGTTCGGCAAGGGTCTCAAACTTGAACGCCCGGTTTTTGAAAATCGTGCCGTCAGGAAGGAACGTAACCTTTGTTCCCTTCTTCCCGTCCTCCGCCTTCGCAACAATCTTCACGGGCGCAACCGGGTCACCCCGCCTGTACTTTTGATAGTAGATCTTGCCATCCCGGTAGACCTCCACCTCCAGCCACTCGCTCAACGCGTTGACAACGGACACGCCAACGCCATGCAGGCCACCAGACACTTTGTATGTGTTCTTGTCGAACTTTCCGCCGGCATGCAGGAGGGTCATGACAACTTCCAGCGCCGACCGTTTCTCCTGCGGATGGATATCCGTCGGAATTCCACGGCCATCATCCTCAACACGTCACCGACCCGTCACTGTTGATCGTTACGGTGATGTTCTTGCAGTACCCCGCGAGAGCTTCATCGATCGAATTGTCCACCACCTCGTACACAAGATGGTGAAGGCCCCGGGCGCTGGTATCACCGATGTACATCGCAGGCCGGCGTCGAACCGCCTCAAGCCCTTTCAGGACCGTAATGTCGTCTGCAGTATAACCATACTCCCCGGCAGAGCCCTTCGCCAGCTTTTCCTTTTCACCCTTGCGCTGCTCACCCGCCATACCACCTTTTGGGCCCGCCGCCTTGTTGCTTTTTGATGCCCTTGTGTCAACCGCCATGTGTTTTCCTTACTGAAATTTTATGTCCTTCACGATTTCCCCCGCAAGGATTTCATTCAGCCGTACCAGAATTTCCCGCTTGCGCATATTCAGCTCGTTTCTCCACGCGCTCGTCTTCACGCTGACGAACAGTGTGCCCCTCAAGATTCGAACAGGTTTCGCAACCTGCGCAATTCGCTCTCCTACCGCCTGATCCCACAACGCAAAAACATCCTGCTCCCGAAGCTTGCTCTTGATGCCGAGACTTTCTACGAGCTCCTCGAGCGCCTCTCCAATAGATTTAATGTGCGATGCCGCCAGCCCTTTCATGCTCGACCACTCCTTTATGCACAGAGAGGCGCCTATTCGTTTTCCCCCAATCAAAATCGCCCGCGAAGACAGCCTCGCTTGTAGCTGTAATAAACGACTGCCCTACCGATTCTGTTAACTCAAGCAAGTGCTTCGCCCGATGTCTGTCCAGTTCCGTAAAGATGTCATCGAGCAAAAGGATTGGCCGTTCGCCTCGTTTTGTGTGGAGATAGAGAAACTCTGCAACCTTCAGCGCAATGAGAAATGTCTTGTGTTGACCTTGAGAGGCATGCGCTCGCACCGCCAGCCTGTTGATTGCTAGCCCAAGTTCGTCCCGGTGTGGTCCAACAAGTGTGATACCAAGCCGCTTCTCCTCTGCAGACTTCCGTTTTAGTTCCTTGCGAAAGAAAGCATGGATCTCCGCCTCAGAGACGCCGTCGATAGTGGGCACCGAGGGCTGGTACTGCATGCTTGGTTCCTCAACCCCTCCAGCGATTCGCCCGTACGCCTCACTCACAAATGGGTGCAGTTCTTCCAAAAACAACTTCCGTCGATGTATAATGCGTGTCCCACGATCGATGAGCTCCTGATCCCATGGCTCCAGTAACTCTGAACAGTCGCTTTTTGTGGCTTTGCTGTCGAAGAGCACCCTGTTGCGCTGCCTCAACACCTGTCGGTACTCAAGCAGATCCTCGAGGTAGGCCTTGCTTGCCTGCGAAATAACAAAGTCGAGGAATCTCCGACGGTCAGCCGGCCCTCCCATGGTGATAGCACCCGATTCTGGTGCAAGAACAACAACGGGGAACTGACCGACAACGTCGGAAAACTTTTCCACCGGCGAGTTGTCAAGAAAGAACTTTTTCTCTCCAGCGGTGTGATCATAACCAACACGGACATGATACCTCATCCCCGCGTCTGCTTCCAGCTCGCCGCTAACTTCGAATCGACTTTCGCCTATCTGAAGAACGATCCCATCTGCGCTGCCAAAGAAACTTTTTGTGAGACAGAGGTACGAGATCGCTTCAAGCAGATTTGTCTTTCCCTCCCCGTTTTCTCCCAGGATTGCGTTCAGCCCCTCCCCAAAATCGACATCTGTCCGGGCGTGGTTGCGAAAATTGCGGAGGTGGATTTCGCGTATCTTCACGTTTCCTGATGGCGCTTACAATGCGATAGCCCCGCTCCCGACGTGCGAGATGGGGCTACCGTCACACATTCTCTTACGGAATTGCACTCTTTTACGTGTTCAATCGCATTGGCATGACGAGCATCAGCAGGTCCTCGTTCGGCCGCTGGTGAGCTGGCATGATAATCGCGGCCCGCACGGAACTGCCCAGCTTGAACTCAGCCTCCTCGCTATCAAGGTGAGACAAAATATCGATTAAATAGGTCGAATTAAACCCGATCTCCAGCTCTTCAGCACCATAGTCGCACGGCACTTTTTCTTTGGCTTCGCCCCCAAAATCTATGTCCTCTGCCATCACGCGCAGCTCGTTCTTTCGCAACGAGCAGCGGACCTGGTGTGTCGTTGAGCTTGAATAAAGCGCAACGCGGCGAACAGCCGCGAGCAGCAAGTCCCGTCCAACTGCAAGCTTCTTGTCGTTGTCAAGAGGAATCACCGACTCATAGTTTGGATAACTCTCTTCAATGACCCGTGAGGTCAGCATTGTCGTACCAAATGTAAATTGAACATGCGTTGGATCAACAGAAAGAGTGTTCGTTTCATCTTCAACTGATCGTGCAACGAGGCTGAGTGCCTTGGCTGGAACAATGATGTTCCAGTTAAGCTTTGGCTGTTTGAGTCCCGTATATTGAATCCGAACCAGCCGATGACCGTCTGTGGAAACAGCGCGCAGTTCACCTTCTTTCACCTGAAGCAAAACTCCTGTCATGGCAGGTCTCAGTTCGTCGTTGCTGACGGCAAACAACGTGCGATGAATCATACTCTTCAGCATCTCTCCGCTCAACACAATCTTATCTTCACCCTTGACCTGCGGAATTGTTGGGAATTCCTCGCTCGACTCCCCCATCAGAACATACTCACCCATCTCCGTAATCATCTTTACCTTATTAGAGGATAACTCCGCGTGAAAGACCAGTTGGATCTCCGGCAGTGCACGGATTGTTTCCATGAGCCTCTTTGCCGGAACAGCAATAGAACCATCCTCATTCCCCTTCACGTCAAGTGAAGCTGACATCGACACCTCCAGATCGGTAGCAGCAAGCTGAAGAACATTCTTTGAGAGTTTGAACAGAATGTTTTCGAGAATGGGGAGAGTTGACTTAGAGGGAACAACGCCGCTCACTTTGCCCAATGCTTTTTGGAGTTCATTACTTGGGACGGTGAATTTCATTCCATTCTCCTTTTTTGTCGAGATGGACAATTTGTCTTTGATACACAAAAATACCAAAAAGATTGGGTATTTACAAATATTTTAGATGAGGTTGCTCAAGGAAACAGCCATGAGTAATATAAATATTTAATTCCAAAACATAAGATGATTAATAGTAATGTTGGTAATGTGAACAAACGGATAGAGAAACATACTTTCCTTCATGGACGGGGTGATGGAGAGTGACGAGGAATGCGTGATTGGTTAATAAGTTGTTCATCTCAGAAGAGCGTATGCACCATGGGATAATGGACGGATGGGATGTATCAAATAGAGTTTGATAATAGACAGGGAAGAAACAACAATCCACAGACTAATGGTCTAGTTATGAACATGCATCTGGAGGAGACACCCGGTGATGAGTATGGCGTCCGTGGCGTCGGGATGTCCAATTGTGATAGCTCTTGCCAGAATGGGAAAGGAAGATATTAACGACCACCCAATTCGATTCGCCTTCGCAACTGATCAATATTTTGTCTAAAAAGGGAGTCGCTGTTGAGACGGTCCTGAATGGTTTGGCATGAATGGATGACAGTACTATGGTCCCTGCCGCCAAAGTGCAGGCCAATGGTTTTGAGGGACGAGTTTGTCAATTCCTTTGCAAGATACATGGCAACCTGGCGGGCGCTTACTACTTCTTGTTTCCGTGTCTTGGCTCTCAAGAGATCCTCGGGGATATCATAGAACTCACAGACGATACGCTGAATTTGGTCAATATTTATTGGGGATTTTGACTCATTCACCACCATTCGTAGGACCTCTTTTGCCAAATCTACGGTTATTTCACGGTTGTCAAGGGAGGATCGAGCGATAAGGCTGATCAGGCAACCCTCGAGCTCGCGAATATTGCTGGTAACATTTGAGGCTATGAAATCAACGACGTCTTGGGGCAGCTCGAAGCTGTTGTCTTCACTTTTTTTCCGCAGGATGGCGATTCGAGTTTCCAGGTCTGGGGGTTGTATGTCAGCCGTTAAGCCTGACTGGAAGCGCGAGATAAGCCTTTCATCGAGGCCCCTGAGTTCTTTCGGTGGAACATCGGATGAGAGCACAATCTGCTTGCCCAGCTGGTAAAGTGTGTTAAACGTATGGAAGAAGTTATCTTGGGTTTTCTCCTTGCCGGAGAAGAATTGGATATCATCTACAATCAGAAGATCTACGCTCCGGTAGAAGTAAGAGAATTCATTCACCCTGTCGGACTGGATGGCCTCGACGAACTCAATGGTGAATTTTTCACTGGAGACATATACCACGCGTTTCGCTTTTGCAAGCGAAATAGCGTGATTGCCGAGGGCATGCATGAGATGTGTCTTGCCGAGGCCTGTGCCCCCGTATATGACCAGCGGGTTGAAGGAAGTCCCGCCGGGGTTATTGGCCACGGCCAAGGCCGCGGCCCGAGCAAGCTGGTTACTGTCACCCTTGATGAAATTCTCAAACGTATATCGAGGATTGAGATTACTTTGTGCGATGGGCTGCTCCGCTTGCCGGAATGCAGCACGCGGAGGGAAAAACGGTTGCGGCTGCGGCGTAATTGGCTGTGCCTCATGACTTGAGGCGTGGAGCTGTTCAGCCATCATAGGGTCTAAGGCGATGGCTGTGCCATGCTCGGCTTCTTCTGCGGCGATGGAATAGTACAGCTTGGCATCTTGACCGAGAACAGTTGTGATCGTCTCACGGATCAGCGCGTTATAGTGCTGATCAACCCAATCATAAAAAAACTGGCTAGGCACTTGCACGGTAAGTTCTTTCCCCACCAACTTGAGCGGAATAATTGGCTGGAACCAGGTCTTGAAGCTTAAACTTGTAACCTGGCTTTGGATCTTCTGTAGGCAGAGTTGCCAAACGGGGTGAAGCTCACCGCCGGTTGTTACAATAGCCAACGGGATTTGCTGGTTTTCCATTTGAGTTTTCGGGATCGCGGAATGGGGAATTAGCGAAAACAAACGAGAGTTATCAACAAATCATCCACAAAGAAGTAAACGACGTGGAAAACACCATTCTATTAATCTTGGCGGCCTTATTAACTTGTCAACATTATTCAAACATCGCAACTCGTTGAAAAGTGGGCCGGTTTCATCGTTTAGAACAAAGTTGTGAACAGGGGCAATTGCACAAGTTATGCGGCGAAAATCGGCCGAAACCACCCTGTTCTTGATCTAGACACAATGTCAACACATTATCAACACACAAGCGAGAGAAGGCACTACTATCTGATTATAGCGCAGAAGAAGTGTGATCGCAAGGAGAAAATTTACAAATCGTATAAAGGGTGTGCAATAAGGCATTTTTTGGTGTGGCAGTCGTGGGAGTGCTTGACGGGGCACGCGTAGCGGGTGGGGTTTGTATATGGGGTAAAAAGTTGTTAGCATATTAAACTTTGCGATAGGAGACGATAAGCCAGAGGATACTAGCGTGAAAAGAACTTATCAGCCACACTGGAAAAAGCGAATTAATAAACACGGTTTTCGGGCTCGCATGGCCACGAAGAGCGGGAGAAAGGTTTTGGCGAGTCGCAGGGCAAAGGGACGTCGTCGGCTCACGGTAAGCGACGCACGATAAGAAAGATCAAGAGTCTTGAACGCGTTACGGTCAACCCTGGCGAAAGACGAAGTCCTTCGCGGCTACCGAACGTTTTCGCGTGTCATTGGAGAGGGCCAATCTCTTCTCAGGGGCACGTTGCGTTGCTTTTTCATCATTGAACCCGGATTTGACAGTCGGGTTCGGGTGGGGTTTTCTGTCAGCAGGAGTGTTCGGAATGCCGTCGAGCGGAACCGAGCGCGTCGCTGGATGAGAGAAGCATATCGAAAACACAGGGGCCTCCTTGCGGATATGCCACAGTCGAATACCGAATCGCTAAGCATCGTTTTCATGGCAAGCGTGCGGGGCAGGCAGTTGCACCGAAGCAATACGTACGCGACAACCGAACAGTCAATTGTCATGTTGCTCAAGGAGTTGCAACGGGAGTTTTCTAGAAGACCATGAGACGCGCCTTCGTGTTTTGCATACGGCTCTATCAGTTACTCATCTCTCCTTTTCTTCCATTCAACAACTGTCGTTTCTACCCAACGTGTTCTGAGTATGCCGCTGAGGCAATCGGCAAGCACGGCATATGGAAGGGCAGCTGGCTCTCGGTGAAACGCATTGCCAGGTGCCACCCGTTTCACAAGCACGCGGCTTATGATCCGGTGCCGTAAAAACCCTCCAGGCCAGGACAAACCATGGATCGCCAATCTATAGTCGGTTACACTTTAATCTTCATCCTGCTCGTGGTCTGGATGTGGGTGAACTCGCCGCGTCCAACGCAGCAGGCTGAGCAACAAAAGGCAGTTCCGACGCAAACAGCTCAGCAAGACTCAGCGAAGCGTGCACAGGTGCAACCCGTGCAGCCAAAAGCGGCAATGCCGATTGAGCCACTGGGAAAATTCTTCGGCGCACGCGACAAGGGCGTGGAGCACACGGTGACGATCGAGACCGATCTCTATATCGTCGAATTGACGACAAAAGGTGGTTTGCTGAAACGCTGGGAGTTGAAAAAATACAAGACATGGGATGGACACCCCGTACAGCTTGTTGACTACAAGAAGGGTGGCGACCTGAGCCTGCTGTTCACAACGACCGACGGACGCCTCATCAATACGCGGGATTTGTATTTCAATGTGACGTACGCGCAGCCCGAGAGGCGCGTTATTACGGGTGAGGAGGAATACACGGTCAACCTCTCGCTTGGGACTGCGACGGGCGGCCAAATCGTGAAGACGTTGCGGTTTAAGAATGGACAGTACGGATTCGATGTGGATGTAAAGTTTGTGAATATGGGGAACGTGGTCGCTAACTTTGAATACCAGCTCATCTGGGAGAGCGGCCTGCGGTACGCGGAGCAGAACAGCATCGATGAGTCGAGCTTCGCTGCGGCGTATGCATACGCCGGGAAGGAGCTGACGGAGGTTGACGCGCCCGGGATTGGTGACCGTCCACAAAAAAACCTATCCGGCATTGTAGATTGGATCGCGATACGAACGAAGTACTTCGCGCTTGCGATTATCCCGAAGGAGGCGACGAGCGATGGAGCCTATCTCGAAGGCTCCCGCGCACAGGTACCGGATAAAGGAGCCGTGGAGTCGTACAGCGTTGCGGTGAAGATGCCGTTCAAGGGTGGGGCGGAAGAAGGGGGATCGTTCAGGGTATTTTTTGGTCCTGCGGATCTCGGCCTTTTAAAGTCATACAACGTGGGGCTTGAAAGGATTGTGGGCCTGGGTTGGACATGGCTTATCAGGCCGATTTCAGAGTACATTATGCTCCCGCTGATGAGCGCGATACACTATCTTGTCCCGAACTGGGGCTTGGTGATTATCGTCTTCTCGATCATCATTAAGATTGCCTTGCATCCATTGACGCGGAGCAGCATGCGGTCGATGAAG
>CAVUAC010000010.1:0-27301 GCA_963739335.1 uncultured Bacteroidota bacterium | reverse complement strand
GTATCTACGTCTACGCCTGACAACCAGTTGCGTATTGCTGTTCGGCAACTTCAACAACATGCGCCGCCTGGTCGCCAAACTCGAACAGCGCGACATCGCCGCGGTGTGCATCGAGGACAAACTGTTCCCCAAGACCAACAGCTTCATCGGCGGCGAATCGCAGCCGCTCGCGGACATCGATGAGTTCTGCGGCAAGATCAAGGCCGGCAAGGACGCGCAAAGCGACGACGATTTCAGTATCGTCGCGCGCGTCGAGGCGTTCATCGCCGGCTGGGGGCTGAGCGAGGCGCTGCGCCGCGCCGCGGCCTATCACAAGGCCGGTGCCGACGGCATCCTGATCCACTCAGCGTTGCGCGTGCCGGACGAGATTTTGGCGTTCAAGCGCGAATGGGGCAACCGCTGCCCGGTGGTGATCGTGCCGACCAAATCGAGCTCGCCGTAAAGTTTCGGCATCGTCTCGTGCAGCGTCGGGAGGCTGCGGCTCTGATCGTTCTTCGAGTACTCGTTGATCGGCGCAGGGGTACGGATGCCGGCAACGACGTCTTCACCCTGAGCGTTGATCAGGTACTCGCCATAGAACTGGTTCTCGCCGTTTCCGGGATTGCGGCTAAAGGCCACGCCGGTCGCACAACCATCACCCATATTACCGAACACCATCGTCTGCACAGTAACGGCAGTACCCCACTCATCGGGGATGCGCTCGATGCGGCGGTACTCGATGGCACGTTTGCCATTCCAGCTTGCAAACACTGCACCGACACCGCCCCAGAGCTGCTCGTGCGGATCATCCGGGAACGGCTTGCCGAGCGTTTCCTGGATCTTCAGCTTGAACTCGGCAATCAGCATCTTGAGATCGTCAACCGTCAGCTCGGTGTCGCTCTTGTAACCCCTCCTTTGCTTCACCTCTTCCAGCCGCTCATCGAGCAGCTTCCTGATACCCTTGCCATCTTTCGGTTCGATTCCAGCTGCCTTCTCCATCACAACGTCGGAATACATCATGACAAGGCGCCGGTAGGCATCATAGACAAAACGCTCGTTGTTCGTCAGCGCGATGAGCCCGCTTATCGTCTTTTCACTCAGGCCGACATTTAGAACAGTCTCCATCATCCCCGGCATCGATTTCCGTGCGCCGGAACGAACAGAGACGAGGAGTGGGTTCTTCGGGTCGCCGAACTTCTTGCCCATAAGCTTTTCGACCTTCGCGAGCGCCGCATCGACCTGTGCTTTGAGTTCTTTGGGATACCTGCGCTTGTTCGCGTAGTAGTGGGTACAAACCTCCGTTGTAATCGTGAAGCCGGGGGGAACCGGCAGCCGCAGGTCTGGATGCCCGGCCATCTCCGCAAGATTGGCACCTTTGCCTCCAAGTAGCTCCTTCATCGATTCATTCCCGTCGGCCTTGCCGCCGCCAAACGAATAGACGTACTTCGCTTTCTTCGCCATAGTAATGTTCTCGCTTTCCTTCTTGCTAATCCTTTGTCAAATAGTAGATGGTGCCGATGGTTTGGATGTTGAAAACAGTTTCGCATACTCCACAAACGCTGCGCCGATCGTCCGCGACGCCGGCGTGTCAAACTCTTTCTCCATTCGCTCCGGGTGCCACTGCACAAGCAGCAGAAAAGGCATACGATCCTTCAAGATCCATTCAGCTGCTTCGACGACACCGTCCATGGATACGGCGCTCGCCATGAGGCCATTCCCCAATTGCCCAACCGCCTGATGGTGCGACGAGTTGACATCCAGGACTTCAGTGCCCACAATCTCGTGCAACAGAGACTGGGGCTCGACGTCGACACGATGATCAATCTCATGCTTCCTGCCGGCGTGATCCTCAAAACCCGCCGACGGCAGATCCAGGACGAGCGATCCTCCGAGATACACATTCATCGCCTGCATGCCTCGGCATACGCCGAGGATCGGGATTTCGCGATCGAGTGCCCGCTCGATTATTCGAAACTCGAATTCGTCGCGCGCCCGATCAACTTCCCTGGCTTGTGAATGAGGATCATCAAGACCATAGCACCGAGGATCGACGTCCCCACCGCCGGCGAGCATGAGCCCATCCACAGAATCGAGCGCTTCGAGGTTGTTATTCCTGTGCGAGAGCACAGTGAACTCAGTTCCGTCGTCCACGCGCCTCAGCCATTCTGTGTACATCTTGAGGTTTGGCTTAAACGTATCCGTAATTCCGATGCGCACCCCGTCGAACCTCCTTAGAATCGATCGAGCATCTCATTCAGCATTGATTCACCTGTGAGGACGCTCTGTTCAATTTCGACGTAGAACAGAGGAACACGTTCCAGAAAGGTTCTCCGTTCACGTTTCTCCTCAGTGAGTCGCGCGACGTCCTTTTCCGTCGTGATAAGATAATCGGAACCACCGTCTTGTCGCGACCGTTCCAGATTCTTCAGCTCACTCTCGGTGTAGAAGTGGTGATCCGGAAATACTGTGTACTTCTTCACATCAACCCCCAGTGAAGCAAGAGTTCGGTCGAACGATGATGGGTTGCCTATGCCAGAGAACGCGACCGCCGACTTGCCTTTCACGCCCGCAAGATCGACGCTAAAGCGCGAACTCGCGCGCCTGAACGCGGCGATCTTCGTCGTTAATCCCACCACAGGTTTGTCCACCCCCCTGAGCAGGAGATCTCGCGCACGCTCGAACTGCGCGACAGTGTCACATCTTGAAATCGCGAGGAGTGTCGCGCGCTTGAGTGATGACAACGATTCACGCCGATTCCCTGCAGGTAACATCCACCCGGGATCGCTGATGTCGAGCTGAGGGATGATAACGACATCGGCGTCACGATACAGAGAGCGATGTTGGAAGCCATCGTCCAGGATTACGGCGTCCGCGCCGAATTTCTCAACAGCATAAGCGGCACCCCGAACTCGCTCCTCATCGACGACCACAACCGCACCGCCCAGCTTGGATGCCATCTGCGCCGGTTCGTCTCCTGCATCCGATGCTTCAGCGCACTGAACCAAGCCATTGCTCACGACGAGTGTGCCACTGCTCTGCCGCTTGTATCCTCGACTGATGATGGCGACTTTTCGCCCCTTCTGCATCAACCTCTTTGCAAGGAACTCCACAAACGGCGTCTTCCCGGTGCCACCCGCAGTGATATTGCCGACGGAGATCACAGGCACGCCGATGCGATGGGTTCGGAGTATTCCGATATCAAAGAACCAGTTGCGCACTGCCACACCTGCCCCGTACAAAGGAGTCAATGGCAGCAAGAGTGGGCGCATAGAACTCACAATCAGACCATTTGAAGAATTCGCTGCGCAACACGCGAGGATGCTCCGATCTCGCCGAGCTTTCCTCGCACACTCAGCAGCTCTTTTTTCATTGCAGCGAGCTGAGACTCGTCGCGCAATATCTTCATGATGCCACGCGCCAGATTCGACGCCGTCGCCCGATGCTGGATGAACTCGGGCACGACGGTTTTCCCTGCGACGATGTTGACGAGGCCGATGTTCTTCACACGGATCAGCAATCGGCCGATCAGATATGTGAGCCAGGAAGTTTTGTACACGATCGCCATCGGAGTGGCAAAGAGCCCGGTCTCGAGCGTTGCTGTACCCGAGGTGACGACCGCGAAATCTGCGTTTCCCATCACCTCGTAGGAAGCATTTTTCACGAGGTGGATTCCCTCCACGTTGTAGAAGGTGCGGAAATGCTCTTCCTGCAACGTGGGGGCGACGGCAAGTACCACTTCCATCCCCAACTCGGTTGAAATTGTGCGCGCCGCCTTGAGCACTTCCGGGAAGATCATCTCGATTTCCTGCATCCGGCTTCCGGGCAGAAGTGCAAGGACCTTCTTGGCAGGATCAAGGCCGAACCGTCTGACGAATCCTTTGCGGTCAAGGTCAGACTTCAGGACCTCGAGCAACGGATGCCCGACGAACTCGACGTCGATCCCCTCTGCACGGTAGAGATCGACTTCGAACGGCAAAATCACCAGCATCTTGTCGACAATCCCCCGCATTTTCTTCACGCGCGACCGATGCCACGCCCACACCTGAGGGCTGATATAGTAGACGACTTTCGTGCCGCTTCGTTTCGCGAATTTCGCGAACCGGAGGTTGAATCCAGGATAGTCGATGAGCACGACAACATCGGGTTTACGGTGGCGCAGGACTGTTTCAAGCGTCATCTTCATTGAGCGAATCACGGGAAGATGCTTGATCACCTCGGCGAATCCCATGAAGTTCAGCTCATTCACGTGGTAGATCAGCTGCATCCCTTCCCGCTTCATCCGGTCGCCGCCAACTCCATAGATTTCCATGGAGGGATTGGCACGCTTCAGTTCCCGGACGACGCCCGCGCCGTGCAAATCTCCGGAAGCCTCTCCGGCTATGATCATCACGCGCTGAACCACACTACCTCCACATCCAGATCAACAGAAGGATCAGCACTACGAGGACAAGTGCCTGCAGCGTCCGCCGTTCCGAGCGCAGAGCCTCTTCCCAGCTTGGTTGTTGATTCTCCTGGACAGGATGCCGGTACGGACTCAAGCGCGGGAAAAATCTCGGGACGTTCTTCTTGAACTCGAGATAGCCTGCACCAAACTCCTTTTCAAGGAACTCTTCTTCCAGGGATACGATCATCGCGTACTGGAAGAAGAAATACACCAGAGCAGTGACGACGAGCCATGGCGCGAGCGCATTCGCCATGATCCCGATCCCGCCATACGTCAGGATGTTGCCCACATAGAGGGGATTGCGAAGGTGCGCAAATGGCCCGCTGATAACAACCTCCGGAGCTCCAACGCCGCCTGTCACTCGAGTCAAGCTCCCCGCATAGGCGACGCCCCAGAATCGAAGCGACTCTCCCAGCAGTGTGAGAACGAGTCCGCTGACAATGCTCACCACTGAAGGTCTAGCGAAGAGCATCGTCGCCAGGAGGAATGGAATCGGCGTGTAACTTCGGTATCGGAACAACGATTGACGAATGTCTGACAACCCGCCCTGTCTCCAGAATCTTTCGTATCAGTTAACCCTGCGCAAAGATTTCTCGCCTGGCCATTTCGGCTTCACGCCGCTTCCGAATGTGTTTGCGCTGGAGGATCTGTGCCAGCTTCTGCTGCACATCACCAAAATTCCGAAACTCGTGATAGGTGATGTTCTGATCCTGGCAGTACCGAATCAAACGTCTCTTTGCAAAGATAATATCCGCATAGCGCACCGGACAACGATCCGAAATCCCATCCCCGATGTAGACGATGATGTCGTCATCCCCCGAGAGTGTCAGAAGATGATTGCGCTTGCAGTTCCCGCACAATTCACACTCAGCATCGGTGAAGGGGAATGACGGGACCATTCTCGTCACAGAGCCTTGCTGAATGAACTCGAGATGATTGGAAAAGAACGGAAGGTCAGCGAACCCATTCTTTCTCAGAAGTCGTTCAACATAGATATCGAGACCATCGCTCAGAACGACGAGGCGGATATCCCGGTGCCGACAAAACTCGACAAAACCCCCGAACGTGGGATCGAGGCGAAACTGCCCGATGTACTGCTCCAGCTCGGACAGTAAGACGCTCTCGACAGCCTCGCACTCCTGCGCCAAACAAGCGCGAGCATCGATCGTTCCATCCAGGTACTGCCGAACAATTTCGTTCGCCCTCGCTCCGACGAATGTCCGGAAGATCTGACTTCCAACATCCTCGAGAGCGATCGTTCCGTCGAAATCACTAAACACCCGTATCATCGGCGACCGAATCCCTCACTTACTCGTCACAGGTTCATTGAATCTGACCGATACGAGTTTTGACACTCCCTCCTCTTCCATGGTCACGCCATAGAGGGCATTTGCCGCTTCCATCGTACGCTTGTTATGCGTCACGACAATGAACTGGGTATTGTCCGAAAACTTTCGCAGGATGCGCGTGAACCGATCGATGTTCGTATCGTCGAGCGGAGCATCGACTTCGTCAAGAATACAGAACGGGCTTGGCTTCACAAGATAGATGGCAAAGAGCAACGCGATCGCGGTGAGCGTTTTCTCGCCTCCCGACAGCAGGTCGATCGATGTTGGGCGCTTGCCACGAGGCTTCGCGGTAATCTCGATGCGAGCTTCCAGCGGGTCAACCCCTTCTTCCAACCGGAGATCGCACTCATCCCCTTCATCAAATAGTCCCTTGAAGGTTGTGATGAAGTTCTCGCGAATCTTCGCAAAGGTATCCAGGAACTGCCGTTGTGCAGTCGTATTGATTTCTTCAATCGTGGTCAACAGCGTTTGTTCGGACTCGACAAGATCCTTCCGCTGTGCATTGACAAAATCCAGCCGTTCTTTTTCGCTCTTGTACTCATCGAACGCTGCGAAGTTCACCGCTCCGAGGGCACGGAGCTTTTCCTTGAGGGTGCGCACCTCTTCACGGGCAGCGTGGAAATCGAACGTTTCGTTGTCCTGGAACGTCTGCAACTGAAGATCCAGATCGAACTCTTCCTTTGCCCGGGACTTGAGGTTCTCGGCCTTCATGGTGAGTTCCTGAATCTTGATCTCCAGATCGTGCGCGGCTTTCAAGGAGCCTTCGTGACGCGTCCGCTCGTCTTTGAGTTTCAACTCGATCTCGTGCACCTGACCACGCTTCACGGCGACTTCTTGCTCGAAGGACTTTCTCTTTTCGTTCAGAGAGCCCAACTCCTCGCGGGCAGCAGTGAGTGCGCCCTCAATCTCTTTCATGTCGATACCGAGACGCTCAATCTCATCCCTTGCAGCCAGGATGTCGGCGGTACGCTGTTCAAAGGTCCCGGCGATGGATTGAAGTGTCGTGACGGTGTGGTCGATGTCCTGCTGGATGCTTCGCCCCTCGCCTTTCAGCGACAGGACGTTGACGTTCGCTTCCTGAGCGACGCGTGCGTACTCATTCCAGAGCGCTTCCATCGTCTCCAGCTCGCTCGCCGCGGCACCGGACAGCCGTTCTGTCTCCGCTTTCTCCTGCTCGAGTTGCCCGAGAGCAGGTCCGAGCGAATCGAGTTCGCCAAGGAGAACTTCAATTTCCTGCTCGAGTTTCTGCACTTCCGAGCGATTGCGCTCGATGGTGTCACTCGCACGTTTCTTCTCGAATTCGAGTTGAGCGATCCGTATCTCAACCGCGGTCATTTCCTGCTCGAGGGATTTCGCTTCCTCCAGCAGCTGCTTCACGTCAATGCGGTTGATCTCGTCGTTCTTTTGCTCAATTTCTTCCAGGAGACGCTCCCGCTGGCGCTCAAATCCCCGGATTTCCTCCGCCATTTCTTCAAGTTGAGAACGCCCGCCAATGTGGCCTCCCTCATCCTGGCGAATGCTGCCGCCCCGCAGAACCCCCTTGTTGGTCACAATTTCGCCTTCAAGCGTGACACATCGGATTCCCTTTTCACGGCCAACCATCTGACGCGCCACGTCGACATCAGTCACAATGAGGGTGTCATCGAGCAACACACGGTACAATTCGCGGAAGCGGTCCTGAGCGTGAACGAGGCTGCTGGCCCAGCCAATGACACCGGGATCCGTGAACAACGGCCGATGGTCCATCAGCTTGGGAAGACGGTCCAGGCAGATGAACGTTGCCTTTCCTTTCTGATGTTTCTTCAGGTACTCGATCGCCGCGTAGGCATGGTCGATGTTCGCGACGATGACGTACCCCGACGCTTCTCCCAGAGCAGATTCAACTGCGATGCGGTACCGCGGATCAACCGATGCTGCTTCGCCCACAGTCGTCTCGACGATCGATTTCCAGTCGCCACTCTTGATGAGGTACCGTGCTCCTTCGGAGTACCCATCGAAGTTCTCGACAAGCCCCTTGAGGAAATCCATTTTCGCTTGCTT
The DNA here is from genome assembly GCA_963739335.1 of uncultured Bacteroidota bacterium. Taxonomy (GTDB): domain Bacteria; phylum Bacteroidota; class Ignavibacteria; order UBA10030; family UBA10030; genus UBA9647. Next base: position 19,489 of record CAVUAC010000010.1, on the reverse strand, counting down.
GCGGTCGATCGTGCTGCGGAATTCAAAGTCCCGATCCCGGAGCGTCTCGAGCTCCTTCTGGAGTTCGACCCTGCGCGCCTCCATCTGATGCACGCGCACTTCGGCTTCCGCGTGCTTCCGTCGCAGTTCGCGGTCTTCCGCTGTGAGATGGAGAACAAGCTCGGAGTTTTTCTCGATCTCCGCCGCCGAGAGCTGGTTTTCTTCCGAGGTGTAGTCGATGCGACCGCGCAGATTCTCGGTCCTGGCTTTCGTCTGGCTTTCGCGGTTCTTCAGCTCCGAGACTTCATGCAACAAGGCGATGACACGATCCTGGTGCACTTTCATCTCGGCTTTCTTTTCAATCAGTTGCTGCTCGAACGCATCGAGCTCAGCCTTTTTCTGCAGGTACGTTTCTTCGGCGGCTCCGGATTTCAGACGTACTTCTTCCAGCTTGCGTTGCAGTGCATCCTGCTTCGTGCCTAACTCCTCCTCGCGCTCGCGGAGCTGAATCTTTTCTTTCTCGTACCGCTCAATATTCACCGTCAGGGAACGCCGACGCTCGCTGGATGTCGCAATGGTTCGTTCGTACTGGTAGACCCTGGCTTGGTGTTCGGAGTTCGCCGCCTGCAGCTCTGCCATCCGGTCTTCCAGTTCCTCCATTTCGCCGCGGAGGACGTCGAGCAGCGTTTCTTCCTGAGACAACTCGACATGGATCTTGGATTTCTCAGTGACCGCCTGATTCAATTGCTCCTGCAACGGCGAGATCTTTGTAACGACGCTGGCATACTCGCGCGCCATCAGATTCGTTTCAAGGGTCTCGATCTGTTTGGCATACTCGTTGTAGCGGCGAGCCTTGTGCGCCTGACGCTCGAGTGAGTTGACTGCCTTCTGCACCTCGCGGACAATATCGCTGACGCGCGTGAGGTCGTGTTGCACCGTCTCGAGTCTTCTGTAGGCCTCTTTGCGCCGATGCTTGTACTTGGTAACCCCCGCGGCTTCCTCGAAGAGCCTTCGACGCTCGTCTGCGTTGTCGCTCAGGATCGTTTCCACCATCTTGAGCTCGATCACGGAGTAGGCGTCCGATCCCATGCCCGTGTCCATGAAGAGATCTCGAATATCCTTCAACCGGCAAAGCGCTTTGTTCAGGTAGTATTCACTCTCACCGGAACGATAGACCCGACGAGTCACGACCACTTCAGTGTATTCTGAGGGGAGAATGCCTTTGGTATTTTCGATTGTGAGCGAAACTTCAGCAATGCTGAGCGGCTTGCGGTTCTTCGTGCCGTTGAAGATAACATCCTCCATCTTGTCGCTGCGCAGCATCGTCGGGCGCTGTTCACCAAGAGCCCACCGGATGGCATCGACGACGTTCGTTTTTCCACAGCCATTGGGACCGACAATCGAGGTGATGCCGGAGTCGAAGGTCAAACTGATCTTCTGAGCAAATGACTTGAAGCCAAAGACCTCGAGTTTGGATAAATACATTAGCTCAGACTCCGGCCAAGGTGGAAGAAGAACTCGACGTATGCTGTGAGAGCATAGGCTGACTCGTAGTAGATGAACAACCCGCCCAGGACAACGAGAGCCACGAGGGCACCCCCTGCATAAGCCTTCAGTCTACTGATGTCATAGATCACCGAAACGCCCTTCAGCGTTCGCAAGAACGACCATATCAAGAACGCACCGACCAGGATGAACGCGGGAAGAACATAAAAATCGCTCTGGAGCAGCTTGAACAATGCCATGCCAAGGGGGCTCAACAGAACAATGGGCAACGAGCCCCAAACGGCCACTGCAAACGCGTGGTACCAGTAGACACGCCGTTTGACGAGAGGTGAAAACGCCTTGATGAGAAGAGCCACCAAAGGATACCAGACGAGAAACACAGCAGAAAACGCGAGGATCCCTTCAAAGGGATGCCACGTTGCCGAAATCAGCTTCTCCTTGAGCCCATCCCAGACAACGATCGACGTCAGGATGTAGTCAGCGAGCGCATCGGTTCTGTACCGGTACAGGATGCCGGAGAGAATGACCCCCAATGTCACGGACACAGTCGCCGCGAGAATAATCGTTTGGGGAATGGACACCGTCCGGACATCGCGGAGATCCGCATAGAAGTTGTACGAGCGAACCAATGCTCGCTTGAAGGTCTCGTTGAACCGACGATTGTAGTGGTAGAGGTATGCAACGACGAAAATCACGATGAATCCCCACACGATATGCGCGATTGGAAACGAAGCACGATAGCGACCGATCGGGAGAGCGTTCGTCTTCTCGCCGTTGTACAGGAGCTTGACCATTTCAAATGCCGCCCGTTTCTCCCTCGCACGGCTGAGGAGCCCCACAGGAGAGATGTACCGATCGCCGGCGCTGATCGCCATCATCGGACGATCTCCTTTCCAATCAGCAAATGCGTCGATGAACGACCCTGCGATGTCAGCTCCTTTGATCAACGCATAGGACTTCTTGAAGTATTCGGCTTGAGCCTCCTGCGACATCGGGTCGCTCCAGCCATTGCGGTTCTCAGGCTCGACATCCTTGCCGTACGAGAGGATCACCACGGGTTGATCCTTGTGCACCGACTTCCATGAAGCAAGCGCACCTCGGAGCGAGGTTCCGCCGTTGATCAAGATTCCCAGCCCTGCGATGTCCGCTTTCCCCGAACACAGGTCATCGGAGAATACCAGTGATCCGTAATAGATCGGCCGCCTGTCGATTTTCCTTGCCGTTGAAACGATTCTCTCGACGTAGCTGCAAGTCCTTGGATCAGCCGAGTCGAGATCATCACCAACCCCCCATGCTACAACCGAAGGACGATGTTGAGCGTTATCGATAAGCTCGTTGAGTGTTGCTTCGGCAAGCAACTTGAAATGATCCTGATCGAGAATCTCGCCAGGGACATTCCAGGCGGGGATTTCAACAAAAGCAAGGAGTCCGAAGCGATCACAAAGACTCAACACATAGGGGTGTGGCGGGTGGAAGGCGAAACGAATCGCGTTGGCACCGAGCGTCTTGACCAATGCGATGTCTTTCTCCATCTCTCCATAGGTCAGGGAAGCACCGGATCGTGGCGCATCCTCATGCCAAACCACGCCTCGCAAGACAACGGATTTGCCGTTCAGGAGAAACACACCGTTCTGAATCTCAAAGCGACGGAACCCCGTGGTCAGATCAAGCTCGTCAGTGACCTTGAGCTGTTTCCCCTGTTGCACGAAGATCTTTCCACGAACGAGGTAAAGCTCAGGAGTTTCCGGCGCCCATACTCGAGGAGACTTCACCGCGACGGAAGCCTTCACCTCGTAGTCATGATTCGCCGGTACCGTCACCGGCTGCGGAACCGATTGAGCGATCACTGCGCCTGAGGTTCGATCGACTACTTCGACCACGAAGATAGGCTGCGCAGCGCGAACAAGGGCGCTCAGCGTATCATCAGGGCTGTCGGACAGCTTGCTGTTGAGAATTGCCGAGACGTCCACCAATCCCTGCGTCAATCCCCCATCCAATTCAGTCCGCAAGCTGACGTGGTCGATCCAGAGCCTCGGGGTGACAAGCAGATAAATGTCGCGTAAGATCCCGCCGTAGTTGCGCCATCCGCAGATTTGTTTTCTCAGCGGAAGCGTCGAGCGAGAAGTGAGGCTGTTGTTGACAATGATTTTGATCGCATTCTCGCTGCCCAACTGTAAAGCGTTCTCCGGAAGATCGATATCGAAGGTCGTGTAGCCGCCGACATGTTTGCCGACGAACACGTCGTTGACATAGATCTCAGCATCGTGGTTGATGCCGAGTGCGACGAGGTGAAATGCGGAAGCGGATAAGGTGATTCTGTCGAGCGTGAACTTCCTCACGAAGACCACGCGCCCCTGATAGTCGAACGAGCTGGGGACTTTGACTTCTTTCCACGATTCATCGTCCGTTGAATACGTCCACGTCCCGGCTAGATCAATCTTGCGGCGCGATTGGTTATCGACATGAACGCTGGCATCAGGACCAAGAAGAGTTGGCTGGCCATTCTCGTGAATGCTGATTTGACCGAACGCGGAAAAGCCCGGGATGAGACAAAAAAGTGTGCCAAGAAGGGGGAGATTCTTGAAGAAACTTTGAGTTTTTCTGATCAATTCTTTACGCGGGCAATGGGCAAAAAGACGGGGCGGATTGATTTCCCAACCCGTGAAACCTCGGCTTGAATATAATACAGAAATGGCCAGAAATCAACGAAAATCATAGCATTTCCAAAACTGGGAACCGCCTAAATGCTAGAATTTCAAAGATTTCGGGCCATCATTTGAAGCTTTTGTCACCAAACTTGTGAAACCCCACCAACTGGCTTGCAGATTCAGGATTTTGCACGTCAATGGAGGGCTGGGGAGGTTTGGCGTCAAGAGCCTGGTCGCTGCCTCTTTACTTCTTCTTGAAGGCCTCCTCCAATTGCTTTTTCAACTGTTCCTTTGCGTTTTGAAACATTGCGGGCATAAAACATTCAATATCACCTGATGCAGTCTTGCGGGCCAGTGAAGCCATCGCCTTGCTCGATGCGTCATCGGAATGCCACGTCGTCGAATTCGATCCCTCTTTGCAGGTCACGGAGAACGTTGCATAGACCGGCCAACCTCCGAACTGTTTATCGAAATCTCCGATCTTCTGGATCGACATACGGTCCAGGGTCACGGTGCCATTGCAGGTCTTTGCCTTCTGAGCAATGAGGTATGCCTTCAGGGCAGGTTCGACTTTCTCTGCAGTGGGTTTCTCATCCCCTGAGCAGCTGGCAAATGCCAGAAGAGACAGGACAAGAACGAGCCTGCGAACAAAGGAATGCACACGAGTTCCTCCCTGTTGAATGCAACCCGATGACTCGCGAGCGTATCCACATCAACAGACACCATGGCATCAGATGCGGAACATTCGGCGCGGTGCGTATTTCACTTCGCTTTGCCATCCATCATGCCGGGAGGCAGCGCGTCCATCTGTCTTGACAGTGCATTGTCCTTCTCGCGAAAGATATCGGGCATGTAACACTCATACCCTCCGCCCAGCTTCTGGCGAACAATCGATACTATTGCCGTCTTGGAAGTATCGTCGTTGTTCCACACCGAAAAACTCGATCCTTCGACACACGTGACTCCAAACGTAGCGTACACCGGCCACCCGCCATACTTCTGTTCGTAGTCCCCGATCCTGGCAACGGAAATGCGGTCAACGGTCACTGTCCCGGCGCACGATCGGGCCTTTTCACCTATGAGGTACGCTTTGAGAAGCGGTTCGACCTCCGTCGTGGAGGGCTTTTGCTCTTCCGAGCAACCGATGAAAATCGTCAGCGTAAGAATCACGGCGAGAATACGATGGATAGCACCCATAACAAGTTCCTTCCAGTTAGTATGCACAGGAAGATTAGTGAAATGTCAAGATCAAAGCTGTGACCGAGCTCTCAGCGCATCCACGAATGCACAGATCGTGAATCGCTCATGACATGCATCGCTCGGCCGGGTCTCCCCTCACCGTGCTCACCGAACGGTCGCCTTGATGATTGCCGTGAAAGAATCAACCTTCAGGCAGGCGCCTCCGACGAGGGCACCATCGACGTTGGGCTGCCAGAGCAAGTCCGCAGCGTTTTCGGCCTTCACACTCCCGCCATATTGGACAATGACCCGCTCAGCAGTTTCGGCGGAGTACAGGTCGCTCAGGAGTCTCCGGATCAACAGATGGACTTCTTCAGCCTGCTGGGGTGTCGCATTCCTGCCAGTGCCAATGGCCCATACCGGTTCGTAGGCAATGATGAGTCGTTCAACGCTTCCAGCAGCAATGTCTTTGAGAACACCCCAGACCTGCGTTGTAACAACTTGCTGCGTGATGTTTTTTTCTCTCTGGTCGAGCGTCTCACCGACGCAAACGATTGGCGTGAGTCCCGATGCTATCGCCTTCTTCACTTTCCTGTTGATGAACTCGTCGCTCTCGCCGAAGTACTGACGACGTTCGGAGTGTCCAAGGATTACATACTTGCAGCCAAGCGCAGTGAGCATCTTGGGAGAAACTTCACCCGTGAAGGCTCCCTCGTCTTCGTGATACATGTTTTGCGCACCGAGGGCCATCGGCGATCCCTGGAGGAGTCGACTCGCAGTTTCAAGAGAAGGAAACGGTGGACAAACGATCACACGAACACCTTTGAGGTCGAAACTCAACGATCGTATCAGACCATTGATGAGATCTTCTGTTTGATGAAGATCCTTGTTCATCTTCCAATTCCCTGCGATGACTTTTGCACGAGCGCTCATATCATTCCCGGTTCATTCATTGTCTGGAGTTGAGTTGGATTATTTCTTCATTGCATCGAGTTTTCTTCTCAAAATCTCATTCACAACCTTGGGATTTGCCTTGCCCTTCGTTTGTTTCATTGTTTCGCCGACGAAGAACCCGAATACCTGCACTTTTCCCCCGATGTACTGCTCAACTTGTCCTCTATTCCTGGCAAGCACATCATCGATGATCGCTTCAATCGCACCGGTATCGCTCACCTGCACCAACCCCTTTTTCTCGACGATCGCCTTTGGCGGTTCCTTCGTCTTCAACATCTCCTCGAAAACGTCCTTTGCGATCTTCCCGCTGATCGTTCCGTCAATGATGAGGCCGATCATTTCAGCGAGATGGGCGGGAGAAACGGGGAAATCCGTCACGGCGATTTTCTCTGTATTCACGACCCTTAGCACATCAACCATCGTCCAGTTGCTGGCAAGCTTATAGGTCTCCTCATTCTTCGTCTTGAGGTTCTCGACTACTCCCTCGAAATAGTCCACCAGGGCTTTCTCCGAGGTTATGATGTCAGCATCATACTTGGGGATCTTGTATTGAGAGACCAATCGATCGCGTCGCTGCATGGGATCTTCTGGCAACGTCAACCGCACTTTCTGAATCCACTCATCGTCGACAAGGACCGGCACAAGATCGGGGTCTGGGAAATAACGGTAATCGTGCGCCTCTTCTTTTGAACGCATCGGAAGAGCGACGCCCTGGCCGGCATCCCAGAGCAGCGTCTCCTGAACGACCTTTCCTCCACTCTCGATGAGACCAATCTGCCGGTTGATTTCGTACTCCAGCGCTTTCTCCACGAAACGGAAGGAATTCAGGTTCTTGATTTCTGTCTTCGTCCCAAGCTTCGTCTCCCCCTTCAACCGCACCGAGATGTTGGCGTCACAGCGCAGGCTTCCCTCCTCCATATTCCCGTCGCAGATACCCAGGTATGTCACGAGCTGCCGGATCTTTGTCATGTAGAGGTAGGCCTCCCGCGGTGAGCGGAGATCAGGTTCACTCACGATCTCAATCAGCGGGACCCCGCACCGGTTAACATCAACAAGTGTGGTGACGTCCTGGTCGTGGATCGATTTTCCAGCATCTTCTTCCATGTGGATACGGGTGATCCCGATCCTTCTACGCACCCCATCCTCGGGCTCAATCTCAATGCGCCCTCTGGCGCAGATCGGTTCTTCGTACTGAGAGATTTGGTACCCCTTCGGAAGGTCGGGATAGAAGTAGTTCTTGCGGGCAAAGATCGAGCGGGGCGCGATGGAACAATGCGCCGCGAGCCCCATGCGAAGAATGAACTCGACATGATTCAGATTCAAAACAGGCAGCACTCCCGGCATTCCCAGACACACCGGGCAGACATTCGAGTTCGGCTCGGCGCCGAAATTCGTCGAGCAGCTGCAGAACGCCTTTGAAGCCGTCAGAAGCTGCGCGTGTACTTCAAGGCCGATCACCGGCTCGTATTTGGGATCCCACGAAACCACTTCGTTATTTGGAATTCGGTGTTCGATATTCGGTGCTGGCACAGATAATTGGGAATGGTCTATTGTGGACGATCAAATCCCCAGTTGAGCATTATCATTAGAATCCATCTCAAAAACCGACGTCACTCCCGAATGTCCGTCTCGATTCAATGAATCGAGACGAGACCTCGTCCCGTTTCGCGGGACGGGTTCCCATCGGGAGTCCAGAATGCGCTGTCTGGATTCCCGCTTTCCCGCTCGACAACAGCGGGACGTCCCGCTTTCAAGGATTCCGCTTCCTAGCGGGATTCAAAGAGCGAACACAAAACGCGAAGACGTGCGGGAATGACAACTCTTCTTCTGTGCATGTTTTTGAGATAACTTCTAGTCATTCACCACTGATGATTAGACCCGGCCGCCTGTTGACAAAACATCGCTAATTGTGAATTGTCAACGATCAATTGCCAATTGTTAACGGAGACTGAGCTACGCCGCAATGGCCTTCGTCACCTTCTCCGCGGCCTCCTTGAGACTCTCGGCAACCAGAAAGCTCAGACCGGAAGACTTCAGAATGTCAGCCGCCAACTCGGCGTTCGTGCCTGCCAGGCGGACAACGATCGGGATACTCACCTGAACGTTCTTCGCAGCCTGGACGACGCCGTTCGCAACCCGATCGCAGCGGACAATTCCGCCAAAGATATTGATCAGCACGGCTTTGACGTTCGGATCTTTCAGTATGATCCGGAAACCAGCTTCCACAGTCTCGGCGCTGGCTCCTCCACCGACATCCAGGAAGTTGGCCGGCATCCCGCCGGCGAGTTTGATGATATCCATCGTCGCCATCGCCAGGCCAGCACCGTTCACCATGCAGCCTACGTTGCCGTCCAGCTTGATGTAGTTGAGATTCGACTTGGACGCTTCAATCTCCAGCGAATCTTCCTCATCGAGATCACGCATCGCCACGATCTCTGGATGACGATACAATGCATTGTCGTCGAAATTCATTTTCGCATCGAGAGCGATGACGCTTCCCTCTTGCGTGATGACAAGAGGATTGATCTCCGCGAGCGAGGCGTCGGATGCTTCATATGCCTTATAGAGCGCAAGAAGGAACTTGACTCCGTTCTTGAAGGCGTCGCCGGTCAGTCCCAATCCAAAGCACAGGTGTCGCGCCTGGAACTGTTGAAGTCCCAGCGAAGGATGGACGTACTCCTTCAGGATCTTCTCCGGCGTCTCAGCAGCGACCTTCTCGATCTCAACGCCTCCTTCTGTCGACACCATCACGACATTCTGCGATCGACTCCGATCCAGGGTAATGCCGACATACATTTCCTTCGCGATGTTCATTCCCTGTTCGATCAACAAACGCTTGACGATGCGCCCCTCGGGACCTGTCTGATGGGTCACGAGCCGCATTCCGAGGATCTCGGACGACCGGTCGCGCACTTCATCAACGCTTCGAGCGAGTCTGACGCCTCCACCCTTTCCGCGCCCACCAGCATGGATCTGCGCTTTGACAACCCACACCGGGCCTCCAATTGCTTCCGCTGCCCGCCCCGCCTCGTCGACACTGAATGCCACTTTCCCAATCGGGACCGGCACGCCGTACTTCTTCAGGATGTCCTTTCCCTGATATTCATGGATTTTCATGAGGTCTCCTTGCTCGTGTCACTTCGATGAACGAATTCCGTATCTCATTGGTCGTGCTCGTCGCCCACACCCGATTTCCACTCCTTCAGCGCCTCTTCCGCTTTTAGATATTCCGGGATGGGCACGAATATCTTGGCGGGCTTGCTCAGGTTGCTGCGTGAGATTGCGGAATCCCCGCCGCCGTCCCAGACGAAGCCGATAGGAGTGAAATTCTGAACCAACACCTTGTAGCCTGCCGACTCGAGAAACGCCTTCACAAGCTCACTCTCATTGATGTCCGTCGACTGAAAGACACGCGCCCAATCCTGCTGAACTTCGACTTCACGATGATCGAGACAGTGTACTCGGCCCCGCACTTCCTTGCCGCATCTGCTGCAGACGAGTTTGCGACAGATGATGCAAATTCCCGTCGCCTGTTCGCCGGTGTGCGTATCGCAGACTTCTCCGCTCCCCTCCGAGAAGAGAATCCCGCAATGGGGACAGAAATCACTATCGGGAGTGACTTCTTCTCCGCATCTGCTGCAGTTTACGTATTCAGGTTGATCCATAGAACCTCTCGAGAATCTGCCGTATCCATCAAACGGTCTTCTATTTCACCTTTTCCGAAATCGATTTTGCCTGCATCATCAGGAGGAGATAATCTCTCCCACCGGCTTTCGAGTCTGTGCCCGACATATTGAATCCGCCGAAAGGATGAACACCGACCATCGCGCCCGTGATCTTGCGATTGACGTAGAAATTGCCGACGTGGAAAAGTTTCTTGGCCTTCTCAATCTTCCTTGGGTTTTTCGTCCAGACGCCACCCGTCAATCCAAATTCTGTGTCGTTCGCGACTTCCAACGCATGATCAAAATCACTGACCTTGATGATTGCCAGGACAGGACCGAAAATCTCTTCCTGGGCGATGGTCGATTTCGGATGCACATCGGCAATGATCGTCGGCTTCATGAAGTATCCGTCCCCTTCCGCTTTCCCTCCTCCGGTGATCAGTCGTCCCCCCTCCTGAATGCTCTTTTCGATGTACCCCAGGATCTTGCGCTCTGAGCCTTCGTTGATGACAGGACCCATGTAGTTCGCAGGATCATCAGACGATCCAACCTTGAGTGCTGCGACTTTCTTCCCTAAGATATGAATAAACCTGTCATAGACTTTTTCGACGACCACTGCGCGGGACGCCGCGGAACACTTCTGTCCCTGGTAGCCAAATGCCGAGGCAATCGTAGCCTGAGCCGCTGCCTCGAGATCCGTCTGGTCATCGATCACGATCGAATCCTTGCCGCCCATTTCAGCAACAACACGCTTCAGCCAGATCTGGCCGGGCTGCACCTTCGCAGCGATCTCGTTGATGTGCGTGCCCACCTCTCTCGATCCCGTGAAGGAAATGAACCGCGTCTTCGGATGCACAACCAGTGCATCGCCAAACGAACCACCGGGCCCGGTCACGAAGTTGATCACTCCGGCGGGGAGGCCGACCTCGCGCATCAAACTGAAATACATCCATCCCGTCAATGGAGAATCGCTCGACGGCTTGAGAACGACGGTATTTCCCGTCACAACGGCGGCAGATGTCATGCCGGTCAGGATCGCGAGGGGGAAGTTCCACGGCGGAACGACGACACCAACGCCCAGCGGAATGTAGACCAGCTCGTTCTTCTCCGTCGGGATCCTCGTCACCGGCTGCCTGGCCGCGTAGCGCAGCATCTCACGGGCATAGAATTCGATGAAGTCGATTGCCTCGGCTGTATCCGCATCAGCTTCTGGCCACGTTTTCCCGACTTCGTATACCATGACCGCGCTGAACTCATGTTTGCGCGTCCGCATCAGCTTTGCAGCCTTGAAGAGATAGTCGGCTCTCTTCCCGGGCCCGACCCATTTCCATTCTTCGAATTTCGCTGCGGCGGTCTCGATGGCTTTGTTTGCCAGGGCTGCGTCCGCTTTCTGAAACACACCAACAACTTCGCTGGGCTTTGACGGATTGATGGAGTTAAATTTGTTCTGCTCGAAGACCTCCGCGCCGCCGATGACAATCGGGTGTTCTTTTCCAAGCATCGACTTGACCTTGGCAAGCGCCTGCTTCATCGCCATGCGGTTCGCAGGCTTCGAAAAGTCGGTCAACGCTTCATTCTTGAATGCCGGGATAGCCATGGAATTCTCCCTTCTGATGAGATCGTTCAATGCTGTTCTTGTTTCAGAGCTTGGATAATCGCGTCATGGAGCCGCGGGCGAACTTCACTGATCTTCTGGTTCGCGCGGGTAGGATATACCCTGTTCGTCAGGAAAACGACAGTCAGGTTTCGTGTGGGATCAGTGACTACCGATGTTCCAGTGAAACCTGTGTGCAGCCATGTCTTGGTCGAAAGAAGTGTGCCCGACCACCCCTGAGCGGACACCTTTGTATCCCAGCCGATACCCCTCGAGCTCTTCTCTGACTGCCGAGTCGTGAACCGACGGAGAACGTCTTCCTTCACATACCTTGCGCCACCGTACGTTCCCCCCTGGAGTTCCATCTGAAGCATGACCGCAAGGTCAGAAGCAGTAGAAAAGAGGCCCGCGTGCCCTGAGACTCCGCCAAGCACCAAGGCGTTTTCATCGTGGACGGTTCCCCGCACTGCAACTCCCGTCTTACGCCAGAACGTGTCGACCTCGGTCGGCATCACCCGGCTCCAGAGTCGTTCCGGCGGGTTGTACATCGTACTCGTCATGCCCAGTGGTCTGAAGAAGACGGAGTCGACATAGCTATCGAGCGATTTCCTCGTCACCTTTTCGATGACCTTCCCTATCGTAATCAACCCCAGGTCGCTGTAGATCGTCGAGTCTCCAGTTTTGAAGACAAGCGGAGTGGCAAAGATGGAATCAAGGACACATCGGGGGGTCTTGCAGAAATCGTAGAATCGGCGCCAGGCCGGCAACCCGGCATTGTGCACCATAAGATTGTAAATGGTGATATGTTCCTTCCCGTTCTGACCGAACATTGGGAAGTACTTGACGACCGGATCTTCGAGCTTTATTCTTCCTTCACCGACGAGACGCATGATCGCGCTTGTTGTTGAAATGACCTTGGTGACGGAGGCGAGGTCAAATATCGTGTTAACACCAACGCGTTTGGAATACGGTCCGTAGTCGTACGAGCCGTAGGCTTTTTCATGGATGATAATTCCATCCTTTGCGATCAACAATACTGCCCCCGGGAACGCGGTATCTCGTATTGCCTGGTCAACTACCTCATCGACCTTTTGCAGACCCTCCCTCGTAAACCCCGCCTCCTCCGGCCACCCCTTCCGCAGTTTCATCTTCGAATACTGGATGCCGTCGCCATACCTGTAGACTCCGGGTATCGTGATCGGCAACTTGCCCAGCGCCGGCTCCTCAGCGAACAGAACTTCAGCCGCAGCTTGCTGCATAACCTCGGCATCAGAGTACGCGCAGACGTACGCGTCTGCCTTCGGGATCTCCATAGCGACATACGGATTCCCGAACGCGACGGCAACGATTGGCTTATGCAGTGTGGCAAGCCGTTTGAGCAGGTCTCTCTGCTTTCGACTGACAGATCCGGTCATCTCACCCGAACGTGTGAAGAGGTGGAGCTGGCACACAATCAGGTCGGCTGATTTCGCACTCTCCCATGCCGATCTGATTTCGCCATCGTTGCTCCGGCCATCGACCTTCGCGAATTCAAGATTGTTCCGGCGGTCACGCAACAGCGAATGAAAATTCCGTCCAACTCTTGGATCTTCGGTATCGGCAATCACGAGATCGAGGAGCTTCCTCGTGTCAACGGGCGTCAACGGCAGGATTCCCTTCTTGTTCCCGAGGACCGTCACAGCTTTTCTGGCAATTTCCAGAGCAAGGAGCTCGTGATCTCGCGTGCCGACGGCACGAGCGATATGTTCCACATCCACGAACCGATCCCGATCGAGACCTGCCCATTGCTTCATCGTCAGCAGCTTGCGCACGGACGCATCAATACGCCGCTCGGAGATTTCGCCTCGCTTGACCGCTGCCAGAACAGCATCCATCGCAACGTCGAGATCACCCGGCATCAGCACAACGTCGGTTCCAGCCTTGAGTGCAAGCACCGATGCCTCTCCGGCTCCGTATCTTACCGAGACACCGCGCATTCTCATCGCGTCCGTGACGATGAGCCCGTCAAACTGGAGCTGCTTCCGCAGCAAATCCGTTGTGATCCGGGGGGACACCGTCGCGGGAATATCGGCAGCCGTATCATATGCAGGCAAGGCGATATGGCCGACCATGACTGACATCGCTCCGGCTTTGATCGCAGCGTTGAAAGGCGGGAACTCGACCGTCTCGACGCGCTGTTTGTTGGAGTTCAATGTCATCAAACGCAGGTGTGTGTCCACGTCCGTATCACCGTGCCCCGGGAAGTGCTTGATGGTCGCTATCATTCCGCCGTCCTGGGTTCCTTTGACGTAGGCGACACCCATCTCACTCACGAGATTGACATCATCGCCGAATGATCGCGTGTTGATGACCGGATTCCGGGGGTTGTTGTTCACGTCAACCGTTGGAGCGTAGTTTTGTTGGACGCCAAGCGCACGCCCCTCGACAGCTATGGCGCGTCCGACCTCGTACGCGTAGCGGAAGTTCCGTGTCGCACCGATGGCCATCGCGTGGGGAATACCGTCGCGTGGTGCACACGCATGGCCGCCCCATATTCGAAATCCGCCGCAATCAGCAAGGGTACATCGACACTCTTCTGCAGTTTGTTGAGTTGAATCGCGTATTCATACACATCCCCGATCGAGAGGACAATCCCCCCCACCTTTCGTTTGACCGCAAAGCGCTCGACCTCCTTCCAGGGCTCCGAATCCTCCGCTTGGTACGTTCCCGTCGTTGACGGAAAAATGAGTTGCGCAACTTTCTCCTCCAGCGTCAAATGCTCGAGGGTCGACTCGACCCACTCTCCTCTGACCGCAGCCCCTGCAGTCTTTGACACCAACGCGGACTTCACGGGAGGCGTCTGACCGCTGGAATCGGTCGAGAACATGGCTACCAGGATGAGAAGGGCCAGACCCCTCAACAATGACAACGATGCAATAACATCCATTTGGCGGCACTTTTTGTGCATTGCCCGGTCGCGGTTGGATACGCTGAAATGAAGAATTCGGACAGAAAAATTACGAAGCAAAGTCTAGAGAATCAATCTGAATCACTCATGAGTTTTCTCGACCTTCCTCCCGAACAGCGGATCGATCTTTACGGCAGCGGCGACCAGGAAGCCGGGAATCGTTGCAAGGATGACCCACAGGAAGAAGTTCTTGTACCCAAGCAGCTCTTGGAGGTTACCGCTGAACATGCCGGGAAGCATCATGCCGAGAGCCATGAACCCCGTGCATATAGCATAGTGGGCCGTCTTGTGTTCGCCTTCAGCGACGATGATCATGAAGAGCGTGTATGCCGTGAACCCAAACCCGTAGCCAAACTGCTCCAGCGCGACAGCAATATTGATGAAGAGGAAATTCTCCGGCTGGACCTGAGAGAGGTACACGAACATCGCATCCGGCAGATGGATGGAAAAGACCATGATCCAGAGCCAGAATTTCAGACCCTTCTTCGCGACAACGTACCCGCCGAGCAAGCCGCCCAGGGTCAGCGCAATGATGCCGACGGTCCCGTAGACAATTCCCACGTCGCTCGTCGAAAGTCCCAGACCACCCTTGCCCCGGGGATCCAGGAGAAATGGAGAGACAAGCTTGACCAGTTGAGCTTCTGCGAAGCGGTAGAAGAGAAGAAATGCAAGGATGGAGATAATGTCCTTCTTCTTGAAGAAGATGACGAACGTTTCCACGAACTCCTCCCACACCGATCGTGATTTGTCTGCGAGCGTGGGCTTGTCAACCGCCGGATAGGGCAACATTAGTTTGTGATAGGCGAAAAAGAGCAGAAACAATCCTGCCAGCACTCCGAACGTGACCGACCACGCAAGCGGGATGTTTTCTCCTCCGCTCGATTCGATCTTGCCTGCAAGCATCACCAGAAGACCCGACCCCGTGATCATTGCAATCCGAAAAAACATACTTCTCACGCCAACGAATGCCGCTTGCTGATGCTGTTCCAACGCGAGCATGTAGAATCCGTCGGCGGCGATGTCGTGGGTTGCAGAGGAAAAGGCTAATAGCCAGAAGACGACGATGGTCCACGTGAAAAATGACGGGAGAGGAAGAACAAATGCAACCGCGGCGAGAGCAATTCCCATGAGGAACTGGAGCAACACAATCCACAATCGCTTTGTGGAGAACATATCCACAAAGGGGCTCCACAACGGCTTGATCACCCAGGGGAGGTACAGCAAGCTCGTATAGAACGCGATGTCGGAATTGGAGATCCCCAGCCTCTTGTACATGATTACCGAAACGGTTTGCGCCACAACGTAGGGAATGCCTTGCGCAAAGTACAGGCTGGGCACCCACACCCACGGGTTCCGGTAACCAGGTTTGTTCGTCTCCATATGGTGCATCCCCTTCGAGGATCGGCTCAATAGAGTTTCTGCAAGCGGGCCCCTCGGAAATAGTGAAGGACGATCTCTTCCGCTTTTTTCCCCCGCGCTGCCATCACTGCAGCGCCAATCTGACACAGACCGACACCATGACCCCACCCCGCGCCATGCAGAATGAAGCGCGTTGCCCTGTCCTGTTGATCACGCTCGGTCTCCACAACAAACGCCGAGCTGTACAAATGGCTCTTCGACAACCAGCGTCGAATCTCGAGTTCTTTCCCCACAACGATGGAATTTTTTGAACCGATGATCTTCAGCCGAACGATTCTGCCCGACGGTCCTCGCTTGATCGATACCAATTCATCAATTGCGCCAAAGTCGATTCCAGACTTTGAGAGAAGAAGTGCCGAGAGTTCCTCCTGAGCATATTCCACCTTCCATCGAAAGAAATCGGTCGTTTCCTGATCGAAGGAGGTCAGAATCTGAGCAAGAATCGTGGCATCGCTTGTATTACAGTAAGCTTCCGGCGAGGAGAGAATCCATTGCCTTGCATCGATCTCCGTGACGATCGCCGGGCGCGGTTGCTCGGTGTCCGGAACTGACCGAAGATAGGGGACGGGAGTGTCGTCCCACGCGGTCTCGAAGTCCTCTGTGAATCCGCCGCACGCTTTGTAGTAACGGGCATCGCAGATCTGTTCGCCATGAACGAGAAACATGCCGCGTGTCGCATCGATCGCTTCCTTCGCTTTACCGGAGATGATCTTCGCAATCCCCTGATAACGCTGACAGTGGTCATCGGCGCACACGTTGAACGACGTGTGGTCTTCCCGATCATACCAGCGGACAATTTCAGATGCCGTCTCGCGCGCTTGAAGCGAAGATGTTCCGATGCGCTTGCCTTCCTGTTGCTTCTGCAGCGTCGCCAACAGCCAGCTCCTCGAGGTGATCGCGTGTGCTTTGAGCAACTCCATCGGAGCCTCCGCGCTCATCTCCGACGAGATGACGCTCTTGAGATAGTCTTCAACACTGATTTCGTTGATGACCGTGATCGTCCCGTCGGGCACTGCGAGAAACCACACATTTCCTTCAAATGTCTGGTCTTCCTTCCGTTCCCAATGAAATTGGATCCCGATCGTGACGTCTTTGAGTGTGAACGTATCGCCACGCATCGACCGGCACGCGATATGTTCCCCCTTCAACACTTCGATCCCCTCGTCATCGAAAAGGACCACGCGGTCATTTGAAGCGCACACCGAGAATGCGCCTTCCAGCCGCACGGTGGTCGGAACCTCGAAATGGCCGTTGAACACGCCGTGGATTTCCCGCGCGTGCTCGATGATTCCAACAGCGATCTTTGGCTCTTCCGATATCATCGCTGTTTCCTAGGCCACACTTCTGTTTTTCCGCTCATTGTAATTCGATCAAGAAAGCCTGGCAAGGGCTGCGTTCACTGTTGCGCCCGGCAGTGTCACCTCCTGAAACATGCTCTCGACAAATTCGGGCCTTATGCGATTGAAGTCCTTCTCCACGGGAGTGATGATGAGACCACCCATATCAACAGCGGCGGGACTGACGAGAATCTTCTCTTCCCCTTCTTTGAAGTACGCATCCTGGCGATGCTTGCTCCGTGGGAAAAGGATGACCCGCCAAGCAACTTCGCCAAAGGAACATACGACATTCATCATTGGCTCTTCGGCCGAGCCTGTGACCTCTTGAAGGGCATCGACGAGATCGAGTAGCACGGTTTCCAGTGCGTCCTCATCGCGAGACTCGAGGACAACAACTTCACGGCCGAAATTGGCGAGCGTCAGGATCTCGACGCCTCGAACCACCTGTCGGTGCACTCTTCGTCCTTTCTCCCGGGCCGCCTTTTCAACAGGGATCGTATCAGTCGGACTGGCCTGGAAGTGCATGTGGTCAGGCGCTGAGGCACCGCACTTCGGACCATTATAGAAGACAGTTAGCCGCGGTTTCAGGTCACGGGCCAGATCCAGGAAGGTGCGAACGCCCGAGCTCAACATTTGCGGCATGTGCCTGACATGGGAGATGGTAAAGTGCTCGGCGAATATCGGGGCAGGATTGCAGAGCATGAGGAATTCGTTCTTGTAGAGAATTCCCTTTTGCAGAGGAGGAAGATGCTCAACGCACAAAAAGCACCGCCGCTCACGAATTGACCGCTCATCGACCTTTGCACTGGTGCTCACGATCCGGCCGGGATTGAATTGGAGCCAGGCGGAATATCCCCGGCAGCAAACTTCGCGCACACAAACAGACGAGAGTGAAGAGTACCCTGCTGCCAATTGAGGCCACGTGCGTCTCTGCTCATCGAGAAGCTGCACTGAAAGCTCGGAGAGCGAGACCGCGGTCGACTTCGAATCGTAGACGGCAAAAGTCTTTTGTTGGATCAATGGACCCCGTATGTTCTCAACGATATGATGATGCAATGAAGCCCACTCCCACCTGACGAAAACCCTTGCCTTGACAAACTTGACGTCAGCGGATGGAATCGATCAGGATGAAACCTATGTGGTGGTCGACGGTCGATTTCCCCATCGTGAACGGCTCTGTCCGCACCACCTGGTAGCCCATGGTCTTGTACCAGTCCTCCGCCTGGTGGTTTTGCACCATCACACCGATCCAGACTCGGTCCAGGCGAAAGCCCTTGGCCTCTTCGGCCGCGCGTTTCATCAGCGCTTTGCCGAGCCCCTTGGTCTGATAGGGGGGAAGCACATAGATTGACGAGACGTAGTACCGATTCTCTTCAGGCTCCCGGGCCGTCCGCATGAAACCGACGACGACTCCTTCGTCTTCCGCGACAAATCCATCGGCCATGGGGTTGTGGAAAAGCGTCCTCAGCGAGTCCAGGTCGTAGTGCTCCGAAAAGTAGCTTGTGAGGTCCTCTTCCGGGATGAAGTGTGAATATGAATGCACCCACGTTTTCCAGAGAACATCCTGAATGACAGTCAAATCATCGAGTGTCCAGCGGCGTACGAGTTGTCCCATGCTATGCTCCTTGACGATTCATTCGTTGGCGTGCCAACATTTCTATGGTGCGGATCTTGTCTTTATAGAGATCGTTGCGATTTGCTTTTTCAATAGAAAGTGCGGCGTCTGTGTTTCCTTCCCAGCGGCGACAGAGATAGATCGGTTCATAGATCCTCCCGATCTGGTATTCCCGCGACAACTGCAACACGACAGCGTAGTCCTCACCGTAGCTCACGTTGGGCAGCCTCACCTGTCGCAACAGAGCCGTGTCGAATGCACGAGGAGCACCGAGGCCATTGATCCTCAGCGCGTTATTCCGCCCGTTCTCCGGGGTCCACTCGCGGTGATCGATCACCCCCGGCGGAATCTCCTCGAGCTGCATGTTCACGAGCCTGTACGAACCGATGACCATTGCGTACATTCCCTGCCGGAAGAGATCGAGCACCTTTTGCAGCGCAGCCTGACCGCTATAGATATCGTCTGAATCAAGCTGCACGGCATATTGGCCGCAGTGGGGTGAGAATATCGCCTCGTTCCAACACCCTCCGATCCCAAGATCGTGTCGAGACGGAACAATGTGCTTCACGGACGGATTTCGGGCTGCAAGTTCCGCCAGGATGTTCGTCGTGCCGTCGGTGGAATGATTGTCGACAACGATAACGTT
>CAVUAC010000009.1:0-25344 GCA_963739335.1 uncultured Bacteroidota bacterium | reverse complement strand
CACTTGCGATCCCTTCTTGATCAAGCCTTTTGCGGCCTTGTTGATCGACATGGAAATTGGCGCGTAGTTGTTTGTCGTTCCGACGATCAGGTTGACTTTCTTCAGAATCCCCTTTTCGTCGGTTACATAGTGGTGCGTCAAGGTTCCGCGCGGCGCCTCGACGATCCCGACACCCTCTGTCGGCACCTCTGTCGGGATGTTACGGATATGCGTCCCCGTGATCTCCGGATCGCGAACAAGATCGAGAGCCATCTCTGCCGCGCTGAGCAATTCAATGATGCGCGCCCAGTGCGTTGCGAGCCGTCGCGTGTACAGGCTTGCCGCCGAGCGTCGCGAACATCCGTTCGTACTCTGCCTGCGCGAGCGGAGTGGGCATGGCGTCTGCCGCGTTGAGTCTCGAGAGCGGTGTCGCGCGGTACACTCCGCTATCTTTCCCGTCAACGAATCCCTTCCATCCCACCTTCTTCAGGAACGGGAACTTGAGGTACGTCCACGGCTCGACGTGCTCGGCCACATTGTCCAGGTACTCGTTCGGCGCGTACTTCACGAACTCCTTCCCATCCGGATCGACAACACGCACCTTGCCATCGTAGAAGTTCACGCGATTCTTTTCATCGACAAGCCCCATGTAGTATGTCTTGTGCGAGTACATATCGGAAAGTATCAGATCGACGTATGCCTTGTTCTTCAGGACGACGTCGTCGAAAATCTGAATGGTGAACCTGCCGAACTCGACGAACCACTTGCAGTGCTCTTCAATTTGTTTCCGTTCATCTTCAGTCAATCCCTTGCTGATGCCCCCTGGAAGAGCAGTCACCTGATGCGTCTGTTTTCCACCGATCATCTTGATGACTTCCTGGGTCCTTTTGCGCATTTCGATGACCTTGCCGCCAATCTCCAACCCGACCTTCCTCACCACCCCAAGGATATTGCGCTCTGCAGCCGGCGCGTCCGGCCCAACCACAAAATCGGGTGCGCCGAGTGCATAGAAGTGCAGCGTGTGGTCGCCCGCGAAGAAGACGTTGTACGAGAGTTGTCGAAGCTTTTTCCCCGTCGGTGGTGGATCGACATGGAAGACAGCATCGCACGCCTTCACTGACGCCATATGATGCGCTTCCGGGCAAACCCCGCAGATACGCGTCGTGATTCGAGGCATCTCCTCAACCGGCCTGCCCACGCAGAATTGCTCGAAACCGCGGAGTTCAGGTATTTGGAAATATGAGCTTGTCGACCTCGCCGTCATCGTTCAGAAATATGTCGATTTTGCCGTGACCTTCAAGGCGCGTAATTGGATCGATTTTTATCTGCTTCATGACTTTTCAACCCTCCGAAGAATCGAGTGAGCAAGAGAAAACCGGTAGAAGGTACCCATCGGATCTGCAATCTGATCGAGGATGCTTTCGATCTCCTGCGGATCCTGAGCGTCGATCACAGAGCTCAAGGCGCTCACCATTTTGGCTCCCTGATCTGTGACATTCGGCGGAGGGCCGTAGCAGCCGCGGCACGGCATGTTCGCTGCCGGGCAGAGTGCACCACAGCCGTCGCGCGTGGCCAGTCCCATACAGACGATCCCCTGATCGAGAAGGCATTCTTCAGGCTTCGCTTCGATTTCATAGGGGCGGAAGAATTGCTTCAGTTTCTTTTCCTTCCGCTCGCGCTTGCACTCATCGCAGCAGGTTTTCACGCCGGCACCAAGGATCGAGCCTTTGGGCGGCAATGGCTTGCCGCTCAAAATGTACTCGATGACGCCCCAGATTTGTTCCGGCGCGGTGGGCATCCAGGGATGTAGTAGTCGACGTCGACGACCTGATCGAGCGTCTTGACCGTCTCCCACATTTCCGGGATTTCGATCCCGCCTTCCGCCATCGTGTTCATGCGGCTGCGGATAGACACCGCCGTCCTGCAGAAAGATCGAGGGCGACTCTTTGTAAACAAACTTGAAGATATCGTCTTTCGTTGTGAGGTTCGCGAGTCCGGGGATCCCACCTTCGAAGGCACACGACCCGAATGCCACGAGTGCTTTCGATTTCGCGCGAAACAGGTGTGCCATCTCCGCATTCTCCGAGTTCCGGATTGCCCCGTTGAACAGGCAGAGGTCGATGCTCTTGTCCTCCATCTTTCTGACATCATCGTATTTGAAATCCATCGCGACGGGCCAGAAAACGATGTCAAACGCGTTGGCAACGTCCAGGATCTTCTCCTGGAGATCGAGCACAGCGATCTCGCAGCCGCCACAACTTGCTGCCCAGTAGAGTGCTAATTTCGGTTTCGCCATGGTATTCTCCTTGGGATGAGGGAGTCTTTCACACAGCTTCAACCGTCTCGGGAGCTTGCTTACGCAACTCAGCATGCACCGAGAGCGTGAGTGGGCCCAGGGATCGGATCTCTTCCGTCATCTCATTCACCACCTGGGCAAACTTGTCGCCCTTCCGACGCCGACACCCACTCTAGCCGCAGCCGTCGCGGGTCGATGCCGAAATCCTTGACCAAACGCTTCAGAAACGGGATGCGCCTGATGGTCTTGTAGTTCCCTTCCTGGTAGTGACAGTCTCCCAGATGGCACCCCATCACGACGACGCCGTCCGCCCCGAGCTGAAATGCCTTGAGGATGAAGGCAGGGTCGACCCTCCCGCTGCACATCGTTCGTATCACCCGGACATTTGGCGCGGACTTGATTCGTGACACGCCGGCAAGGTCAGCGCCGGTGTAGGAACACCAGTTGCACAGAAAACCGATGATCTTTGGTTCGAATGCCATATCGCTCATGCCTTTCCTCAGTTCCGATGTTCGATAGCGTACCGCACGTGTTTCCACAACGATTCTACACCATCAGCCCATCCAGTTCAGCAAGTATCTGCTGATCCGTGAAACCCTGTCCGGTCATTGCCGACGACGGGCATGCAGCAACGCACGTTCCGCATCCCTTGCACAATGCTTCGTTGACGTGCGATATCTTCTTGTCTTCCAGGAACTCAATTGCGCCATAGGGGCACAGGCCGTTGCAGATCTTGCAGCCACTGCAGTATTCCTCCTGCACCATTGCGCGCACCGGCTCGATCTCGACCTCCCCTTTGCAGATCAGCGACAGGATACGTGCAGCAGCAGAACTTGCCTGGGCGACCGTGTCGGGAATGTCCTTCGGGCCCTGGGCGCATCCGGCGATAAACACACCGTCGGTCGCAGTCGATGTGGGGTCCAGCTTCGGGTGGCGCTCCAGGAAGAAGCCGTCCGGGCTCTTGCTGATCGAGAACAGCCTCCGGATCAGCGTCGCTATCCTTCCGAGGCTCGATCGCATTGCAGAGGACGACCATGTCGACCGGAATCTCCCGGAATTTCCCGATCAGTGTATCCTCGCATCGGATCTTCAGACGACGGCTCACCGTTGCCGCCCCAGCATCCTTCGACAACTTCCGCCGCCTTGCCTCGAATCATTGTTATCCCTTCATCCAGCAGGCGGGTGTAGAATTCCTCATATCCCTTTCCGAATGCGCGCATGTCGATGTAGAATTGATAGATTGCCGCATTCGTCCGATCCTGGACAAGATGGGCGAACTTCAATGCGTACATGCAGCAAACACGTGAGCAGTACGGGTGATGATTCGTGTCTCTTGATCCTATGCAATGGATGATGCCGACGGCTCGCGGCTCGTTGCCGTTTTTCATCAGGACCTTGCCGCCCGTCGGACCCGTCGAATTGAGAATCGACTCGAACTCGAGCGAGCTGTAGACATTGTCCAGCCGACCGTAGCCGTACTGCGCCATCGCGCTCGCATCGAAGAGATCGAATCCCGTGGCTGATCAGCACCTGTCCGACGTCGATCTCCACGAGCTCATCCTGCATCTCATAGTTGATGGCGTTCGGCTCACACACCTTCGCACAGTTCTCGCATCCACCAGTCTGGAAATGGATGCAGGATTCCGTGTCGATGACCGGCACACGAGGAACAGCCTGTAACGTTGGGACATAGATCGGGGTCTTCGGACCCAAGCGTGAATTCGGGCTTCTTCCCCCGGTAGTCCTCCAGAACCATTTTGATGTGGCCCGTCGGGCAGACATGAGCACACGCGCCGCATACGATGCACGTCTCAGATCGCTCGTTGAACGGAAGCACCACCTCCCGCTTGATGCCCGTATGGGCAAACCCGAGCACTCCTGCTTTGACGACATCGTTGCACATGTTCACGCACATCCCGCAGAGGATGCACGCATTTTCAGCTTCATCCCGCTCCAGGCTGACGAAGCGCGGCTTTTCAATGCCGAGTCGCTCCGCCATTTCCTTCACAACTTTCACGTTCGGCCAGCGGGAAAGCATCAGCTCCATGATGACTTTCCGGAGCCACTTCACCCTTTCGGAGTTGGTGTGGATCGTCATCCCGCCGCGCACCGGGATAATTGCATGCCGTGACGATGCGGCTCCGCTTTCCACGGACCACTTCCACGCTGCAGAGGCGACAGACCCCATACGGCTCAAAGTATTCGCTAGTGGCACATCGTGGGGATCCAGACCCCCGCCTTCTCCGCAGCTTTGAGGATTGTGGTGTCTTCGAGAACTTCTACAGACTTTCCATCAATAGTGATCGTTACCATGGTGGTCTCGCTCGTTACTCGACGTTGATTGCATCAAATTTGCAGACATCGTAGCAGATACCGCACTTGCCGCATTTCAGGACGTCGATCGTGTGAACCTGTTTGGTCTCCCCGACGATCGCTCCGTCCGGGCAGTTCTTCGCGCACACGTGGCACCGTGTCCCTTGTCCAGGCAGACCGCAGGATCGATGATGTAGGTAATCAGCTTTCGGCACGCGTGTGCCGGGACACTTCTTTTCCCTCACATGCGCTTCATATTCCTGGCGGAAGTACTTCAGCGTCGTCAGCACGGGATTTGGCGCCGAACCACCGAGCGCACAGAGCGAGGACTCGACGACCATGTTCGAGAGTTCCTCCAGGAGAGCAAGGTCTTCCTCGGTCCCTTCACCGACGGTGATCTTCTCGAGGATGTCCAGCATCCGCTTGGTGCCTTCGCGGCACGGCACGCACTTTCCGCACGACTCGGTCTGCGTGAACGAGAGGAAGTACTTTGCCATATCGACCATGCAGTTGTCCTCGTCGGCCACCACCATCCCGCCCGATCCCATCATCGAACCCACCTTGGTCAGCTCCTCGTAGTCGACCGGCAGATCGAGCAGGCTCTCCGGGATGAATCCGCCGGACGGTCCGCCCGTTTGAACGGCCTTGAACTTCTTGCCGTCCCTGATCCCGCCTCCGATGTCGAAGATGATCTTCCTCAGCGTGATCCCCATCGGGACCTCTATGAGACCGGTGTTGTTCACTTTTCCTGCGAGAGAAAACACCTTCGTTCCCTTGCTGCCACCCCACGGATCGGCTGAGACATCACCGGTACCGATGCTTGAGAACCACTGTGAGCCCCGCAGAATGATCTGCGGAACGTTTGCCCAGGTCTCGACATTGTTCAGACACGTCGGCTTGTCCCACAGGCCTCGCTCGACCGTATGCACGTATTTTGCGCGAGGCTCCCCCGGCCTGCCTTCGATGGAAGCCATCAGGGCTGTCGACTCACCGCAGACGAATGCACCGGCTCCCCGGACAATCTTGATGTCAAAATCTAAGTCCTTGTCGAAGATCTTCTTACCCAGCAATCCGTACTCGCGGGCTTGCTTGATGGCGGTCTGCAGGCGCTCCAGCGCAATGGGGTATTCATTTCGGATGTAGACGTACCCCTCCGAGGAGCCAATTGCGTACGCCCCGATCAGCATCCCTTCAATCACTGCGTGCGGATCCGATTCGATCGTGCTCCGGTCCATGAAGGCACCGGGATCCCCTTCGTCCGCGTTGCAGATGATGTAGTGCGTGTCACCCGGGACATTCTTGCAGGTTTCCCATTTGATCCCTGTGGGGAACCCCCCACCGCCGCGTCCGCGCAAGCCGGATGCCTTGATCTCCTGAATGACCTCATCCGGCGTCATCGATGTGAGCACTTTCGCGATCGCTTGGTACCCGCCTCGAGCGATATACTCATCGATGATCTCGGGATTGATGAGTCCGCGATTGCGAAGAACAATGAGCGTTTGGTCGGCAAAGAACGGTATATCCGACATCTTCGGGATCGGGACCTTTTCCGTTCGGCGGGGTGTACAGCAATTCTTTGACCGGTCGGCCTTTGATGAAATGCTCTTCGACGAGAAACGGGATGTCTGTTTCCTTCAGAAGCTGGTAGAAGATTCCATCCGGCTGAACGACCATCAGGGGCCCAACGGCACAGAATCCATTGCAGCCTGTGGTCACCACACTCACCTCGTCCTGCAAGCCCCTTTTCCGGATTTCACTTTCCAGTTTATCCTTGATCTTCATCGATTGGTTGGCGACACACCCCGTGCCTGCGCACACCATCAAGTACGTTCTATACGCCATGTGAGCGTCTCCTTTGTTCCTGCAGAATCGTTAGCGGGTTCTCTCGCTGCCGAGCGCGAGAGCATACTCTCTCACAGCCTGACCCTTCAAGACGTGCAAGTCGATGATCTTCTTCACTTTTCCCGGTGTTAGAAGAACGTACTTCACAGGGGCCGGCTCGCCAAGGACTTCGATCGTCATCATCGGCTCCTGGCTGCATAGTCCTGCACAGCCTGAATTCGTGACGATCACGTCGTGGAGGTTCCTGCTCTCAATTTCTTTCATCACTTCCGTCAGGATCCCCCGAGCACCAGCGGCAATGCCACATGTACCCATGTGGACATTGATCCTCACCCGACCTGCACCTTGCCGCAGCGCGATCTTGTAACGCGCCGCCTCCTGTATCTTTGCAAGGTCCTCGATTGCTATCTTACCCATCGGTAGTCTCCTCCCATTAGTATTGCTTGAGGATTTTGGATACTTTTGACATAGGGACTTTTCCGTGGAGATTCTTGCCGACCGTCACGACGGGTGCCAGGCCACAGCAGCCAAGGCACCTCACGGTCTCCACGCTAAACTTCTTGTCGGACGTCGTCTCTCCCTCTTTGATTTTCAGCTCGCGCTCGATCTGCTCCAGGATCTTGACAGCCCCTTGGACGTGGCAAGCTGTTCCGAGGCAAACCGCGATCGGGAATTTTCCTTTAGGCTTCAGACTGAAGGCCTTGTAGAACGTGGCAAGACCGTAGGTCCTGCTCAGAGGGACATTCAGATAGTCTGACACATGATCCAGAACATCTCGGGGGAGGTAATAGAGTTCATTCTGGATATCGAGCAAGACTTGAATGATCGAGCTTGGATCTTTTGGATGTCTCTGAAGTATGTTATCGACAACCTGTGCGTCCATTGGTTCACCTCTGACTTATTGTGCGAGACTCGCCTCTTCTTGATCCAGGTAGTTCCGTACAAGAGTTAACGCTTCGACCGAATTCAACAACACGTCACCGAGTTGCTTCTTGACATCGCTCGTATCAAAGACGAGCGTCTTCCCATGACGAACATGTTTATAACGAACATCGGTATCGGCACTCATCGCGAGCAACGCTGTTATTGTTTCCGCCATATTGCCAATCGGTTTTCTGTCGATATGACTCAGCTGAAACGTCGCAGTGATCGTTGTGCCAGAGGCCGGAACAGACCGAATCTGCATTCCGCCATTCGCCATTGCTGCCGCTTCTTTGAGAAGGGCGAGTCCCATCCCGATTCTTCGTGTCGTTCGCGTCGTGAAAAACGGATCGACCGCCTTCTGAGCTGTCTCGTTGCTCATCCCCCTCCCATCGTCCACGATCTCGACCGTCAGTAGGTCACGAACGGTGTCCTCGTCGACGAGTATACTAATACTGTGCGCACCTGCGTTGACGGAGTTTTCAGCAATATCGAGAATATGGAGCGACAGATCTTCCATCGCTATGGCCCACAAACCTTTCGACCGTCTTCTGCTCGCAGTGCTTTCACGATCTCGCGAAATGTCGGGCGCTCAAGAACATATTCGCTCGTGTTTTCCCCCACATCCTTCAGGAAGTGGGCGTCCGAGTTTCTGACGAACGGAGTGTCGGCGTAGGCCATGAACCGCTTCCCTGCCTCCTCATGGCTGATATGGCACGAGAGCTCCAGTGCATCGAACCTCAGCGTGTCGGGTATAAATCCCAGCTGGCTCATCGATGCTGAAACTCTCCCTGTCAATGTGGGAAGCAATCGCAATCCCACCAAGCCGATGGACCTCGTCTACTACCTTCTCTACGGGCATTTCGACAGCACCGATCAGCATCTTGTCCTGGAACGCGACGACTTCATCCAATTCATTCGCCACCACCTGAAGGCCGAAAACTTCCGGATTGTTCCTTCCCGGGAGCTGATCGTACACCAGTGACTGCATTTCGAGCGCCGAGGTCAAGTTTTCAAAGATCGCCAGCACGTGGATCTCCTCCCTCGTGCACACTTCCATCCCCGGTAACACCACGACTGCTTTTCCCTCAGCAGCTCTTGTCACGGCCGTGACGTTTTCTGCTGAGTTGTGATCGCAAATTGCGACAATCTCTATGTTCTTCTTACTGAGCTGCTCCACAATCTTCCGTGGCGACATTTGAAGGTCACCACAAGGAGAAAGGCACGTATGCACATGCAGGTCGCCCTTGAACCGCCGGAGCATCGCTATGTGCCACCATCAAAAAGTTTGTAGATTCTTCCAACCGTCTCGAACGCCGGCATATCGCCGACCAAGAGCACCACCTTTTCCTCTTTCGCTTTCTTGATTGTGTCTTCGGAAGGTTGGCGGCCTTGGACGATGATGATCGCGGCGAGCTCTTTGAGCACAGCGACCGCGACGATATTCACATGGGTCTGCATCGTTACCCAGACGTTGCCTGTCTTGCTATTGGCAATCACATCGCTGAGGAGATCGCTTGCATACCCGCCTGTGAGTTCCTGACCCAACCGATCTTCACCAGTCCGTATCGATAAATGAAGTTTCTTCACAACATCGTTAAGCGTCATGGTCCCGCCTCTCTGGATTGCCGTGAACTTTCTTGCTGTGCTTTCCCACAGTCTTCAGCAAATTGCTCGACATCGACTCAAATGTCTTCATAGCCAAGAATACACATTCATCAGCTTCCACTTCACCTTTGACGACATCCTCAGCAAACGTGAGGCACGTCGGCGCACCGCACGCGCCACAATCAATTTTCGGAAGCATATCGTAGATCTGCTGGCGCTTGTGCATTTTCTGGATGCCCCGCGACATATCGCCATCGAGCGGCTGGACGGGGCTCGGGGCAATCCTTCCGACGAGTGAAAAAAAGTTCTTTTGATACAGATCGCGGATTTTTTCCCGGTCCTGGCAAGGCTCCGACCCGTATTTTCCTAGCATCCGGAGCACTCTTCCTCGCGCGATATATGGATTCTCGACTGTGAGAGAGCCTCCAAGACAACCGGTCGGACAGGAATGACACTCGATGTACTGGATATCCTGCAATCTTCCATTCTCTATTTCATCAAGCACCCTCATCACGTCGGTCAACCCTGCGATAGCGATGGTCTCTTCCGCCTTCAGGCTGGAGACCTGCCCACCCACGATCGGCCATCCCAGACCCAGTCCACGGATGTCCGGTCCACCGCTGGATGCACCACCGTGGCCAAGCACCCGCAGCACCTTTGGGAAGATCTCTGACATCGGAATCGCACCATCCAGGAAGGAATGTTTCTTCCGCGGCGGGTTCTTCAGGGCTATCATCTTTGCAGGGCAAGGCGTCAGATAGATCGCTCCAATTTCGTGCTCCTTCAATCCCAATTCCTGCATCTTCAATCGCTTGGCTTCGCGTGCAGCGATCTCCATCGGAGATTCGATCGGAATCAAATGTTCGAGAAGATTCGGATATCTGATCTGGATCAGGCGTACAATCGCCGGACAAAACGGAGAGATGAGCGGTCGAGGATTACCGACCAAATCGAGATACTCCTGGATCGCGATGCTGACAGATTCCGACGCGCATGCCACGTCATATGCATCGTCAAATCCTATGGTCTTGAGCGCAGCGAGAATCGTCGACGGACGAACATCTTTGCCAAATTGGGAATAGAATGTCGGCGAGGGCAACGCGATCGTGTATTTAAACCCTGAGAAATCACCGAAGGTACTCGTTTGCGGAATGAAAGCGTGATTTGGGCATACTCGAACACACTCCCCGCAGTCAATGCATCGATCACTGAGCAGCATTGCACCCCCACCGCGGACGCGCAACGCTTGCGTCGGGCACACACGCAGACACCTCATGCGGCCTACGCATTTTTCGCTATCGATTCGTATGGATCGGAAGTCCGCCTTCATCTGCTCAGTTCAAGTGGATCATGATTTCTAGCTCTGTTCCTTTGCCGACTACTGATTTGATTGTAAATTCGTCCGCGTTCTTCTTGATATTCGGCAGCCCCATGCCCGCTCCGAATCCCATCTCTCTCATTTCAGGTGTCGCAGTCGAATATCCTTCCTGCATTGCAAGCTGAACGTCAGCAATCCCCGGTCCCTGGTCGTCAACGACGATCTTGATGGCCTTTGGGCGTCAACTCCATCGTCACGATCGCCTTCTCCGCATACATCACGACGTTCATCTCAGCTTCATACATCGCGATGGCCACCCTTCGCACGATATCACTGTGCACGCCCAACTCCTGCAGCATTCTTTTGATTTCCGTCGAGACTTTCCCGGCGTCGAAGAATTCCTTTCCCTCAATCGCGAACTGGTGCGAAAAGGGCTTCACCGTAGCCTTGCGACTCATGTACTCTTCGGCGAGTCAATGCTTGCTGAGGAATTCATCGTTGAAGGGATCCCTTCTCTGTAAAGGATGCCGCAAGCTTCGTACATCGAATAGGGAGTTCCCAGGAGAGGAATTCCTTTCTCCTGCGCGGACGCTACGACATTTTTGTCCGGCTTCTTGCCCCGCACAACAACGATCGCATTGATTTCTGCGATGTGCGCGGTCTGAACAGTCTGGACGTTGACCAGTCCCGTGAGCAACAGCGATCCCGAGCGCGAGAACGCCAAGACATCGCTCATGAGATCCGATGCGCATCCATACATGACCGGTCGATCAAGATGTTCCTCCCCTGCGAACACCTCACAACTGAGCAGACGTTGAATATCAGTAAGCACCATCGCTTTGTCCTTTATTCCTTCGGGCGCGTCAACTTCTCATTGATCAACAGTTCACCGATCATGATGGAACGGCCGGACGGGATCCTTGTCGCCGGGCAGTTACTCCAGCATTGTCCGCACCCTGTGCATTTCTCGGTGTCGACGTATCGTGCTTTCTTCCTCACGCGTATTTTGAAATTGCCGATGTACCCGGAGACACTATCAACTTCCGAGTATGTCAACATCGTGATGTCTTTGCGGTGACCAACCGAAACCATCTTCGGCGTCAGAATACATGCGGCGCAGTCGAGCGTCGGGAAGGTCTTGTCGAATTGCCCCATTCTCCCGCCGATCGTCGGTTCCTTTTCGACGAGGTACACGTGGTAGCCGGCGTTGGCAATCTCGAGCGCCGCCTGGATGCCGGCGATACCGCCTCCCACGATCATCGTTGCTTTGTTGACCGGCATGCGTGTGATCTGCAACGGAACCTGGAGGGCAACTCTCCTGACCGCCGCGTTGACCAGCGCACATGCTTTCTTCGTGGCCTGGTCACGATCATCATGCACCCAGGAGCAATGCTCGCGGATGTTCGCGATTTGGACGAGGTACCGATTCAGGCCGGCTGACTCGGCGGCCATCCTGAAGGTCAGCTCGTGCATCAGAGGGGAGCACGATGCCACAACGACGCGGTTGACCCCGATGTTCTTGATGTCTTGCTTGATGAAGTCTTGTCCCGGATCGGAGCACATGAACTTGTAGTCGCGCGCGACGACAACGTGCGGTTGTTTCGCAATGAAATCACGCACTTCAGCAATATTAACTGTCGCAGAAATATTCACACCGCAATGGCAGATATAGACCCCGATTCTGATCTGACCATTACCGTTGGTTGGCTTGAGATTCTCAGGCATAGTGAGCCTCCACTAACGACGTTATCTTCGCGCCGATGGGTATGAACGACGAATCCAATGCGATATTCTTGCCGGGAAGACCAAGAGCAATCCCCAGCAACTGTGTAAAATACAAGATGGGGATGTCGAACTTGGTCCCATAAACCTTATTGATTTTGCCCTGGTAGGCCTCGAGGTTGATGTGACAGAGCGGGCAGGTTGTGACAACAACCTCGGCGCCGTTTTCGGTTGCACACTTCAAGAGCTCCATGTTGAGCTTGAGAGCAGTATCTTCAAAGGTCGTCATGAGCATCCCACCGCAGCATCTGACCTTCATGGGGAAATAGACGACCTCACCTCCGCAAACGGCAAACATTTTGTCGAGCAGAACCGGGTTTTCCCGGTCGTCAAAAGTCTTGTCCGGGCGCACAATTTGACACCCATAATATGGGGCAATCTTCAACCCATTCAGATTCCGTTTCAGATGCTGCCGGAGGGTCTCTGCTCCGACATCATTCATCAAGACATCCAGCGGATGGCGCACGCGGCCCGATCCTCGGTAGGTCAGTCCGCCTTCTGCCAGAGCCTCGTTCACATCCCGATGCATCTCGGGAATCTCATGCAGGATCCTTTTCGTCTTCATAAGAATGGTGAAACACGAGCTGCACGGCGCCAGGATATCGAGACCCATGCCCTCGGCGAGTGCGAGATTTCGCGCCGACACAGCGAGCGACACTGTTTCTTGCACAGACATATACATGGTCGCGCCACAACAGTTCCAGTCATCAATCTCGATCAGTTCCTGCCCGAGCGCCTTGAACACCTCTCTCACTGATTCATCATAGCCTCGCTGGGTTTTTTCGAGGCTGCAGCCGGGGTAGTACGCGTATTTCACGGTCACTCTCCTTTTCTGGATTCAAGTTTCATCTCACCGAGCCCCTTGTAACCGACAAACTCCGGCGAATATTCAATTTTCTCAGGGACGTGTCGCATATCAATTTCCTGCGCCCTCTTGATAATGCGGGATAAGGACTTATGAGCCTTGATTCTCTTCGGGAACATGGCCAGCCGTTTCGTCTTAACCATCTTTCTCGCCAGAGGAATGAACCCAAACAATTTCCAGACTCCGGTTCTGAGGTAGAAGTTGGCGATGAGCGTGCCTTCGTGCAACCTTCCGAAGCTCATCAGATTCTTGACAAACAGCCTCGCTAGCAGCTGAACCTGCGGGGCCTGAGATTTGTACTCTTTCTCCATCACCGTCCGCTTCAGGGCATAGATGACATCCGTGATCTTGATACCCGACGGACATCGAGTCGTGCAGGCGTAGCACGATGCGCAGAGCCAGATCGAGCGGCTCTTCATGATCGTCTCCAGCTCTCCTGCGCGGAACAGCGCGATGAGCTGCCGTGGCGAAATGTCCATAGCGTAGCTCACGGGGCACGATCCCGTGCATGTGCCGCACTGAATACACCGCTTGATCCGTTCGCCGGCAGGGATGGCCTCGACTTGCTTCAAGAAGATATCCCTCAGCTCGGCTTCTGTGCGAGTCATGAGTCCGGGTAAATAGTTCGTGGCATGTGCCATACGTGCTCCGTTTTCGATCAAAGTGTTACAGAGTCGTGGATAATCTCCCACCCGCCGGTGCGAAGGCCCGAGATCGCGACATTCTCCTCGAGATCCCTGCAGATGAGATCGACCAACCTTGGAATAGCTTCTGATACCTGAGCGGTGCAGCCATCCCGAAACGTTGTGACGTCAAGGGCTTCGATTCCATACACTGTCAGCGTTTCCGGAAGCGCAGCGCCCAGCAACTTTGCGAGAGCCAAAACCTGCCCCAGATCAATCTGATGGGATGAGCTGAGCTGCATCAGTTTGGCATCAGGCGTCTGGATAAACCGGTAAATCGTTCCAGCGGGCTCCTTCCCCGTCGTTATCGCGTCTACAATAATGCAACGCTCATAGCCAACGACATAGTCAAGGAGCTGCAGCCCCCCTACCGAAAGCTCCTGGAAGACGGCATCATCGAGCGCGAGGCGTGCTTTCAACTGCCGGATCGTCCTTATCCCGAGGCCATCATCCGACAGCAACTCATTGCCAAGCCCGATCACCGTGAGCAAGTTTCGTGGGGGAAAATGGCCGGGAAGAGACAAGGCAGCTTACCTACTTGTTTTGAGGCATAGTTTGTAATAACCAAGAAAAATCCTTTGCCAGTTCACTGCGCCAACTCGTTAGTAGTTCACTCCCAATTTCGCTGTAGAACGACAGGATGCTCTGAACAGCGGCTGTACCTTTCTCCGTGAGAATGACTTGTTCCTTGCGACGGTCCTCAGCATCCAGGTTGCGAGAGACAAAACCTTTTTGCTCTAGATCCTTAAGGAGCTTGGAGGCGCGGGTTGAGCTCACATTAACCAGCTCACTCAGTCTCTTGACGGAAGAAGGGTGGTCGGAGAAAAGCACACTGAGGCAATGCATCTCGTCGATGGTGAGTCTCGTTCGCGATGAGACGTACTTATCGATACCACGGCAGCGGCGTGACAGCCGGACGAGGCCTACTCCGAATCTCA
This sequence comes from uncultured Bacteroidota bacterium, assembly GCA_963739335.1. Classification (GTDB taxonomy): domain Bacteria; phylum Bacteroidota; class Ignavibacteria; order UBA10030; family UBA10030; genus UBA9647. Next base: position 10,799 of record CAVUAC010000009.1, on the reverse strand, counting down.
ATTCAGTTGCAGGCACAGCCATTAATCCTAAGCTCTTTCAAATCGCTCAAGTAGAGGCAATAATTGTGCAAGTGAAACTATTGCCGATTTGGTAGCAAATATGGCCTTTCTTATTGCTGATTTTGGTGAAAAAAACCACACTTGTTGAGGAATTCAACAGCCATCTTCATAGCACCAAATCATTCCGTTGACTTCCGGCAAGGCCCCAAAGCGAAGAGATTTCCACACCTGACACTGTTGCAACAATCACAGAAGTTCTTGCAACAAACCTCAGACCTCCCTGAACAAAACGACGGTAAAGCCCTGAGACTGGGACGTCCCGCTTGGCGCGACAATCAGACTCCTCAGGGAACTGTTATGTCGATCTGTGAGATTGTCGATACGCAACCTTCCAATGGCAGTAATTGAGAATTGCCTGTGTGCGACGGACAACAAAAGAGATTTGAAAACCTCCACCCTTTTGACCATATTAGTCCACGCTTTGCAGAAACGCGCGCACAGATCTCTCCGACTGATGCGCGCGAGCGCATCGTTACGCAGTAGGACTGAGCAACTGACCGTGAAGACGATCCAGTCGCAACTCATTCTCGCCTTTTCCATCGCCATCCTCGTCCCGGCCATCATCACCATTTATGTCGGGATGAGGGTCATCTCTGACCAGATCATCACGCGTGCGGAGACGAAAACAATCTCTGACCTGAACTCGGCGCGAGAAATCTACCGGAGCAAGATTTCCGAGATCCATAGCATCACCCGCCTTACCGCCGTTCGCAAGCTCGTGCGCGCTGCGGTGACAAGTCGGGACCATGACTTCTTGAGCAAGGATTTCCAGAGTATCTTGCGCAGGGAGAAACTGGACATCTTGACAATCTGTGACAGCCGCGGGAATGTGATCGCACGGGGACGCAACCCTGCTCTCTTTGGCGACAACATACTCGAGGACAGGTTCATCGAGCGTGTCATCAGAACACATCAGCCTGTCAGCGGGACCGATCTTCTTTCGCGAGAGCAACTCATCAAAGCTTCGCCTGACCTAGCGGCACAAGCCTCCATGGAAGTCTTCCCAACGCCAAAGGCCAAAGAACGACATGACCACCAAGAAACATCGGGCATGATGATGGCATCTGCCGTACCCGTGTTCGATGACAATGACAACTTTTTGGGTGCGATCATCGGCGGGGTTCTTCTCAACCGGAACTATGAGATTGTGGACAAGATCAAGGAGGTTGTTCACGAGGGTCAGATCTACCAGGGAAAGGAAATCGGGACTGCGACGATTTTCCAGGGGGACCTCCGGATTTCTACAAACGTCAAGAACGCAGATGGATCGCGCGCAATCGGGACCCTCGTATCAAGCGAAGTCTACGACGCCGTTTTGAATGAAGGAAAGCGATGGGTTGGAGAGGCGTTCGTTGTCAACGCCACCTATATCACCGCATATGAACCTATCAGAGACCTGAATAACAATATCATCGGCATGCTGTACGTCGGCGTCCTCAAACAGCCATTTGACGATGTCCTTCAACGAGGGCTTATCACGTTTCTCGGCATTGCTATTCTGGGTGTCGTGATCGTTGTCTTCGTCTCGATATTCCTAGCGAAGCGATTTTCCCTTCCTTTGCGGACACTCGAAGAGAACTCGAGAAGGATCGCCGATGGCGACTACAAGCACGATTACACTGTCAAAGGGCCTCAGGAGATTGAGCATCTTGCTCGCTCATTGGACAAGATGGCAAAACAGCTGGAGGCGGAGAAACGCGAGCTGGAGGAATGGGGCAATACCCTGGAGAAGAAAGTGAGCGAACGAGCTGAAGAAATGAAGAAGATCAATGCGCAGCTCTTCCGATCCGAGAAGTTGGCATCCCTCGGAAAGCTTGCCGCCGGAGTGGCGCATGAGATCAACAATCCTCTGACAGGCATTCTCACCAACAGCAGCCTTCTCCTGGAGGACCTTGATGAGAATGATCCCCGGCGTGATGATGTTCAGGTAATGGTCAATGAGACAATACGATGCCGTGAGATTGTGAAACGGTTGCTCGACTTCGCCAGGCAAACAAAGCCTCAAAAACGACTGGCGAGCATCGGTGCTCTCATTGAGAACATCGTTCTGCTGGTTCGCAATCAAGCCTCATTTCGAAATATCGCTATAGAGAAAGACCTGGACGCTGATATCCCCGAAGTCCTTGTCGATCCCGACCAAATCCAGCAAGTCTTTGTTAATATTATTCTGAACGCTGCTGAAGCAATGACAAAAGGTGGGAGCCTGAAGATACATTCGTCAAGAGCTCCCGATGGTCGATCGATCATCGTCAGGATAGCGGATACGGGACCAGGGATTTCAGAGGAAGTGCGCGAGCGCATCTTCGATCCATTCTATACCACGAAGGAACACGGCACCGGTCTCGGCCTTTCGATAAGCTACGGTATCATCGAACAACACGGCGGTACCATCAGCGTCGAGAGCACGATTGGCAAAGGCTCGACCTTCACCATCCAGATTCCGATTTTGACCAGCGAGGCATCGGTTTAGGCCCATGAGCGCACACATTCTCATTGTTGATGACGAACTCGTGATCTGTAAAAGCTGCGAAAAGGTGTTCCGTCGGGCAGGACACACCACGGCCTTCGCAACCTCGGGTCGAGAGGGGCTCAGGATGCTGGAATCCGAGAGTTTCGATGTTGTTTTCACCGACCTGAAGATGATGGATATGGGAGGCCTCGAGGTCCTCCAAGTGATCAAAGAGAAGCATCCCACCATTGTTGTGGTCATCATCACAGGCTACGCGACAATCGCATCAGCGGTTGAGACGATGCGTTCAGGTGCGTTCGACTACTTGCCAAAACCCTTCACCGCGGGTGAGTTGCTTGCCGTCCTCAATCGTGCGTTGGAGAGAAGGAAGCTTCTCCGGATGTCTGAACCGGAGTTTGAGTATACCGATGCGGTGGGCTTCGAAGGCCTGATCGGCACAAGTCCGGCTATGAGGGAAGTATACGGCCTCATCCAGAAGGTCGGCCCTACCGATAGTACCGTGTTGATCATCGGCGAGAGTGGCACGGGGAAAGATCTGACGGCAAAAGCGATTCACCAGCGAAGCAAGCGGAAGAACAATAGGTTCTTTGCAATCGACATTTCGACGTTGTCGAGCACCATTCTCGAAAGTGAGCTTTTTGGCCACGTCAAAGGATCGTTCACCGGTGCGACGACAGATAAGCCAGGCGTATTTGAGGTCGCCGACCACGGCACGATTTTCCTAGATGAGATCGGGAACCTTCCGGTTGAGACTCAGGCTCGCCTTCTTCGTGTTCTCCAGGAGAAAGAGTTTCTTCCGGTCGGAAGCACAACGGTCAAGAAGGTTGATCTTCGCTTGATTTTTGCCACGAATCAGAACCTCAAGCAGCTCGTCAGTGAGGGCAAGTTCAGGGAAGACTTATATTACCGCTTGAATGTGTTCCCGCTCCGGCTTCCGTCGCTTCGTGAACGGCGAGAGGACATACCGGAGCTGGTGCATCATTTTCTGCAGCAGTACTCCAGCTCTCTTGGGCGCACGATGCCGCGGGTTCGTGCAGAAGCCATGGAGTTGCTCATGGACTATCACTGGCCAGGGAATGTACGAGAGCTTGAGCACGCGGTCGAGCGACTTACGATCCTCGTCGAAGGGGATGAGATCGAGCCGATTCACATCTCGGCCGCTCTGTACCGAACAGACTCATCGATTCGTTCGATGATCCCGAAGAACAGCGACGAGCTGAAGGAGCTGAAGAAGAAGATACGCGAGTCATCGGTACAGGAAATCGAAAAACTCTTCATCGAGGAATCGCTCATCCGTAATGATTGGAACGTTTCGAAAGCTGCGCGCGAAGTCAACATGCAGCGATCCAATTTCCAGGCGCTGATGAGGAAGTACGGTATCAAGAAAGAAAACGCACCCGCATAATCCATTGTGCACGTGCACATTTCGATTGTGCATCCGCCAAGCGACGCAATCCTTCATCTCCTTGGTTTCTTGAAGTATTCCAATCCGCGATACGCTTCCATTCCCATCTCTGAAGAAGAGACCATTCAAACCAAGTCGTCTCCCGTAAGATGTTGTGGCTCCTGTAATTGCGACGGCCTGAGGAGACGGGTACAACGTTGGCACGATCATTGAACGTCTATTCGGTAGAACTTAATTCTGAATCGGCTTCACACACAAATGAGGTACTGACAATGATCACCGAGAGAATCCTAGTAGTGGACGACGAAGAAAATGTCTGCCAGAGCATCAAGAAAGTGCTCTCGCGAAAAGGTTACGAGATTTCTCAAGCTTTCACCGTCGATGACGCCGTGAAGCTCATCAAGGATATGTCCTTCGATCTGGTTATCACCGATCTTATGATCCCCGGCACGAGCGGACTTGAATTGCTCCAGATCATCAGGGATCACTATCCAGAACTCGATGTCATCATGATCACGGGGTACGCTTCCATTGAATCAGCGGTCAAGGCGACAAAGCTCGGAGCAAGCGCATACCTTCCGAAGCCATTCACCCCGGATGAACTGACGAAGGTCACTGAAAGCACGCTGGCCAATAGAATAGTGCGAGCACGCACAAAGCCCGTCCAGAAAGCGCAGCCCCAGGAGGAGGAACTCCCGGACGAGAACATTGACGTCGACATGCCCTTCAACGCCCGGGAGGTCGCTAAGCACACGTCGAAAGAGTATGTGGAGACGCTCACTCATTCGGACATACCTCTCGCGAAGAAAACGATTGCAGAGAAGGCGTATTGCTATACAGGACAACGTGAATGCCGCAGGCTGGTCCTCGAAGGAAGAGAATGTGCCGGTGAATGCATTCTGCTGAAGAAAGAAAAGGAACGGGCGAAGAGCGGCGCACGCGTGAAGCGGGTCTCGAATGACGTTATTGATGTCGACCTGCCGTTCAACATGGCTGAGGTGGAGCGTGTCACGGGCTCTGACTACATCAATTGCCTGACTCGATCTGATATGCCGTTAGCCGCACTCTACGGCCGAGACGCAAATGCTAAATACTCTGTCCTCGTTGTCGACGATGAACCGATCGTCTGTCACAGCGTTCGCAAGATTCTCTCCAAGCAGAGCTGCGCTGTCGAAGAAGCGTTTGATGTCGATGCGGCGCTCCAGAAGATGAAGTTGCGGCAATACGATCTGGTCCTTCTCGACCTCAAGATGCCGAAGCGAAGCGGCATGGAAGTGCTGCAATCAATCAAGACCCAGTGGCCCGACCTGCCGGTGATCATGGTTACAGGGCACGGAACTATTGAAACGGCAATCGAAGCAACAAGGCTCGGAGCCTTCAACTTCATTCCAAAACCCTTTACGCCAAGTGAGTTGGCACAAGTCGCGGTCGAAGCACTTGCTGCATAACGATCGTATCCAAGAAGGGGTGACTCTTTGGGCACAGGGTCCAAAGAACTCACCCCTTCCTATCGTACACCCCTCGGACATCCCATCAGCGTAGCATCGGCGGCAACAGCATGCGACCTCTTGACAATCAGCGTTCAAAGAGGTAGACGCCGTTCCCATCATTTCCCGCACTGATCTTCCCATAGAACGTCTCGTCCATCAGCACCGCAGACGACGTGAGCTGCACCCACCCAGAATTGAATGTGCAGAAGTCGTACACGACAAGAGACCTTCTCCTGAGATCTCACGCACCTTGATCCCTGTTTCGAGCATCTGATGCGGAATTGGCATGTTCCGTCCTGATGAGATCGATCGTTTCGACGGCGTGACGCAGATGGGGAATGACGATGCTTCCACCAACAATGAGGGCGACATTCAATGCATCGTACAATTCCTCATCTTTCCATCCGGCTTCGACACACTGAAGCAAATGGTAGTCGATGCAGTCATTACATCGTAATACCGCCGACGCCACAAGCCCAAGGAGCTCTTTCGTCTTCGAACCGAGCGTCCCTTCCCGGTACGCTGCCGTATCCAGATTGAAGAACCGTTTGATGCCCAGATGATCAATCTGGAAGATCCTGTCATTCATTTTTGTGCGGTACGCACGGAACGCGTCAAGTCGAGTTCCCATGTTTTCTCCCAAAAGAATTGATGGTATAGCGTGTGGAGTGGTTTTTGCTCAGAATGGCGATTCTCTTCGAAAGATGCAATAGGCTGGAACGTAGAATGGACAAGAAGGGAGGGTCAACCCCGCATTCTTCAATCGCAGCGACGGAGAGAATTTCAGGGCACATAGACATTGGATAGAACAGAAGAAGGGCCAGGAAAGACGCTGCGGCCCAGCCGAGGGATCCGACACATCCAATGCACCAAACGCCTAACCTGCAACGTCTGGTGAACGCCGCACCTCTTCCAGCACTTCCCTGACAGCGCTCAAAACCAAATCGGGCTGTTCGAGGTGAATTGCGTGGCCGGCACGATCTGCAAGAATCAGCTTGCTTCGCTGGGACAGGTTGCAGGAGGATCGGATCAGCTCCTGCCACAGATCTTCAACTCTGCTGGCTTCGTCTCTGGTGAGTCCCCCGTTCCGAACGATTGATTCCCTCATGGTGTCAGATGAATGCGTGAGGACCCTCAAGGGCACAGGCGGAAAGCTATTGGGATTCCTCAACTCAACGTTGTTGCGCGGGTCGTGAGCCTGAGCATACTCGTTCAACGCCGTCTGCGGCGTCTTCGGCAGAAGTTGGTGATGCCACAAGATGTCGACGGTCTCCTTGGGGAGGGAACGGTACTGAGAGAACGGCGGTGATTTCATCGCGGTGCGTCTCATCAGCCTCGTGAACCCGAACCCCGACAACCAGGACTGCAATTTGAGTAGTCTGGATTTGTCGACCCCGCTTCTCTCGTAGATTCTCGGGATGAGCTCCTGCCGGAATCTCGTGTCATCAGGCGACATCGGGTCAAGCAAAACAACTCCCGCTACCGCATCAGGGAACAGACGACAAAAATGATTCACATAGAGTCCACCCTGAGAGTGTCCGATGAGGATGATGGGAGCATCGATCTCAAGTGTGTCCAGAAGCCCCTTCAGTTCGACGGCGATCTGGCGACTCGTTCGAGGTCCTACAACATACTCACTCCAGCCATATCCTCCCCGGTCATACGTCAGGATCCGCGTTGTTTTTGCGAGCTCATCCTGAATAGCCCACCATTCCGGCGAAGCCGTCCCCAATCCCGCCTCGATAACGACAGTGGGGTCCCCCTCACCTTTCAACGTGTAGTAGAATCTCTTGCCTTCCGCGAAGGTTGTCGAGCCAGGAGGCTTCGGGCGGGCGTACCATCGCATGAGAACGATGAGGTTCACGGCCCTGGCCAGAAGAAGGATCCCAAAGAATGTGATGACGACGATCTGTGCGATGATCATACCGTATTATCCCACTTGGCTTATTGAGGATCTTCGTGTGCTTATGTTCAGCAAGACAGCTTCTCCAAAAGAGTGAGAGGACATCACACAATAATGACTGAATCCGTCACAGCCCTGCAATATATTGCTCAAAAACCTTTCGGAAATGGAACCCATAGATGGAAAACGTAATTGCGAGTGGAAACAGCTTCGGTCGCGTGAACAAGGACCAGAAAAAAAGCCGCCAGTAGTACATCCTTTCCTTGCCTGCAATGCCCAGGACAAAAACTGATTTCACCAGCGCTTTGATTTGATCACCGCGGATACGGAATGACCTGTCGTGTCTTGGCTTATAGTCTCGCAGAAACTGTTTCACACGTTTGTAGTAGTGCTTCGGTGAATAGATCTGCTTGAGCACATTCTGGTAGCCTTCCATCAGCGTCTGAAGGTTCATCTTGGGCAAGAAGTTGATGGAGAGATCTGTGTTGTTCCCCGTCATCGCCTTGAGTATGCGCCCTTCGCTCATCAGCCTTTTGTACAGTCGCGTCCCCTTGGGAGCATTCAGCAGTCCGACCATTGCCGTCACAATGCCTGTCTCCTGAATGAACCGAGCGAGTTTTTCAAATATCGAATCCGGATCCTGATCGAATCCGAGGATGAAGCCTCCTTGTACTTCGAGACCGAATCGTTGGATCTTTTTCACCGATGCGACAAGATCGCGATTCTTGTTCGGGGTCTTTCGGCATTCCACGAGGCTCTCTTCGTTTGGAGATTCAATGCCAACAAATACAGCATCAAACCCCGCACGGGTCATCAAACGCATGAGGTCATCGTCATCAGCGAGGTTGATCGATGCCTCCGTGTTCAAACTGAATGGGTGATGTCGTTCTTCCATCCATTCGATGATCGTGGGAAGGATTTCCTTTCTCAACTTCTCTCTGTTGCCTATGAAATTGTCATCGACGAAGAACACGCCGCCCCTCCAGCCTTGCGTGTACAAAGCCTCCAGTTCCGCCGTTACTTGCTCCTTGGTCTTGGTTCGTGGAACTCGCCCGTACAGGACCGTGATGTCGCAGAACTCGCAATCGAACGGACATCCCCGCGAATACTGGATGTTCATGGCGCCGTAATGCTTTAGGTCGATGAGTTCCCAGGAAGGAATCGGTGTAGTCTCGATGTCTGCCCACCGATTCGTCTCATAGCAGTGCCTGAGGGTCCCCTTTTCGAAATCTCCCAGGAACTCCGGCAATGTGAGCTCAGCCTCGTTCAGCACCAGATGGTCCACGTCATCATATTCATCCGCGCGGGCTGTGAAGAGCGGCCCTCCCGCAACAACCTTTTTGCCGAGACTCCGGCACCAATCGATGATTTCGCGGACCGACTCTTTCTGTGCCGACATCCCGCTCATCATGACGAGATCCGCCCACAACAGGTCTTGATGCTTCAGAGAGCGCACATTGCAGTCGAGGAGCTTTTTGTTCCATTCGCTCGGCAGCATCGACGCGACTGTCAGCAGTCCAAGGGGCGGGAAACCTGCCTTGCGCGAGACAAACTTGAGCGCGTACCGGTAGCTCCAGAACGTGTCAGGGTACCGGGGGTATACAAGAAGGACATTCATCGGGGGATCCTCTGATGTGGGTTCACTGGTCGGTGACTTGTGTCTGCCGTAGGCAGGCTCACATGAACCACTTACGGCTCATGTAGACAGCGTCACCGAATTGCCTCATGAAGTGCATCTCTTCTTCATTCAACGGCCCTTGCCGAAACGCCGCAAGGTTCTCTTTCAGCTGTTTCTCATTCGTCGGCGCTGTAAGGCACACGTGAACGTGAGGATTCGACAGAACAAACCGATAGGCCATTCCTGCGTTCGGCACAAGTCCATCCTTTGGCCATCCTTTTGGCCTCCGCATCAGCTCTGTCCACCGCGTTGCTGTGTAGCTTACGACTCCTGGATGATGCTTTTCAAGATACGGAAAAATATCTCTCTCTGCCCCACGGTGTGCCGCATTGTATCGCAACATAAAGACGTCCAAAGCCCCCTCAGACGCCAGTTTGCCGATGAACTTGCGGTTATGACACGACATGCCGATCGATCGCACTTTCCCCTCTTCCCGGAACCGTGCGAGTTCCTCCATCGCCTTTGGCGGGAATTCCTTCTCCTTCATCACACCGAGGAAGAGGAAAACGTCGATGTAGTCGGTGGAGAACTGCCGAAGTCGTTTCTCGAGCGAGCGGCGAAGGTTGGGGTAGCCGACGAGCAGATTGTATGCTCCTGTTGCCAGAACGAGCTTTTCCCGCTTGCTCTTGAAAGCCTCCCTGAGCGCTTTCTTGAGTTGACCATCGAAGCCGTATCCAAAGAAGTAATTCAGCCCCTCGTCGATCGCGCGATGAATTGTTCGAATTCCAGGTCGGTAGGAGGCGCTGAAACCCAGCCGACAAACCGGGAAGCCGGCCGCGCCAAGCGTCGTTTGCATGAAAGAGTCGTCCATGAGCTTTTTTCCGGTTAAGCGCAGGAGTAGTTGGTCAGTTCAACGATCTCGATGGTGGACGGATAGAACAGGTATGCTGCTACTTTTTCGGTGAAGGTCGGCCTCGGATTTCGACTTCAATGCCGCTCAGCTCGGCCTGCACGATGCTCACCACGCGATCCACGGCTTTCTTTACTTCAGGCGTCAGAGCATCGGTGTGAGCGAAGTCCCTCCCTTCAATTCCGAATACCAGAACATGGCGGGGAAAAGTCCCTTGGACGCGTGCAAGTTCAAGGAGAGAGCTCAAGCTGATGCCGTGGGTCGATCGTTGGGAGCGATTTCCCGGAAGAGGTTTCTCGCCAGCATCAAAGCGATGGATTGTACCAGGCTGGGCTCCTGATTTCACCGCGTCGATGATGATCGCCGCATCGCAAGCCTGCAAGGACTCTAGCAAGCCCGACAACTCATTGTTCAACTCAACAAACTCCACACCGCCAAGGGACAGGCCCCTCAGCGAGCGCACGACAGCCAGTCCAGCACCATCATCACCTCGAAAATCGTTGCCCACACCGATAACCACTGTCGTCACTGTAATTCCTCCGAGGTGAGCCGCCGCTCCGTCAGTCCCATACCACGACAACTGCATGGCCAACTGCAGATCAGAAATCGTGATCCTCCATCATATGCGCCGACTCGGCAAAACTCGCAGAGACTGGTTTGGCAAGCCGTCGAAAGTCCTTGTACTTCATCCGTATCGATTTGGTGTGCGTGCAAGCGTTGAATACAATCTCCTCATCCTCCGCCAACCCTTCCTCGACCAGCACCGGCAATCCGTATAGGTTTCCAAAGGGGGGCATTGCGCCGATCTGACAATCGGGGAACAGCACGCCAAGATCTTCTTCGTGCGCAAGGTAAACGCTCTTGGCGCCAAATTCCCTTCGTATCAATTGCTGATTGATTCGCTGATCAGCCCGAAGGACGGCCATCCAATAGCGTTCGTCAA
>CAVUAC010000008.1:0-105110 GCA_963739335.1 uncultured Bacteroidota bacterium | reverse complement strand
GGGCGATGGTCCTTCCAAGGGTTAAAGATACCACACAATCAATGCGTTTGTGGAGCGAAGAAATTAAGGCTGTGAAAGAACAAATTGAAGCGTTAACTGGCAATAAAATAAAACAAAAGCAATTGAAATCCGCCATAGAGCTCACTCAAAAGGCAACAAAAGCTTTTCGCAGACTGCAGGAAATACGAAAAGGTGCTCCAGTCATCATGGGCAGAGACGCCATGTTGGTTAATCAAACATACATGTGGGATGACATAAAGCGGTGGACTGAGAAGACCGAAGCGTTATGTGACGAGCTTGAGAAGAGAGCCCGCCAGAAAATCTGGGCTTGTCCTCCAGATACTCCGAGAGTTATGGTGACTGGCACGCCGATGATATGGCCTGACAACTGGAAACTCCCCACACTGGTTGAGGAGGCTAACCCTCAAGGCGTCCTTGTCGCTGACGAGCTCTGTTCAAGTGAGAGACTTCTATATGATCCTGTGGGCGTAGATGAGTGGTCAATGAAAGACATGCTTAACGCTATAGGTGAACGGTACCTAATGTCGTCCACTTGTTCCTGCTTCACCTCTGAAGACGGAAACGAAGACAGAATCAACTGGCTGTTAACCAAGGTTAAAGAGTGGAATATTCAAGGCGTAATCTATTATGTGGTTCGCGGTTGCATGCTCTACGCTATTGAATACACTCGCGTCAAAAAAGTATTAGACCGCATGAACATTCCCGTATACTATTTGGATACAGAATACACGCGGGAAGATGTAGGGCAAATGAAGACAAGAGTTGAAGCCTTCTTGGAAATGCTTACGGCGAGAATTGACGTTTAGAGGTTCAAGTTGATGATAACGGCTGGAATAGACTTAGGCACTCAAAGCGTGAAAGCAGTAATCTTGAAAGACGGCGCAGTAATATCTCGCGGTAAATCTTTTTCTGGATTTGATCCAACCAAAGCCGCTGAACAAGCTGTTGGTGAAGCGTTAAAAAAAGCCAAGTTATCATTATCTGATGTGGATCATGTTACTGCCACTGGTTCAGGTATGGACATGGCGCCTCATTCCAACAGCACCATAAGCATGATGGGCGCTGACGCAAAAGCAGGAGTCTACCTCTTTCCCAAAGCCCGAACAATAATCGACATTGGCACAGAAGAAGCAAGAGCAGTGAAATGCGACGATAAGGGAATTATGGTTGACTTTGTTGTTAATGAGCGATGCGCGGCTGGCGCTGGCGCCTTCATTGAAGCCATGGCAAGAGCCTTAGAGGTGAAGATAGAAGAGATGGGTCCGCTTTCGCTTAAGGCTGAACGTGCAAGCCCTATAAACGCCACTTGTGTTATCTTCGGAGAGTCAGATGTAGTGACTTTGATTCACCGCCAAGAATCAAAACCCGAAATCGCACGAGCTATATTTCGACGCTATGGCTGACCGTATCTCATCAATGGTGCATAGACTGGGAGTGAACCCTGATGTCGTGCTAGTCGGCGGAGTCGCCAAAGATGTTGGTTTTATCGCATCTTTAAAAAGAAAGTTATGCGTTGACGTGTTAATACCTGAGTATCCAGAGTATGCTGGCGCGGTGGGAGCAGCTCTCATTGCCGCCAACCGCGTTAAGAAGATGTAAAAATGAAAGAACCCCCAAAAAAAGAAGATGTGGAATACTGGAGATGGCAAGAATACCACAGAGTCTTTTCGGAAAAGAAGTGGAAAAACAAGGACGTAATCACCGCAGGCGTTGATGTAGGCTCAGTTGGCTCTAAAGCAACCATAATGATTGACGGCGAAATTTACTCTTGGGGTGTAATGCGCACTGGCTCAAACAGCCCTGACAGCGCTAAAAAAGTTTTGAATTGGGCAATGGAAGGCACTGGGCTCAGGCTTGATGATCTTAAGTACATAGTTGGAACAGGCTACGGACGAGTAAACGTTCCGATGGCTAATAAGGCTATTACAGAAATTGCTTGCCACGCAAAAGGCGCAAATTACATTTGGGGACCCAGCGTCAGAACCGTGCTGGACGTTGGCGGTCAAGACATAAAAGCCATTCGCTGCGATGAAACGGGCAGAGTCACCTCGTTTTTGATGAACGACAAGTGCGCAGCCGGCACGGGCAGAGGAATGGAAGTTTTCGCTGACTTATTGCAAATCCCTATTGAGGAAATCGGTGAGGTCTCGTTAAGAATCGACGAGGAGCCTCCTCCAGTGAGTTGCACTTGCGTGGCTTTCGCAAAAACCGAGGCTATGGGATTACTGCGTAAAGGTTGGTCTAAAGAAAAGGTTTTAGCTGCCTATACGCGCGCCATGGCCGTCAGAATGGGCAACCTCATTAACAGAGTAGGCCTCGAAAAAGAATTCGTCATCACGGGTGGTCAATCGAAAAACATCGGCATCGTCACGAGGATAGAAGATATACTCAACGTTAAGTGTCTTCCAATGCCTAAGTGGCGGGAAAACGGCTTAGACCCCATAATAGCTGGCGCCATTGGCGCGGCGATTTTCGCTAAAGCTCTATATGAGAAGGCGCATAAAAGTTAAGATAACGGAGGGTTGATGAGCTATTATTACGCATTATGGCTACAGCGACGGGTCAGGCGAATACTACATTGTTATTGACGCGGAAAAATGCATTGGTTGTGCCAAATGCGCAGTGCAATGTCCGCAATCCGCCCTTGAATTGGTGACGGTGCTGATTGACTTGGAGGATAAGACGGTGGCGGCGGTGACAGAGCAGCATCGAAGAGAGATAAAGTATACTTGTTCTCCGTGTAAGCCTGAGAACGGGAAGGCACCGTGCGTGTTGGCTTGTGCTGAAAAGGCTATTTGGTGCGTTTGGAACCCACGCTGAAAACCGTGCGCTTCTCTCCAGAACTATTTATAGTTTCTTTATATAAGGGGGGTATAGTCTTTTCCGAGCAGCTAGTTTCTCGCCTATAACTCTAAAAAAGAAAGGATTATGACGGTTGCATTCCGCATTTTTTGAGTAAGCGTTGCCATCGCTCGTCAGTCGTGCGTTGAATCTCTTCTAGCAGCTTCTTGTTCTGCGGCGTAAACAAATGCCTAAACCGCCCTTGCCCCTGCAAGTAATCCATTACGGGTTTTTTCTTCTGCGGCGCAAGCGCAATAAGCTTGCTCGGTACAGACAACTGACACTGCCCATTCACTGACTCCCACAACGGGAACACACAGGTCTCCACCGCCAGCTTCGAATATTCAATAGACTTCGCTGGGTCACTCCGCCAACCACGTGGACAAGGCGCAAGCACATGCAAAAACGCTGGACCCTCAACCTCCAAGCCCTTCCGCACCTTCGTCAGCATGTCACGCCAGTAATACGGCACAGCAGTAGCCACATACGGCATCTCATGCGCCACCATAATCTCCGAAATAGGCTTCTTATGCTCCAGCTTACCCGGCATAACCGAGCCAGCAGGCGAAGTGGTCGTTGCTGCGCCTTTCGGTGTGCCTCCGCTGCGCTGAATCCCCGTGTTCATGTAACCTTCATTGTCATAAAGCACAAACAAGAAATCGTGTCCACGCTCAACCGCCCCAGAAAGCGCTTGAATGCCAATATCATACGTGCCGCCGTCACCCGCCAACGCGATAATATCCACCTGCTCCTGCTTCACTCTGCCCTTCTTCTTCATAACCTTCCACGCCGCCTCAATCCCCGAAGCGTTCGCAGCAGCCGTCTCAAAAGCCGTGTGCAGCCACGGCGTAGCCCAAGAAGTGTACGGATAAATTGACGAGACCACTTCCATGCAGCCAGTAGCCTCAGTCACAATAGTCGGTCCACGCACCGCTTTCATTATCAACCTCAAAACAGTTGCAGGTCCACAACCCGCGCAAGCTCTGTGCCCAGACAAAAACAAGTCTGGTTTTTCCGCAATATCCTTAGTGGTGAATTTCCATTCCTCAGCCATTCTTCATTCCTCCCTTACTCTCTTAATCCCATGTATTGTATCGATTTTTCAACACGCCGAGTTTTCAGAATTCGCTGCAAATCCTCATAGATACCACGCAACTCTCTCGGACTCGTGTCTCTTCCACCTAAACCATAAACGTAATTCACAACATACGGCTGAACCTTTGCATCATAAAGCACATGACGAACCTCATGAAAAACTGCACCGCCGTTTCCACCGAAACTCAGGCTCTTGTCCATGACAGCAACTGCCTTCACGTTTCCAAGCGCACTTCGAATTTCTTCCACTGGCAAAGGTCTAAACGTGCGCAACCTCAAAAGCCCAGCCTTAACACCCTCTTTTCTAAGTTCATCCACAACCGTCTTCAGCGTGCCAGCTGTTGAGCCCAAGCATACAACCGCGATTTCAGCATCTTCAAGACAATAAGCGTCAAGAAGCCCATTTCCATAACTTCTACCAGTTAATTTCGCATATTCGCTGTTCACCCGTTGAATCACAGCAAGAGCATTCTTCATAGCCTCATCCTGCTGCCGCTTAAACTCAAAATAATAATTCGGGAAAGCAATCGGACCCATAGTCATCGGATTATCCGGATCAAGCCTGAAAGGCACACGTTTCCCCTCATGCGTAAGCACATCTGGAAGTTGGCGAATGCCAACGAACTGTTTAACCGCATCGTCCTCAAGCACTTCAACGTTTTCAAGCGAATGGCTAAGTGTGAAACCGTCCAAACCCACTATAATCGGCAGAAGCACACCTACATCCTCAGCAATCCTAAACGCCTGAATTATCGAGTCATACGCTTCCTGCGAGTTCTCAACATAAACCTGAATCCACCCACTATCACGCTCAGCCATGCTATCAGACTGGTCACCATGAATATTCAACGGAGCCGACAAAGCACGATTAGCAATCGCCATAACCACTGGCGCACGACAACCCGAAGTCACAAATAACATCTCGTGCATCAAAGCCAAACCCGCAGAAGCGCTTGCGGTAAAGGTTCTAGCACCCGTAACAGACGCGGCAAGGCACGCAGCCAAAGCACTATGCTCAGACTCGGTACACACAAACTCCGTTTTGACTTCGCCGTTAGCCACGTACTCGCTGAACTTCTCAACAATAATCGTCTGCGGCGTAATGGGATAAGCAGCAACCACATCCACATCTGACTGCTTAGCAGCATAAGCAACCGCTTCATTCCCACTCAAAGCCATAAGTTTCTGTTTAGCTACATTTTTCATGTCTACATTCATCCCTGTTCAAGCTTCATCGTTATCGCTTTGGTTGGGCACTCGTTAGCGCATATTCCGCATCCCTTGCAGAAACTATAATCAAACTCAATGTCCCCCTTCTCAGGTTTCCAGCGTATGGCACCGTCAGGACAGAAAAGCACGCACAATAGGCAGCGAGTGCATTTCTCCAAGTCGCGCACGGGCATGTACGTCTTCCAATCACCCGTTAAGAAACTCGGTGCTTGATTTTGAGCAAACGCCAGCAGGCGCGATTTCTTTCCAACCTTTTTCGTGACTCGTCATTCTTTTTTTGCCTCCTGATAGGCTTCTTTTATTACGGCGAAGTTTTTCTCCGCAAGATCCGCTCTAAACCGCTCGTGGACTATCTTCTCTACACTGTCCAGCGAGACTACTGATGTAGCTCGGGCAACCGTGCCCAGCATAGCCGTGTTCGTGATAGGCATCCCCAAGATTCTCAGAGCAATCTGGGTCGCAGGGATAGTCCAAAGTTTCCCTTTTTCTGTCTTGAGGCTTTCTCTCACTTTAGCGGATTCTTCAGCAGAATTAACTATGATTATTCCATTCTCATTCACCCCAGAGACTACTGGAACCGCTTTCAGCAACGAAGGATCCAAAACAACAACCACATCCGGCTCGTAAACCGCACAATGAATCCTAATAGGCTGAGTGCTTATCCGCGTGAAAGCTGCCACTGGAGCACCCATTCTTTCAGGACCGAACTCTGGGAAAGACTGAATGTACTTGCCTTCGTAGATGGCTGTACGCGCTAGCAATTCGCTGGCTGTCCATGCGCCTTGACCACCTCTACCGTGCCACCTGAACTCCAATATTTTCTTCAATTAACCCCTTTACTCCCCGTGATATTTCTCAATTAATAGTTGAATCCCCTCATATACATTTTTCTGCAAAAACGCAAAATCCGACGTATTGTTGTTATATACAAAAAATTTCCATAATCATGGACAGACAATAAAGTTATATCGCGGTTTAACTTTCATAAAAGTGTAGAGCCAGAAATTTTCCGTCTAAAATGGAGGGAAGGCCAGGAGAGGGAAAATGGCAGAAGTGCTTTTAACCGCTGACAGAACGTTAATGAGCAATTATCATAGCAACGAGTTTTTAGGCTTTGGAACCTGTGCCCCTCCAAACTTCATCCCTGAATGGTTCTACAGTTTTCTCTTTTTCCCACCTATAAAAGCAAGCAAAGGCATGCCTGCAGCGGCTCCCTACGGCCTGAGAAAAACCGAAGCCCAACTCTTGAAGGAAGGCTTTGACGTCATCACAGTTAGTCCAGACCGTATAGAAGAGTACATTAACGAAGCCAAAGTATTAGGCATTCACACAATGGACCCTTTCGGTTTAGGTCCAGCTTCAAGCACTCTTGCAGCTATCTTTAAGAAAGAACCATACTTGGCGAAATACTTCCATGTTTTAATGAACAACCCAGCGATTAAGAAAGCTAAAAAGAGAGGACTAAAAGTCATAGTGGGAGGTCCTGGCGCATGGCAGTTTCGTTACAGGCAGAAATTTGTTGAAGAGCACGCCATAGACTGTATAGTTGATGGAGAAGCGGAGAACGTTATTGGCAAGATCTTCAGAGCGGCTCTTGAGGGTGACGATGTGCCTAAGTACTATGAAGTTAGCCTTAGCGAAACGCCTGCTTTGGAAGAGATACCTGACATTGTTCACCCTTCGATCAACGGTTTGGTTGAGATTGGACGTGGATGCTGCAGAGGCTGCGAGTTCTGCAATGTAACGCTAAGGCCGTTAAGATGGTATCCGTTGGAGAAGATACAGCGAGAAATAAACCTCAACGTCAACTCGGGCAAGGTAAGCGGCTGTTGCCTCCACGCAGAAGACGTCATGCTGTACGGCTCTAAGAACACTTCGCCGGATGAAGAGAAACTAACGAGGCTTCACGAGTTTGTGGTGAAAAAAAATGAGGGGGGAATAAGCTGGAGCCACTGTTCATTAGCGGCGGTGGCTTCAAAGCCGAAACTTTTCTCAAAGATTGCTGAGATTATACTTCAAAAACAGGTGTGGTGGGGCACGGAAGTCGGCATCGAAACGGGTTCCTTGGAACTCGCGAAGAAAATCATGCCCGCTAAGGCGCACCCGTTCAAGGCAGAGGATTGGACTCAAGTTGTCCACACTGGCATGGGGCTGATGCATGATAACAAGTTGGTTCCAGCATGCACGTTGATAGTGGGGCTTCCAGAAGAGAAAGAAGAGCATGTCATAAAAACGATGGAGTTAGCTTTGCAGCGTGCGTGATTGTCACATCCTGGAACTTCACCTCTTTCGCCTTCCACTCTTTCAGGCCATCGAAGAGCTTCACAGCATCTTCTTTGGAGATGTCCCCAAGGACCATGATCTTCACGACTGTGGGCGAGAAGTACTGGTTGTAGTAGGCTTTCAAGTCATCGATCGTAATGCTCTCGATCGACTTCTGCGTTCCCATCGCCGTATTGGCCAGTATGTTGTCAGAGCCATAGACAAGCTTGTCGAACACGCTGGAAGCGATTGCCGTGGGCGTGGTCTCCGTCCTTTTCAGGGATTCAATTGTCTGGGTCTTGGTCAGCCCGAACTCCTTCTCGTCCCAGCGCGGCTCAAACAGCATCTCTTTGGCAAGCGCCACGACATCCTTGAGCTTGCTTGACAGACAGCTGCCGCTCAAGGTGATGGATTCCTCCCCGCCGGCAATGTTGAGGTTGGCACCGAGGTCCTCAATTGCTTCACGAAGTTCTACAGGAGTTCTTGTTTTCGTCCCTTCGTTCATCAAGCGTGCGGTCAAGTATCCCGTCCCAATCTTGCCGGGGCTGTCGAGAAGCCTGCCGCCTTTGAGGATAACGGTAAACTCCGCGATTGGTAAATCGCTCTTTTTGATTCCGAACATCTGGATTCCATTCGAAGTATTGCCTGTCCAGATCGCCGGAAGCGTTACGGCAGGATCGGGACCTTTCATCGGTTCTTTGGTCCTGTCGATCTTTGAGGGAATCAGTGATGGATTGTAGGTTCCGACATCCTTCTTTGTCCCCTGCTTGTCGACCGATTCTTCCGGGACGACAAACGCCGTTGAATTTGGCGCGGCAAGTTCGGCTTTGCCGCTCGGCACCGTGCTGAGGATGACGTAGTTCTGCCCTTTGATGTACTTGTTATAGACTTTCCACACATCGTCCTTCGTCACGCTCATCGTGTTTTGCAGGTCGGTGGTCATGTAGTCCGGTGACCCGGCGTTCATGTTGTAGTTCCCCAGCTGCGTTGCCTTTCCGAAGACACTGCCAACGGAAGTGTAGAAACGGTATTCCTGTCCGGCTTTCTGACGCTCAACATCCTGGTCGGTAAATCCTTCCTTCTCGAACCGGGCGAATGCCTCTTTGATCGCGTCCTCAACGTCACCGAGTTTGACGGTCGGAAAGGCACGAACGGTGATTTGAAAAGCACCCGCGATCTCCTGGCTGCGTTGAAAAGCGGAAACAGAAGGACCACCGAAGCCCCCTCGACCGCCGCCGCGCCCGAACCCACCGCCACCGGATCCTGCCGGGGCGAGTCTTTTCTCTTCGACCAGCACCTTGTACAGTGGCGACTTCTTGCTTCCCGAAAGAATCCTTGCGAGGAACGTCAAAGCGTACGCATCCTTATTGTATTCTTCGACCGTCGGGAATGTCACAGTCAGCTGTGGAGCATTTGCCAGGTAGTCTTCGTAAGAGGCCCGCTTTGTCTCATTCAACATCACAGGCATCTTCGCCAATGGCTTCGGCTTCGGCGATGAGGGGATATCGGCAAAGTACGTTTCGATCCATCGCTTCGTCTGGGCGACATCGATATCCCCTGTGACGACGAGCGTGGCATTGCTAGGACCGTAGTATTTGTTATGGAAGCTGATCGCATCCTGAATGGTTGCGTTCGCCAGATCTTCGAGTGATCCAATGACCTGCCAGTTGTACGGATGGCTCTCCGGGTACATCAGCTTGTCGACGATGTAGCTCGTCTGCGAGTAGGGGCTGTTTTCACCCTGACGTTTTTCGTTTTGAACAACGTTCTGCTGCGTGATAAACGTCTGCGGCGTGACCTTGCTGAGGAGGAAACCCATTCGATCGGATTCCATCCATAGAGCCATTTCGAGGGCGCTTTTCGGAATCACCTCAAAGTAATTCGTTCGATCGTTGCTCGTGGAGCCGTTGATATTCGTGGCCCCTGCTGTTTGGAGCTTCTTGAACCACTGCCCCTGCGGGACATCCTGCGACTCGTTGAACCTCAGATGCTCGAACAGGTGCGCGAAGCCTGTCCTTCCTTTCTCTTCCCGGGCCGAGCCGACGTGATAGACGATGTAGACCGCGGCAATCGGGTTCGAATGATCGACGTGAAGGATCACGTCCATCCCGTTTGAGAGCGTGTACTTCTGATACGGGATCTTGAATTCCTTCTTCTCACCTGCAAACGAAATGAGCGCGAACACCATGAGCAGTTGAAGAATGACAATGAGTTCTCGTTTCATGGTAACCTTCCTGTTGATTGGGAAATGAAGTGATTTGTGGTTCTTCAAGGACGTGCGTTGGGAAAGCCTTCTGTAAGAACGGACTCCCCACCGATTGGTTTCTCAGATTGGGATGGGCGGACCACCCGGGAGAAAATCGGGGAGAAACTCCTCAATTCCGGTATATCTGACGATCTCTTTTCAATGTCCTCAAAAATAGGGATTCCGTCAAGGAAAAATGAAAAGAGAGTAGCCGGATGCGAATCAATCATTGCGATCTTTTGAAGTTGAATCTGCAGCCGGAACAAGCGCCTGAAGGTACGAATCCAATCCCGGAAATGACGGCGACGCTTCTGCGAAGATCAACGTGCTCTCCTCCGCTCGATACGCGAATCGGAGTATACCTCTGATCGACGTTTTCTTGACTCCCTTCACCGGTATGACTTCAAATCCCGCCGCTCCGCAAAACGTCTTGAGTTCTTGAGCGGATTCGAATCGGATGTGCGCAATGGTCAGACGGTCCGATCCTGCCTCGATGGGAAGAAGCGTGAGAGAAAACCGACGTATGCCCTTGAACAGCGGCTCCCAATCAGAGAAGCCGTTTTGCAGGCCCAATATGCCCATGGCTGCGACGAGGTCGTGAAGATGTGGCTTCAGCAGAGAGGAGCGGAAGAGATCGGGGAACTGCGGAGGCCGAGGTGTGACCTTGGACTGAATCGTTCGGAACAGCCCGACGCTCAACTTCTGAGCCGTCGAAGAGCCGCTCTCCGAGATGATGCTCAGGTAGCAATTGCCCATGACCGCTTGAAGCTGATATTGGGATTGACAGGTATACGTGAGGAGCGAATCGACGGGAACACACTTGAATCGTTGAACCGAGAAGATTCCGAATGCCTCTATCGGGCTCCCCATTTGATAGACTTCGACGACCAGCCGCTCGCCGGGATATTCAACCTCCTGGCGGCTAAGCTTCCTGAACCCGTACTCCAGGTACAGCTCTGCCCCGCCATCAATGTAGCCGAACAGAGCTCTGCCGCTGTAAAACTCCGTTTTAATGATTTTGCCGCCGGAAGTTTCACTGACCTCAAGCAAAGGAGGACCATCGACCTGTGCGGGTGACCTCGCCGCAAGGAGCAGTGCAAGGAATATCACATGCCGTGCGTTCATCAGACCTAAGAGAGATTGAGCTTCTGAAGGTTGATCTTCTCCAGATCAGCAATTCCAAGTCCGAGGCCTCCAGCCAACTCCATGAACTTGCGGCCGACAGGCGCCTCGGTCTTCTGGACCTTCTCCTCGAGTCTTTTCTTCAAAACGATCTCGTAGCCAATCCGATCGACAGCGACAGGATCGGTGCCGACGAGCACGGTCTTGTAATCCGTGAAGAACTTGGGATCGGCGGCAGGACCGCCGTTATAGCATCCCCTGATGCCGTCGACGATATTCAGGACGACCTTGTCCCTCAGCGGCGCGAACGAGGGAACTTCGGCACACGTCTCTGACCAGAGATCCTTGTGCAACCTCCCCGTATTCGAGATACTGCCAAAGGCGAGATTCTTGAGCGCGAGCGTCACCGTTGGACCGGCGTTCTTGAGGATCGGTATGTTGACGATCTTGGTCACCTGCTGCGTGCAGATCTTGCCGAAATACGAATGCTTCCCTTCATTGATCATATAAGGGATTGTCTCTGCGTCATATTTTTGTTCGACATCAGCCCAGTAGAACCACGCTTCGTCGATCATCTCCTTGCCGTACAGCACGCCGTTTGCATCGTAGTACGATCCCTTTGCATCCTTTCGTTCCGTTCCGGCAATTCGAACCCCAGGGAAGTTCTCCGCTGTAAACCCTGCTTCCTCCAGCTCGAATTCCCGCCGATCCCAGATGACGATGTTTTTCTTCGGGACGCCAACTTCTTCGAGCTGTCTGATGACTGCCTGCGTGATCTCGAGGCTCGTGGAAAGCGTCTTGCCGGCCACAGGATTCACCTTGAGGCCGACGATGTCTTCGGGAGTGACGAACATCTTCCAGGCCGCGGCTATGGACGCCGTGCCTGTGAGTTCCATTAACGATTTGCGCACCATCGCATCAACAACGCCGAGGTCGATCTTGTTACTCGCCACCGACCGGTCGTGATATGTTTGCACAACAGCTCCCGGCATTTTCCCTGGCATCGAAGAAGCAGTTCGGGGAACCTTCCTCGCATCCTCAATATTGGTGGCCGGTTTTGGAGGCGGTGTTTTCTGTTGCCCAAGCAACGCGGCAGGGGTGACCTCCGTGATTGCAGCCGCTATTCCTCCTACGGTGACCATCTTCACAAACTCACGTCGATCAATGTGCTTCGGTTTCTCAGGTGGATGCATAACATTCTCCGTGTCGCAGTGATGGCAGCAATATGAGCCGCTCGCTAATTCCTTGCATCAGCAGGAAGAATCCAGCGAGAGTGGAAGAACAGAGATTCGAGAAGTGGACACTCTGTACAGCCGGCCCCGGTGCTCAGATCCATGTTTGGCAGGCGGATCTTTGAGGAGAGAAACTACGGCAGTTTCATTAGAAAGGCAACAATGCCCGGTGGCGAGAGGTGTATCGGAAGAAGCTTGCACCGAACGGCACAGAGAACCACAGTTTGGTGCCGGCGAGACGTTGCACCTCTTCCGTACCTCTTGATCAGAGTGGAATAGGATGAGCTTGTCTCGCTGAGTCTGCCAGGCATCATTTGGTGCGACACAACAGGCATGTACATCATGCTCGCTTCCTGATACGAGAGTCTCTCATCGGCGGGATCGTACTCACGATACGCGAAGAAGCAGTGGCTCCAGAATGGCGATACGTACTCGATGTTGTTCTGGCTCGCGACCTTCGTCATCGCCTCGAGGAGGAGCTCATCCACGGGTTGCCAGAAGCTGTAACAGTCTCTTCGACAAATCTCAGGGGCACCGGCGGCACTCAAATCCGTTGCATATCGTTGCAAATCAAGCTAAATTTGGCCCATCTTATTCTTAAGAAAGCACATTGGACGGTAGTTCTTGAGCACCGTTCAGGTCAAACTGAAAGGAATGATCATGGATCATCACATGAAACACCACACAACCCGGGAATCGTACTTGTCAGGCAAACGGGTTCTTCCAAAGCCCATCAGCAAGAAGAGCAGCGTCGCTTCTGTCATCGACAATCTTGATGCGTACAATGGCGGGAGATTGAGAGCTGCCTGCCAGCTGATGCGCGACAAGTATTCTCAAAAAGACGTGACCATCGGATTGAGCATTGCAGGCGCTTTGACTCCGGCTGGTCTCGGGCCGTCTACGATCATTCCGCTGATGAATCACGGGTTTGTGGACTGGATGGTTTCCACCGGAGCCAATATGTACCACGACCTGCACTTTGCATTCAACATGCCAATGTTCCGCGGCAGCCACACCGTCGACGATGCTGATTTGCGCGACAAGGGTGTTACCAGAATCTATGATATTCTCTTTGACTACCAGGATGTCCTCATGGCAACTGACCGTATCCTGCGAAAGATCATGTTGCGGCCTGAATTTCAGAAGGAGATGGGAACACGGGAGTACTACCATCACCTGGGCAAAGTGGTCAATGAGTACGAGAAGAAGAACAAACTGGGAGAGGTGAGTGTTCTCGCAGCGGCGTACCGGAACGGTATTCCGGTGTTTACATCATCGCCTGGTGATTCGACGATCGGCATGAATGTGGCCGGACTGGAACTCCTGGCAGAAGCGAAGGGTCTCAAGGATTATTTCAAACTGAAGATCGACCCGAGCATCGACGTCAACGATTCAACAGCTATTATCCTGAATGCGAAAAGGTACGAAAAGGGCAAGACAGGCGTCCTTCTGGTTGGCGGCGGCAGCCCGAAGAATTTCCTGCTCCAGACGGAGCCGCAGATCCAGGAAGTGCTCATGATTCCGGAAGCCGGCCAGGACTACGACATCAACATCACCGACGCTCGTCCCGACACGGGCGGACTCTCCGGAGCTCCTCCGAGCGAAGCGGCAAGCTGGGGGAAGATCGATCCCACCAAGCTGGAGGAAACTGTAACAGCGTACATCGATGTGACCGTGGCATTCCCGCTGTTGGCGGCGTATGTCATTCAAACCACTAAGCCGAAGAAATTGAAGCGGCTGTATGATCGCGGAGACGAGCTGCGGCAGAAGCTGATCGAATCATACCTCGAAAACAACAAAGAGGTCGACGAGCTCAGCGGCATGATGAAGAAGCTGCCGCGGTAATGTGTTGGTTCAGACCTCATCCTGTCCTTCCCCTTAGAGGGGGAGGAAGGTTGCCTACGATATGCACGGTTTGCTATGCTGTGTGCGGATGAGCAATCTAGAACTGCGTACACCAAGGTTCCCTCTCCTCCCAGGAGAGAGGGCAAGGGTGAGGTCCCGCTTACGATTCGGCACGGTCGCAACTGGGCTTGGAACAACAAGATCCGCAGTAATCCATCGGAGAACGAACGGACATGAAAGATGAACTTCTGAAGCTCGTTGAGCAGCATGGCACGCCGCTGTGTATCCTCGATCACGACATCATTCGGCAGAACTACCGGACATTCAAGAAGCACCTCCCGCGGGTGCAGTGCTACTACGCGGTCAAGGCGAACTCCACGCAGCAAATCGTCGAAACGCTTTTCAAGGAAGGGTCGAGTTTCGACGTAGCATCATACAACGAGTTCATGCAGGTGTACCAGTACATCAAACACTTCGAGAGACAGCAGAAGAAGTACTTCGTGTGGGACAAGATTATCTTCTCCAACACCATCAAAGATCGTCACACCCTCAGCAAGATCAAGCAATACAAACCGCTCGTGACGTACGACAATGTCGCAGAGTTGAAGAAGCTGAAGGAGCACTGCGACACCGCAGGACTCGTGGTGCGAGTGAAGGTGCCCGACAGCGGCTCACAGGTGGAAATGAGCACGAAGTTTGGCGTTGAGCCGGGCGAGGCAGCGGGACTGATTGACCAGGCGTTTGAGATGGGATTGAAGGTGGAAGGCATCAGCTTCCACGTGGGGAGCCAGTGCACGAACTTCGACAACTATTCCGAAGCGCTGGCGATCGCTTCGGAGATCTTCCACGACGCGCGGAAGAAGGGGTACGGATTGAACCTGCTCGATATCGGCGGTGGATTTCCGGTGCCGTACGATGCTCAGGTCCCACAGTTCGAGAAACTGGCGACACTGTTGAACTCCGAGTTCAGCCGGTTGTTTCCAAATGACATTGAGATTCTGGCCGAACCCGGCCGGTTCATCGTCGCCACTGCCGCCGTCCTTGTTGCGGAAATCATCGGCAAGGCGCGCAGGAGCGGAAAGATTTTCTACCACATCAACGATGGCGTCTACCACACCTACTCCGGCGTGGTGTACGACCACTGGATACCAAACTTCAGTGCGTTCAAGCAAGGTGAGACTGAAATTTGCGCAGTCGTCGGCCCCACCTGCGACAGTTTCGACAAGATTACGCTCTCCGCAGAGTTGCCCGCAAATCTGGAGGTGGGCGATTTCCTGTATACCATCGACATCGGCGCCTACGGGACTGCGTCAACGACGCGATTCAATGGCTTCGACCCGGCGAAGATCGTTCACAGGAATCTCTAGTCCAAGCCTCCTCTTCGTTGTCACGAAAACAAAAACGCCTCCGTCGATCGGGGGCGTTCGCCTGCATTTTCATCCAATTATGGGCTGATCCTACAGCGCAATGAGCACGCCGACAATCACCCCCAGAACCAACAATCCGATCACAATGATCATAAGCCAGACCTGGAGGTTATAGATTTTGCGCAGCTCCTCCAGAGCCTTCATCAGATGCGTGATGTCATTCCCGCGCGTCTGGACAATCATTTGGAATGAGGCAGCAGCCCTGTAATGCCACAGCCCTATGAAAGCGAAAAGCGCTATCTCCAGGAATGCAACGAGGGCCTGAGGCAAAGACTGCATGAGTATGAAGATTCCGCCGAGAGCCGCCAAACCGGCAAAGACCAGGTAGAAAACACCTATGATCTTCATTCGTTGGGCTACGTTCTTGATCGTCAAGTTCTGCTGAGGCGTGAATTCGTACCCCTCAGGCGTCGGCGCAGGCTGGGGAGCCTCTGCCGTAGATCCTTTTTCCTGTTCCATGTTTATCCTCCGTCATTTGTGACGTGAATGGTTCGCGGATACCGATGGGTTATGGAGTCAGAGAAGAGTGTCGCTGGAATGGTGGCGTCGTTGTGCCAAATGGGGCGCCAAATCATAGTGCTCTCCTTCTATGGCGGGAATCGGGTCTGGAAGAGACTTCTACGGTACTTCCACGGTAGTGGAGGGCATCGCAACCCTACAAAGCTACGTCAGTTCAGAATGAAAGGCAAGAGGCCGAATGAGGAATGCAGGCTAATGAAGAGTGTAGGAGGGAAATCGTTGGGCTGTCAGGTCAAGTCGAAAGCGTCAAGTTTGAAATTAGCTGCGTAATTCGGTACCATAGTGAAGTTGATGAGCCCACAACTCATTCCTGTCAAGGGAAAATCGCACTGAGAGATTCTATGAAGAGAAAGCGCACGACATTGAAACCGAGGCCGGCTGTCAGGCACAGACCCGGCATCGCTTTGCCGGGAAGTTCGAGATCCGCGTTGATACCAACAGGAGCGAAGGGTTTACGGATAAACTCTCCGATTCCATTTGATCTTGGACTGGTCCAGCCGATGCGCGTAAACCGCAGCGCCGCCGAGGCGAGGGCCGTCGAGCTCGGAACCCGCCGCACGTTCAAAGTTGAGGCACAGGTCGCTGCATACCTGACCGCCATCCGATGCATCGACTTAACCACGCTTGCGGGCGATGACACTCCCGGCAGAGTGGCGCGCCTCTGTGCAAAAGCACTTGCTCCGCTGGAACAAGAAACCAAGAGCGCCCTGGGCATCGCGGATCTTTCCATCACAGTAGGCGCCGTATGCGTCTATCCTGCGCAGGTGAAGACAGCCGTTCAATGCCTTAACGGTCGTATTCCGGTAGCCTCAGTTGCGACCGGATTTCCTGCCGGCCAGACATTCTTGACCGTGAAACTCAAGGAGATCGACCTGGCCATCAAAGCAGGTGCGACAGAAATTGACGTCGTCATCAGTCGAGAGAAGGTGCTCACAGGAAAGTGGAAGTATCTTTACGATGAAATAACCGAGTACCGAAATGTCTGCGGCACGAGAGCAAAGCTCAAGACCATCCTTGGTGTCGGAAATCTGGAAACACTGGCCAACATCGCAGCAGCGTCGGCAGTGGCAATCATGGCAGGATCGGATACTATCAAGACGTCGACGGGTTTCGAGCCGACGAATGCGACGCTGCCAAGCGGATTGGTCATGGTCCGTCAGATACGACGGTTCATGGATCTGGGAGTGCTGAATGATCACCGCGTCGGCTTCAAGCCAGCCGGAGGTATCCGCACAGCGAAGGACGCTATGCTCTGGTTGACCCTGATGCTGGAGGAATTGGGTCCTGAGTGGACCAAGCCGGATCTTTTCAGGATTGGAGCGAGCGGCTTACTGACCGATATCGAGCGTCAGCTCCGGCATCTTGCGTTCGGCCGTTACTCGAATGCACAGTATCATCCAATGGCGTAGCCATTAAAAAAGAAAACCACCAAGACACAAAGGACGGACAAACAACTCATCCATCCCAAGATCTTACTTAGTGACTTTGTGGCTCATCTTTATATGCTAACATAAGAGAAGAACATGGACCAGGAGAAATTAAGCTCACTCATCGAGAAATTAGACTACGGCCCTGCACCGGAATCGGAAGCCAAAACAAGAGATTGGCTCAAGGCCCACGGCGCCAAATTCTCGCACTACATCAACGGGGCGTGGCAGCCGCCAAAGAACGGCGGCTACTTCAAGACCATCAATCCGGCGAAGAGCGATGAGGTGCTGGCAGAAATAGCGCTCGGCACAAAGGAAGATGTTGATGCAGCGATCGATGCGGCAAACAAAGCATTTCCAGCGTGGAGCGCTCTCTCCGGTCATCAACGAGCCCGTTACCTCTACGCCATTGCACGGGCGATCGCAAAACACGCACGTATCTTTGCCGTCCTTGAATCGCTCGATAACGGCAAACCGATCCGCGAAACCAGAGACATCGATGTCCCCGTCGTGATCAGGCACTTCTACTACCACGCCGGCTGGGCTCAGACCATGGGGCGTGAATTTCCAGGACATCGTCCCGGCGGAGTCATCGCGCAGATTGTCCCCTGGAATTTTCCCTTCCTGATGCTGGCATGGAAAATCGCACCGGCGATTGCTGCTGGTAATACGGTGGTTATCAAACCGTCGAAATCAACGCCGCTGACTGCCCTCCTGCTCGCCGATATCCTGCTGAACGAAGTCAAATTGCCGCCAGGTGTGGTGAATGTCATTACCGGCGACTCAAAAACCGGCACGATGTTATACGAGCACCCAATTCCCTGGAAGGTCACATTCACAGGTTCCACAGAAGTCGGGCGCATCATCAGAAAAGGGACGGCCGGCTCGCGCAAGCATCTGACCATGGAGCTTGGCGGCAAGTCACCGTTCATCGTCTTCGACAACGCTGATCTTGATTCAGCGATTGAAGGCGTAGTCAACGGAATCTGGTTCAATGAGGGGCAGGTCTGCTGTGCCGGTTCGCGACTCCTTGTTCAGGAAGCGATCCACGATGACTTTATCAAGCGTCTGAAGCGCCGTATGAGCAAGCTGCGCGTCGGCAACCCGCTCGACAAGGCGATGGACATGGGTGCGATCAGCAACGCCGAGCAGCTCAAGAAGATCCAGGAGATGATGGTTATCGGTAAGAAAGAGGGCGCGGTGATGTGGCAGCCGGAAAACGTCGTATGTCCGAAGGGCGGATATTTCCTGCCACCGACACTCTTCACGAATGTAGAACCATCGCACACCATCGCACAGGAAGAAATCTTTGGACCGGTGCTGGTCACGTTGACATTCCGGACGCCCGCTGAGGCGATTCAGTTAGCGAACAACACACGGTACGGCCTTGCTGCTTCGATCTGGTCGCAAGACATCGACACAGCGATGGATGTTGCCCGCAAGGTCAAGGCAGGAACGGTTTGGATCAACTCGACGAACCTCTTCGATGCGGCAGCAGGGTTTGGAGGATACCGGGAAAGCGGGTACGGTCGTGAAGGGGGACGGGAAGGAATGTACGACGTGATGGTCGAAGCCGACCACGGAAGCCATCCACCGGCACGTCCTGATGCAGAATCAACCACTCACCAGTTAACCAGTAACCAATTAACCAGTCACCAATCAACCACTCACCAATTGACTTCACCTGACAACATCGACAGAACGTTTCGCTTCCTGATCGGTGGAAAGCTCGCAAGGCCGGATCAAGCGGGGAGTTTCCAGGTCACTTCACCAGCCGGTGAATTGTTGGCAGTTGTGGGCGAGGCCAACAGGAAAGATGTTCGCAATGCAGTTGAAGCAGCGCGGGCTGCGTTTCCTTCATGGTTCGAATCGGCCGCACACCTGCGTGCGCAAATACTGTACTTCTGGGCTGAGAATCTTGCCGTTGAAAAAGAGCGCTTCGCCGCTGGGATCCTCGCTCAAACTGGCTGCGCTCTCGCTGAAGCACAGGCCGATGTTGAACAGGCAGTCAGTCGTCTTTTCGATTTCGCAGCCTACGCCGACAAGTTCGGCGGAACGGTTCAGCCCGTTCTTGGCAGACGATTGGTTGTTGGACTGCGCGAGCCGGTCGGAGTGATTGGAATGCGAGCTCCCGATGAATCACCGCTGCTTGGCTTGATCTCGATCCTGGCTCCTGCTCTGGCAATGGCAAACACAGCTGTCGTAGTTGCCGGCAAGCACGCCATGACAGCGATGGATTTGGTGCAGGTCATTCAACACTCTGATGTGCCGGCCGGCGTTCTGAATGTCCTGACTGCACAGAATCCTGACGCGATCGCCAAAATCCTCGCGGAGCATGAAGATGTCGACGCAATCTGGTTCTTTGGCGGCACGGAAGGAAGCAAGAGTATCGAAGAAGCGTCGATCAGCAACATGAAACAGACCTGGGTTTCGAACGGTGAAGAGATCGATTGGGGCGGACTCAAGAGTGAAAAACTGCTGCTGAAGTCCACTCAGGTCAAGAATATCTGGGTGCCGTACGGAGTGTAGGGGACAATTGACTGCAAGTCCGAAGTCCGAAATCCGAAATTCTAAGCCCTAAACAAATTTCAAGCACAAAGCTCAAAGTATTGATCCCAGCCATCCCTTTTGGATTTGAAAATTAGTCTTTCGGGCTTGCTTCGTATTTCGTACTTCGGGTTTCGAAATTACAGACAGGTTTCTTGGCGCCCTCGTCCCGAAGGACCTCTTTGGTTGCAGTTTACCCGCCTCCGAAAGGGGATCTTCAACATGCCCCTAGATCTTACCTACAAGATCAAGCCCTTTCTTGAGCGTCTTCTGACCGGGCTTCCAGTTCATCGGACAGACCTCTCCGCCATGCTCTGCCACGAACTTTGCCGCTTGAAGTCTGCGGATGAGTTCGTCGGTGCTGCGGCCGATGCTGTTGTCTTGCATTTCATAGGCCTTGAGGTTTCCACTCGGATCGATGAGAAACGTTGCGCGCAATGACAGGCCTTCTTCTTCAATCAGAGTTCCGTACGCCGAGCACACCCGTCGTGCCGGATCGGCAAGCATTGGATACTTGATCTTCTTGATGGTCGCAGAGGTGTCGTGCCACGCCTTATGCACATAGCCGGTATCGACACTCACGGAAATGACTTCCGCTCCCTCCTTCTTCAATTCTTCGTAGTGATCAGCCAATTCACCCAACTCGGTGGGACAGACGTAGGTGAAATCTGCTGGGTAGAAGAACAGAACGACCCATTTTCCGCGGTAATCTCTCAACGAAATTTTCTTGATCTCGTCGTTGATGTAGGCATCTTCCGAAAAATCGGGGGCTGGTGCGTTGATTCTTAGCATACGAATTGCTCCATATGATTGATTGTGACTGATGAAAGTTCGTGGGGATTCATAACGATTCTCCCACCCTTATAACACCGAGAAGTCCATTTCAGTTTCAGGGCAGCTGGACCGAGCCGATAGAATTGACGTTTGACGGTTGAAAGATTAACTTTTAGAGGAAACCCAGCGACAGCACCCGAAAGGTCTCAATGAAAACTCTATGTAGGAAACTACTGTTCGGTGCGATTGCTACCGTGGGCATCGCGCTCACTCTCACAATCGCCATCGCTCCCGAGAGTGCTCTTCTCTCTCAGAAACTTCCCGGCACGCGGCTGCATGTCGTCCAGAAGCCCGTTGCGTACCCCGATGACCGACCCGTCGCCCACTACCGACTCGACGCGAAAGATCATGGGATCGTCTTTCGTCACGGCAGCGGACCGCGCGGATGTGACTCTCTGGGCGCGAGGGACATCTGGGTCTGGGAGAACAGAGGTACCTACTATATGCACTATGACGGCGCCGGCACAAAGGGCTGGTTGGCTTGTCTCGCAACAAGCACGAACCTGACTGACTGGAGAACGCGAGGTCCCACACTCGACTTCGGCTCACCGGGGCAGAAAGATGCAGCCTCAGCGTCGTACGGAGTGACGTTCTACGATAACAACAAGTGGCACATGTTCTACCTCGGCACACCGCATACCTCTCCTCCGCCGAACCTCGTTCCGGCCTTTCCCTATCTCACAATGAAAGCGGAAAGCAAGACGCCGACCGGTCCCTGGACCAAGCGCTACGACATCATACCTTTCAGTCCACAACCTGGGACGTACTATTCTGCAACCGCAAGTCCGGGTCATATCATTCCGAAGGGGGATGGCTTCCTCATGTTCTTCAGCGGCTCGAGCGACAAACCGATTCTTCGCACGCTCGGCATCGCGCGGACTCGTAACCTGGACGGATCGTGGAAGATCGATTCAAAACCCATCGTACCACCTGCCGAGCAAGTCGAGAACACCTCGTTGTATCACGAGGAAGGGGCCGACACCTGGTTTCTTTTTACCAACCATGTCGGGTTGAAAAATGGGCTGGAGTATACGGATGCGATTTGGGTATACTGGACGAAGGATCTCGAACGGTGGGACCGGGATGACAAGGCGGTGGTCTTGGATGCTTCGAATTGCAGCTGGTCAAAGCAGATTATCGGCCTTCCGTCAGTTGTAAGGGTTGGCGATCGCCTCGCGTTGTTCTACGACGGCTATGCCGGTCGAGGGATCCCCGAAGGAGCAGCAAGCCATATGCATCGCGACGTGGGACTTGCATGGCTGGACTTACCGCTTGAGGTGAATGGGAGGTGAACTCTCATCGAGGGTCATAGAAAGCTTGAAGATGTAAGGGAAATGATGAGGACACTTTTCTCACACGGGAAGATGCGATCGCACCGAATGTGCACGCACCCCTAAATCCCCTCTCCCCGTCGCACGAGCTATAGCTTCAGAGGGGACTGATTCCGCAGACCCCATCCTAGCCTTCCCCTCATCCCGCTCGAAAACAGCGGGACGCGAGAAACGCGGAGGGGAAGGAATGAATGTACTCGAGGAGAATAATCGCCGACCGATGAGGATCTTAGAATCCCTCTCCTCGAAGGAGAGGGCGACTTGTCCGCCATGCTTTCTGGCGGAGGGTGAGATCGAATCCGAGCGGAATCCCCCTCGGTCCCCCTTTTGGAAAAGGGGGATGGAAAGAACGCACACGAGGAACATGGCTGGCGAGTGTTGGAGAACCATGAATCCTTCTCCTCACAGGAGAGGGTACGGGTGAGGTCTGCTTTTTGTCAGATGGTGAGGTCAAACACGCGAGAGGGTCGCCAGACTCCGGCACAGTCTGGCGGACTCTGACGAGGAACAGAGAGGTGTGTGTTTTGCTTTCTTCTTGATGTCTGCCGGAAACTCAGGCGTCGTGATCTCTTGGCCGATGCTCGTGGTGTTTATCGGTACCTGGATCATTTCGCCAATCCCAGCACGCTCTCATATCCAGGCAAATCCAGGAAGCCGTGGCCACTGATGTTGAAGGCGATGGCTTTCTTCTCGCCGCTCTCCCTGCACCTGATCGCCTCATCAATCGCACAGCATATCGAGTACGCGGATTCCGGCGCTGCGAGCCAGCCTTCGGTTTCGATGAACAGCTTGGCGTTCTGAAAAACATGTTGTTCGTCAGCAGGATAGGCAATGGTGTCGATGATCCCTTTGTGCCGGAGCAGACTGAGGATGGGCGAACATCCGTGATAGCGGAGCCCATCACCCTTGATCGGCGTCATGTCAGCCTGGTGTCCCAGCGTGTACATCTTCAGCAAGGGCGTCATCTCAGCATAGTCCGCGAAATCGTACCTGTACGATCCTTGCAGGTTGGGAGCCGCCGCGCTCTGCGCAGCGATGAATCGGATCTTCTTTCCCTTCTTCAACATATCTCTGACAAACGGCAAAGCGAATCCGCCGAAGTTCGAGCCGCCTCCAAGACAGGAGATGACGATATCCGGGTAGTCGTCAAATATTTCAAACTGTTTCTGCGTTTCCAGGCCGATGATGGTCTGATGCATCAGGACATGGTTCAGAACTGAGCCGAGAGAATATGTCGCCTTCGGATCTTTCTGGGAGTCTTCGAGCCCCTCCGAGATTGCGATGCCGAGGGATCCGACGTGTTCATGGTTCTTGTCATACAGTGATCTGCCGAATTCTGTGGTTGGGCTTGGTGAGGCATGCACCTCAGCACCGAGAAGCTTCATCAAGTACAGGCGATCCTTCTTCCAATTGTAGACGCTTCTCACCCAATAAACTGTGCACTGGAGTCCTGTGACCGCCGCCGCGTACGAAAGAGCAGTACCCCACTGACCGGCTCCCGTTTCGGTGGTCACGCGCTCAAATCCCTGCTTTTTTGCATACCAGCATTGCGCGAGCGCAGTGTTGACCTTATGGCTCCCCGTCGGACTGTAGAATTCTCCCTTATAATAGAGTCGCGCCGGCGTGTCGAGACGCTTCTCCAGATTTGTGGCTCGAAAGAGCGGCCGCGGTCTTCCGGCCTTCAGGTAGAGATCAAGGATGCCGCCGGGAATATCGATCCAATTTTCGTTCGAGAACTCTTGCTTCAGACACTCACCGATCATGAGATTGGGGAGGTTCTGGATTCGCGAAGGACCGTCTTGCGGATCCATTGGCGGGGGCAGCGGTTCCGGCAGATCGGGGATGATGTTGTACCATTGAGTCGGGAGGTCATTTTCTGTGAGTATCGCGATGTTCTTCATGACATTGTCCTAGACTGGTAGTTAGTTCTTTCGATTGTTCTACAGCTCAGTTATCCGATTGTACGATTACACGATCCTCCATCTCCCCCTTCGACTCGGCCAAACAACGGCCTCGCTCAGGGTGTACATCTCCCCCCTCACTTGAATACGTTCTCGATGAGGACAAACCTTATCTTCCGGTAGGTCTCGGTGTACGCGATCTCTTTGCCGTCTCCCTTCGTGCAAATCGTCACGAAATATGCTCCCGGCTGAGAATAACCATATTCCCTCAACCGGAAGAGTTTTCTTTCTTATTCGACCTTCATAAGCTATGCACATCAGAAAATCGCAGAATCGATTTCCCCCTTTCCAACGAGAAACATCACGTCGATCATTCCGCTCTCGCCACCAGCTTCTGAAACCTCGCGTTACTTCGAAGTGGATCATACAAGGGATTCAACCTCAACTTCCAGACAGTGACGGTCCCGGGCTTGCGCAGAAGATCGTCAAGAAGATTGATGGCCTCACTGTACTTGCCTGCAAAGATGTAGGCTGTGGCAAGCATTTCCTCGACGTCTTGCCGGGTGTAAAGATCTATCGTGGCTCCTTTCGAACTTGCTTCCATCGCCTCTTGGAGATGACCAATCCCTTCTTCGGATTTCCCTGCGCCGGCAAGAACATAGCCAAGCCTTGCCGGAAGCCATACTAGGCTGTAGCCACCCAGTTTCATCCTTTTCTCCCAGATGGCACGCGCAGAATCGAACTGAGACCGGGCACCGTTTATGTCGCCGCGTACAAAGAGCGTTGTGCCCAGTCGAACGAATCTCTCGGAGGAGGGCCAACCAAACCTCTGGAAAGAAGCGCAAACCAAAGCACTGTCATACCTGCGCTCATATAATGTTGTTCTCCAAAAATCCCCTTTACCTACGTATTGCCCGCCATGGAATGTATCTGGAGGTCTGCGTGTGCCTTCCTCCAAGACTTTGCGCGCTCCCGTCAGATCTCCAAAGCCATCTATGAGGATGTCGCTAAGCCACCTGTAAGCAAATGGATCATCGGGATGCCTGGCAAGATACTCCTCAGCTTCCCGCTTCGCCACACCCCATTCCCTCAATCTCGCTGAGATGAGAAAGGTATCCCATCCGCCGCTCATGCTCACAGGATCGACGATACGTCGACGTCGCATCATCTCCCTGGCCTTCTGTAAGTCACCCAAGACCTGGTAACTAGCCCCGATTTCATTCAGCGCTTCCGACCAGCGCGGGCGTTGTTTCAACACAGCCTCCAGCTCTGCCAGCGCTCTATAATTGTCTTCTTCAACCGCACGATAGTACATGGCCCTCGCCAATCGCACCTCCGGCGCATCTGGGGACAATACAGCCGCCTTCTCCAGCGCCGCTTTGCTTCTCTGAAGACGCTGGGGCGAGTGATCCCAGGAGGTGGCGATCCCATACAATGCGGAATGCACTATCGAAGCCCAGGCATGAGCTTCGATGAACTTTGGATCGTGATGCGCTGCCGAGTCGAACATCTCCGCCGCCCTGACGTTCCCATCCTTGTCAAAATAGTTACTCCAATAGTACTGGCCCTTCACATAGCAGTCGTATGCCGCTAAGTTCGATGTTAGAGGCCTGGCAATTGATAACTTCTCAGATGAGGATAGTCGTATGTTGAGTTCCTCAGCAATACGCGCCGCAATCTCACTCTGGATGGCGAAAACATCAGCCTCATTTCGTTCATAGACCTCTGCCCATGCATGCCCTTCTGTCTTGGTGTTAATGAGCTGCGCGGTAATGCGAAGTCTGCCCCCTGCCCTACGCACGCTCCCCTCGAGAAGATAGCCGACATCCAGCTCATCACCAATCTCGCTGAGCCGCTTCTTCGTATCGCGATAGAGAACCATTGAGGTCCGGGCGATGACACGCAGGTCGGAGATCTTTGACAGTTGCGTCAGTATATCATCGTGAATACCATCAGCAAAGATAGAGTCTTCAGATGTCTTGTTCATGGGAACAAATGGCAGCACCCCGATTGACTTTGACCTCTCGTACGACAATGCGGAGACCTCATGCTTCCCAAACAGCCAAATGCCTGCCGCAACACCCAGCACAATGCCCATCGCGACAATTGTCAGGATGCTTCGCTGAAAGATCCGCGCACGCTTCACGAGAAATTGCGGAGTTGCCCCCTGGTGTGACGCTTCCTTCAAAACGTTGAGATCAACCAACAGGTCGCCGACGTGCTGATACCTGTGGGCCAGATCTTTTGCGAGAGCTTTCGTCACAATTCTCTCGAGCTCTTTCGGAACTCCCGTCCGCAATCCACTAAGCAGCTCCGGCTCGGCGTTCAGGATCGCATACAGAGTGGCGTTCTCATACTCCCCCTTGAACGGCCGCTGGCCTGTAACCATTTCATAAATCAGAACTCCAAGTGACCAGATGTCGGTCCTCGCATCAACTGCTTCACCCCTGGCTTGTTCGGGAGACATATATGCGGCGGTGCCAACTGTCGAGCCGCTCTTTGTCAGCAACGTCTGTCCGGCAAGCTTCGCCAGTCCGAAGTCCACGATCTTAGCCACACCGCTGGTTGTCACCAAAATATTGGCAGGTTTGATATCCCGGTGAACGATTTGATGGTTGTGTGCCTCCTGCAGGCCCTGGGCAACCTGGATCGCGATGTCGATTGCCTCGTCGGTCTTCAACGGACCTCGCTCAATTCTCTTCTTGAGCGTCTCGCCATCAAGGTGCTCCATGCAGATGAAGAGTTCACCCTCGGAAGTCTCGTCGATATCGTAGACTACACAAATATTATTGTGCTGTAGGGCAGAAGCGGCTTTGGCTTCGTGGATGAAGCGTGTCTTGGCTTCAGGGTCCCGAGTCAGCTCGGGAGGCAAAAACTTGAGAGCAACATGGCGATCGAGCTTAAGGTCTTGGGCCTTGTACACGATGCCCATGCCGCCTCCGCCAAGCTTCTCAAGAATCTTGTAGTGAGATATGGTTTGACCGATCACGTTCGCCCTTCATCCAATTCTACTTCTACACAGTGTTGACGTCGACCCCGCAGGGGTCAGATATTCCAGGTCGGGGCACACGCCCCGACCACGCCCGCGCGAGTTCCACCGTCAACCCTGAAAGGGTGAAATATCTTCTCAGGTACGTTACCCCTTCAGGGTAGGTTGATGTTGTGGTTGTTCGTGCACCGAGGGCGATGCCCTCGGTTATCGTATGTTTCCCCTTCGGGGAAAATGATCGTGAACAAGCGGCTGAGGGTGGTATCTTTGAGTCTATAAACAATGCCCGTTCCTGCGTCACCGATTCTACATTTGATCTTGTGATGGGATATGGTCTGGCCGATCATGTCCGTGTCTTCAATTGTTCATTGATCTGATAAGTCTCAGCTTCACTTTCTCAACCGCGCCAACCTGATGCGCGCATCCTTCGGCTCAGGATGCTCCGCATCCGCGTTTTTCCAGAGCGCAAGGAACCTCTCGTACTGTGCGATTGCCTTCTCTTTCAATCCCTTTTTCTCGTACAGCTTTGCAAGCTCAAAGTGATGCAGCGGATGAATCAATCTCCGGTCTTTGCTGGCAGGATCGAAACGTGTAACCCGCTCGTACTCTGCGATCGCAGAGTCGATATCTCCTTTTCGCGTATAAGCTCTCGCCAATCGATCGCGTCGAAAAGTCAAATTGTAAACGCTCATGAACTGAGGGTCTGACAAGAATGGTATCGGCATGGCCGGTGGGTTTTTGAGACAATTGATCGCCTCGTCAAGCTTCCCCTGCACCAAAAACAACTCACCTCGAACTTGATGAAGCTGAAACGGAAGCCAGAATTGAACAGCAAAGGGGACCTTTTGGAGTGCGGCAGTTGTATCAGCAAGCACATTCTCGACAGGTTGAGTTCGCATCTCTCTCAGGTAGAGTTCTGCCCGTGAAACCTCGAAACTGCGCCTGAAGAATTCGGAGAATCCCGCCAAGACTGCACTCAATGGCTTGTTGACCCCCACCATTGCGTTTCTGGCGCGTTCGAACTCTCCACGATCCGCGAGAACAACAGCTCTCAGGTATTCAATCAGCCCTTCACCCATTGCATTGCCCGTTTTTTTGAATAGCTCAGAAGCCGTCGCAATCCTGAGTGACGCTTCTGAGTTTCTGCCCAACCAGTGGGCAAAAAAGCAATGAAAAATGTGTAATCGGGCGTCATTCGCCGGAGACCGCTTCTCCGCAGGGCACTTCTCGACCCACTTCATGGCTTCGCTATAATTCTCAGTCAAAGCGTACAAGTAAGCGATCTGAAAATTGGAGCCGAAATCCGGCTTCATTTCCAGAGCATCCTTGTAGTTTGCAATGGCCTCATCAAGCTTTCCCATAAAGTAGCACACCTCCCCCATGGAGTCGTACGGATTTGCATCGCCGGGTGAAATGGAGGCATATCGTTTGAACCACTTGAGCGCGTTTTCGTAGTCTCCTCTGAAGGAGTACTCGTATGCGAGTTGATTGACCGCGGGCCCGAACGTCGGATCCAGAGCAATCGCGCGCTGTAACTGTAGAATACCGTCGTCCCTCCCGAACAGATAGAGATCCCAGTGAACCCGTTTCTCCTGCGGAAACTCCGATTCAAGCTGTTTGAGGATTAAGTACTGTTTTTCCCGATCTCCTTGGGATACTCCCGCGTATGCAGCCTCAATGAACAGTTTCTCCTTCCTGGTGACTTTGTCCGAGAACTTGAATGCCTGCTCGACTGCGGTGCGCTGTGATCGCTGGTCTCCGAGGCCATAACAGCTTTTGGCAAGACCGAGATATGCCATCGCAAACGTAGAGTCGAGAGAGATTGCTTTTTCAAAGAACCGCCGGGCATCTCTGTAATAGAATTTTTCCTCCTCCTGCATTCCTCTCAAGTAGAAGTTGTATGCTTCAAGCGATGAAGTCGTAGCCTCGGCGATTGCTTTCTGCTCACTCGCCACTATTGTCTCTGGCAGTCCGATTCCTGTCGAAATCTGCCTACCGAGCTCATCAATTTGCACCTTCAAGATGCTCCCAACTCCCTCACCCTTCGAGCCTGCGCTCTTCAGGAGCTGTTTGCTTTCCACGTCCAGCACCTTCACGTCCGTGGCAAACATTTCCCCCATCTTGACAAAGCTTCCTGTGACCAACGCCTTGATGCTGTCCCGTCGGCACAACTCGAAACCGAGATCTGTGTTTATGGTCTGAGCGTCTGCCTTTCCCATCTGCTTGAGCAAATCCCGCATCCGTTCCCACGTCGTGACTCTCAGCGCCGAGGATTGCTCAAGGCTGGTGATAAGAAGGTTAGGAATAGCAGTGCGGAGATAATCGAATTGGGGATCGCCTGTCTGGTTTTCAAATGAAATCACTGCGACGGGGATGCGTTTCGTGCTAAAGAAAAGACCATGAAGTGCAGGCCACACCAGGAAATAGAGCAGCACCAACACAAGCACGGACCCCGCACTGATTGCAGACGGGCGGAACCATTTCTTGCGCGAAAGGATTTCCAATGACTTTTTGGTTTCAGCGGCCAGGCTTTCGGAGGCTCTTTCACGTGCGAGAACTTCCGAGGGCATCGTCGCTTCAGCACGCAGACCTTCAGTCGGTCTCACGACCTTTGACGTCTGCTTCTTCAGCCTGCGCAGGTCAATCACCATCTCGTGAACAAACTGGTACCGGTCCTCCGGATCTTTCTCGAGCGCACGATTGAGAATATGCACAAGCTCAGAGGAGATGTCTGGCAAGTATTTTTCTATCGGCGTCGGCTCTTCATTCACAATCGAATACACCATCGCAGCTTCGTGCTCTCCCCTGAACGGCATATGCCCGGTGAGCATCTCATAGAGCACCACCCCAAAGGAGAAGATGTCGCTTCTCGCATCCACCTCACCCCCTTCGATCTGTTCAGGCGCCATATACGCCAGCGTCCCGACCGTGCTCGAGGTCTTCGTCAGCTTCAGCGAACCCTTCAACTTGGCCAAACCAAAGTCCATCACCTTGACCTGGTTCTTCGCGTTGACCATTATGTTGTCGGTCTTGATGTCGCGATGAACAATTCCTTTGCTGTGAGCTTCCTGCAACGCGTCACCAATCTGGATCGCACAGTCGATAGCAGTCTGCATCTTCTGGATTGGCACCAGTTGCCTCAGCGTTTTGCCGTCGACGTACTCCATCACGATGAATTGTTGGCTGCCTTCCAGGGCGATGTCGTGGATCGTGCAGATGTGGGGATGGTTCAGGGCAGCTGCAGCCTGGGCTTCCTGAAGAAAACGGGCGCGCTCGGGTTCCTGGGCTTCGAGACCTCGGGGGAGGAATTTGAGGGCAATGGTGCGTTTGAGCTTGGTGTCTTCGGCTCTATAAACTACGCCCATGCCTCCTTCACCAAGCTTCTCGAGAATTCTGTAGTGAGAGATTGTCTGACCTATCATACGAATTCCCTCATTTGTTTTTCAGCGCCGCATCCCAGTTCACCACAAGCGTGATGGGGGGCGACTCATGCGGTTCGATAAACACGTTGAATAGGAACCTCTTCCCATCCGGGAAGACGTCATATTCCTGGGTGAATGCAGGAAGTGCAAACAATGGCCGGTCATGGACTTCGATTTCCGATCCCTTTGACCGCAACTCGGCAAGCGTGAGTTTGTTGTCGGGCGTTATGTAGAAAAGCTCCCCCACAAGATTCAGCGTACTGAATGAGCCACTTTGCTTCTTCCACCGAGGGAGTTCACCACCGGCCTTCGACACTTTCCAGGCATGCCCTGGTCCAGGGAAAGGACGCACGTATACTTCATCCTCGCCAGTCTCGTTCGAGACATAGGCTACCCACTTTCCATTCGGGGAGAAATGCGGCTCCGACTCATCAAAAGGCGTCTGCAAGAACGGGTAAGGCTTCCGATCTCCCGTCATGGGCAAGATCCAAATTTCCCCTTGATTCGTCTGGCCGGCATACTGAGCGACTGCAACAAATTTCCCGTCGTAGGACCAGTCCGTCGGGGCTTTTGTTGGTCCCGACACCCAGAGAGTCTCTTCGGACCCGATTCTGTCTGTGCGCATGATGTAGAGATCGCTGCTCCCTTCTTTCGTATAACGACAAAAGAGAATTCGGGATGCGTCGGGAGACCACATGGGGTAATCATCATAGGATGTGGACGAGGTGAGACGTGTTCTTACTCCACGGGCCATTTCATAGACCCACAGGTCCTCTGCCTTCGTCTTGGCATCGAACACTGAACTCAACACCTGCCGTCCGTCGGGTGAAATCCGAGGTCTGAAATGTTCGACGATGTCGCCGACACGACCGATCTCTTTCCCGGATTGGTCCAAGATCCTCAACCGGGCTCCTGACTGAGCTGTGCCGGTCTGATAAACAAGCAAGCCATTGAGAGATACGGAAAACGCCGCGAGGCTGAATCCAGCGTCGTTGAGAACGCTGTCTGCAATCATAACGGGATCGCCCTTGAGCTCCATGTCACCTTCGTCAAACCTCTGAGCCTTCAGAGTCGATCCAATCGTGAAGAGGATGTACCCCGATGCATATCCGACATTCCCAGAACTCTTGAGCAGTAACTTGTTGAGCTTCATGTCAAGCGTGGCAACATAGACTGCATTTTCTTCAGATGGCGCACCAACCACAGTGGAGGAGGCATAATACAGGAAGTGCTTTCCGTCAGGGAGAAAGTACGGCCACCGGTGGCTTGTTTGGTTCTTTGATGTGTCAAGCACCGTGAGAACCCGTGCCGTCCCTCCGCTGGACGAGACAGCATACAGTGGACCAACTGCGAACGGCTGAAGGACAATCGTCCCATCCTTGCTCCAGGCTCCACCCCTCGCTACCGGTGCAAGGCAAATCGTCACCGGCGGTCCACCGGAGATGTCTATCTTTTTCAAATTTGGCCCTAAGAAGAACCCGATGAACCTACTGTCCGCCGACCAGAAAGGATAATACGCTCCCTCAGTCCCGGGAAGAGGTCTGGCAGACAAAGCATCGAGCGGCCGCAGATACAGAAGTTGCTTCCCTTCGTTCGTCACAGCAACAAACGCAATGTTTTTTCCGTCAGGAGAAATGACAGCAGGACCAGCGACTTGTCCATAGTAATGATAGTTCGTCTTCTCGGGAGGAGGAATGAA
Source organism: uncultured Bacteroidota bacterium (assembly GCA_963739335.1). GTDB lineage: Bacteria > Bacteroidota > Ignavibacteria > UBA10030 > UBA10030 > UBA9647. The sequence goes on along the minus strand of CAVUAC010000008.1, from coordinate 73,121 downwards.
GGAGCGGATGGGGAAAAGCTCTGTCGATGGACGAATGTAATAATGGATTGTTGCGACAACCAGCGTGACGATCAGGATCGCCGCGATGGACCAAGAAAAAATCGGAGACCGCATGAGGGCAATGAATCCACTTCGCGACGGCTGGGAAGCGACGGAAGTCACCACAGCCGGCCGGACAGTCGAAACGCGGCTGATGCCTTTGCGGCTCGTCTCGCGCTTGAACCGCCTCAGGTCTTTGGCAATCTCGGCCGCCGATTGAGAGCGCTCGGAGGGTTCCTTTGCAAGACAATCCAGAACAATCGCGTCGAGTTCAGGATCAACTTCCGGTCTCAGCGATGATATCGGTGCAGGATCGACATTCACGACCTCGTACATGATTGCAGTCTCGTGAACTCCCTTGAAGGGAGATTGCCCGGCGAGAAGCTCGTACAGAATGACACCGAGCGAGAAGATGTCGGTTCGGTGATCGGTCTCCAAACCCTGGACTTGCTCTGGTGACATGTATCCGGCTGTCCCAACCGTGCTGCCTTCTTTGGTGATGCGTGTTGCGCCCCGAAGTTTTGCCAGCCCGAAGTCCATGATCTGGACGATCCCGTCTTTGCGCAGCATGATATTCTCGGGCTTGATGTCTCGGTGAACGATCCCTTTCTCGTGGGCTGCCGTCAAGCCGTCGGCGATTTGTATGCCGATCTCGACTGCTTGCTTGATGGAGAACTCCTGTTTCCTCTCGCGGAGTGTCTGACCTTCGATGAAGTCCATGACAATAAACATCTGCGCTTCGTGTTCTTGAATATCATGGATGGGGCAGACATTGGGATGGTTAAGTGCAGCCGCAGCTCTGGCCTCCTGCATGAAGCGTGCTTTGTCCTGCTCAGAATAAGCAAGATGAGGGGGCAGGAATTTGAGTGCGACCGTGCGGTCAAGTTTCGTGTCGTGGGCTTTGTACACCACTCCCATCCCACCTTCACCGAGCTTTTCGATAATGTCGTAGTGAGAAATCGTTTGGCCAATCATCGTCGCTCCTCGTGGGTCCCGACAGAGAACGCCTGCCTGTCCGGCAGGCAGGTTCGTGGGCAATTTTCGAACATGCTGCCTTCGCCGGGTTTCTGAGGAGTCTTGCGCCGTTTTTCGGCGTCCCGACGACTTTTGTCGGGATAGTGTGATATGGTTTGTCCGATCATTTCGCACTCCTATCACTCACTTAAACAAATTCTCAATCATGACGAGCTTGCTGTTGATGTGGGCGGCCGTATACACGATCTCCTTCCCGTCGTAGCTAATGTCAAGAGATGAAAAGGGGAATGTCAATCCCGGAAACTCTCTATGAATGACCTCCTCTTTTCCGGAGGGGATGGAGATTTGGCGAAGCTCGCCCGCATTCTTCACCCAGTAGTAGAATTTCCCACTTCTATCGAACGAACCAGCCGACGATAGCGAACAAGGAAGCCTCCTCGGCGATGGGAGGTCGGCATCTTTAACGCTTGACGCCGAGCGAACCCATAGCCCTCCCCGCCCGGAACGGTAGTCAGCGTAAACGATATATTTGCCTCCCTGGAGAGGAATGGCCCACGTTGAGTCTTCAAAGAGCTTTTGGGGCTGCCCTCCATCGATGCGATTGAGCCAATCGCTGAACGCGACCCAATCATGGCTGATGAACGTCTTTTCATCGATCCAACGTTGCGGCGCACCCTTGCCGACAAGTTTAGGCGCACCCGGATTTCTTGCATCAATCAGAAATACTCTTGAAGAATCCGACGGTTGAGTAAGTGGATTTGCACTGAAAATAATCCATCGACCATCGGGGGATTGAAGAGGATAGTCACACCATTCTTCACCTGAGGTCAGTTGTTTCCGATTCCTGCCATCTCGATCGACTGAGCAAATGAAGGATCCCCCTTTGTACCTTCAGGTTGGGCGCACGCAAACAGCAATTCTTTCCCATCGGGTGAGAAGGAAACACTGAAGAGGTTTGCGTCATCAAAGGTAATCTGGCGCGCGTTACTCCCATCAGTACCTGCGACCCAAATGTGGCTGATGAACTGCACTTGCAGATACAGCAGCTTCGACCCATCGCGAGAACTCACCGCTCCGAAATCCTGACTGGTGCCTTTGGTTATCTGCGTCACGGACCCGCCCGATGCCGGCACCATCCAGAGATTGTAGTTGCCACTCTTCTTCGACCTGAAGATGATCTGGTCGTTAGGAGCCCAGTAGACATCCTCGATATTCTTCCTGTCGAATGTCACCTGCCTTGCTTTCTTGGTCGAAAGGTCGTGCACTATCACTTCTTTGCATTGCTCAGAGAAATATCCGATCCAGCATATAGATTGCCCATCTGGTGACCATGAAAACCTTCTCGCTTCGCCCGACACGCTATCGACAAGTTCACGACGGTTGTCACTCCCATTCGGTTTTATGCTCCAGATCTCTGCCTTCCCGGATTGGCCGTAGAGCGTCCCACGCACATACCCAATTCGTTGACCATCAGGTCGCCATCGTGGGAAGAAGACACCACGATCTGCAATTTTCTTGCTTGAACCACCAACGGTTGATACAACTGCAATTTCCATGCGGTCCGTTGAAGCATTGTATCTATCATAGACAATTTGACTTCCGTCGGGGGAAATGTCAGCACCGTTTATCCAATTGCTTGAGTCTGTGGTGATGCGTCGCGATTCTCCCGACGTCGTATTCATGAAATAGATATCCCAATGACTCTTGGCATCGGCAGCCGGAAATGCCGCCCAGTTTCCGTCCTGCGACAGTCCCGGGGATCCAACTTCTGTGAATGGAATTGGCAGAACACGGAACGTCATGTCCGGATTGACTTCCACTGCCCTCCTCGGCAGAAGCACAAAGAGAAGAATTGCAGCGAGACATACAATAGCACTGGCGAGAAGAATCCAGAGTCTTCTCCTGGACCGGAGCCGCTTCAAATGCATTTGCGGCGGTTCCGTTGATCCTTCGGGCACCGATGGCGCAACTGGTTGTGAAGCAGGCGCCATGCGCGTGACTCGCGATGTGCGTTTCTTGATCCTCCGCAGGTCAATCACCATCTCGTGCGCTGTCTGATACCGCTCCTCCGGATCTTTCTCCAACGCTCGGTCCAGGACGTGAACAAGCTCCGGCGGCGCATCAGGAAGATGCTTTTGCAGCGACTCCGGCTCCTCATTCAGGATCGAATACATCATCGCCGCATCGTGTTCTCCCCGGAACGGCAAGTGGCCCGTCAGCATCTCATAGAGCACCACACCGAAGGAGAAAATGTCAGATCTCGCATCGACAGGCTCACCCTGTATCTGCTCAGGAGCCATATACGCCAGCGTTCCGACCGTGCTTGAGGTCTTCGTCAGCTTCAGAGAACCTTTCAGCTTCGCCAGCCCAAAGTCCATCACCTTCACCTGGTTCTTCGCATTCACCATGATGTTTTCGGCCTTGATATCACGGTGCACGATTCCTTTGCCATGGGCTTCCTGAAGGGCTTCGCCGATCTGGATAGCGTAAGAGAGGAGGGTATCGAGTTTCAGAGTTTCAGGTTTCAAGCGACTGAGGGTGTTGCCGTCGACGAACTCCATTACGATGAATTGCTGATCGCCTTCTGCTGCAATTTCGTGGATAGGTACAGACGTGCGGATGATTGATGGCTGAAGCGGCTTGAGCTTCTTGCAGGAACCTGGCTCGCTCAGGTTCGTGGGCTTCAAGTCCTTTGGGAAGGAACTTCAGCGCCACGGGTCGCTTCAACATGATGTCTTCGGCCTTGTAGACAACTCCCATTCCCCCCTCGCCCAACTTTTCCAGAACCTTGTAATGAGAGATTATTAGTCCGATCATGGCAACTGATTCATTTGTTCGTTTTCCCATTGGTCCACCGCATTAATGAGCCGATGGCCCGATATCTGGATCTCCCGATCACGCGACTTCTCCACAACCTTGAAGTGAGAAACTGTCGCACCGATCATCTTTTCAATCCCACCTTTTCCAACAGGGCAATGAATCGCGGGCTTGAACGCACTCTATCCCAACCTGGGTCTATTCCCATGGAGTAGACCCTCTGATCCCGCGCCTCGTATGCTTTTTCAAGCCATTGAAGAGTTTGATCGTCCTCTTCGGCTTGGGCAAAGAGTGTAGCAATCGTATAGGGCGAGACGTATCGCAGTCTTGATTGCTCCATCAACGTCTGTGCCCCCGCATACATCGCACCTTTGTATCCGGACTCAGGATAGCTGTGCTCCATAGCCTCAGCGACTTCGCGACTTACAAATAACGTGAAAAGCTTCTTGCACTCCACCAGCGCTTCGTTAAGCATGTTCTTCTGATGCAGTGACCTCCAGAGGTGAATTTGCAGCAGGAAGCTCGGTTCTGTCTCGAGCATCTTTCGACAGTATTCAATCGCTTGATCAAACCGACGCGACGCAAAAAGTTGCCAAGCCAACATAGTGTTGGGTATAGTGGAGAGCGGATCCAAAACCCGGGCTCGCTCGACTTCAGCTAAAGCTTCTTCCTTACTTCCCGTCGAGATCAGGTAATCCGCGTAGAACTGGTGTCCCTCGGGACTGTTCGGCTTGAGTTCGATCGCCCTCTTGAGCTCCCTTTCAGCAGAAGTCCAGTCCCACTCGTGCTGTAAATAGAGCTCACCCAACCATGCATGCACTTCGGCAAGGGAGTCATCCAGCTCAAGTGCCTTCAACAATTCTGATTTGGCTCTGGGCATAGTTTCGCTAGAAGGGAGTTGTTCTACGACCGCAAGCACGAAGTAGACGCCCGCTACCCCGCCATAGGCCAAGGCGTAGCGCGGGTCTTTTTGGATTGCTTGCTGAAAACAATCAAGACTTTTCTTGATACCTTCTTCGGTGAGTTTGTTCAGGTAATATCGGCCTTTCAAGTAGAGGTCATAGACCTCGAAATTATCCGTATAACGCTTTGCGAGCCTTGCTTGGTCTTCGCCCAGAAGTCTTACCTTGAGCTTGTCCACAATCGCCAGGGAGATTTCATCCTGAATGGCAAACACGTCCTTCAGTTCACGGTCATATTTTTCTGACCAGAGGTGGTAACCGTCCGAGACATTGATTAGTTGGGCTGTAATCCGCAGCCTGTTTCCCGCTTTGCGAACACTGCCTTCGAGGACAGTACTCACATTGAGCTGCTTGCCAATTTCTCGCATATCGAGATCTTTCCCGCGAAATCGGAAGGCGGATGTGCGTGCGGTGACGTGCAAACCCTCGAGCTTGCTCAATGCATTAATGATTTCTTCTGACAAGCCATCGCTGAAATATTCATTCTCCGGATCGGGGCTCATGTTGACAAATGGCAACACAGCGATCGACGGCAAGGCTTTCCCACCTTTGGTTTCGTTTTTCTTCTTTATGGCGTCTAGCTGGGACAGCAAATCTTGCATATGCTGGAAGCGTTCTCCGGGCTCCTTTTGCAGCATTTTGGCGATGCTCAACTCAATATCTGACGGAAGGTCTGACCGTAAGCTGGAAATCGGGTGCGGCTCCTCGTGGACGATCGAATACAGTAGTGCAGCTTCGTGTTCGCCTCTGAATGGTAGCTTTCCTGTAAGCATCTCATACAGCACCACTCCCAACGACCAGATGTCTGTCCGATGATCGACATCGAGTCCTCGTGCTTGCTCCGGCGACATATAGGCTGCGGTGCCGACTGTTGATCCCGTTTTCGTGAGCTTCGCCTGTCCAGCCAACTTTGCCAGTCCAAAGTCCAAAATCTTCACCATCCCATCACCGGTGACAATGATATTTGCTGGCTTGATGTCCCTGTGCACAATCCCCTTCTCGTGCGCCCTCTGCAAGCCCTGGCCGATCTGGATTGCGATATCGACGCAACCTTCTACCGCCATTTGACCACCCGCAATTCTCTCTTTGAGGGTCTGCCCCGCGTAGCACGCCATTGCGATGAATAGCTGCGCCTCATCGCTCTCCCCGATTTCGTAGACCGTGCAGATGTTCGGATGGTCCAGTGCGGATGCCGCCTGCGCTTCGTGCATGAAACGCTCCTTCGCCTTTTTATCGCGCGTTAGATCAGGAGGAAGGAATTTCAACGCAACGGCGCGGTTGAGGCGGGTGTCTTCGGCCTTGTACACAATTCCCATTCCACCACCACCGAGCTTTTCGAGAATTGTGTAGTGTGAGATTGTTTGCCCGATCATTTCTCCAGTCCAACTTTCTTCAGCACAGCGGTAAATCTTGGTTCGTTGCGTAGTTCGTCAATGGTAGGATCGAATTTGAGAGCCGCGACTACGTATCGTCGCTCGTTGTACAACCTTTCGATGTACATCAAGGCCGCGTGTTTGTCACCAAGAATGATATAGCACCACAGAATTTCATGTGGATTTCCTGCGGTTCGCCTATCCCGTAAGCCGCGTTGAAGCCAAAAATGCGCAAAGCCTTTGAGTCCAGACGTTTTATAGACTCTCCTTGACTGTTCAATATCATTTGCGCTCTCACCGTTTGCAATCATACCCTGTGTCCATGCCTGGGACGCAGCATCGTTCATCCCTTTTTTCCAATAGGGCATGGCAACATAGAAGTATGTCCGAACAAAAGTAGGATCAAGCTGAATTACTTTTTGGAGCTCTTCAATCGCTCGATCATATTGACGGGCATAGTAAAATCCTAATCCATAGTCTGAAAGGATCGCCAGTGAAGTCGGATCGAGTTCCTTTCCGCGGCCGTATTCTGCAAAACCTTCTTGGAATTGGCCTCTCACAATGAGATACTCCGCAAACCAATGATGTGCAGTGGAGAAATTCGGATTCAACTCGATAGCTCTCCGGAATTCCTGTTCAGCAGTCACAAAATCGTATTCGTAGTATCCAAGTAATGCCGCTTTGGCTGAGTGAGCTTCTGCTAAATCATAATCAAGTTCAGGTGCCTGTAGTGTCGCTTTCTTTGCTCTCTGCAAACATTCTTTCGGAGATAGGTGTAATGTGAATCCAACGAGGTAGGTCTCTGCAATCGCAGCATAAGCACGTGCATAATTTGGATCAAGCATCACCGCTTGCGTGAAATTTGCCAATGCGCTGTCTACTCCGTCGGATGTCCTTTTGTTCAGGTAGAAGCGGCCTTTCGCATACAGTTGGTACGCTTCTGGATTTTCTGTGTACTTCTTCAGAAGCCGCTGTTTTTCCTCCCCGCTCAACTTCAACTGCAGCTTCTGGGTGATATCTCTGAGGATTTCAGGCTGTAAATTGATAACCCCAGCTAACGATTCGCTATATTTATGACCCCAGATCTGATTTCCCGTCTTCGTGTCTACAAGCTCGACAGTCAATGAGAGTTGATCCTTGCGAAGGCTCATCCTCTCGATTACAACTGCATCGACAGCGAGTTCCTGTCCCACTTGTTCCAGACCCACATCTCTGCCTTTGTAGCGAGCAACCGCACTGTAAGATTTTACCCTGATCATTGGCAGCGGTGAGAGGCTATTGATAATACTTTCGGTTAAGTCATCACTAAGATGTTCTATCGATGTGTCCGCCTTCGCAATCGAGCATGGCATCACGGCGATTGACTCGATCTTTTCCGATTGCCGGAACAAAATGAAGTAAAGAGTAATCACTGCTGCGATCACAATACCAAGAGTAATCCACAGCCATTTACTGGATGTGCGCATAAATCCAACCAGGTGGCTGGAAGCCCCACGTCTGTCATCAGTTCTTGATCTCACTACCCTCGTTGTTTCTTTTTTCAATCTGCGCAAGTCAATCACCATATCGTGCACGGACTGATAACGCTCCTCTGGCTCCTTCTCCAACGCTCGATTCAGAACGTGCAACAATTCAGAGGAGATATCTGGCAGGTGGTTCTGTATCGGCATTGGGTCCTCATTCACAATCGAATACACGATGGCAGCTTCATGCTCCCCACGGAACGGAAGATGACCCGTGAGCATTTCATAGAGAACCACGCCAAAAGAAAAGATATCCGACCTTGCATCCACCTCTCCCCCCTGTATCTGCTCAGGGGCCATGTACGCCAGTGTTCCCACCGTGCTCGAGGTTTTTGTCAGCTTCAGAGATCCCTTCAGCTTGGCCAATCCGAAGTCCATCACCTTGATCTGGTTCTTCGCGTTGACCATGATGTTGTCGGTCTTGATGTCGCGATGGACGATCCCCTTGCTGTGCGCTTCCTGCAACGCGTCACCAATCTGGATCGCGCAGTCGATGGCAGTCTGCATCTTCTGGATTGGCACCAGTTGCCTCAGCGTTTTGCCGTCCACGAATTCCATGACGATGAACTGCTGATCGCCCTCGCTGAGAATATCGTGGATCGTACAGATGTGGGGATGGTTCAGTGCAGCTGCTGCCTGGGCCTCCTGAAGAAAGCGGGCGCGTTCGGGTTCCTGGGCTTCGAGACCACGGGGGAGGAATTTGAGGGCAACGGTGCGTTTGAGCTTGGTGTCTTCGGCCTTGTAGACGACACCCATGCCCCCCTCACCCAGTTTCTCCATGATGTGGTAGTGAGAAATGGTTTGTCCAATCATTGGGGGCCTCCATTGCAGCTCCCGCTAGAAAACAGCGGGATCCTCAAAGTTGCATCGACTCGTCGAAGAGCACTCGTCGGCAACTTTGGGACTTCGCCCACTCTTTCCAGGATGTGATAGTGCGAAATGGTTTGTCCAATCATTGTTCACACCTCCGGCCGCCGCCGCTCCACTAGATCTTGACGACACGTATTCTCAAGATATCGTCTAGCCGATCACACGACTAATTTTGCCACACAAACGGCAGACGAATGATCTTTTGGATGGTGCTCGTAATCAACCGGTTCCCAAACTCCAATCTGAGCCCGCACACGGCAACGACATCTATCTTGATCGCACTGCCGCCCCAGGTGCAGCCGGCAATTCTTGTTGTCATCGGTGAAAGACCCTTCCTGTCAAACCAGCCGCCGGAGACAGAGTACTTTCCATTCCCGAGGACGCGGATATTGTAGAGCGAATTGCGCGTTTTCACAAAGACACGATCTCCAGGAACAAGATCAGTTTTGCCCACTCCATTCAGAAGCAGTGAGCATGCAACAATTCTCTCGAGCGCTACACCAACGCGTTCCATCGCCGATAGCCTTTCAACTGATTGAATCCACATGTTTCATTTTCTATCTTCCTTCAACCGTCTTTCATCAACCCGCCAAAGGTGGTATATGTGTTGCTCTTCCATCCGAGCGGTACGGAACTCCGTTGGAGCATTTCACTCCTAACGGAGCTGGTCTAGAAACATCTCACTCCTGACGGAGTGAAGGATATCGTACAGGCACCATCCCCCGTCTCTCTTGCAACATTTTTAGCCGATGCTTCGGATCGCCTGCGCCACTACCTCTGCACTCTTTCTCAGGAGTTTTGCTTCCTCGTCATTCAAAGGGGGCGGAAACGTCGCCAAAACTCCAGCTCCTCCGACGAGGTGAGGTTGAGAGACTGTAACATCCTCGACTCCCAGGACGTCCTTGAGCGGCGTGCAGACGGTTAGCACCGAGCGTTGGTCCTTGAGAATGACATCAACGATTTTCGCCAACGCGCTGCCGATGCCATAGTACGTCGCTCCTTTCCCGCCAATAATTGTGTAGGCTGCCCGACGAACTTTTGTGTCGATGTCGGACTGGATTGCATGGTCGAGCATGATTCCCCGCTGGCGGCAGAATTCAGCGAGAGGCATACCTCCTACGGTTGCAAGAGACCAGGTGAGGACTTCCGAATCGCCATGCTCGCCTAACACATACGCGTGGACATGAGAAGAATCAACTCCGACGTGCCTCCCCAGCAGTGAGCGGAACCGGGCTGTGTCGAGCATGGTGCCAGAACCTACCACCCTGTTGCCCGGAAGGCCGAACGTTGCCGCAGTTCGTGCCGCGAGGTGCGTCATGACATCGACGGGATTTGTCGCCACCACGAGGATTGCTTCAGGCGCATGCTCAAGGATGCGGGGGATGACGTCCTGCAACACCGCCGCGTTGCGTTTCAGAAGATCGAGACGAATTTCTCCGGGGCGCTGGTTTGCACCTGCAGTAACGACGATAACACGCGATCCAGCGAGATCATGGTAGTCCCCGGCAACAATTTCAATTGGATGCGCGAATGGCACAGCATGGAGGATATCGTCCGCCTCCGCCCGTGCACGATCTTTGTTGACATCCACGAGAACGATCTCCCGCCCCACCCCCCGCATAACCATGGCGTACGCCGCCGTTGAGCCAACAAAGCCCGTTCCAACAACCCCGATTTTCATAGATCCCTCCGATTGTTATTGAACAAGAATGGGAGAGCTCTCGGTTATCCTTTTCCCCGAGAAGTGCGCACAACGACAGGGTAACGTGCTCGCTGCGGGGGCCTCACCCCTCGAGGACCTTGTTCCGCTTTCGTCCGTCCCGTTCACGGGTCGAGATCTTGGTCCACAAATGGAAATCGGACTCCGCTCAGCGGGATCTCCTCCCCCCAACTTCACGAGGATTCGGTAATGTGAGACTGTCGCCCCGATCATATGGCCTCCTGTAATGGGAGTCGGGACTAAGAGAAATGATGCGTACGGTGATGGCGGAGGAAAAACTTCCTACTAAGCTACAACGGTCTAACCTGAAAGGCAACTCGCTTGTTGCGGAATGTGCCCGCCAAGACGGAGGCAGCCAGAATTGGCCGGAAATGCTGGCTATGTCGGCTCCCCCTACCACCGTCCCTCCACGCTTCTCCTTTTTCGCTTCTGAATTCTGACTTCTGGATTCTGACTTCTGACTTCTGACTTCTGGATTCTCAATTCGCCCGCCGACACACGCCCATTTTCATCCTCCCAAGAATGTGATTCATCCGCCCGTTATGTCGATTCGTCGGAATTCCCTCTGATCCACCCAGTGTGCATGCTATCTTGCATCGTGCAAAAGCAAAGAACTTCCCATACAAAGAGGAGAAGAACCATGATTCAGAGAACCCTTACAATTCTGTCTCTCTGCTCGATCCTTACCATCACCGCAAATGCTCAGCAGTCGGTGGACGAGCTGGAAAAGGCGCTTCAACAGAAACCGAATAACGTCGAGACTCTCGTAAAACTTGGAAAACTGTACCATGAGCAGGGAGCCGCGGGAAACGAACACGCCGTTGAGAAAGGCTTCACGTACCTTGATAAGGCCCTCGAGATCGAAACCACCAACTCAATCGCTCTGGTGTACCGTGGGAGCTTTTGGACCATGCGGGGACGCGACGCCTCCGACCCATTTGAGAAAATGAAGGGCGTTGAGAAGGGCATCGACGATATGGACAAAGCAGTGGAATTGACTCCCGACGACATCTCCGTGCGGCTCGTTCGAGGAGTCAACAGCGTACAGCTGCCCTCCTTCTTCAATCGGCTCGCTACCGCAATCAAGGATTTCTCCTACTTGCTTGGCGATCCGAGGCTTGCGCACCTTGACGCCCAGCTGCAATCGACGATCTATTGCTGGGCCGGGGTAGCATACAAACGTGACAGCCAGAGGAGCAAGGCGAAGGAGCTCCTTGAAAAGGCAATTTCCTTGTCGCCGGATTCCATCACTGCGAAGAAGGCAGAACAAGAACTCACCGACCTGCGCTAACCTTACTCAATGGAGATCATATCTATGGATTCACTTGTTCGCACCGACAATCTTGAAAAGACGTACAAGCTGGGGAGGACTGAAGTCCCTGCACTCAGAGGCCTCACGCTCGCAATCGGAGAGGGCGAGTTCACTGCGCTCTCGGGCCCGTCGGGCAGCGGGAAAACAACGCTGTTGAACGTTCTGGGGCTCATCGATTCGCCGACGGTCGGCAGGGTTTTTCTTGAAGGCACCGAGGTCAGATACAATGGCCTCTCCAACCTTCACCGGGTCCGTCTGGAGAAGCTGGGATTCATTTTTCAGACATTCAATCTCATACCTGTTCTGACTGCGTATGAGAATGTCGAGTACCCGCTCCTGCTGACAAAGAAATCATCATCGGTGCGGCGCCAGCTCGTGGAGCGCGTTTTGAAAGACGTGATGATCTGGGAATTCCGCGATCACAAACCCAACGAGCTCTCGGGCGGACAGCGTCAACGTGTCGCCATCGCAAGGGCCCTCGTCAACAGTCCAAGGATTGTGCTGGCCGACGAGCCGACGGCGAACATCGACTCCGTGACTGCACGCGAGATCCTCGATCTCATGCGAACACTGAATGAGGAGGAAAAGGTCACATTTTTGTTTGCCACCCACGACCCGCTCGTGCTCAGCTATGCCAGAAGGGTGGTCAAACTTCACGACGGCGTCATTGTCAACGGACAACATTAGGATTCGGAAGGAGACGAAGGTATGTTCAAGTTTATGAAGCTTGCGACGAAGAACGTTTTCCGCAACCGTCGAAGAACGATTATCACCGGCCTCGTGCTTGTCTTCGGAGCCACCGCCCTTATCCTGGCAGGCGGTTTCATTTCCTTTTCGTTTCGAGGGCTGCGAGAGACGACGATCCGTGGCCAGCTGGGACACATTCAGCTTTATACCAAAGAGTTTCTGGAACGGGAGGAGGAACGACCGCTCGAGCTTGGCCTCGAAAACGTGCCGGAGCTGAAGAAGAAGATCGCGGCCGAGGCGGATGTTCGTTTCACGATGGCACGAGTGGAATTCATGGGCCTCATCTCAAACGGCGATAAATCGGCGGCCTTCCTTGGACGCGGTGTCGAGCCGGAACAGGAGACAAAGCTCGCAGGGTATGCTCTTGCCGTCGATACAGGCAGGTTTCTGGGAGAAACGAAGGAGAACGAGAAGGAGAACGAAGTGATACTCGCGCGCGGACTTGCCAAGTCGCTGAAGGCAGGCATCGGAACATATCTCACACTCATGACGACGACTTCGAAAGGAGCTTTGAATGCGCTGGATGTGAAGGTGGCCGGGATTTACTCGACCGGCATACCGGAGTACGACGAGCGCGCGCTCATGGTACACTTGCGAACAGCCCAGGAGCTGATCAACTCGCAGAAAGTCACAAAACTTGTCGTGGTGCTCAACGAGACAGAGAAGACGGATGATGTCGCAATATCATTGGAGAAGCTCTTTCCGTCACTGAGAGCAAAACGCTGGTATGAGATGGCGACGTTCTACAATGCCGTGGTCCGCCTCTACAACACAATTTTCGGTTTTCTGGGAGTCATAATTTTCATTATTGTCGTCCTGAGCAGTTCGAATACGATGATGATGTCGATCTTTGAGCGCACCCGCGAAATTGGAACGCAGCTTGCTGTCGGGACGTCACGGGCGCGCCTTCTGGTCAACTTCCTGTACGAAGGCCTGGTGATCGGAGTTCTCGGTGCACTTCTTGGGCTTGTGCTCGCGTATGTTCTTGCAACATTGATCAATGCTTCCGGCACTACAATGCCTGCACCACCCGGAATGACTCGAGGCTATTCGCTCATTGTCGACAAGGTCCCATCGATTTTTGCCGGAGTCTTCGTACTGATCTCCTTGACGACTGTCGTCTCCACGATCATTCCGGCATTCAAGGCATCCCGAATGAAGATTGTCGATGCACTGGGTCATATTTAACCTGAAGAGGAGTCCACTATGAAAACCATCTTTGCATTGGTTGCTCTGCTGATGATGGCGTCTGGCACAGGCTCGCTCCTCTCCGCCCAGACCTCCGGGACCCAACAAGAAGGGCGTAAAGCCAACGCCATCACCTCTGCGGATGAGATCCTTCAGGCCTCTGACCAGGGACGCAACGGCTGGGATTCCTTCGTCGTTCGGACGACCATCCAGAACTACGAGGACAAACGGCTCAAAGAGGAGGGACTGTTCGAGGTCAATACCAAGGGTGTGGACAAGACGCTTGTGAAGTTCCTCAACGCGGACGTCAAGGGCCAGTATCTTCTCATGGTCGAAGACGACATGTGGATTTACATGCCGAACACCAGGAAGCCCATTCGCATCACGCCGTTGCAGCGCCTGATGGGAGACGCGTCCAATGGCGATGTAGCCCGCACACACTTTGCGCAGGACTACGCAGCCACGCTGAAAGCAGAGGAAACAATCGACGGGGTCGCATGTTACGCTCTGGAGTTGAGCGCAAAACGCGATGGCGCAACATACAAGAAGATCGACTACTGGGTCGCAAAGGAGACAAAGCGTCCAAAGAAAGCGGAGATCTATCTCATCTCCGGCAAGCTTTACAAGACGATTCAGTTTGACAGGTACGAGGAAATTCAGAATCGGGTCCTGCTGACACAGATGACAATCATCGACAGACTTCGTGAGCGGCGAACGACCGTGATGAAGTTCTCATCGTATGCGCCGAAGGAGCTTCCTGAGAAGTACTTCAACAAGGACTATTTGGAAAGGTTGAAGTGAGGATGCGACGCCACATTCTCCTGACGCTCCTCGTCGTAGGTGTAATCGCCGGGCGATTACAGGCTCAGGACCTCGAATATCGGCTGTCGCTCGTGGACGAAGGCACGTTGAACATTCTCAACCCTGAGTCGCCGTTCAACTATCAGAACCAGATTCTTCCACAATCCACCAGGAGTAACATCTTCACGTCGAACCTGTTTTTGAATTACGGGAGCATGACCACTTCGATCAATCTGGTAACGCTCGCCGACAACATCCGGAAGCCCGATTGCCAGTTCTCCCTGCGAGAGCTCTTTCTCGATATCCCGCTGACCGAGAAGATCGATGTGACTGTTGGCAAGAAGATTCTCAAATGGGGGACGGGATACGCGTTCAATCCGACGGGCGTCGTCGAGCCGCAACGCACTCCGTCCGATCCGTCAGACAGGCTTGGCCAAAACGACGGCCGCAAACTGATTGCCGTCAACGCATTCTCAGGGAAGAGTTCCCTCACATTCGTGTACCTGAACGACGCCCGGTTCGAATCATCCCGCTTGACATGGGGGGCACAGGAATTCGCCGTCCGCGCCTACACGTTCATCAGCGGCCTTGACCTTTCCCTTGTCGGACACTACAGAGAAGGCGACCGATTGGAGGCCGGGCTCAACTGGTCCTACGTTGTGGGTTCAAGCCTCGAGCTGCACGGAGAGGTCCTGGCAAAGAAGGGATCATCGGCGTTCTATCATCCGGCTGTTGCGGTTGATAACCTTCAGCAAATCTACAGTTCCGATCCATCTGCTCCGCTCGAAGAGAGCTCAGGCCGAATATTCAGCAAATTGCTCCTCGGCGGGCAATACACATTCGAGAATGGCGCAAACGTCGCCCTTGAATACTATCATAACAGTGAAGGGCTGAACAAATCGGAATGGAATCAGTGGATGAAGTTTGTTAAGTTTCACAACGACATCCAGCGGGGCTTCATCGCGGAGCCACCCCCTCTTGTCGAGCTCTCGCGCTACAACTTGCTCTGGGCCCTCCGAACGCTCTCTTCGCGAGGGACGATGAGCGATTATCTTTTTGGGCGCGTCTACTATGCAACAGGAAACTGGAGTTTTGAGATTCTGGGGCTCCTGAACATACTCGACGCGAGTGCGGTGGCGGTTCCTTCGGCCTCGTTCAGAATTTCTGAGAACTTTTCTCTCTACGGTCGATGGACGTCGTTCATGGGAGTGAGCGACTCTGAATTCGGCGCACTCTTCAGTACCGAGTTCATTCAATCTGGGAATTCGGTTCCAACTATGATGAAACGCCCCTTTGTTCGTACGTTCGGATTGTGCCTGATCATCGCGCTGATCGTAGCGACCGGACTCACCTATAACGACCCAGAACACTGGCGTGAGCATCTTCTCAGTTCTCTGATATTCACGTTTTGCATCGGCTATTCGATTCACGCGCTCACTTCCTTTTTCCTGCCACGCATAGCCAGACTGCCGACTGCTCTTCGCCTTGGCCTCCTTCTCGTTCTTTTCCTCGCCGGCGGATTTGCCGGCACAGAAGTGGGCGTCGGCATCCACTATGCGATCTTTACGTATAGCGTGGATCTACACGATCACCTGCGCCTTCTGACGTTCAATCTCATTCTTTCGGCAATCTTCGGCACTGTCGCGGTTACGTATTTTACACTGCGAGGCACCGCAGAACATATGGCAGCCAAACTCAAGGAGAAGGAACTGAACGAAGAACGCCTCATGCGTCTGAAAACCGAAGCGGAGCTTCAGGCCCTGCAGTCCAAGATCAACCCCCACTTTCTGTTCAACACTTTGAATTCTATCGCGTCCCTCATTGCCGAGAATCCGAAAGCAGCCGAGGCAACCGTGGAGAAGTTGTCGGAACTTTTTCGTTACACGCTGAAGAACGCCGAGAACAGCACCGTCACTCTGGCAGAAGAGCTTGAAGTCGTCCGGACATATTTGGAGATAGAAAAGGTGAGATTCGGAGACCGCCTTCAGTACGAGATCACGTGCGACGATCATTTGCGCGATTTCCGAATGCCGGCACTCATTATCGAGCCGCTCGTCGAGAATAGCGTCAAGCACGGAATCGCCAAACAGGTCAACGGCGGGAAAGTCCTCGTCGCTGCAAAAGAGATGGAGGGCAAGTGCGTCATTGCCGTCGAAGATAATGGGAAGGGATTTCAGGAAGGAGCCGCCGATGGCGGATTCGGACTTCGGAGCGTTGAAGAACGGCTGAGACTTCGGTACGGCGAAGGGGCTTCACTTCTGATCACGGGGGATGACCACACCCGGATCGTCATAACGATTCCATTATTGTAAGGACCGCCGATGCATCTTCGAGCACTCGTGATCGATGACGAAGAGCTTGCCCGCAAGCGCATCCGCAAGATGCTTCTCAAATACGAAGGCGAGCTTCAGGTCGTGGGAGAAGCCCGGAACGGCGAGGAAGCCGTAGAGAAAACCGAGTCCTCCCACCCCGACGTCATCTTCCTTGATGTTCAGATGCCCCCCTTCGATGGATTCGAAGTCGTTCGCCGCTTGCGCCAGAAACCGTTTATCGTCTTCACCACGGCGTATGATGAGTATGCCCTGAAAGCATTCGAGGAGAATTCTGTCGACTATCTCCTGAAACCGATAGAAGAGGCAAGGCTGGACAGGGCAGTCGAAAAGCTTCGCCGGTTGTTCGATGCTTCAAGCCTTCACCTGGATGCCAATGTCGAGCGGCTCCTCTCCCGATTGGCTTCACCCCCGATGAGAAGGCTTCAGGTGAAGTCCGGCGACAGGATCCTCCTCATCGACACAGAGGATATCGTCTTCTTCGAAGCAAAAGACGAGTACACCTTTCTGCATACGGTCAACCAGGAGTATATCATAGACCTCACTCTTGCCGATCTTGAGGAGAAGTTAGACAAGGGAAGCTTCATACGAATTCACCGATCGAGCATCATCAACGTGAAGTTCATACGAGAACTTGTGAAGTGGTTTGGAGGGAAGTACAAAGTGCGGCTGAAAGACAAGGGACAAACAGAGCTTGTCGTGAGTCGCGGATACGTGGACCGGATCGAGCGGCTGTAAACACATCTTCTTAATTGTACAATCTGTCTTCTGACTTCTGTCTTCTGACTTGTGACTTCTGTCTTCTGAACTCCGTCTCTCCCCTCGCGACCCAATCCGTCATCATCTCCTCCATGGGATCTCTCAATCAACCCGGGCACAGAACCATTGACAAAAAGACTGGGTCCGATGAAGATTGATGTTTGAGAGGCGAACGGTTACCTTTGAGGGTCGCTAACGAAGGATAACAACTATGAAAAGATCTCTTCTGTTTGCCCTCCTGGGCTTCTCTCTCGTGTCATACTCGCAAAGCCAACCGGACGAATTGCGACGCGGATTCTCGCAGCCGCCAGACGAGGCGCGCCCCTGGGTCTATTGGGTGTGGATGGACGGCAACCTCAGCCGCGAAGGCATTACTGCGGATCTCGAAGCAATGAACCGCGCGGGCATCGGTGGCGCAATCATCATGGAAGTGAACGTCGGCATCCCCCAGGGACCTGTGAAGTTTATGAGTCCCGAGTGGCGACAGCTTTTCAAGCACGTAGTTTCGGAGGCGGAGCGGTTGGGCCTGCAGATCACACTAATGGCGGGACCAGGATGGACGGGCAGCGGCGGTCCGTGGGTCAAGCCCGAACAGTCGATGCAGCACATCGTGGCAAGTGACACGACAGTCACCGGACCGATGCACTTCGAAGGCGCATTACGCCAACCAGCGCGCTGGCCCGCCTTCTTTGGCGATGGGCTCCTCCCTCCGGAGCTAGAGAAAACGAAAAATGAATTTTACAGGGACGCGTTCGTGCTGGCGTTCCCGACGCCGAAAGGAAACCAACGCACCCCGGACATCGGCGAGAAAGCACTCTACGTCCGCGCCCCGTACTCCTCCTATCCGAATGTGAAGCCCTTCCTTCCTGCTCCAGCTGACTATCCGACATTCCCCAAGGAGGAGGTCATCACACCAGATCGCATCATCGATTTGACAGATCGACTGATGCCCGGTGGCAAGTTTACGTGGGACGTGCCCGAAGGAAGCTGGACTATCCTGCGTTTCGGCTGCACGAGCACCGGCGCCACAACACGTCCTGCCCCTGTGCCCGGACTCGGCCTTGAATGCGACAAACTCGACACCGCCGCACTCAACGCTCACTTCAACGCTTACATCGGCATGCTCCTCCGCGGTCTCGGCCCGCGTATGAACAATCCCGGATCTGGATGGAACTTTCTGCACATCGATAGCTGGGAGATGGGTGCACAAAACTGGACTCCAAAACTTCGCGAGGAATTTCGACGTCGTCGGGGGTACGACCTTCTCCCCTATCTGCCCGCCATGACGGGTCGTATCGTGGAAAGCCCCCAAGTCTCCGAGCGTTTTCTGTGGGACCTCCGCCAGACTGCGCAAGAGCTGGTTCTGGAAAATCACGCAATGCATCTCAGGGAACTCGGCCGCCGCTACGGCTTCGGACTTTCCATCGAGCCGTACGACATGACGCCGTGTGCCGATATGAGCCTTGGTGCTGTTGCCGATGTCCCCATGTGCGAGTTTTGGCTCTACGGCTTCAACACGAGCTACTCCACCATCGAAGCGAGCTCGATCGCCCATACAAACGGAAAGAAAATTGTGGCCGCTGAGGCTTTTACCTCCGGCGCTGAAGAACATTGGCTGGCTTACCCCGGATCGATGAAGGCGCTCGGTGACTGGGCATTCGCAGCCGGGATAAATCGCTTTGTCTTCCACCGCTATCAGCATCAACCATGGCTCGACCGCTGGCCGGGCATGACGATGGGGCCCTACGGCGTCCACTGGGAGCGCACGCAGACCTGGTGGGATATGTCGACTGCCTATCACACCTACCTTTCGCGCTGCCAGTTTATGCTGCGACAGGGGCTCAGCGTGGCAGATGTCTGCTTCCTTGTGGCAGAAGGTGCACCGCATGTTTTCCGTCCGCCGAGCTCCAGCGTGCGCGGCAACCCGCCGGACCGCCTTGGTTACAACTTCGACGGCTGCGCGCCCGAGGTCGTCATTTCACAGATGTCTGTGCAGGATGGGAGACTCATCCTGCCTGACGGCATGAGCTATCGCGTTCTTGTCTTACCTGAACAAGAAACCATGTCTCCCTCATTGCTCCGGAAGATCAAGCAACTTATTGAAGCCGGTGCGACAGTCATCGGGCCGACGCCCCGCAAGTCGCCAAGTCTCTCCGGCTTTCCGAATTGCGACGATGAGGTGGCAAAGCTCGCGAACGAGATATGGGGAAACTGCGACGGCAAGCAGATCAGAGAACATCGATTGGGAAAGGGTCGCATCGTGTGGGAACGCGACTCAACGGGGAGAACGACCTCCGTCAGAAACGCGAATGGTACATTGGAAGTTGAACAATATGGCGACTTCAAGCTTGTCAGTCGCGTGTTGGCCGGCATGAACGTGCTGCAGGACTTCCGGTCCGATGTCCCTCTTCGTTACAATCATCGCCGGGACGGAGAAACCGAAATTTACTTTGTTGCTAATCCGGAGGATCGCGTCCTCAGCGCAGAGTGTTTCTTCCGCGTCAGCGGCAAGCAGCCGGAACTCTGGGATGCGGTGGCAGGCAAGGTGCGTGATCTGCCCGAATTTGCTTCCAAGGTCGGTGCGACCTCTGTTACCCTTCGCTTCGAGCCTTTCCAGTCGTACTTCATAGTTTTTCAGAGGGCAGCAGCCGAACCAAAGCTCGCGGGCCGGAATTTCGCCGATGTACGTGCACTGATTGAACTTGTCGGCCCATGGGAAGTGAGTTTTGACCCTCGGTGGGGTGGACCTGAGAAGATCACGTTTGAACGCTTGGAGGATTGGACTCAGCGGCGAGAAGAGGGTATCAGGTTCTATTCAGGCACTGCGACCTACCGCAAGATATTTGACCTGCCGGTTTCATCGGGAGACACAGAGGGCAAGCAGAGTTCTTCTCGACGACTGTGGCTCGATCTTGGCGTCGTGAAGAACTTGGCGCGTGTTCGGCTGAACGGTCACGATCTTGGAATCTTCTGGTGCTCACCGTGGCAGGCGGAGATCACCGACTTCGTCAAACCGAGCGGGAACACGTTGGAGATCGCTGTGGTGAATCTCTGGCCCAACCGTCTCATTGGAGATGAGCAGCTTTCTCCCGATTGTGAATTCGGCAAAGGGGGCAATCTCATACGCTTGCCGGATTGGTTCGTCAAGAAAGAACCGCGACCCACACCTGGCCGCTACACGTTCGCGACCTGGCGGCACTTCGCAAAGGATTCGGCATTGCTACCGTCCGGCCTGATGGGGCCAGTGTCGATCATGCGCTCGGCATATTGAATGAAGAACGAATCTCAAGTGATCGACGTGGAAGGAGCCATTTGATTTGCCGAGGCCGTTGCTTTACGGCTGGCAAGTGCTGGAGGAGATGAAACGGGAGTAGTTCGTGGTTTCGCCTACGACGACACAAAATCGTTAAACTTAGTATTTCGCATGACACGATGTGGAAAAATACACATACTTCTTTGTAAGAATGACCGAAAGATGACGCACCTCTTTCGAGCAGGAGGGAGCAATGGAGAATACCACGACAAATCAAAAGCGCCGATTGAACTTGATCGTCACGGCTGAACTCAGTGAACAAATGAACTCGTGGGCGGAAAGGCTTCAGGTAACTCTCAGTGAACTCACGCGAAAAGCGATCAGCGAGTACATCGAGAGATTGGAACAAGACAGGCTTGAGCGGGAACTAGCGGAGGCCTGCACGAACTACCGTGAGTTCAACAAGAAGTTTTCCTCCGAATGGGCGCCGTACAAAACGAGGCTTCAATGAAAACGGTCAAGCGAGGCGAAGTCCATTTAGTGAAACCAGATCCCGCAGTAGTCGGAAAGGAACAGCAGAAGCAGCGACCATGCGTCGTAGTATCAAATGATGTGCTCAATGCAACGGCTGGACTGGTCGTGGTCTGTCGGATCACCGATGCTGAGGGGAAAAAGCCTGATGTCATTCACATTCTGGCGAAACAGCGCGAAGGTGGTTTGGTCAAAGAGAGTATCATCCTGTGCGAGCAGGTGAAAGTCGTGGATATCGAAAGGCTCATTGAAAAGTCTGGCAATCTCGAAGCAGAAACCATGCGCAAGATTGATGCCGGACTTCGGCTCGTCTTGAACCTGCAGAGAAGCTGAGCGAAATATTTCCTGCGTCTGGCGTTGAATCTCGTAGGTACGTTTGCTTCATTCCCCCTTCCCCGCCACCAACGACTCCTTCGTCTCGAAATCAAAAAGGGTCAATCGCCGCACGCGAAAGTGACGTCGACCAGTAATCCCAGAGCGTCTGCGTGTTTGCGCGCCGCGCGTTATCCTTTTCGCTCTGTGCGAGAAATAAGTTCGGAATGTCTATCTTCCCGATCAAGTAACGATCCTTGGCAACGTCAAACCGGCGCTGGGCGATGGTATCCGACTTTGCTGCCACGACCACTTGTTTGCGCAGCAAATTGAGGCGCGCTACCTGATACAGGACTTCCTGCTCGAAATCGTGCCTCTGCTGATCGATGGAAACCTCTGTCCGCTTCTGGTCCGCTATCGCTGCATCGACCGCCGAGCTTCCAGCCCCCCAGCGGAAAAGCGGGACGCTGAAATTCAGACTGAATTGCCTCTGTTCCAGCAGATTGCTGTAAGCGTCGTTAAAGACCGGCGCGCGTTGATTGTACCCCATGCTCGCCGTCAGGGTTGCACTAAAGTAGTTATCTGACTTGGCCTGTCTCACATTCCGTTCCGCTGTCAGCTTCTGCAGCTCAAAGTTCACGGCATCGCTCCGGTTCTGCAGAGCCTGCTCGAGAGCCTTGGCTGCGTCGATTTCTACATCCGAAATCTTCGATGGCGACAGGAGCGCGACAATCGCAGCTGGCGGGAGGCCGAGCGCAGTCTTCAAATTGTTTTGTGAACGGTTAAGGCCCACGTTCGCGTTTTCCAGCTGCGTCTGCGCGTTCAGATACGCAAGCTCGCTTTGCAGCAGGTCGTTTTCTGCAATTTTCCCCACGTTGAATCGCCCCTTCGAAATCTTGTAGAGCGTATCATTGATCGCCACGTTGAGCGCTGCGTTGGCTGCATTCAGTGACGCCATGTACAGGTCAAAGAACTTCGTTGTTACATCGATAGCACAGTCCTCCATCGCTTCTGCCATCTCGCGCGTCGCCATCTTGTAGCGAAGTTCCTGAGCATCCATGTCCCACCGCAAGGTATTGATCTGGAAGATCGGCTGCTGCAGGGTCAGGGTGAAGGGACTCGATTTATAGTACTGCGACTTTGTCTCCATCAGGTCGATTCTGTTCAATCCCGATGATAAGTACAGCTGGCCGCCCGTGAAGGGAATTTGCTGCGAGAGCGAAAGACTGACCTGCGAGCTTGCCTGGCTCTGCGGTGTAAAGATGGTGCTCCCATCCGGCAGTGTGATGGCATTGATCGAGCGGTAGTATCCAGGCACGTCTCCTCTCAGCGACAGCTGGGGATAGTATGACGCCGTAAAGGCTCTGTAACTGGCTTGCTTGCTGTCATATGCGTTGCGTGCCATCACGCCGAGAGGACCGTTTGCGCGAGCAAGTCGGATACAATCCTGAAGAGAGAGATAGGTTGTGTCGACTTGAGCCTCAGAACGTGAAGCGCCGAGAAGAAGGAGAATGCTCAGCAAAAGATGAGGTCGGGTTTTCATGGTGTCAAACAGTCTCAGATAATATGTGGACAATTTTGTCTTGGGTGAATCTCTCAAACCCGAAATCCTGAACAAATCCGGAATGCTAATATCGAAATTCGAAACAAGTTCGAAATCCAAAAATCGAAAAGTGAGCCAAAGGAAGTCTTGTGCTTCGCATTTCGTGTCTGAGATTTGTTTGCGGTTTCGGATTTCGTGCTTAGGATTTGTCTAGAGTTTCGGATTTCGGATTTCGGATTTCGGATTCGTCTAGAGTTTCGGATTTCGAATTTCGGATTTGTCTAGAGCTTCGGATTTCGTACTTAGGATTTCCTTAGAGTTTCGTATTTCGAATTTCGGATTTGTCTAGAGCTTCGGATTTGTTTAGAGTTTCGTATTTCGTGCTTCGGATTTCTTTGGAATTCGTATTTCGGTTTTCGTATTTCAATTCACCCTCCGAGTCTCGACCGCCTTTTGCGCCCTCCTCACTCGTACCTCAAACACACAACCGGATCCTGTTCCGCTGCCCTCCGGGCCGGGAAAATACCAAAGGCGATACCAATCGAAATTGAAATGATGAACGACAACAACACCGAGACGGCACTGACGATCGTAAGAACGCCTGCAAAGTACCGGATGGCAACGCTGAGCCCCACGCCCAACAAGATCCCGATGATCCCTCCAGTTACACTGATCATGGTCGCTTCACTCAGAAATTGGAGAACGATATCCCGTTTCGTCGCGCCGGTTGCGCGTCGAATGCCGATTTCCTTCGTTCGCTCCATCACGGAGGCAAGCATGATATTCATGATCCCGATGCCGCCAACGATCAATGAAATCGAAGCAATAGCGCCGAGAACAACATTGAAGATATCCTTCGTTCGCTGTTCCTGCCTGAGGAGCTGTTCAGGCACGGTCACCTGGAAATCGACCACCTGATTGTGTCTTCGCTGCAGCATCCGGCTGATCACTTCCGCCATGCTCGCCATGCGTTCCGAGCCCGCGATCCGGACAACCAGCCGGTCGAGTTGATGGTAATTCACCGGTTTCTTCTCCTGATCGGAACTTCCCCCGCCGGTTTCGCGGGAGGCCCTTTGAATGTCGAGACGCGTGATCAGTGCGCGATTCTTGTAACGAAGCAGCACCGAGCTGACCGGGGTGTAGACATCGTAATTATAGTCACGCAAACCGAGGTGCTGGATGTTTTCTTTCGTGATTGACCGCTCCGCCAGAACACCAATCACGGTCAACCAGAGATTGCCGCACTTGATCTTTCCGCCGATGGGATCTTCTTTCGCGAAGAACTTCGTCTTGATGGAGTGACCGATGACGGCGACCGCCGAACCGAGTTCGAGATTCTTTTTCGAGAAGATGCGGCCGCGCTCCAGAACAAAATCGGATGTTGCAAAGTACGTGGAATCGACGCCGACCAGCTTGCTGGTGCGCTTCAGTCCCTCGCGGATCACCATGGTTTCCACAACAATTTCCGGACTTACGAACATGATCTCCGGGAGCGCCGTCTGTATAACGCGGGCATCTTGAAGCGTCAGGCCCGGACTGAACCTTTTCTTTTCAGTTTTCTTTTGCAGCTCATCCTCGGCGACCTTGCCTTCCTCCTGCTCAACGATAGGAGTAATGATGATGTTGTTGGCCCCGAGCAGCTTCATCTGATCCAGAATCTCTTGTTTGGCTCCTGTTCCAACTGCCAGCATCGAGATGACAGAACCGACCCCGAAAACAATACCGAGCGAAGTGAGGCCGGCCCTGAGTTTGTTATGTGAGATTGCTTCGAGAGCAATCCATAGGCTTTGGAAGATGTGATCGATCATAGGGTGACCGATGAAGAGTAGAAAGAAGAAAGTATGAAGTATCAAGTAGAAAGAAATACGTACATCACCTGCTCGGAGGGAGCTCCGCTCCCGACGAGTACGTGTTCAGGAGCAGAGCTCCTTCACAGCTCAGAGGGAAGTAATCCATCCCGCGACACATAGATTGCCTCACTCATTTTGACGCAAGCGATATTACTTTCATTTTGTTGGCTTCGGCCGGGGATGAGAGGTACAGCTGGTCTTTCTGATCGATTCCGGCCAGGACGACCGCCGCGCTTTCGTTCACCTGTCCCAGCTTCACCTCCTGCTTCACGATGCTCCCCCCATCCCTTTTGAACACGAAGGTCGTTGTTCCTTCCGTATGGACACATTCAAGCGGAATGGAAAGCGCATCGTCGAGCTTCGCGATCAGGATTTCGTTCGCCGTCGTCATGGACGGCCGGAGCGTGGTATCAGATTCCAGGACTTTCACACGCACTTCGAAGACTTTCGAATCGGAGTTCGGCCTCTGCTCGCCGATATTCGCAACTGCGGTGACGCTCCCTGTCAGCGCCTTGTTCGGATCGGCATCCAGCTTCAATTTCACCTTTTGCCCGGCTGCGATCTTCTGAAAATCGATTTCATTCACGTATGTGATCGACTCCATCTCGCGAAGATCAGGGAGTGTGGCAACCGTCGGCTCCCACGAATTGATCGTGCTCCCGACCACTTTCTTCTTGCCGTTCCATTCACGTGCGTAGATTACCATGCCATCGGCCGGGGCCTTGATGGTGAATTCCTGCACCGTTTTCACATAGAGATCCAGCCTCTGCTTCTCCTTCATCAGGTCCACTTCCGCGGCCTGGGCCTTTGCGATCGACTGCTGTGTTTTTGTCACGTAGTTTTTCTTTGCCTGTTCGAAGTTCCGTTGTGCGCGCTCGTAGTCAATTTCGGCCTGCCGTTTCATTGCGGGAGCTTCATATGCGGATTGTTCCATCACGATCTTCTTTTCTTCCTGCGCGTAGAAGAGATTGACAAGCTCATCGCGCGCCTGGGAAAGCGTAAGCGTACTGTCGAGTTTCGTCTGCAGGAACTGCGCATCGAGTTTCTGGACGGAAAGCTGCGAGTCCTTCATCTTTCCGGTGATCTCAGACTTGTCGAGCTCGGCAACGAAGTCCCCCTTC
The DNA here is from genome assembly GCA_963739335.1 of uncultured Bacteroidota bacterium. GTDB lineage: Bacteria > Bacteroidota > Ignavibacteria > UBA10030 > UBA10030 > UBA9647. The sequence continues at coordinate 47,095 of CAVUAC010000008.1, read as the reverse complement.
TTGACGACCGTTCCTTCCGCGATGATGTTCGTGATTTTCATCTGCCAGATATTGGCAGCCCGGGCGTTTTCCGAACCCTTGATATCGATAGAGTTCTTCGCCTGAAGTTCTCCTGTCGTCGTGACAGTGACGAGGAACTGTCCCTTGGTTGGAGAGACGAGCACATCCGATTTCGTCGTTGTCCCCGACGCTGAGAAGTACCAGATGAAGCACACCAGGATCACACCGAGAACCGAATAGGAGACGATCGGTCGGCGCTTGAAAAGAGAAAGAATCTTGATGAAGATGGGAGATTGGAAGAATGGAATCTTGGGTACCCGGAACATGGCGATGCCCCTTCTGTTGCTGAGGTATGATGGTTGCAGTGACGGCTGGGAAGCCGAATCCAATCAAGAACGCCGGTGCCACAGAATCAACAAGCACAAGTACTTGCAAACGCCTGCACGTAGAAGCAGCGACAGCAGTTAGACGTTGTTGAGGTCAATCTCGTTGCTCCGATGAGTGCTTTTTTCCTCGAAAACCTCCCGCTGCATGAGATTGATTCCACTGCACTTGCGGCGAAAGCGCGAGGGACTACAGAAATCGGTCATCTCGCAAGCGGCAGATAGCATCAAGGCAAATTTACCCGCCATGGTTCATCTTTTGGCGGGCCGTTTACCCGCCGACTCGTCCGCCATACTTCATCTTCCGTGTCTTCTGTTCGGCTTTTGAGAATCCCGCATGATTGCGTAATCCTAGAGCGGGACGTCCCGTCGCTGTCTGGCGGGATGGCGGGGCGGTTTGCCGTTTGATATTTCTAAAAGGTCTCCCATGAGTCAGGACAAATGAGTATGATGGCCCGACGACCACCGTGCCGATCTCGAATGCACCACCGGCAAGTATTGGCTCTGTTACCTGTTACGTTTACCCGGTAAAGCCTGTCCTGAGCGAGTCCGCAGAAGGCGGACGAGCCGAAGGATGTTTGGGACCAGTCCGAAGTCTGCTCTGCCCGCATTCAGGGATGTCTCCTCGGTGGCTGGTGCAGCTATCGATCTTTGTCTTCTCAGCCAGAGGCTCCAGCCCGCCTCATTGAGCTAGGGAGGCTGGCGGGGATGCGCCTCTGGCGCAAAAGAACAGGGACAAACTCATTGCTATCGCAACGAGACGGGTGAAAAGTTTTCTCTTGTCGAGCGTTCCCCCGCGAGATCCCGCTGTGGCTTAGCGGGATCGAACGTTTTCGAGTGACATCCCACTGTTGTCTAGCGGGCCTGTCCACCGCAGCGATAGCGAAGGCGGAGACGCTGACCTCTTATAGAGTCTTAGGCGCCGGCGAGCTTACAAACACTCTTGAATCAACGGGGTGACTCGTTAGAGAACTTGAGCCATTCTGTTCACTGCATCGACACATAGACCCCAAAGATCTTGGACTTCTTGGATATCGTAGATCTTGTCAGGGTGCTGAGTCGGGTTTCGGAATGATTGACGAATGATGTCAAGATGATTAAGGAGCGTTTCGTAAGGCTTGGCCTTTTGCCGTCTTTGCAGGTCGAGAATCATTGGACCCCACATTTGACTAACTCTCTTCTGCCTCGCTAGGGCGCAGTAGAACGAGCGAAGAACGGCTTCAGTTGCGCGCAAAAGATGGAAGGCAGCAGCTGTTGAACGTTCGAAGGCGATACATTTGCCGGCCTCGTTGAGATCGTACCGCGCGACCGCTGGTAGCTTTGCGAAGACATTCGGTCCAAACAAGTCAGGGACGCCATTGAGGAGCCGTTGCACATCGAGCCGCTTGGGCGTAGTGACAAAAGCTTCAGCACCGGCCAACTCTGCAAAAAGGGTGTGCCCAATTGTCTGAATGAGAGTCCTCAATTCCTTTGCTAGGTCGTTAGTCAGCTTTGCATTTTGTGGTAGGGCACGAAGTCTATCAGCAAAACTGCGAAGGTCTGTTGACGCACGATCGGTAACGGATAAATTGAGGTTTGTGACATTAGAGATGAAGGCATCGATGTTGTGGAGTATATATCCGAAACCGTGAATGGTCGTGTTTGCAGAAGCATCTTGCAGATATCGGACGTTCGCGCCGAAAAAGACGTAGCGATCGATTGACCGTGAGATCATAAAGTATCCTCAAGTGTGAAAACGATGTTGTCTGATGAAAAGCTCGCTGGCGCCTAACGTTCAGGCAAACCGTTCACCCGCCGTGCTTCTGCGTTTTTTGTTCCGCTCTTCGAATCCCGCTCACAGGCGGAATCCTGAGAAGCGGGACACCCGCCGTATCGCAGGCGGGACCTTCTGGCGGGCAGTGCCGTTGTCCCGATGCGATCCCGATGCGATTTGTCGCATCGGGATCGCATCGGGATGAGCAACGGCATTGAGCGAGTGAACGAGCTCAACCTTGCTAATGTGACAACTTCAACATGGAACTAGCCCGCGAGCGTTTACCCGCCATGGTTTTTGGCGGGCCTGCCCGCCGTAACGTCAGTGTAGGCGGGCCCGCCCGCCATTTTTCTTGACCGCCATCTTTGTGGCGGTGTGGCGGGGCGGTTTGCCATTTGTTAGTTGCAGTTGCCACACATCATCCATGACGATGAGCAGCATAGCAGTCGGAATGCTCAGGTCGGGATAAGTCGGCGTACGTCATTTCCTTTGATCCGAATAGGCAGTGGGAGCACTACAAATTGCAAAACTTCCCAACTTGTCCTCGGATCATCTTTCGGAGGGCGATGAGGGGCAACGTCGCACATGATGGAACCTTGCTTCTGCGCCAAAAGACCTGATCTGCAGCTTAAGAAAGGATCTGAACCGCAGTGCGCTATCCCATTGTCACCACGACATCGTTAATCGATTCCGGCTTCTGAGGCGGAATCGGACCTCTGATCGGTTGACCGTTGAGCAAAATTGATTTCACGCCCTTCTGGACCCCGTCTGGATTCGTGACCTTGATCCTGAATCTCGCACCACGCCACTGCCGGATGACCTCAAATCCCGTCCATTCGCTCGGGATACAGGGGTCGATGACCAATCCTTCGAAGCTTGGCCGGATCCCGAGGATCCAATGGGTCGCAGCCGTATAAGCCCACCCGGCACTTCCAGTTAGCCACGGATGGCGCGCGCGACCATATGCGGTATGGTCTTTCCCCATAATGAATTGGCAGTACGAGTAGGGTTCGGCCTCTCGAATCTCGATCATGCCGTTTTGATTGTATGGAAGGAGAGCATCATAAAGCTTCATCGCAAGGTTTCCTCTGCCCAACTTGCACTCAGCTATCATTGCCCAAGGGTTCGGGTGACTGAAAATCGACCCATTCTCTTTGATCCCTCTGTACACCCGCGTGATGTAGCCAATGTCGTCATTGGGCTTTGTGTACGTCGGCCACACAAGGTGGAGGCCATAACGTGAGGAGAGGTAGCGGTGCACGGCGTCCATTGCGCTGCACCCCCGTTCTGGTGAAGCGACTCCGGACATGACCGCCCAGCTGTTGCTCTCCAAGAAGATTTTTCCTTCGTCCTTGTCCTTCGAACCGATCTTGATGCCTGAGCGCGTCACCCCCCGGATGTACCATTCTCCATCCCACAATTCGCGCTCACAGGCTTCACGAACCTTCTCTGCCATCGCAGTGTACATTTTCACATCGTCTGTTCTGCCTAGGAATTGTGCCGCGGCGATGAATTCCTTGAGCGCCCAGTAATGCATAAAGGACACCATAGCGCTTTGACCGCCGCCGAGGTTCAGGCAATCGTTCCAGTCGGCGCGCAGCCCGAGACAGATTCCATTTGGTCCGACCTGCTCGGCAGAGAAACCGAGCGAGCGTTTCAAATGCTCATAGACGGTTGCTTCTCCTTTGTCGGCAAAAGGAACAACATGATCGAAAAAACCAACGTCCCCCGTTTCCTTGACATATTCGCATATTGACCCGACAATCCACAGCGCATCATCAGAACAAACGTCCTCCATACCATGGATAATATCTGCAGGACTGGGCGTCGGGACGACGGTCGGGAGTTTCACGCTCGGGAGCTTGTTTTCTTTCGGCTTGAAGACATTGGGATCGAAGAGGTGCAGACCATATCCTTTGCTCACCTGTCCCTGCAGCAGCTCGACTATGCGCTCTCTGCATTTCTCCGGATTGGTGTGAGGAACAGCCATTACGTCCTGTGACGTATCGCGATAACCAAGGCCGGTCCGGCCGCCTACTTCGACAAACGATGCAAATCGTGACCACACAACGCATGTCTCGGCCTGGAATAACGTCCAGGTGTTGATCATGCTGTTCAAACCCTGATTGGGTGTCTTGCACTGAAAAACGTCGAGTTTCTTCTTCCAGTACGATTTCAAACCCACAAATGCCGAGTCGACACGTTGAAGGTTAGAGTATTTCTCCCTCATCTCCTGTCCTGCTGCACGGTTGCCAACGCCGAGCATGAAGATCAATCGCGACTCCTCACCAGGATCCAATGTTAAACGCTTGTGCAATGAGCCGCTGTGGTTTCCGCCGAATTCCGTCGAGTTGCTGCAGTGCCCGCGTTCAACCGCGATCGGGTTCGTCTCAGTCCGGTAGCTGCCAAGGAACCTGTCGCGGACACAGTCATACGAATCCGGTTCGATGTTGGACGCAAAGTAATGGTACGTCCACGGCTCATAGAAGAAATCGTACTCAATGATGCCGTCGTCGTAGCTCGATCCGCTCGCGTAGAGGGACATCTGAAGGTTCTGATTGTCGATTTCGATATGATGAAACGAGAACTCACAGTACGTGAAAATGGAGAGGCGACGCGGTCTTTTGGCGGCATTCCTGATTCTCACATCCCACAGCTCAACGTCGTCTTGGACAGGAATGAAAAGCAGCTGTTCCGCGTGGATGCCTTGATAATCGGCGCTGAATTTGGAATAGGAAAGACCGTGGCGACACTCGTAGCGAGCTCCGTCGAGATCCTTTCCCACCGGCTGCCACGAAATCGACCAGTACTCCCCGCTTTCATCGTCACGGACGTACACGTAATGGCCGGGTCGATCCATGGGAACGCCGTTTTGACGAAACCGTGTAATCCGGTGATGCTCCGCAGTCTTGTAGAACGAGTAGCCGCCCGCATTGTGCGAAATAACAGTGCACATGTCCTTGACGCCCAGATAGTTCTTCCATGAGACGGGAACATCTGGGCGCTCGATGACATACTCTCGATTTTCATCATCAAAAAAGCCGTAACGCATGTATTCTCCTTCTTCTCGCCAATTGAGGTGTTGCGAAAGGCAAAGCGACGGCGTCATACCACATGTCCCGGACAATGGGACAACAAGCACCTCGCAGCGACATGGTGAGGTACTATTTCATAGACTTTCGCTTGACCGACATCACGCTGTCGAACTTCAAATAAATCACATCCAAAAGAGGCGTCTTTCCGGTGTGCTAGCCGGATTGCGCCACGGCTTCTTCAGATTTCGTATCCCGGAAAGGAACCAACCACGCAACGAGGAACGAAGGAATCGTCGCAATCATAACCCAGATGAAGAAATCCCTGTATCCCAGGAAGTCGCTGACGAAACCGCTGATCATTGACGGAATCAGAAAGCCCAACTGCATGAGTGATGTCGCAAATGCGTAATGGGCCATCTTGTATCTTCCCGGGGCGATTTGCTGCATCATATACAATATCAGTCCGACAAACCCAAAACCATAGCCGAAGTATTCAAGAACGACGAGGCCCGTAATGGTAACGAAATCAGTCGGCTGCAGAATCGCCAGGAATATGTAGACGACGAACGGAATATTGAAGAATGCGCAGAGCACGAGCAAAGCTTTCCGGAGACCGCGCTTTGCAGCGAAGTATCCGGATAGTACTGATCCAAGAATAAATGCAATCGGTGGAAAGAACCCGTAGAGAACTCCAACGTCTTGGGTTGAGAGGCCGAGACCGCCATGCTCTCGTGCTGCACGCATGAAGAGCGGGACAATCTTGATGGCCTGTCCCTCTGCGAAGCGATAGAGGATCAAAAACAGAATTCCCCAGATGATGTATTTCTTCTGGAAGAATGTAGCAACGACATCCCAGAACCTCGTTACGGTCTCTTTGACGGTTTTCACTTGGCTTGACTTTCCTCCTGTCGGAAGAAAATGCCAGTGGTAGATGCTCATCAGAATCAGAATTGCTCCGAACGAACACATCACGATCGTCCAAGCTGGAACAACGCCGATGCTTTTCTCGAGATGGCCGGCGATGTACACGAACGCACCCTGCGAGAGCACCTTCCCGACATTATAAAATGCCCCTTGCCATCCGACATATTCGGCCTGTTGTTTGTCAGCCAGAACGCTGATGTACACGCCGTCAGCCGCAGTGTCGTGAATCGCCGAGTTGATGGCGATGATTCCGAAGAAAATAAGCGTCCAGGTGAAGAATGAAGGGAGGTGAAGAGAAAGAGCAAGCAAACCGAACGAAATGCCGCCGAGGAATTGTGTCGCCAGAACAAAATATTTCTTCGTCTTGAACATCTCCATCAACGGACCCCAGAGCGGCTTCAGTGCCCACGGGATTGTCACAAGACTGGTAAAAAAGGCAATTTGCGCATCGGCCAAACCGAGACTCTTATACATCAGCACGGAAACGACATTCACGATGACAAAGGGGAGCCCTTCGGCAGTGTACAGCGTCGGGACCCAAAGGGCTGGGTGTCTCGGTTTCAATCCATTGATGTCCATTGGACGCATTGTCGTTAATGCAAGTGGATTGGGGCTATTGGGTTCACTAGAACCATACTTTATGTCAGCATGAGCGAGCTTGCATGCATCTGGTAGAATTGGATGCTTCGTTTTCGGAGAGCAAGTCAGTTGTCTCGCACCTCATCTGCCGGATTACTTTGAATCTTAGAAATCTTCAGTACCCATGCATTCTGGCAAGCCGGGTGTTCCTGAAAATCCTTTGGGACATCTGCTTCGAATCCCTAGGCAACCTTCTGCCATATGAGTTCTTCGTTCGATCCCAACATGGTCAGTCTTGCACCTTTCGCCGGGCAGATGCGAGTCATCCAGATCTTTTGCGGAGGTTTTTTCTCGCCCTTATCTGCAAGGTAAATTGCATATGTCGTTCCATCAACGAGTTGAGTGAGCCGGACAGTTGCTTCCTTGTAAGGTGCTACGGGATGAGTGTCCCAGTGAAAGACATTGAACTTGTAGTAAGCGAGGAGATCAATGTATCGTTTGATGAAATCTTTTGTCATGAAATGTCGAACGCAATCGAAGTTGAGCCCGCGCCAACTAAACCTCGGGTAATCCATGATACGACAGCAAGGAATGTCGAATCTTCCAGCATTCGTCGAATCAGGCAGCGGAATCAACTGTAACAATGTCTGTGTCCCTCTGAACAGGCCAACCTCGGTTTTGGCCTTCAACAACAGGTTGCTCGGCATGACATCAAGCACGTATCCCTCCGGGTCTGACACTTCAAGAGTTGAATCCAACACCAATGACACAACATTCTTTCTGGGAGGCAACGAAGTGGCAATGGATAATTTCAAACGAGTAAAAAAGTCGATTCGCTGCGCAAGGTAATTGCCGAGTCTCTCGATATTGGCATCGCAGGCAATAGTCGTTGAGCTTGAGAGAAGAAATGTCCCATGGCCGGGAACGATTGAATTCGGTTCAGGTACAACATTTATCAGAGTCTGCGAATGGGCAACAGAAAGAAAAATCGGCAACAAGAGGAAATAAGTCTTACTAGTACTTCGCATGAATAACTTCTCTGTCATTTTGTTTTCGTTATCCAGGTCTTGCCATCTTGCCCGATGTGGACTTGAGTCTTTCCGTCAGTGCTTGAAATGATCGCCTCAAACAAACTCGGAGTAGCGTAAATATTCGGAGGAAGACTGTAGCCGTCCAAGGGTAACAATTTCAGATCAAGCTTCGACAGATCATCTGAGAAATCCCCATTGTCGTTGAAATACTGACGCTCAGCATAGCAAGTCAATCTCAGGTCCCACTTCACAGTTTCGACATAGTTCCAAGCGAAGCGGTCGCCCCCCTCACCGACCACACTGTCAGAAAACTGAAGGAAACCCCACATTTCAGGATAATGCATGTTTATCAATCCCTGAGGTGACCAAACCCAGTTGTATTCCGGAAATGCTTGTCCGGTTTTGGGATCCGTTTCTTTTACATAGGTTCCATTTTCGACTTTTGTCCGCCACTCAACTCGAGAGAAATTTATGCGCCATTGCGCTCCGTCTTCAGGAGGTGCTCCTGTCAACGCGCCTTCGCCGAGCACATCCCATGGAAATGCCATCTCCACTGTCCAGCCAGTATCGACATCGGTCGGATCATTCAACGTTCCCTGCAGTGATACACCTACCTTCAGGCCTTTTATATCCCACGTATTAATTGCCGCCTTGTCCACGTCACGGTACGGCTCACGCAGAAGCAGGTCCCATACGGTTCCCAGCGCATTTATCTCAGTCTCATAATAAGGTTGAGTCGTACCATTGGGATCGATAAACACTTCGAAGTCATTATCTCTGAATATCACCGTGTCTCTCTGCCATAAGGTAGCCCAGAGATTGGGCTCTTGTATCTCAGCTCCAACATAGAGATACTTGTCATCCCACAACATCTTCACCCTCGTTTTGTACAGGGGAGTTGGCTTCACATCGCCCTCGATATCGACGAAAAAGTCAGTCCATGCGGCTTTCTTCCAGCACTCTTCATCGAGCTTCCCGTCAACACTAATCGTTCCGGCAGTGCGATGGCAAACATAGTGTCTCGGAGCGAAAGGGATGCGAGGCGTTGGGAATTTGTTTTGCACTCGCGGAACCTGCGCATAGACAATGCTCTGCAGGACAACCGCGAGGATCACAGGCATAGGATATTTCATGATACACTCCAAACAAGATCGCAGCATCGACAATCTTATCGAGATTGATGATTCTAATGAGATTAGACTATTGTTCGACGAAATCACCGTTCTTGACGGACCAGTCGAGTCCAAAGAAGCCGGTTATCTTCACTCCCTGGAATTCGTCAGACAATATTTTCGAATCGAAAATCATTAAGTCCGGCAAGGCAAAGCCGGGTTGCAGGTATGGCACAACATACGCAAGCCTCATTCCAGTAATTCCCGTCCCAGCAACGACCCCAACACTTGCTACAGCGCTTCCCTTCCTGGGACGCACCATGAAGCATGTGTAGTCGTCACCCTTCATGACATTCTCGTCAACGGACAATTTACCCTCAGCCACTGTAACGGGATTGTGTTCTAAGACTCTGCTCCATGCTAAGTTCGTTTTTTCATTTCCATAGAGTATGACATTCCTGTCCGGATATGCAGCCGGATCGAAGTCGCCGTCCGATACTATGTCTATGGAGCCGTTGCCTTGGTACCAGAAATACTCGGCATCGAACCGAGATTTGTCGAACGCCCATTCATTTTCCTCCCGAGTCCCGTGGGTGCCGTAAACAAATACCATGTTGTTCCGAAAGGCGTCTCTAAATGTTCCATACCGTTTAGCATTCTTCCGATCTGACGAGGGTTCAGAGGACACATGCCATTCTCCTGCATCTCTCTCGAGCCGTACCGACTTTGAGTCAACGGGCGGCTTCACATCTGTCAGTTTTGTACTGTCAAGAATGATTATGAGTAGCTTATTGCGATTCGCAATGCCCAAGTCAAAGGCAATTGCCTTGGCGTTCTCAGTTGTCCCGACAAACCTGTTCAGGGAAGGATCAAACCGTACCTGGACTCTTGTCGGTTCAAGCTGTTTTTCCTGCTGATCAATAGTCAGCCAGTAGTCCTTCGCAGAAACACCGGGATTTGCCGTCGTGAAATCGATGGCTGTTGTCCTCTCCTCGCCACTTCGAGTGTGCCTGGCAAAGTAGTCAAACATCGGAGCCCAGTCGACGCAATCGGTTCCAGCTTCGTCTGATTTATCCCACCAGTGGCCGGCACCGGGCTCTTCATGAAAGACAAAGTCTTTATCAAACTTCCGCAATGTATCTGCCATGCTGATCGCTTCCCGAACCGGAACATTGTCATCGGCACTGCCGTGGAGAATGTACGTACCCACTTGCCTGTAATTCTCCGCAAACATGAATGGACGATCCGGAGTGGCAGATCTCAGGAGCATTTCATTAACCGGTGACGTCAATGTATCGTTGCGGAACGCATACGACCACCAGCTTATCCAGCCTGCACTTGGCCCGATTGCCCCGAAGTGATCGGGATAAAGTCCGCCAACAATCCAAGTACCATGTCCGCCCATGGAATGCCCGGTCAAGTAGATCCGGTTCGGATCAATTGGGAGGGAGGACTTTGCGATGTTGAGTACCTGAAGAGCGTCAATTCTTCCCCAATCTTCCCAGTCAAAACCGTAAGGGCGCCCGTTCGTTGGACAAACGATGTACCCCCAGGTCTTTGGATAGTACGACTGTGCCATGTTGGTTGCAACGACACCGGCTCCGTGGAGCGAAAGGAACAATGCTTTAGGCTTTCCATCGTCGGGCCCGCGAGGCGGAAGCACCGCGTAGTATTGAACGCTTCCATCGATGGTGCTAATAAATGTTACGTTGTGCACGCTGGATGGAGGAATCACCTTGACGTGAATATCCGTCCTCGCGAGGCCTGTGATCGCAGCCTTTGACCTTATGAAGAGATCCAACTTGACCTTTATTTCGCCGGAAGACTGCGGTGTTGGACCCGTCAGTTTGAAACCGACTTTTCGCAAGCTCATCGGCTGAATCACCGGCACTTTCGTCTCTGCGGATATTCCATTTTCATCATCAGCTTTTATGAAAGCATCTTCGAGCGGATTCTTCGTCGCATTGATGACAACGATGGATGCATCATAGTCAATCTTCTGTCCGATCAGGAAGTCAGGGACAGTCACATCGTTGGAGTTAAAGAGCACTCCCGGCTCAATGTGATGGATCTTGACCTTCAAATAACCTCGACTGCCCAGAAAAAGCAGCTCATTCTTTCCCTTTCTGAGCATCACAGGGATCAAGGAGTAATTGAACATCGGTCCCCAGGATGTATCCCAGATCTCCTTGTATTGATACGGGTTTCCCGCTCGAGGGACACCATTCACATACACGAGCTGGTCGCCCATCCCTTCAAGCAGAACGACTCCTTCGTTATCTGAGTTGACGACAAAATAACCATAAGCAGAGTTCAGATACTTGCCCTTGAACCAGCCGGCGGTATCCGCGCTTTCCTCAGTCCAGGTCTCGGTCTTTCCATTATGAAATAGGACACCCTCCCCCGCGCGTGCTGAAATGGGCTCTCCTTTGACTATCCTGGCAAGGATCGGATCTGTGGTTCCGAGCATTGAAGAATACCTGTGAAGAAAAAGTCCTTGCGCCAGTGTCTCAGTTCTGACCTGTCTTGCCAATAAGTTGTCACCAATCAGGAAAACGATTACGATTGTAAGAAAGAGGTAAATGTTCCGCGTTGTCCTGGCTTTCATCTTGTTGTATTCTTTCCTTCTCAGTGGATTTCTGTCTTGATGATAAAACGATAAAGCTGTAGCAATATGCACAGTACTCATTTGACCGTCACCTCGTCAACGAACAGCCATGCTTTCCCGCCGGCCCCAACGTGCCACGGTGGGCATACACCGATGTTCTTGCCCACTACCCTTAGGTACCTTCCCTCAATTCCGTTCAGCCTTGCAGTGAAATATTTTACAAGGAGAGTCTGTTTCCGCGCATCAATGTCGTTATTGATCTCAGAGACTTTCTTGAAAACTTTTCCATCCTGAGACACATAGTACTCAACATACTCAGGAAGAAATATCCAAACGCCGGCATTCTGCAGGAACCCGGCGGACACCACGTCGATCTTTTTATCTTTGGTCAAATCAATTACCACGTCCAAGTCTATGCCTTCAAACCCCTGCCACTCACCAGTCTGATAATTCGTTGTGCCCACTCTTCCATCTGTCAGAGCCATGGCTCCACCGCCGGTGTACTTGTCGGCAAATGGATGCTTGTAAGTCGCAGGCGGATAGAGGGACTTCACAAATTTGGCTGCACTTGTCATGCTCGTGTTTGAGCGATCGCGATAAGCCACCGCCTCAAGAGTGCACGCGTTGCGAACCGTAATCGGCACAACGTAAACAGACGATTTGAAGCCGGGCTCACTCCCATCAAGGGTATAGTGAATTCGAATGCCGGCTTCACTACAACTTAACGACACTCGAGAGGAATCATAAAAGACATCTCCAGTGGTTTCGATTTCGGGCATTGGAACGACATCATGGTCTGGCGCCATCGCAAAAAGACCCGGATTATTTGTTCCCCAGCCTTTATTTGGCTTGTCTGACATTGCCAGTCTCAGTTCACCTCCTTTCATTATGTCGGAATGAGTGAGATAAGCCGCGTCATACGCTTTGCCATTCAGGGTTGCGGATTGGATGTACATGTTTTGGTCAGACACATTCTCTGCTCTGATACTGAATGACTTGCCGTGACCGAGTTCGAGAGTCACTTTGTTGAAAATCGGGCTTCCTATCGCATACGTGTTTTGGCCCGGAGTGACTGGATAGAAGCCCATCGCGCTAAAGACGTACCAGGCCGACATCTGACCGCAATCGTCATTGCCGCACAGACCATCGACTTTGTCGGTGTACCACTTAGACATTATTTCTCTGACAACCCGTTGAGTTTTCCACGGCTCTCCTGCATAATCATAAAGATACGGAACATGATGGCTCGGCTGATTTCCTTGAGCATCCTGTCCAACCATCCCACTTATGTCCGGCTGGTACCTTCCGGTAATCTGGCTCGATTCGGCGAAAAGTGAATCAAGCTTCTCGGCAAACTCCGCCTTTCCGCCATAGAGGTTTATCAGTCCGCCGACATCCTGCGGAACGAAGAAACTGTACTGCCATGCATTTGCTTCAGTATAATTTCCTGAAACCGAATACGGATCGAACGGGCTGTACCATTTACCGTTCGACAATTTTCCCCGCATGAATCCGGTTAGACTGTCAAAAACGTTCTGGTAGAACAGTGCACGCTGGTTAAACTGTCGATAGTCGTTCATCTTCCCAAGTTGCCCGGCAACTTGGGAGATGCACCAATCTTCATACGCATACTCCAGTGTCTTGGAAACGGACTCATTCTCCTTGTCGGCAGGAATAAAGCCACGTTCCTTGTAATACTTCAGGCCTTGCCAGTCCATGTCGGCACTATGTTCCATCGCCGCCAATGCGGTATCCAGATTGAATCCCCTCAGTCCTTTCATGTACGCATCAAAAATAACCGGGATCGATGGATAACCAATCATTATGTAAGTCTCATTACCTGCAAGCTCCCAAACCGGAAGGAGTCCTCCTTCTTTATATTTCTCGATAAGCGTCTCGACAAAATCTCCGTCACGCTTCGGATCGATTATCGTCATAAGCGGGTGAAAAGCACGAAAAGTATCCCAGAGAGAAAACATGGTATAATTGACAAAGCCTTCTGCCGTATGAATCCTATGATCCATTCCGAAGTACTTTCCATCGACATCCTGGAATATATTGGGATGCATCATCGAGTGATACAGAGCGGTATAAAACGTTCTCTTCTCCGCATCTGTACCACCTTCAACACGAATCTTGCTGAGTGCTTCATTCCAGATTGTTCGTGCCTTCCTCTGATGCTTCGTGAATCCAAAATCACGCATCTCCGACTCAAGATTCTTGCTTGCACCATCGAGACTTACCGCCGAAATGCCGACTCTTGCCAAGATAGTCTCATCCTTGCCGGTTAAAAACGTCACGAATGCCCTAACGCTGTCTCCCTCTGCTTTCCTGCTGCCGGCTGTGATGACATCTCCGTTTGCTATTCCGAATTTCTTGAATGGTTTCGAAAATTCTGCCACAAAGTAAATGTAACGATCATTTGCCCAACCGTGGGATCGCCTCATTCCTTCAACCCGTCTATCTCCCACAACTCTCACCCACGAGCCCGTGCACGTGTTGCCGATACCATGCCGGAGATCAATCACCACATTCGAACTGTCCGATTGAGGGAAAATATATTTATGCAAGCCACAGCGGGTCGTGGCAGTGAGCTCGACTTTCACTGAATACCTGTCGAGAAAAACACTGTAATAGCCGGGTGACGCCTTCTCTGTTGAATGGCTAAATGTTGACCGATATCCACTCTCTGGATTTTCATCGGTGCCCGGAACAACGACCACCTTGCCGACTGTCGGCATGAAAAGGACATCGCCGTAGTCCATGGCGCCGGTACCGCTCAGGTGTGTGTGACTGAATCCCATTATTGTCTTCGAAGAATAGTTGTAGCCGGAACACCAGTCCCAGCCGGTTGCTTCCTCGTCGAGACTCAACTGCACCATTCCGAAAGGCAATGTTGCACCCGGAAATACGTGTCCGTGAGCAGCCGTTCCAACCATCGGATCCACATATCGAGCAAGATCATTTTCCTGTGCCGAAGAAAATGATGTTACGAAAAGAAGGGCAACGCTCGCAGCGATACTTCGCACCTCCGCTCGAACGATTGCAGTGACAAGTGACATTGAGCGTTTGTTTTTCATCGAATCAACTTTTCTTTTGACAAAAAATAGTCCTCCAGTCTTAGATAAACGATTCGAGGAGCACTTCGTTCGTTGCTAGTTGCGAGAACCTAAGTACTGATCTGGTAACTCAAACAAGCCGAAGTCAGAGAGCGTTGGATTCAATCTGGATTTCTCAATCACGAGACGAACCCGATTTGTCCGAACGGGATTGAAGCGGAGCAATCGTTTGTACCCTACAGTTGTCCCTCCGGTAAACTTCTGCCAAGAACGGCCATCCCAATAGAAGCGCGACAGTCAAAACAGTTTTCATGTTCGCGTTCCTTCTACCTCAGCAACACCATCTTCTTGACAGCAGTATTTCCGTTTGCCGTTAAGCGATAGAAATAGATTCCGCTTGGTAATTGAGCTCCATCGAAATTCACCGTGTACTTCCCCGCAAGCTGGTGCTCGCTGACCAAAGTCCTTATGTCTCTGCCGAGAGCATCATAGACCTTCAAAGTAACGTAACCGTTCCTTGACAGTTCATAGCTAACGGCTGTCGTCGGATTGAACGGATTGGGATAATTTTGCATAAGAGCGAATTTTTGTGGAATTCCTTCTGCATCCGTTCTATCAACACGAGTCGTGCTGCCTGTGCCAGTGGTAAAGCTCCACACTGTACCGGTGGTTGTACTAGCTGAATTCTTTTCATCAATCCGCCAGTAGTATGTCGTATTCTGCGCAAGTGCGCCAGGATTGTACGTTGTTTCGGTCTGATTTCCTTTTGATTCCGGTGGATTCGAGGTGCCGAAATACACATCGTGCGATGTAGCGCCGGAGCCTGCAGTCCAACTCAATGTCACCGCCCTGTTCACGCCGGTTGTATTATTTGCCGGATTCGGATTCGTCGCAACGCCAGGAGCCTCCAGTGCAGCGAAGATAGAGTCTGTGTATGGTTTATTCACATTCCCTGCAAACACCATGACGCCGGCTTTGTCAGGAGTGGGATGCCAGGCAGCCCAGGCAGCAGCAACGCTTAGGGTATTGTTAGGGTCATCGTGGGAAAACCCATCCATAACTTTGCTGTTACCAAGAGAATCTGCCCACCGGTGGAATCGGGTATTGTTATTCTGAAAATATCCCATATCCATTACAAAATTAAGATATGCAGCAATAGTCCGGTCCCAACCTATAACTGTAGGACCGGGAACCCCGTACGACGATAAGTAGATAGCTGCCGTATAAATTCGTGTAGTACTATATGATGTTGACAGAGGCCCAACATACTTTCCAATTTCTTTAATTAAGTTCCTATAGTTTGTGTTATCTGTTGCACCGTGTTCTATATCCAGGGCAATACCGTCCAGGCCTACTTTAGTGATGCAGGTATCAATGAATGAAGCAAATTGTTGATAGTTTAAATGCGTCCCATTATAAGTAGTAAATGGCGTGTCAGTGCTCCATGATTTCGTGTCATCAACATTCATTAGGACTTTGACACCTCTTCCCTGTAATGCCCTTATGTCACTCAAAATTTGACTGTAATATTTGTAATAGGCATTTTTCATCCAGCCTGAATAATAATGTACTGAATCGGCCAACTCCCACAAGGTTCCTTCGAATACCACAACGATATTGGCCTTATCGGTGAATGTGGTAAGGGGATAGATTCCCTGACCTACGGGTGTGGCATCGAAAGCATAATAGGCAACCTTATTATTCCCAGGAGCCGGAAGGTCTGCTTTTAACACTTGTAACGCTGGACTAGTGCTGGTCGGTAAGAACATCAGCACTACCACGATTCTTGCAAATACTATTTTTTTCACAAGTCAAATTCTTTCTTCACGAGTCTGCCCATTCAATTCAAAGAACGTTGCAACTCGTGTCTTCCATATCTCACCGTACTAAGACCGTCTTCTTGACAGCAGCATATCCGCTTGTTATCATGCGAAAAGAAAGATTCCACTAGGCGGTTGAGCTGCATCGAAACTCACAGTGTACTTCCCCGCAAGCTCGTATCTCCTGACCAAAGTCCTTATTTCTCTGTCAAGAGCATCATATGCCTTGAAAGTAACATAACCGTTCTTTGATGGATCATAGCTCATGGCTGTCGTCGGATTAAACGGGCTCTGGAAACTCTTTCCAAGTGAGAAGCCATTTGATAGTTGGGGAGATGATCTCTCTGCGTAGCTGGTAATCTGCGAGATCGGCCTGCGCCGGATACCTGAACTACTTGCAGCAAGTAAATAGTCGCCGACAACTGCAGCGCGTGGATGTCCAGAGAGAACGCCGGATAGGTTCCCAATCCTTCGTTTTCCGTTTTCCAATGTTTTCGCTCGTCCGTTGAGAGAAATATTCCCTTGTACATCGTGCCTGCTAGTAGATCATTTCCTACAAATGCTATTGATCCAAGGAATGGCATTGTTGAAAGATGCCTTGGGGAAAATGCATGCCCCTCCCCACTGATTTCTTATCACGAAGTTTCTGCTCAAAGGCATTCAGGACGCTCAAATTCAACACTGTATACAACAAAAAGGCGCCTCGCTACCTTATCAGAGGCGCCTTGATAATACAGACCTGAAACAATTGCAGGTAGAGGTCTACTTCAGCAACACCATATTCCGAGTTACCGTCAACGATTGGGTCTCAAGGCGGTAGTAGTACACACCGCTGGACAGTTGATTTCCTCTGTCGTCGCGCCCATCCCATGTTGCGATGTAACTGCCCGCCATCATCTGTTGATCCGCAAGCGTTCTCACCTTCTGGCCAAGCATATTGAACACAACAAGCTTGACGTGTTCGGCATTCTTCAAAGTAAACCGAATGTTCGTTGACGGGTTGAACGGATTGGGATAATTCTGTGACAATGTGAATTCTTGTGGCAGCTGATCCACGCGCTCGACATCCGTCAAGAGCCAAGCCGCTTTCTGGGTCGGGAACCAGTTCAAATCCCCGACCGCAAACCCATCAGTACCCGGCATGTAGCAGAGCCGTGTTCGTGTACGCAAGATCTTTCAGGTACCGGCCAAACAGGAGGATAGAGCACGCCGCTTGGCTTGAAGTGCCACGCGGAATCCAGTGTGTTCGTGCAGATTTTGGCGATATAGGCATTCAACTTGTCACACTGGTTTGTCACCGTTGCATTGAACCGGGGTCCGCGCTGAAGTTGTCCGACAGGGTAACATGACCGCCCTGCGCCGGGATAATGCTGTCAAGAGTGGCTATGCCCAAATCGTTTATCCATCTTGACGGGATGATACTTCTCAAAATGTAGCCCTTGCCGCCGCCAATCTGGAAGTCGATGCTATCCCTCGTTTGGACTGTGTCATTGTAGGCTTTAATGAAATCCGTCAGCTTCTTGGGGTAGCAATAGACGTTGTTCCGAAGATCGATCATCCTGTCTGCTGGCAGAAGCATTGAAGCAGTAACACCGTGAGCCGCATCTTCATAGGCCTCAGGACCTGCAGTGGTGATACCATTCCACACACTGTTTGCTCTAATTTGGATGATGCCGCTTGACACAGTATCGGGCCAGTTCAAGAACCAGCCACCCCACACGTGATCAGGATTCCCACCAAACGCATGCATAGCATAGAATAGGTTGTTCCTGATGATCATGTGCGAACCTTGTCTCGTCAAGAAAGGATTCACGACGCCGTACACGAGTGTGTTATGCTCAAAGATTGACCTCCTGTCATATCCGCGAATCGACCAGAGATAAGAGCTGTTGCAGAAGAATGTGTTGTTAATGAACTTCACGGTGTCCAGCGCATTCGGGGCGTCCGTCATGAACGGCTGCCCGCCGAACCATGACGACGAATGCTGGTGGTTTCTGAATTTGCAGTCTTGTACATCCAGTTTGGTCCACTGTGCATACACTCGTATGCCTGATTCACTGAACGCATCAAAAATCACGCCCCTCAGCTTCATTGTCACGCTATCGGCTTGGATACGAATACCGGCACTCCACCCCAACCAGTTCTGATCCGCCCGTACGGAGAGGAGATAAAGGTCATCCATCGATACTTTGGCGCCTTTGCCAAGAAATTCGAAGAAATGATCAATTGAAGAGTTGTCGATAAGAATTGCCGGTGCAAGTACGGGTGGTCTGGTCGTTCCTGCGGTGGCAACAATGTTAAGAGAGCCGTTTATCTTGATTGGCTCGGTTACCTGATAAACAGAACCGCGTGTCAGTCTATATACACGGTTGGGATGCGCTCTTACACCTCCAGCCAGCGTATCACCATTGATGACAGTGTTGATATTCCCCGGAGGACTAGCAGCAACATCAAGAATATCTTGCGCAACCACTTGCATTGGTATGGCGCATATCGCTGCTACAACAAAGCATGCCACAGAACAGAGCAATTTTTTCATTTTGCTCTCCTTTCCTTTTTTGTTGATGTAATGTTGCTTAATTATGTGCTGCCACAACATATCCGTTTGAATGAGAGTTAGAGCTTTATACGCAATCCCAAATCTCCCGTCATGCCGTAGTGCTGCTCAGATGCTGGGAAACTGGTTTTTTGGTTTATGTCAATATCCTTTTCACCGGTAATGTTGTTCAGGTCGAAGTAAAGCTGGATTCTAAACCATGGAAGCTCTTGCTTCACGGAAAGATCCCAACGTGAGAATTTGGCGGAATTCACCCTATTCTGCATCCAGAAATCGGGCCTCTTGAAAATGTTATCCTGATACAGCAAAGAGAGCCGTGCAGAGAATCCTCCATGATCATATCCAATGGCAAGATTGAGTATGTCATTGGGCTGATTGAGCAAACGTGTTGTATACATTGTGTCAAGAACGGTCACCTTAGTGTTGCCCTCCTCATCGTAGTCAACATGCATTTCACTCCTGGGGTAGCTCGCTTCTGAAAAGATGTGCGTATAATTGATGTTGAAAACGATGCCTGAAAATGGTGCGGGCAGGTACCAAAAATGCGTCTGCCACTCTGTCTCAAGTCCTATGACATCAATTGGAATGGGGTTGTTTATGTACGTGTTGAATTCAAATAACTGCTGTGTGCCCTGTGGCAGGTCCGGATACGCGCTAAGGCCCGTAACATAGGTGTGCGAAGAGAATATCAAGTCTTTGATACGTTTTTTGAATCCATTGACGGAAAAGAGCCCAATTTCATTCATGAAGACAGAGGCAACAACATCGAAATTCTCCGAGGTCGCCGGCTTTATCCGCCAGTTGTTGTAGGAAATAGCACTCGATCCAACGAAATATCGCGGGGTGATGGTACTGTGGTCCGGATAGTTCAAGGTGTTTGTGTATGCGAAATGGAGCTGCAACCAGTCAAACGGTTTGTACCTGAGGTGCAGCATCGGGAGCCAGAAGCCGTGGGCTTGCGTGACAGTGGTGTCCCCGCCCTGAATACCTGCAGGGACAATCCGGCCTCTCATGGCTGTATAGGTTGTTGTAAGATTCTGATAACGCGCACCAGGAAGAATGGTGATCTCGTCACCGACATTCAGTGTGAACATCACATACGCCGCGCTCTTTTTCTCATCGCCCGAGTAGTCATTGACAAAAGATGCCAGGTTGTTACGCCGGTATCCCTCTAGTGAGGAGGTAACCTTCGCATATGGAAGAAGCTGCCACATGAGATCCGGATTGATTGGATAGGCGATCGAGTATTCGCCATTGAGGAATTTGCCGTATTCATAATCACCAGTGTTGAAATTCAGGAAACTCCCCACGCCGTTCGTCACCAACCAAGGGAAGGCGTTCCGGAACGCAATAAGAACTGGACTTCCACCCGAGTACAATTGCGAACCGTTACTCTGGTTGAAGTCATATGCACGGGATCGATATTGATACATCCCTCCAAATTTGATCTTGCCCGCCAACGTATTCGAAAACGTTATGTCTGCTTGAAGATCCAGCGAACCGGTTAATGAGCGCTCCTTTTGAAACGTCTCCGAAGTCTGAATCACATCCAAATTTGCGATTGAAGCATTCGGTACAGCATCTAACCAGAGAACCTTGGGCTGTACCTTTGACAAATCCCCTTTGTTGCGGAGTCCTGCATCGTTCTGCCAGAAATCGAAGAAGAGATCCTCGGGATTCCTGCTTTCGGAATAGCTGTGAGAGAGTTTCGCGTCGATGTGGAAAAGGGCGATATCCTGCTTTATGCTGAGGAGATTGCTGAGCACATTCAGTTTGTTGTGTGAATCGGTGCAGTTATACCAGATATCATTACTGGTTTGGTGGATTGACTCGCCCCTGTGGATTTCTTTTGTGTCACTACTGCTTATGAAATTCATGAATCCTATCTCACCGGTCTCGTGCTGAAAATCCAGTACGACCGTGCCACCGACTCGTTCCCGTTTTCTCCACACATCGGTAAGATCCAATGACACGAGATCGGGTATGCCTGCATCACCGTGAGTCTTGTCCCGGAGCGTATAGCTTGCGCCCAATTCGTTTGCGCTCAGGTTTCGTCTCTCCGTAGATGCCTGAACGAACACCCCGAAACTTTCATCGAAAAAGCGCCTTTCCAGCGTGCCGACGAATTTGTAGTCATTGCGGGTGTTCTTCAAATTGTTGTACCCGCCTTGAGTCCTGAGCTCAACCATAGGGAACCACGATTCGTCCACGAGAGAGCTGGTCAGACCCTTCGTAGCTTTTCGCAAACCAAAATTCACAACGCCGCCAATCAGCGTCGCATCCATGTCAGGCGTAATTGCCTTAATGACTTCAATCCCCCCAAGCATACTGGAAGAGATCATGCTCGAGATCTTCAGCTCGATCGCCGAGGAGGGCGCCGACAGATTGCTGCGCACTGGCATCGCCAGAGGTAACATTGTTGGCGGAGGCCACATCGCTCGGCAATTCTACTCCGTCAATGGTGACTTGATTGAACTGCGGGGAGAGTCCACGAATGACGACCTTCGATCCCTCCCCGCCCGTCCGCACTAGCGAAACACCGGGAAGCCTGCTCACGGACTCTGCAGCGTTGGCATCGGGAAGTTCCTGGATTCGAGCAAGAGAAACCACATTCATCACCTGCAACGCTGCAAGTTGCTGGTTAATGGCCTGGTTCTGGCCCGCTACTTGTGCAGTGACAACGACGGTCTCGCCTGTAATCCCGATATTTTCAAGCCTGAAATCCTGTTTGCTGTCCACTCCTTTCATTACCTGCACCGGATGCTTCAGAGGCCTATAACCGAGATAGGAAGCACGAAGGGTGTACGATCCTAGCGGGACATTTCGTATCACGTATTTGCCGTCTATGTCTGTCGCCGCGCCGAGGCTGGTGCCCACGATGATCACGTTTGCTGAAGGGAGCGGCTCGCCCGTCTGGGCATCCTTCACAGATCCTTCGATAGTCGCGTTCGTTTGTCCCAATCCATAATGGCTTAGGAAGAGAGACAACAGAACCAGGACACTTGAGACAGAAATGATTCTGTTGAACATGATCTTCTCCTAGATATAGTGGTCCTTACTCAATGTTGGATGCAGAACGTTCCCCGGATGGTCGTTTCGGCGATCTCGGGCCAGGCAATATCTCACACCTCACGTTCTCTGACCTGTTGAAGCCATTTTCCCATTGTTTGTTCACAAGGAGATGGTAACGTCGGCGAAGATTCTTCGGATCGACAAAGCTGCTGCACCGTAGAGCGGAGGATTGTCCGGCAGCGATGTGGGAAGTATGGTTGTTGTACGCTGCCGGGAAAACATCCCACACCCCCGCACCGCGTCATTGATGTCTTCACGTACCAAATCCCAGATTTGGGTGATCGGCCCTCCGACGACGACAGCCTCAGGATCAAGAATGCAGATCAGGTCCCCGATGCCGACGCCAATGTGCTGTGCCCAGAGGCGGAGCGCCTTGAGCGCGTCTTCGTCGCCTGCGCGGGCGGCACCAACAACGTCTGACAGCGCAGAGGCAACCGGAGACCCGGCCTGAGACTGTTTGGCTTCTGCAAACCACCTGATCGGCGCCTGTTCCGATGCGTACAGGTGCCAGCATCCTGCGTTGCCGCAAGAGCATTGCTCGCCACCGTCGACGACGGTCATGTGACCGACTTCTCCTGCTCCGTGTGCGTTGCCACTGAGGATTCGGCCGTTAACTACGATTCCCGCGCCAATCCCGACGCCGAGCAAAAGAAAAACCAAGTTCGTAGAGGAGAGCCGATGTGTCCCCAAGAGCAGCTCAGCAAGTGCCGCGGCCTTTGCATCATTTTCCACGATGACCGCTTCGACGTCGGGGACCTGTTCCCGGATCAGGGCGGAGAGGTCAACGTGATTCCACTCCAAATTGGCCGAGTAAATCACCTCAGACTGGCTTGAGTCCACGATGCCTCCCACGCTCGCCCCGATGCCGTGAAACTGGTGAGGACCGATTGTTGATCGCAGTGCGTTTAGTCGGGCAACGCATTCGGCGACGAGGCTCCCGGGGGAAACCACTTTGGGCCAGATTTCCTCCTGGGCTTTGAGTGAGCCGTTGATATCAACTACCGCGACACGCGTGCACGGAGCGTCAAAGGAGATGGCACCAACGAAGTGCCTCCCATGCCTGAGGCTCAGGTTCACCGGGTTTCTGCCGATTCCGCCATTGTGATTCGTTGACTCGATCAAAAGATCCTCGTCGATCAGACTCGCCACGATGCTAGAAACCGTACTCTTGTTCAGCCGCGTGATCTCAGCAATCTCAGCGCGCGAGATCGGTTGGCGGCGGCGTACGGTGGCAAGAACGATCGAGCGATTGATGTCGCGCCCGACCTTGGAGTTGATTCGCGTAATGCCTTCGTGCTTGTGTCGCCTCGAGTGCATATCCAATCCGGAATGGAGTCACAAGTGAGAATTAGTTTGTACAGACAACTTACTAATTTGATAGGCTTTAAATCCGTCTTTGCAGCGTTACTGATTAGTTTGTTGTTCAAACCAACTGATCAAGTGTACATCATGAAATTGTTTTTGTCAAGTTAATTCTTTCAGGCAGATTCCATGCAACACCCGTTGCCCCGGACCAGCCTGGGGGGGAGAAATGACTGCAATGACAGTGTGGAAAGTCAGATGGCCATCAGAACCAGCCAACTGGATTTCATCGTTGAGGGAATGACAACAAAAGAAATCCCGACTGGCCTGATCGCTGTCTGAATGGTGAGCCTTCACCAATCGCGATTCTTCTGTAGTACTTGCAGCGGTGGTCCGATGTTTCTTCAAGAGTTGACATCATTGGTTTGTTCACTGATGCCTTTGTTTTCAATGGCTTCGGAGGATACTACTGACGTGACTTGACCAGACTGATCTTCTTCGTCTCCTCAGATAGGCAATAATAATGGGGACACCTGGTGACCATGGAAAAGCCAACTTCACATAGGCACTACCGCTGGGGGCCGGTCATGCTTAGGTCCAGATTCCCCTGGATCCAGAAGACAATTCCTTCGCTGGATTAAGGAAAGTCGCATCCATCTTTCGAGTTACGTGGACCGATCTGCGGCGATCTGTTACCTTTCTGTCGCGTCAGCCTCAAAGTCGCCAGACCATCGAAAATCCCACAAAACCCCAAACCGTGGGGCGACCATATCAAGAAGCGACAGCTCGAACTTGGCCTCTTTCAGAAGGATCTCGCCCAGATCTTAGGGGTAGACGAATCAACTGTCACTAACTGGGAAAAGAATCGGACAGCACCTATGCTCCGATGCCTTCCCAAAGTTCTGATGTTTCTGGGTTACAATCCTGCAGCTACCGATCCATAGACTCTGGGCGGAAGAGTGCACCAGTATCGAAAGTGTTACGGTTTGAGCCAAAGGGAATTGGCGAAACGTATAGGAATTGATCAAACGACTCTGAGTCGCTTAGAGCGAGGAGTGGGCAGGTGCCTAACTTCTATTGTGGAAAAAGCGTCGAGATTTCTTCATGGCTCTTCGTCGGAAAAATGCGTTTGAGAAGTCTTCAAGAGAACTATTGGCGAATGAACGGGAAGGTCTCCGCCAACCTGGCACTTGTTAACTTAAGCAGAGCATCATCAAAATTTCCGTTGAATGATTTCTAAGCATTTCGAAAATCATCAGAGTACCCGCTTGCTAACGATAAACTGTACCTGACTTCCAATCCAATCGGCAATCTTGAAAAACTACTCAACTCAACCCCTAGACCGATTGAAGCTCCGAGCTCAGTTGTTTTGAAGCGTTGAAACCATAACGCGAAACAACCGTCGCCATCTTTCTTATGAGCTGATCAAATCTTGGTCCTAACACCGAACAGATGGTAAGGTCTTCGAATCGGAGCGTGAATTTGAAAAGGACGGGGAACCACACGTGGTCCAGACGCGGTCTTAACGCCAACTTTTGATGGCGATGGTCAGTGTATCATCATGAATTTGTTGGTCACAATCCTTCCAGTGTGTTCGTACCCACAGAGTATCATATCCCTTGCCTTCGCATGTATCTAAGAAAGCAATGTCCAATTGTGTTCGTCCAAGAGGATCCGCCGTCTTTCTTGACTTCAAAACGTTCCTCTACGACACCCCCTTCCAGGTTAGTTGTTATGATCCATTGTCAACTGAATTCAGTGCAAAAGCATATGCCCCTATAGAAATCGCCCTGCTGGTGCCAATTTTTGATATGCCGACACCAATTCTCATTTCAGGATCGTATTTGATCTTCTTGCCACTGCCGTAGACCGCAATTTCTCTTGTGGACCCTAGCAGGAATTTTTGCAGTTCGTCCTTGTCTTCCAGATTGTAGACATTGGCAATCAATCTGCGGAATTTTGTTCCGTCGGGTTTGGTATAGTAGCTATTCATTTCTTGAACCATGTGCGGCAGGAACAATTCGGAAGCACCGGAAAGTCCCCCTCCGATAACAACGATCCCATCGATTAGCGTTATCGCGTTGGATATTGCGTCACCGGCAGCTTCAGCCATTTCCCGAAAAGCTTTCAAAGCTGCTTCCTTGTTCCCTTGTTTCATGCCTTTGACGATTTCATGAATGTCTTTTGGCGAAGGGGCCTCATCCATGGGAATTCCTGCTTCCCGAGCATAGAATCTTCTCACCGCCCGAATACTCACATGCTCCTCGATGTTCGTTTGCGGATTAAGTTTGTTCCTGAGGAGCCAGATCTCGCCGGCGACAGAATTATCTCCCAAGAATACGCGGCCATCGCGTGCAATTCCAGCACCAAATCCGGTACCCAGCGTTAGGCCAAGGAGATTCTTATATCTCTTCGGACTCCCAGCTTTCTCAAGCAAGTCATTTATGTACGGGAGGTAACCTGCGATCGCCTCGCCATACGCATACAGATCACCATCGTTGTTGATGAATACCGGTAACCCAAATTTATCTGCCAGCATTGGACCCAAAGCGACGCCACCACGGAATGCGGGTAGATTTGGGAGATCCCCAATAATACCATTTGGATAGTCTGCCGGACCTGGAAAAGCAAAGCTGAGAGCCACGGGTGCAATCTGCAGCCTGTCTCTGACTTGCTTGAATCCTTCCACAATAGTAGACAAGCATTTATCCAGATTGTCTGCGTACGTGGGTAGAACAATATCTTCGAGAATCTGTTCGTTCCCTTGATAGGCCGAGAACACGGAATTCGTACCGCCTGCATCGAGCGTCATCACGATTCTTCTGTCTAGTCGATAATCCATTGTTATACTCTCACATTTACTTTGACAAGATTGCTGATTTTCTCATTGAAACAAATGATGCGAAAGATATGTACAAAAGACACAATAAGGGCACAACAAAACCTGTAAGAACACTGGTGTTGTCTACGACTCTTCCCATTATTAACGGGACAATAGCGCCACCGGAGATGGCTGTTACCATCAGACCGGACAATTCATTGGACCGCTCCGGCATCCGGTCAATAGTAATTGAGAAAACTAAAGGGAAAATATTCGCAAACCCTAATCCGACCAGGACGATTCCGATATAGGTCAGAACTTCATTTGAAGTGAACATTGCCAGAACCCCGACAATTGCCGTGAACACCGTGATCACAAGCAACTTTTGGGGAGACATCCGACCCAAAACGATTGAGCCGCCAAACCTTCCTAACACTATTGGAAGAAAGAATATGGCCCAGCTTATCCATAAGCTAAATCCTTTGATTCCAAAGTTCTCCTTCAACAGGATGGGCACGCCTGAGCTCATTGACACTTCTGCACCGACATATATAAAGAGAGCCATGACCATCACGAAAACAAAGCCGTTCTTGAGCAATGACAAACAAGATCTTAACGAAGCCGGTTTGGAACTTGGGTCCTTGTGTTCCGATATCTTTAGAGGAGTTGCGAGCAACAATGTAATTACAATCAAGATGGAAAACACCGGGAACAGAATACTCCAATCTAACCCAAGGGAAATGGCAACCAAAGGCGGAAGCAAGAATCCGAGAGAAGAACCGATCGCTTTGATTGATTGAGCAAGCGAAAGATTCTTAGAATATGCGCCTTCCGGTGAAACGTCCCTCATAACAGGATTGCCGACAACCTGCAGAATCGTTGCTCCTGCACACAGAAGGAGAATAGACAACAGTACCACATAGTAACTGAAGTACTCTCCCGGATTGAACTGGACTTTTACTCCGTACATTCCATTGATCATCGGAAGAAGCAGTCCTATGAACGCAACAACCAGACCAAGCACAAGAATGAATTTCTTCCCCTTCTTGTCTTGATAGATGCCTACAGGAACCGATAGAACGCCGAACATGATGAATCCGACAAAAGGAACTAATTGAGCCATTGTGTATGAAAGTTGGAATGTGTCTTTTACCAGTCCCACGAGAGGACCCACGACGTCGCCAAAACCCATGCAAAGGAAAGCTAAAAAAATTGGGGCTGTCTTGATTTTCACGATGAGCTCCTTCTATTATGGTTCCATTTTCACTGAGACCACGTGAGATAGCCGATCGTCCACAACACTCGGATCAGCTTGTCATCACTTGCTCGGCCCACAGAAACACCAGCGGCTGAAATCTATGAACATGGGTCACACATCGATGCTTCGAGGTCCCACTCTTCGACAGCACATCTAGGAGGTTGTTGAAATTCTAGTTTCAAAGATAAAGATGAACCGCAAAGACCGCCAAGAGCGCCAAATGTTTGAGGTTTTGTAGAAAGAGGAAACCTGAATGTTTTCTTTGCGGTCCTTTGCGCTCTTGGCGGTTCGTTTTTCAACATCCTGCTAGTGTCACGTCCCGCAGATACCTTGAATAAGTCAATCTGCCAAAGCAGGCATGCACCGGAAATCCAGAAATGACCATGCCGGACACAGCAAACACTGCCTATCACGAAACGATGCCCTTCCGAAGGAACCCTTTGCCTCGGCGAGAAGAGGCGGACAGGTAGATCCAATCTCGGGACACAAAATCCCCCTCGATCCCCCTTTTCCAAAGGGGGAGGTGATATCGTCCGGCTGCGTCGAGTTCGCACTGGCATATCCACATTCAGGCCTCCCCCTTTCTCAAAGGGGGTACGGGGGATTTAGAGTGCGGTGTGTCGCACCTTGCACTTATTCAATGAACTTGTGAGACAGGACACTAGTTCTCAATGCAACAATGCGCCTATAGTCCTTCTCACCTCGATAGGATGACCTTCTCTAGCTCCTCCAGCGATTTTCCCTTTGTCTCCGGCATCATTTTCCAAACGAAGATGAAGAATGGGATCATCATCACGGCGAAAAACATGAACACGCTTCCACCTCCAACAGACGAAAGGGCAACGGGGAACACCAGACCGATCAAGGCATTCATGATCCAGTGGGTAAAAGATCCAAGCGCTTGACCCCTGGCCCTCACCTTGTTGGGGAATATCTCAGCAAGGAACACCCAGATAACGGCTCCTTGCGAGAAGGCAAAGAAAGCTATGAAGCCGACGATGAAAATCACCACACCGATCCCGCCGAAAAGGTTTTCGAAGTAGTAATGAAACGCGGCGCCAGACAGGGAGAAGAACATTCCAACTGCCCCTATCAGAAGCAGCGTCTTACGGCCAAATTTGTCAATAAAGAACATGGCGATGATGGTGAAAATCATGTTGGTCACTCCAACGGCCACAGCCTGCAGCATGGCTGCATTTGTGCTCGCACCGGCTTTCTCGAAAATCATCGGGGCATAGTACATGATGACGTTGATACCCGACAACTGATTGAAAATTGCCAACAGCACCGCACACATGATTGGGAAACTGTATTTCTTCTGGAAGAGCTTTGTGACACCCTGGCCAATTTCCTCCTTCAAGGAATCGACGATATCAGAAAGTTCGGATTCCAGGTTGTCCGCACCAACATTCTGCAGAACAGATCGGGCTTTATCTATAAGTTTTTGCTTAACCAGCCAGCGCGGGCTTTCAGGCACAAGGAACAACAGCAGGAAGAAGAGAGCAGCCGGGAAGGCCATCACACCAAACATCCAGCGCCAATTGTTCGCACCGATGTCAACCAGCAAATAGTTGGAGAAGAATGCGACCAGAATACCGATGACAATATTGAACTGCGCGACTGCAACTAATCTGCCTCTCAATCGACCCGGCGCGATTTCTGCGATATACATGGGAGCCATCACGGACGCCGCCCCGATGGCCACCCCTCCCAGAAACCGAGAGAACAAGAGTACGTACCAGCTCTCAGCTAAAGCGCAACCGAGAGCCGAAAAGAAAAAGAAAACACCACAGACAGAGAGCATGGCCCGTCGTCCAAATGCGTCTCCTGGCTTTCCAATGACTATTGATCCAATCACTGTCCCCCAGAGAGCAATGGACACCGTTATGCCCAGCGTGGCGTCCGTAAGGGTAAAGTACTGAGTGATGAACTTTGTCGTTCCAGAAATGACAGCGGTATCAAAACCAAACAGAAAGCTCCCCAGCGCAGATACGACCGTGGCAAAGAGAAGGTTTTTATTCATAGTATCAGCTCTTCAGTCAGGGAATACTGTGATTTAGTGGTGGTTCGATAACCGTCGCTAGCGAGAGTCTGTGTCGGGCTCGTGCCACGCGTGCGCGTAGATGAATTTCCAGTCTCCTCCCATGCGGCTTGCCACCCAGGTCATCTCGCCCCTCAGCCGCCGGCCAACTCCATTTGAATCTACCAGCGTTTCATGAAAAGGGATCATCGTAGCGACGACGTCAGAACCAAGCACTTTCACGTGGAGCGTGTCCCATGTGAGTTGAACGCTCTTGATTGCTTGAAACGCCTGCCGCGACGCCTGGCTGAACTCATCGTAGTTCAACACCTTCCCGTTCGTGCACACGAAGAAATCCGGTGAGTTCTTGCAGAGCGTCATCATCTTGTTGACGTTTCGCCTTTCAATCGCCTCCTTGAGAGATTGCATCAGGGATGTCATCGCCTTCCGGGAGACACCCTGTTGTGTCTCACAGCCAGGGTATGTCACTCCTATCAGGAGTAACACCCCTGCACTTGCAAGCGCCCGGAGAGCGACAACCGGACTAGATTTGGAGATCATGGAAGTTTCCTTTCGAGATGGTATCGAGAATTGCTGTTTTTGACCAGCCCCCTGTTTGTGTGCCAATGTGAAGTTAGTTTTTTCCCTGTTCAGGCATTGGCTACCTGCAGTGGGAAGTAAGCTTCTGGTGCCGGTGGTCGATGCTTGAGTGAACTGTGAGGCCTGATCGTGTTGTACTGCCTTCTCCATTTCTCTGTTATCACTCTGGCCTCCAATATCGTATCAAAAATCTCTCCGTTCAAGAGCTCATCTCTGAGTTTTCCATTGAATGATTCAATGTAGCCATTCTCCCATGGACTCCCTGGTTCGATGAATAGTGTCTTCACGCCGAGTCGTTGTAGCCAGTCTCGGACCATCTGCGCCGTGAACTCCGATCCATTGTCATAGCGGAGGTAATCAGGTGCACCTCGCAAAACGAACAACTCCGAAAGCTGGTAGAGAACGTCAGCCGCTTTAATCTGCCGTCCAATGCGAATCGACAGACACTCCCGCGTATATTCGTCTATGATGTTCAGCATCCTGACCGCTCTGCCATCTGTCGTACGTTCAGCCACAAAATCATAGCTCCAGACGTGGTCGCAATACAACGGACGAAGACGGATGCACGATCCATCGTTCAACTACAAACGCCTTCGTTTGGGCTGTCGTTGGGGCACTTTCAGCCCTTCCTGACGCCATAATCGCTCCACTCGCTTGTGGTTCACTCGCCAGCCTTCGTTCTTCAGCAATGCCGTCACTCTCCGATAGCCGTAACGGCCATACTCGCATGCCAAGGCTACGATTCGTTCCTTCAGCGGTTCCTCATCCGTCTTGACCACTGGCTGTTGTCGCTGCGTCGATCTTGGTTGTTCCAACACACGGCAAACACGTCATTCTGAAACGAGCAATTCTTCCTGGATCTCATCCACCGCCCGGCGCCGTTTGACCGGGTCGTCAGACTTCGACGGACTCTGTCGAGCTTAGAAGTTTCCCCGTGCTGCTTCCTTCAAGATGGCGTTATCGATTGACAAATCTGCTACTACCTTCCGTAGCCGTGTATTCTCTTGCTCCATCTCCTTCAGCCGCTCCGCTTGATCAACTCGCAGGCCCCCATCCTCTTTCCGCCACTTGTGGCAAAGCCATCACTTCGTGATAATACGTTGCATCACTGATACCGAGTTGACGCATCACCTCGGCCATCGGCATCCCCTTCGCCTGCAAGACCTCTGCTTCCCGCAACTTGCTGATTACTTGTTCGGCTGCGTGTCTCGGTTTACCCATTGCTGCCTCCTTTTGATCCAAAATACAAAACTTCCTAACTCGTTTTTGGATCACTTTGAAGGGGGCAGGTCAGACAGTATAGGTTCTGTTAGTTGCAGTTGCCCGTCATCTGAGCAAAACGAGTTTCCTTGTTTCAGTACGTGATCCTGCCTGCAACCTGTAGAAATAAACACCGCTTGGTAACGTTGCCGCATTCCATTGCCGTGCGTACGTTCCAGGAGGCAACTCGTCGGCGAGTAGAATCGACACTTCTCTTCCCAAAGCATCAAATACCTTCAGTGATACAAGTGACTGTGATGGAAGACTAAACGAAATAATCGTCGCTGGATTGAACGGGTTCGGATAGTTCTAGTCAAGACTGAAACACCTCGGCAAGTCAGCCGAGAGCCTTTCCACTGAGGTGATCATCTCCGACAACGGTCGTCTCCAGACACCGCCGCCAGAAGTCCCGGCAAAGAGATTCGTGCCGGAGACGGCAAGAGCAAAGACCGAAGTGTACGTTAAGCCGGTACTCGCCGCAGTCCAGCTTGTGCCGTTGTTGGTAGAAAGAAAGACGCCGACACCTGTGCCAGCAAAAAGACTCGTGCCGGACACGGCAAAAGAAGAAACAGAAGCGGCATAGGGTCCACTGGTTTGGATCCATTGGGCATGCAATGGCTTCGTAGTGGTGAATAGGCAAAACATCACAAAGAGGAGTCGGAAAATGTTTTTCATGTGTTTCTCCTTTCGTGAAATAGTGAAGGGCAATTGCAGCTGACTCTTCGCTTCACGTATTGCGTGTTTCCTGCGAGTATGGTTTGCCGTTTGTTATACGCCGCGCAGTCGAATGCCCACACTCAAAGTTCGTTAACGCTTATGCAATTCACTTATAGTTATTCCAGAAGTACAACTTATACTTTTTGTCGATTGGTGGCCAATCGTGTCCGAATCCCTCTCCATGTATAGTTAGTGTGTCTTTCCAGACCTTGGCAATCTTATACGCATATTCGTGCGCATCGCCGATAATGTCGATTGTTCTCAGGATTGTTGTAAGCGAGTCGTCGAAGATGAATACGCCGAGGAGGTCACTCTGGGAATGGCTACGAGTGTCATAAAAGAGGGCTCTTGCCAAAACGAGAAAACGATTCGCCTTGGTGAAAGAGACGATCGGATCGGCTTGACAGGCCCGAATATCATCCAGCTCTATTCGAATGTCACCAGGATGTTCCTTTTGGAAACGTGAGAGCAGTGTAGAATAGATCTGCGAGGCAACTTTTGTCGGTTCAGCATGTTCTCGGATTTGTGCCCAAGCCGAGACTCCCAGCGATTGAGAAATCAAGGTCACAATGATGATTGTGGGCACGCGTAGTGCGGTTCGGATCATATAATGTCCTCGTTAATGTCCGCTCTCTGCGTGCCGCCTAACTCTTCGCTTCACGCATTGCGTGCTTGCTGCGAGTGCGGTTTGCCGTTTGTTAGGCGCAGGCAAACTTCTATATCAAAATCATTTTGCGGCACAAAAGCGAAAGCGTGCGAGATGGTTAGTGTTCGATCATGAATGCTGCCTAAAGGATGGCAGCTAAGCTGCCCACTGAATGTTTTCAATATACACTAAACGAACCAAGTTCATTCGCTTCACTTTCAAACCTGAACTGCACAACTATAAGCCATGCTTAACGTACTCACGCTCATCGAGTGCGAGCACTTCTTAGCGGTCGGTAATGATGAGGTTCTCCGGCACAGAACTTTCCATGCGCCTCACCCACAGGCAGACCAGGGTGCGTGTCCCTGAGTCGAGTCACAGGAAACTACCAAGCGCGAGGCGCCCTGCCGGCTTGGGCGGACACCACACGCCATTGCTGAGAGCGCCGGATTATCGAGTCCACCTCCCGCTTGGTGTCCTGACCGGGCCGGGGTGGAAAAACTTCTCCGGCGTCATCACGCCGTCCTTTTTGAACACCATCCCGTTCTTCATCACAAACTGCACGTTGCGCAACGCGTCGATATCGGTGAGCGGGTCGCCCGCCACCGCGATCAGATCGGCGTAGAAGCCCGGCTTGATCGGACCGCGCTCCTTGATGATGTCAGCGGCCTTGTAGCCGTTGATCGTCATCGCGCGGAGGATGTCGGCCGGGGGGATGTCGGCCGCCTTCCAAGTTTCGAGGAAGGCGATTGTCAGGTCGCCGCGGGTCAACCACTCGCCGGTCTTCTCGTTCTTCATTCGCTCATTCCAGTAGTCGAGGTCGGTCGAGAAGGTCAGCGGCACCTTCTTCTCCCAAGCGTCGCGCAGATTCGCGACCGTCCGTTTGAACGCCTGTTCGTTCCCCCGGTAAGGCATAAAAGGCGTATCGGTTCCGTTCAGAAAGATTCCTTTTAAGGCCATCTGCTGATGGTGTTCCGGCGTCAGGGCGTTTCCGTGCGCAATCATGTGGATCCCTGCATCGATTGCGCGCTGCGCTCCATCGGCGGTCTGCACATGCCCCTCGACCTTGCAACCGCCCTTCGCGGCCTCGCTGATGGCCAGCTTGATGTCTTCAACCGAATAGCCCCACGGCTTGCAGTCAATGCACAGCTTGATCGTCTTCGCGCCGAACAGCATGTTCTCACGGATTGCGCGGACTATTTCGTCCGGGCTGTTCGCGTCAATGTACTCAGGGAACATGATGTTGTGATACTTGTACATCTCCGGCGTAGGCCAGAACTGCCCGCCCGTGCTGCCGATCATCGGTCCTGACGGGATCACTGTGGGGCCCGGCAGCCAGCCTTGCTCGATTGCCTGCCGCAGTGCCGCATCGGCGTAGAGCGCGTTATTGCCTACGTCACGAACGACAGTGAAGCCCGAGTTGAGAAGCTGAATGCCGTTAGACGCGGCCTGGATGGCGCGGAATGGAGTCGACTCCATAATGTAGGTGAGATAGTAGTAATTGTTCTCCGGCTGCTCTTTATAGGTTATCGCCATGTGCGTGTGCGCATCAACAAGACCGGGCAGCACCGTCAGCTTTGACAGATCAATGACCACCGCACCGGCTGGGATGGCGAGATTCGAACCGACCGCCTTGATTTTCTCGCCCTCGATGAGGATCACCTGGTTGGTGGCCGCTGTCCCGGTTTCCGGGTCAATGAGCCGACCGGCCTTGATCGCAGTAATCGGCGCGGGCTGCGACTGCACCGTGGCTACGCCCACCAACAATACCACAAAAAGCAAACCGAACATTCCTGTACGTTTCTTCATCTGTTCCTCCTTTGTATCGTGTGCCTAACGGATGGCGGCTAAGCTGCCGCATTCATAACTTTCAAATTGTACTACTCGAAACAAGTTCATTGTGTATGGTTTCAAGATAATGGTTCTGTTTGATTTGATGTGCCACAAAACGCCCTAACAAAATGAAACTTTGCTTGCGCCTAACTCTTCGCTTCACGCATTGCGTGTTTGCTGCGAGGGCGGTTTGCCGTTTGTTAGGCGCAGGCACTCAGTAGTCTGAAAATGAGTCATAGTCGACGGTGAGTTCTTGCCCTTTGTTGATGTCGCGCAAAGCGTAGAAGTCGTAGTGGATGTCGGCACGTACATTTGGTTTGTCAGAGTGATTAAGGTACCAGGCAACAGTGAGCTGGTTAAAGTTCTTGGGGCAACCATAGAGATCGTTGTTGACGATGCAGAAGTCGTCGTAAAGCCTCCTCAGTTCGGGCTCAATGAGTTTGACTTTGCTGCGATCGACCCACACAATCGGCGCGTCGTCGCCGAAAAAGATCTTGGTTCCTTTCTTGATGTGACGGATCGCGATGACTCCGACGCCGTGGATTCGAGATCGCGCGATTCGTGTGAACACTCTGTAATGAGGGAGCTTGCGCTTCATGGTGTCCTCGGAATTATGTTTGGTTCAGTTTGGTTTCTTTGTGACAAAATTTCTTGTGGTAGAGCAAGACCAGGAAAGGAATGGAGAAGAGGAGAATGAGTGCGGGAAGTCTGACCCAGAGCAAACGCGCCGGTAACGCGAGAGACAATATGGCTCCACCGACCGCAATTGACAAAGCCAGGAAAGGACTTCTCGCCGAAGCACTGATGGCAAAACGCCAAGTATTCTCGCTGCACCAAGTCAAGACGGTGGTGACGTCGCGTACGACTTGTTGGGAGGCACCAGCAGCCTGGATCGTGTGAATACACAGAGGACAGATGCGGGCTGCCTCGAGGCCAATGATTAGAGCGCTGCGATCCTCGCATTCGTCAAAGAGGCAGCCATGTATCATAGGGTGTGCTAGGTACGTTTTTGTCAGGTTGGTGAGTAGCTCGCACATCGCGAGAAATGCAATATATTGATAAGCGCTTTTGGTGGGCGACTTGTGAATAAGGACCGCCTGATTAACGCTTATGACACTCGCCTTCTCCATGTCGCTCATCGAGAAATAGTCTCTATCGTTTTTGGCCAAGCGGTCGGTGGTGTTTGTGATCTTGAATTGCGTGATACCAATGAGAAAATCGTAGTCGCGAAATCTTGGATACGAGCGAATGCGCCTCAACACAGGCGCGATTTCGTACCATTGATCGCGTACATCTGGGGCGCCGATGGAGGCGGAAGGCATTGGATCAACGACGTCGAATTGGAAACTGCGCTGCAGCGAATTAAGTCGATGGGCGAGTCGGCTGAGGTTGATTGTGAGCATCTCTCCGACATCGGCCAGAGCTACGGTCTTCGCTTTCATAATTGGACCTCCACGCGGAATTGACTTGGTCGCTCGCGTGCCTGCTGTAGCCTACCTCTTCGCTTCACGCATTGCGTCTTTGCTGTGAGCGCGCTTTGCCGTTTGTTATGTGAAGTCTTTCTGCAACACAAATCCACAAAAGCGATTAAGTGACGCTCGAGACCTAGACAAGAAGACACTCTTCATAAATAGTTGTTTCGACGTATGCATAGATAAAAAGAAGGACAACAAAAGCGAGCAACGCCCACAAGACGACTGCAATAGCGGAGCTTGAAGATGTGACCAATACTACAGCGAGGATTGCGGGGATCAGGGCTGTTCGAACAAGCCTGCCTCGTTCTCGTCGACGAGCTACTTCTTGCTTCACGAGATCGTTGCCGGATGACAGGGCGTGCCGCAGTTTGTCTCGGTAGTTATCGTTGATATGCTTGAAGGACATGCCCTTTAGTGGACCGCGAGACAACAAGCTAAGCAACAATGGGCGAGGTAGTTTTTCGGAGACGCGGTCAACAAGCAAGCGACTTACAGCCACGGCAACTGCACCGAGAAGGTACGACGCAGCGAGAAGAACGCCCGAGTCAAAGAGTTCGTTCGTTCGAAAGGAATTCTGAGAAAAGGGTAGAACGATCCAGGCGGGCAATAGCCGCATGAGCAAAAACAGGCTTACCAATCCCGGGAAGAGGTTTTCTAGGTGCAGATTGATGCTTTCCCATTTCATAGCGCACCTCGCGTGTGGTTGAGTTTGCTCTCGCTGCATTGATTAGAATAAGCGAGCAAAACAATTTCACATAACTCTTCACTTCACGCATTGCGTGTTTGCTGCGAGTATGGTTTGCGACAAATCGCTTTCTCTTGCCAAACATTTTCAACTGAGATCCCGCTGTTTTCTAGCGGAGACTGCGACCTTCTATGAAGTGTTATAGGCCGTCTGCCGTTATGAGCCATAAGGAAAATAGTGCAATGATAATAGTTTGTCAGATACGAGCGGCATGAGCTTTTTCGGGCGTTTGAGATCATTCTTGACGACGCCAGCCAGAAGGTCCGCGAGTTGCAGAAACGGATTCTTGTCACTGCTGAACATTTCCAGATGCGAGACTTTGTTGACAGGAAATGTAAGAGTACCGAGTGCGCAGGTACTCAAAGAATTCATCTTGGAAACTAGAGTTCTTGCCTCCGTACTCATCGAAAACAATGTTGACCTCGCCGGTGTCATCGAGAACATCGTCAATGAGGAAACCAAATGCGTACTTGTAGAACATGCTCGGATAGCGAAATCCGTGGCCTCGCAACTTGGCTTTGACGAAGCAAGCAACTGCGAATTCATAGTCGACGGTTGACAGCTCTTTGAGAGCAAACCGATAGTGTTTGTTCGAGAGTCGGCTAGATCGAAACTCGAAATCGCTGGGCTTATGTAGCCCCTTACGAATAAAGTCAAATTTGTCAGCAAGCAAACGCTCTGCCTTTCTAGCATCAATCACAACTGCGCAGACTATGAAGAAAGGATCGGTTGTGAGGTTGGCGATGTCGGGTGTTCCGGATTCATCAAGATAAAGAGTTTTCTTCGTGTCCTTTGGGAAGGCAGCGGTAAAATGTTCAAATAGCCGATTGCGCTGGGCAATTCTCTTGAGGTTGCGCAAGTGTTTCTTCTCGGCGCGAATGCGGTTTGTATAGAATGAGATAGTTGTAAAGGCATCTTCGGGCGAAGAAATGAAGTAGACTCCCTTGGAGCTAGTGCCAATGAAGAAGTTATCCTCTTCGCGCAGAGGCACGAGAATGAGGTGCTGAAAGAGTTCTCGGTTATAAGGTTTTGATAACCTTAGCTCAGGGATGATGCGATCAAGAGACTTAGCATTGCGCAAACCATTGCAATGCTGAAGTAGGTAATCAAGGAAGGCTCGCTTATCTCGGCCAAGAGGATCCTCGACAACTGGGGTCCATTCTTGGGCATGTTCGAGGAGGGTTTTCTTCATGGTCAGACTCCTTGTCGGGCAACTGGCGCCTAACTCTTCGCATCACGCATTGCATGTTCGGTGCTTGTGTCTTTGCAAACTCCTTCTGTTTACCATTGTGTGAGCAACGGCATTGAGCGAGTGGATGCGCCCAGCAGCGCTTCATAAAAACTTCGACGTGGAACCAGCCTGCCCGTCCTAGCCCACGAGCGGCGGCTTGCCACTTGTTGGCGGCCGGGCCGCCTCATTTCTTTTTCAAGAGATTGATAGTTTCAAGTACTCGCTCCGCTGGGTGAACGATTGCAAGAGCAGCGTTGGCCGCAGCAACGCCAGTTTCAGATTGAGTGACAACACGTTGAAGGTCAAGGACGTGGCCGGAGACAATGCCGATGAACTTGGTCTCAGAGACGTCGATGGCATTCGGACGAAAGAACGGCCGACTTACACCTGGCTTGAGAAACACTGGACTTCCGCTGCTGCCTCCAGTGGAATACGCATCCAAGAGATAGATGTTTTTTCCCAGAGTGTCGCTGCTTGCGGTGACTAAGAAGTCATCGGTTGGTTTCAAAGCGATGGCACCGGAGCGCAAAAGAGGGTAGGAATTCTCAGTCGTTCTCACGCCGAGCGGGAACCCGATGAAAAAGACATCGTCACCTTCAATGAGCTGGGCTTGAGTTGAGAACAGGGAGCGTTGGATTCGAATAATCTTAGGCTGAACGTTCGTTAGCAATGGACAGGTGTCAATGGAAATCGCTGCGATATCGGTCAAGGAGTCAGGATGCCCAACCCACAATGGCCTTCCAGCTGGGCTGATCAAATTGACAAGCATGAGGGCTGATCGCAACCCAGAAGTGGGAGTAACTCTCAGCACAACCTGAGCGCGATTTGCGAATACATGCTTGTTGGTAACGAGGAACATTTCATCGGGTGTGGAACCAACCCAGAAGCCTGTACCAAGCGGAGTGAGTTTCGGGGTACTAGTTGAAGGCGGACGTTCGATTCTCTCAATCAGAGCGACGCAGGATTTGAACTGGTCGAAAAAGGGCTTGGTGGTATCCTGAGCAGCCACTGGACAAATGGATGTGAGCAGAAGTGCGAGCGATACGGTAAGAGTAGTTAACGGTTTCATGGTCGACTCCTTTTGACCTGGTGGCGGCCTGGCAGCTAACTCTTCGCTTGACGCATGGCGTGTTTGCTGCTTGTGTCTTTGCGAACTCCTTCTGTTTAGCGTTGGGTAAGCAACGGCATTGAGCGAGTGAACGAGCCCAACATAGCTTTGTAACAACTTCGACATGGAACCAGCCAGCCAATACCAGCCCGCGAGCGGCGGTCTGCCGTATGTCAGGCGCAGCGCAGCCGCATACAGAGCGAAGCGGTGAACATGTCATGAAGTAGAGCTTCCCGGTTTCTCCTTCTTCTTGCGCTTGCCATCTTCTAACTTCAGAATTGGCTGGCCCTCTAGCCTTAGGAATTGCATGTTTTGAGTAGCCTTCTGAATGAGCTCAATGGCCGACTTGGTCTGAGCGTCCTGAGCAACTTGGTCGTCTGCCTTCATCGGTTGGACGCGTACCTCGAGATTGAACCCCTGGTCAATCCTAGTGGCCAGGCGGTTGAGGGAAATAGTGACAGCGTTCTTGAGTTCGTTCTTGCGACCCTCGTCCTTTTTCTTGTAGAAACGATCAACAATTTCTGCTGTCAATTTCTTGATGCCTGTTTCCATAAGCTGGTTTGCATAGTTCTCTATGCCTGTGGTGTCAGGGTCAGGCACGCCTTGCTTCTGCAAATCGCTTCTGAGTTTACGAATCTCGAGCAATTGTTTGTAAAGCGCTACAGTGCGTTCGACTGCGAGGGCGAGGCAAGCTGCGTATGGCGCGACAGCGTTAAGAAAGACGAGAAGGTCACTTGACGACACGGACTTGATCGTCAGATCGTCCTTCTTTCCAGTAGCGACCTCTGAAAACGTGTTTAGGATAAATGCAATTTCGCCCAACTCGTCTGCGAATTCGATCAGGCGATTATCGACAGCGTGCCTGGGAATCAAAATGCCTATCTCACATTCGCCGGGAGACATGGTTTCGTCGCCTATGCTGAAGTGAGTGAAGGCAGACGTGGCATTGGAAAGAGCGGTCTCGAATGATTCAAGACGTGTTTGAAGTTGCTGAAGTTCATTCAATGCCACTGCTAGGGTGATCTGGTTTCTGGCGAAAATTCCTTCAATGCTCTCTTTGAGAGCTTGGCCAAAAAGAGGTTCGCCTCCGATTTCGCGAAGAATTTGCCTCCAGGTCGGGCTGAATTTATCGCTTGGAGTCTCAGTGAGTCCTGTATACAGAGCCTTAAGGCTGTCGGACAAGGTCTGTTGGTGGCTGGGATGCGGGTTGTTGACGACGTTCTGGAGGGCTTTGACCAGACTGCCGACGTTCTGAGTGGTGCCCGTCTCCTCCATTTCGCTGCTAAGAGCATTTAGGATAACATGCAAACGCTCGGCATTCATCGAGGTCTCCTTTGCTAAGGGTGATTGTTTATTCCAAGAACGAAACTGCTCTGAAATCCTTGATGCGGCTGCGTGGCGCCTAACTCTTCGCTTCACGCATTGCGTGTTTGCTGCGAGCGCGGTTTGCCGTTTGTCAGCTGCCGCCGCCGTAAATAGTCAGAAGTACCTGCGACTACGGCATCGTTGTTCCAGTTGCCCGGATAAACTCTGGACAAGGCTCATCCAGTTGATCGTGAAGCGCCTTGACTAGTTCGCGGCCAATGTTCACAGCCCAACCAGCAGGTAGCTCTGCCAGCATGTCTTTCGTCGGAAATGGCCGACTCTCCTCGGACTGCAAGTCAGTGGCAGGCCGGCTCGCGGCCGCGTGAATTAGACCATGTCGATATTTCAAGAGCGTCTCAAGCCCCGAAAGATCTAACTTGGGTTGAACACGGTATCTTCTTGTCCGTATACAGGTCCTTAGGAATCTTGTCCCACTTTGCCCTGAGGTTCCGTCTTGGCTTATGTCTTAGTGGGAAATAATTGTTGAGCTCATCCGAGTTCAGCATCTGACGGGTCCATTCGAATATGTAGCTTTCGAGGAAGCAGACAGCAAAAATGATTTCACGGCGACGAGCATTGTGATCTTGAGGAATTTTGGACTCGCGGACTGCATCAGCGAACCAATCTTGAGCGAAATTGTCGGATATCCAAACGGTTGGTGGCAAAGTGCTTGCAACGCAGGACGCTGCTCCAGGGACGATGAATATGTCTTCAGGCTTGTCGTTCATATGGACGTTGAGTTGTGCGTTTGTGTGTGAGTCGGTTGACGGCGGTGGCGCCTAACTCCTCGCTTCACGCATTGCGTGTTTGCTGCTTGTGTCTTTGCGAACTCCTTCTGTTTACCATTGTGTAAGCAACGGCATCGAGCGAGTGGATGCGCCCAGCCTTGCTTCGTAACAACTTTGATTTGAAACTAGTTTGCTCATCCTAGCCCACGAGCGCCTGCCCGCCATTTTTGCGGCAGTGTGGCGGGGCGGGTTGCCGTTTGTGAGGCGCAGCGCAGCCGCATTACATCTCATAGGTTGTAGTCACGGTTAGTGCAAATACTGATGACTCATATCAAGTAGGTCAAGATATTGCCCTCGCACTACACGCCAGACGTAAAAGAAAAAGAGAGCGAGCAACAGACACCCAATTAGCGATGACCATCGAAGCCTTCGGAACGCATAGCCGTCGAGCCAGGCATACAGTGAAATCCCAAGGAATACAAAGGCAGGCCAGAGGTGTCGGTATATGACCATGGTATCGTACAGAATTCCCAAGTGAAGTCAAGAGGTCACGTGGAGTATCGGCCTGCAATGCAATAAGTCTTCTTGCATTGTACGCGTCGGCCGAGTGGAAGAACGCGACCCACACCTGTTGAGACAGAAGGTGGGCCACCAGCCCAACGAGGTATGAAAGGAAAAGCACCAATACAGCAAGATAAGGTGCGTAAGGTTGGGCGTGCTTTAAGAAGCCTAGACGATACTCGCCCGCATAAGATAGAAATAGGAATACACCCGCAGTGACATAAACGAACCCAAAAATGGTCACCCCAAGCCATGGAGTAAGAGAGATCATTGTCGCCCCCGATTGCTGATTATCTCAGACTGCATGAAAACAGAAAACCTAGCCGCGGCTGCGTGGCGCCTAACGTTTAGGCAAACCGCAGTGCCGTTGTCCCGATGCGATTGCGATCGCATCGGGATGAGCAACGGGATTGAGCGAGTGGACGAGCTCAGCATTGCTTTGTGACAACTTTGACTTGGAACTAGCCGGCCCCTAGTAGCCCGCGAGCGCCGGTTTGCCGTTTGTTAGGCGGTCGTTGTTTTGCTCATGCGCCGTCAACGCTCTTTGTCGTTGTCAATGTCCGTGCGACTAGCCTGCAGACCTGCCTTAAACCCAAGATCGTATCTCTTGTTTACACGATACACAAGCAGCATCAACACAATGAAGAGAGCAGCATTCACGATGATGGCAAGAAGAATCACAGGTGTGTTATACTCGGTCACGGCGATATATATGGAGAGAGATACCGTGAACACCAAGATGGCAAAGAATATCGAATCAAGCACCTTTCGATTCAAGTTGCCCAGAACATGATTCTCAAAGACTGATTCCCATACCATTGTTCGTTTACCGACTATTGCATTGATCTGGCTCGCCAAATGCTTCTTGTACCCTCGTAAGAGAAGAACGTTTCCAACTGTGTTGACGTAATAGTAAAGTATGCCGAAGGCACCAAGGGGAAGAACAAGGAGCACTGCATTGATCTTTCTATCCAATCCGATCGTCAGGCCCACACCCATCAGCGTCAACCCGTAACCTACGATTTTCACAATGTCTTCAGTCCGTGCAAGGATCTCTCGGACCACAACATCGTATTCTTTGAGCAACACATCGATTGGCGCAGTTGACTTTGCCATTACGTAGCTCCGTGAGGTTATTGGTTGAGTTGATGGTGCAAAACAATGCCGCCTGCTATGTGCAAAGTCAAGTCGCCGGTGAGGGCGATGGTGTAGTGATGGATCCGAACTCAGCCTGCTATCCGTGGCCATCGCCTTGGCGATGCCACATGCAATCGATCCGAGGTAATCCAAACAACGGAAGTCGGCACACTAACTTGCGTGGTCCCCGCCTCTGGCGGGACACACAGGCGGCATTACGCCGCACTTCCAACCATCGCTCGTTTCGGTTTCAGATTCACACACTCAAGCAGCCATCCTATATTGGTATGGCCGATTCTCCAGAAGCATGCGCCGACTCGTCAGCAACACCCGACGGGCAATTGCGACGATGGCCCGCTTTGATCCAGCCCGCACTTTGATCCGTTCGTACGTCCTACGCATTCCTGGATCTTTGCCGATCACACGCCAAGCCACTTCGACCAGCGTTCCTCGCAATGCATTCTTGCCAATCGCCGTAATCCGACCCCTCCGGATCTTATCCGCACTCGAATATTGCGCTGGGGTCAGTCCCACATAGGCTGCAAGATCTTCTGTCCGCCGAAACCGCGCGACATCTTGTAATTCCAGCAACAACTCCATCGCAGCGAGTAATCCAATCCCCGGGTGACTCCGAAGGATTTCGACCCGCTGTCGGGACTTTCGTCCTGACAGTCACAAGCAACGTCCTCAAGTGTCATGGGGTGTCAGGAGCAAACTCCTGACACCGACAGAAAAACCTTCGCAGTATGTTCTGCTGCTCGTAAGGCTTGAGGCAGTTCGAAACAGTGTCACCGCGGAATGAAAGCTGCTTTGAAAGAACATAAAGCGCAATACCGCGAATTAGAAAGCGTGTCACTTTACGGTTGCTAATTTAGGTGTTTTTTAGACAGTTTTTCAGCCAATCCGGATGAAGACCTCTGATTTTGGCTGACGCGAGCCTGGATTTGCCGTTGAGATGCTTTCTGCTTCCCCGGCAATCGGTGTACGGCTTCTGCCGAAGGAAGGCAACCAACAGATTTGTGTAATGAATCGCCGTCGATCGATACTGGAAGGCCTCAATCGTTTTGTACCGTCGCTGCAACTGCTTGTTTACATTTTCAACCAAGTTGGTGGTCCGAGGAAGACCCGGAACGTGATGATACATCATCAACTGATTCCATCGACGTCTCAAGAACCTCACTGCCTTACGATGCTGAACCCGTGGGAAGCTCTCGTCGTTTTGTAACGCATCGTAGAGTATTCGTGCCTCACGTTCTGTTTGTGCTGACAAAATCCTACGACACGTTTCATACAATGCAGCAATCGAACCATCTCCCGCTGAACCTGCACGGTGTGGCTTCTGCACTCCAAGCAGAGCTCTGTGTTTCGATTCTTCCCCTTCGATATCATCAGCTGGTCGCTCGCCGACTTCCTGATCAATCGCTGAATGAGCGTTCCAACCTCGATGGGCATTCCTTTCAACATATCCGATCAATATGCCTATCGCCGACAATGCGTGTTTTATGCAGTATTGATGGGGTATTTCTGCATAGACAACTGCAACAGCTCGAGTCAGGGCAGGGTCTAAGTCGCTCACCACAGCCTTGAGATGCACACCCAGCGCTCGTACCTCCTCCAAAAACTTCGCCGCTTCGGTGCTGCTTAACTCCGGCACTGCGCGACAATGCATGATATCGCCTGTTGTGTCTACCGCCAAATAAAACCACTGCCCCTTGCCTCTGACCGGACACATCTTCTCATCCACCAACACCACACCATCCCATCGCGGTCGCAACTCCCGACTCATCTCCCAGGCCGTCTTGCAGCGGCCCGCTACGCGCTCCACCACCCGCTGTAAGCTGCCCGGTGATGGTCTACGACCACTGGCTCGTTGTATCCATCGCGCGATAGCTCGATAACTCTCTCCTCCTTCGACATGTCGTCGTACGATCTCCTCGCACAGCTCGTGACTGATTCGATTTCCCGGATACTGTCGAGCGACAAAACTTCGGTGACAGTCACAACAACAAAACCGCTGCACCTTCCTGATGCGTTCTTTGCGTTCACCTCGCTCGATAATTGTTCGATGACCATTCTTCTTCACACTCGATGATCCACAGTGGGGACAAAACCTACTCCGCTTTTTTTTCCACGTTACTCCCTTAACTCTGGTGACATTCCTTATTTGTTCTTACTC
Organism: uncultured Bacteroidota bacterium; assembly: GCA_963739335.1. GTDB lineage: Bacteria > Bacteroidota > Ignavibacteria > UBA10030 > UBA10030 > UBA9647. Next base: position 2,179 of record CAVUAC010000008.1, on the reverse strand, counting down.
ATTCAAACTAAGGAACTTACAGCGGAAATAGCAACCGGGAAGCGACACGCTTAGGCGAATTAGGTATTTTTGGTATCTGAGCTGGCAGACTGCAGATAACAGCATGCAGACAACAAATAGGGGCGGATTGTGGGTTGTTTGTTCCGCTTTCTGAATCCCGCCTGTGGGCGGCGGGCATTGTCGCTCCCTGAGATGAACGCTACTTCTTCCTGATCTGTTTCATAGCAGTCTTGATCATCCGCCCGAACTGCCTGTCCTTCTTGCGTCTCTCGACATAGGACATTTGATGAAACTCGGATTCCTTCATGAGTTTCATGTAACTTTGGTACCGCTCCTCACTCAATTCTCCGCTTTGAACCGCCATCAGGATTGCACAACCGACTTCCGTGGTGTGCGTGCAATCGTTGAACCGACAATCCCTGGAGAGCTCGTGAATATCAGAGAAGCTGTCATCGATACTGGCACCAACGGCGATCATGCCCAGTTCCCTCATGCCAGGCGTATCGATCAGAAGCGCTCCGTTGTCAAGGACCGTCAATTGCCGACGAGCTGTCGTATGTCGTCCTCTGCCGTCCTTTTCACGCACAGGATTCGTCTCAAATGCGTCACGACCGAGGAGTTGATTGAGGAGCGTCGTTTTGCCCACACCCGACGAGCCGAGCAGGCAATACGTCTTTCGCTTTTTCAGGACCTGTTGCACCCTTTCCAATCCGCTGGCAGTCTTGTTGCTGAATGCGATGACTCTGGCACCGATGCGAGCTTGCCTGATCTCTGAAATCCTCTTCTCCAAGTCTTCGGTACTGACAAGATCACTCTTGCTGAGCAGGATTATCGGCTCGACATGACCCTCGTTTACCATGACAAGGTACCGTTCCATCCGGCGCAGGTTGAAATTGAAATCGCACGACTGGATGATGAAGGCAACATCGATATTCGACGCAATCATCTGGTAGTCGACTTTGTTGCCCGCAGATTTCCGGCGCAGGAAGGTTTTCCTTGGGAACAGCTCATGAATGACTGCAAGTGTGCCATCATTGTAGTACTGCACGAGCACCCAATCCCCCACACAAGGGAGGTGTTGACTTGAGTCGGCACAGAAGAGGAGCTTGCCTGTAAGCTCTGCTTGAACTTCATTCTCCTCATTCCGGACAAGGTACCGGTCCCGGTCGACTCTCGTGATTCGCGCAACGCGGCAATCAGGTCTCTGCAACTTCTCTCGCTTCTTTTGAAACCAACGATCAAATCCGAGGTCTGCCAGTTCCATGACCTATTCCCAGTACGATCAGCAAATTATTGACCCGCTGTCAGGACTTTTTTATCCGCCACGCCTTCTTCACCGCCGTCTTTGTGGCGGTTTGGCGGAGGTCCTGACAGTCAAAGGTTACGATGGTGCTCCCTGTAGTGTCAGGAGCGAACTCCTGACACCGGCTCATGCGTATCGTTTCCCCCTGCTGTCAGGACTTTCGTCCTGACAGTCACAAGTAATATTCCCCGTAGTGTCAGGAGCCAACTCCTGACACCGGTTAGTCTAGTCCTTCGGACCTGACACCGATGGAAAAATGTCTCCAGGCATTGTGTCCCGAGTGCTTCTTCCTGTCTGGCGAGGTTAACTATTTACCTAAGCCGCGGGCAATCACTGGCTATGTTTCAAACCACGGATTCACTATTCACACAGTGATGACCACTTTTCCCCGGGCGTGTCCTGCTTCAACATACCGGATAGCTTCAGGAACCTCACGTAACGTGTAACGCCTATCAATAACAGGAACGACTTTGCCAGCTTCAAGAAGCCCTTTCACAAAAAGCAAATCTCCTTTGTTTGGTTTCGCCGTCAAGCTACCCATTTTCCTGCTGCCGGTCATTGATATCCATGGTCCGAGGAACAAGGCCTGAAAACATCTGAGCCCCGGCACCTCCGGTCATGACATAAATACCGTTTGGACTCAGCGCACGCTTGTACTTGGAAATCGTATGATATCCGTTAGCAGCAAGAATCAGGTCATATCGCTCCCCTTTTTTGGTGAAATCTTCCTGAGTGTAGTCGATGACATGGTCTGCACCAAGCGAGCGCACCATGTCCAATTTCCCCGTGCTGCACACGGCAGTGACTTCAGCCCCGAACGATTTGGCAATCTGTACTGCAAATGTACCCACCCGCCAGATGCCCCATTGATCAGAA
>CAVUAC010000007.1:0-8384 GCA_963739335.1 uncultured Bacteroidota bacterium | reverse complement strand
CTTTGACATTGGCGGTGTCATAATCGGTGGGGACGATATCGTTGTGATGGCAGGTCCGTGCTCCGTGGAAAGCGAGAGGCAAATCTTCACCATTGCGAAACTTGTCGCTGACACAGGAGGGAGGATCCTCCGTGGCGGCGCGTTCAAGCCGCGGACCTCACCCTACACGTTTCAAGGGTTGGGAGAGGAAGGACTGCGGTTGATTCGCGCAGCGGCTGACAAATACAAGCTCAAGGTTGTCACGGAAGTGATGGACAGGGGCCAAATCGACTTGGTCGAGAAGTATGCGGACATTCTGCAAATCGGTGCCCGCAATATGCAGAACTACACATTTCTCAAGGATTTGGGTAAAGCGTCAAAGCCGGTCCTTCTCAAGAGAGGTCTTGCCGCGACCATCGAGGAATGGCTGATGTCCGCTGAGTACATTCTCTCCGGTGGAAACCACCAGGTAATCCTCTGCGAGCGAGGCATCCGGACCTTTGAGACAGCAACACGCAACACGCTCGATATTGGGGCGATCCCCGTTGTGAAGAAGAAGAGTCATCTCCCGATCATCGCTGACCCGTCACACGGGATAGGTATTCGGGACAAGGTCATCCCGATGGCGCGTGCCTGCGTCGCTGCCGGAGCAGACGGCATCATCGTCGAAGTCCATAACGACCCTGACCACGCAATGTCTGACGGAGCGCAGTCGCTCTTCCCGGACCAGTACACCCAGATGATGAAAGAAGTGCGGATGATCGCTGAGGCGATTGGACGCAGGATCGCATAGGATCGCCAGGGTTTGCATGAAGAAATCCAACTTCACGAGTAGCTCCTTCAGACGTGTTGCCATCATCGGGGTCGGTGTGATCGGAGGGTCGCTTGGCCTCGCGATCAAAAGGCGCTTTCGTTCGACGTACGTTGTGGGAATGGATCGTCGCGACGTTTTGCGGAAGGCCCTGAAAAGGGGCGCGATCGACGAAGGAACAACGCGCCTGTCTGTCGCGGTTGATGGCGCTGATCTTGTCCTTCTTGCAACACCTGTGTCGGTGATCTTCGCGTTCCTCCCAAAGCTTGCCAAGTTCATTTCTCCTCACACCCTCGTTTCAGACGTCGGAAGCGTCAAAGACAGCATTGTTCATGCTGCCGTCAGATGCTTTCCCGGCGGGAACTTCATCGGCGGACATCCCATGGCCGGGGTTGAACTCTCGGGGGTGGAGGCTGCACATCCTTTGCTTTTTGAGAATGCGGTCTACGTTCTCACGCCGACGAGACACAATCCTTCTTCGCTTGTGAGGAGGTTTGCCGGTTTCCTGGAAGAGCTCGGTGCGCGCATCGCAATTCTTGATGCAAGGACGCATGATGAGGTGGCGTCTGCCGTGAGCCACTTGCCTCAACTCACGGCGGTGGCTCTCACGAATGTCGCAGGTCATCGCCACAAGTCGAGCCGTCGACATCTGCGGCTCGCTGCTGGTGGGTTCCGTGACCTCACAAGGATCGCGTCAAGCAAGCCGGAGATCTGGAAAGACATCCTGTCGTACAACAGCGATGAGATTCGGAAGTCGCTTGATTTGTTGATTAGGGAACTCGCCACCTATCGCAAACTCCTCAAGGGACGAAGATCGTCGTCTCTGATCACAAACTTTCGCACGGCTCGACATATACGGAACAACATTCCGAAGTCGATGAAAGGATTTCTCCATCCGCTTGCAGAGGTAACCGTATTCGTGCATGATCAACCGGGGATGATTGCCAAACTGACTGCCGCGTTGGCGAAGGCGAAGATCAATATCAAAGACATCGAGTTGATGAAGGTTCGCGAAGGTCGGGGAGGGACATTCCGTCTTGCGTTCGAATCGCGCGAAGTTTCGGCGCACGCGGCGGCATTGCTAAGGAAGGCTGGATTCGAGATCGGAGAATAGTAGGGCACTGGCATTTTCCAATTGTTGGAAAGATCCCTTCCAAGCCTGAGAAATGAGGCGCAGCATCACGCGCGACGTCAAGACAACTTAGCCGTTTCTATGGCACAAATATTGAAACTTATGGACATCATTCAACGTGGCACGTTTAGCAAAAGGAGGGTGGTCCAATCATGACGGTCAGCCAGCTAGCAAAGTCGATCGCTGAGTCTCCGACGCTGAAGCTGAACGAAGAAGCACGGCTTTTGCGAGAGAAGGGCGAAGCGGTGATTCACCTTGGAGCAGGTGAGCCAAAGAACAAAGCACCGATCGCTGCAATACTGAGCTCTGCGGCGAAGCTTAACAGCGGTGACATCAAATATTCTCCGACGGATGGGATTCCTTCGCTCAAGAAGGCAATCGTCAAATACACCGAGGAGCACTACGATAAGGTCGTCGCACCGGAGAACATCATTGTGTCGGCTGGTGCGAAGCAGTCGGTCTACAATATCCTGTATTCAATTCTCAATCCCCAGGATGAAGTCATCATTCTTGCACCGTACTGGGTGAGCTATCCGGAAATGGTAAGGATGGTATATGGCGTTCCGGTGATCGTGACTCCTGAGGATGGCAGTTTCTATCCGCGGATGGAAGACGTCGTTGAAGGCAGTCAGCTCGTACACGAAAGCGATCATTGTGAACAGCCCGAACAATCCTTCCGGAGTGATGTACCGGGAGGAGTTCATCGCGCAGATCATCGAGTATTGCGAGAAAAAGGGTATCTATGTCATCATGGATGACATCTACCATAAGCTCGTGTTTGACGGCAAGAAGTGGCTGCCGTGCTACAAGTACACGAACAAGGATATCGAATCAACCCACCTCATCGTGGTCAATGGGGTCTCCAAACTCTACGGGATGACCGGTTTCCGGATCGGATGGGCCGTGACGAACAGAAACTTGGTCAGCATCATGACAAACGTCCAGGGCCAGATCACCACGTGCGCCTCGATCCTGCTCCAGGCCGCGGCAGAGGGAGCGCTGACGGGCCTTCAGAGTCACATCGAGACCCTTCGCCTGACGCTCGAGAACAATCGAAACGTCATGGTGCAGGAGCTGCAGTCGTTCTCCGGAGTGAAGATCACAAAACCAGACGGGACGTACTACTGTCTGCCGGATTTTCGAGCCTACTCGAATGATTCCGTGAAACTCTCGCAGCTGTTGCTCAAGAAGGCGCTGGTTGTGACGGTACCCGGGGAAGGAATTCGGTATGGAAGGACATCTTCGGTTGAGTTATGCTGGATCGATCAAAGATGTCACAGAAGGAGTTGACCGCATCAAATGGGCTCTCGATCCGAATTCTCCGAACGAAATCTACATTGGCGAGCGTAAACTTGTGAGGGATTGGCTATGAACAATATTCTCGATATCAAAACCCCCGCTCAAGGTGAAGCGTCCGCTCTCAAAAGCGACTACGGACTCGACAATCACGGTCTCAGCAATTTGCGGATGGCGTACTGGAACCTGCCTACAGAAGCCCTGTACGAAGAGATTGCCTTCAGAAGAGAGGCCCGGATTTCCACGCTGGGTCCCCTTGTCGTGAACACGGGAAAGCACACTGCGCGGTCGGCGAACGACAAGTTCATCGTCAAGGAGCCGACGACAGAAGACAAAATCTGGTGGGGGCAATATAACCGGCCGTTCAGTCCGGATAAGTTCAATGACCTTTATAACCGCATGCAAGGTTTTCTGCAGGGTCGTGACCTCTTCGTACAGGACTGCTACGCTGGAGCGGATCCGAACTACCGGATGCCTATCCGCATCATTACCGAGTATGCGTGGCACGCGGTCTTTGTGCGCAATATGTTTGTCCTGCCGAAAACGAACGAGGAATACCGGCGTCATATCCCCGATTTCACAGTACTAGCGCTGCCGTCATTCAAGGGGATCCCTCAAATCGACGGGACCGCAGCGAATACGTTCATCGCGCTCAATTTTGCACAGAAGCTGTGTATCATCGGCAATACGGCATATGCAGGTGAAATCAAAAAGTCCATCTTTACGATTCTGAATTATCTCCTTCCCCTGGATGGTGTCATGTCCATGCACGCGTCTGCAAATGTCGGCAAGGCGGGGGATGCAGCGATCTTCTTTGGCCTCTCGGGAACGGGTAAGACGACTCTTTCTGCAGACCCGAAGCGAGGCCTTATCGGCGATGATGAGCATGGCTGGAGCGATGAAGGAGTGTTCAACTTTGAAGGTGGTTGCTACGCGAAGGTCATTCGACTTTCCCCCAGTGCCGAGCCGCAGATCTACGCGACGACGAAGATGTTCGGAACGATACTTGAAAACGTTACGTATGATCCGGTGACCCGTCTCATCGATCTGGATGATGAGTCGATCACCGAAAACACACGTGCGTCCTATCCGCTCGAATACATCAGCAATGCGATCCCTGAGAAGATGGCTGGGCATCCAAAGAACATCATTCTCCTCACGTGCGATGCGTCTGGCGTCATGCCGCCAATTGCCCGGCTGACGCCCGACCAGGCGATGTACCAGTTCATCTCAGGATATACATCCAAGATCGCTGGTACTGAAGTCGGATTGGGGAAAGAGCCCGAAATGACGTTCAGCACCTGCTTCGGAGCGCCGTTCATGGTCCATCATCCGTATTTTTATGGCGATCTTCTGAAACGGAAGATCCTGAAGCATGGTGCCCACTGCTGGCTTGTGAACACAGGATGGATCGGCGGAGCGTACGGGGTGGGAAAGCGCATCAGCATCGGTTACACGCGCCGGCTGCTCGAAGCTGCCTTGACAGGGGAACTTCTCGGCGCTCAATTCGGGACTGATCCCGTCTTCGGTTTCAGCGTCCCGAAATCGTGCGACGGTGTCCCGGCCAACGTCCTTGATCCTTCGGCATCTTGGCCGAGCAAGGAGATTTACATGCAGAAGTACAAACAGCTGGCATCCCGCTTTATTGAAAACTTTAAGAAATTTGAGTCGGGGTGTCCGCCGGAGGTCATGAAAGCGGGACCGAAGGTCTGATGCGAGAAGCGGGCGATGTGATCATCGCCCGCTTCTTTTGCCTATGATGATGTACTTGGCTTGGAATCGGACTTCGATGAGTCGGGGGAAGGCGTCGAACGGTCCTTCTTGTCCGACTTCGAGGCATTCGAGGTCGGAGAGGATGTGTTCGTCGATGAATCGGATTTCTTGTAGTCCGTCTGATAGAACCCGCTTCCCTTGAAGATCATTCCTGACCCGCCCGCCATCAAGCGTTTCAGGGCTGGCTTGCCGCACGATGGGCACGTTACGAGCAGGTCTGAAGACATCGATTGGAATTCTTCGAACGTGTGACCGCACTCTTTGCACTGGTAGTCGTACGTCGGCATAAGGCTTCTCTTTCTCTCCTACGCTGGTCCGTCGAAACCCCGCTCCAAGCGCACTGCCGTTTCTCCCAGCTCAGCTATTGCGCAGGAGTACGAGATCCGCTCGTGGTTCTTGGACCCAAAGCCGCTTCCGGCTACGACGACGACTCTTTTCCTCGTCGAGCAGGAACGTGGCAACATCATCCGCTGATTTCATCTTCTTCCGGCGAAATATACCCCCGAAGTATTGGCTCATGTTCGAGGAGTTGGGTTCCCCGGCTGTGAGTGTAACGACGTCGACACCCTCGGTATGGCGGTTCTTTGCGAGAATGGTTAGACGAGCGCCTGCGACGCTTCAATTCGGGTAACAACGCGGGAGAGGGACATCAAGAATTCTTGCCTCTCTTCCGGCTCCTGTGCTGAGCCATGATTTCCTCCAGCTTCCGCAACACGTTGGGAGGAACGAAGTCTTTGACATTACCCGCGTGTCTGGCGATTTCACGGACAATGCTGGAGTTCAAGTATGTGTACTTTTCGTGCGGCATCAGGAACACTGTCACCAAGTCTTCGTTCAACTTACGGTTCATCAGGGCCATCTGGAGTTCGTACTCGAAATCCGATATCGCTCGCAATCCCCGAACAAACGCGGTTGCCTTCTTTTTGCGCGCATAATCCACCAGCAATCCATCGAATGAATCCACCTCAACCCCTTTCAGGTGGCGGACGGCATCCTTGATCAGAACCATCCGTTCCTCTTCTGAAAACAATGGATTCTTCGCAGAGTTCCGCGCGACAGTGATGATGACCTTGTCGAACAGTTTCAGGGCCCTTTCGATGATGTCGATGTGGCCATTGGTGATGGGATCGAACGTTCCTGGGTAGATAGCAGTTCTCATATGATATCCTTGCGGCAGTGGCTAGGGTGTCGAAGCAGCGTTTCTTGATTTGGCCTTCAGGACCAGTACCATCGTCTGGCCAAAAGGCTTCCGGATACAGTCATACATTGATTCCGAGAGCTCGACGGAGCTTTCCTTGCTGTGCTCCATGACGATGAACGCCCCTTCCTTCAGAAGCTGCGATTCATACAGTGCGGTGGGGAGTTCTTCGATACGTTTAAGGCGATAAGGAGGATCCACGAAGACGAGATCGAATGCCCGGCGGGTGTTCTTGAGGAACCAGAACACATCCGCGGAGTAAACGGCGCAGCAATCGGAGCAACCCAGTGTCTGGATGTTCGACTCCAGCACTCGAAGTGATTGCCGGGATTTGTCGACGAAAACTGCGTGCCGGGCACCGCGACTCACTGCTTCCAGTCCCAGGCTGCCGCTGCCGGCAAAGAGATCGAGCACGTCGATGCCGTTGAAGTCGAGGCGGTGTGAGAGAATATCAAAGATGGTTTGTTTCGCTCGGTCAGTTGTCGGTCGCACAGAAAGATCGCGGACGGTGTCGAGCGTTCGTCCACGGAACTGTCCAGCAATGATCCTCATTGAGTTCGCAACGCCAATCCGATAGCGGCAGTAAAACGAGTGCTATCCTTGAAGAGCTCTGCGTTGAGTTTCTTTGAGGGGGTCAGGTTGTGAACAGCATCCAGTGTCATCGTGGCAATCCCGGTTTCTCGCTGAACGTATGTGAGCGTCTGTGGGGTGATGTCGACGCCATAGAGCACGATCTTACTGAAAGACTCAATGCCGTCTTTCTGCTCAAGGTATTGCCTGTAGGAAAGAATGCTCTTCTTGAGATCATCAGAATGGTCGAGCGTGAATGAGCGATAGTCAGCGAACTGCCCTTGGGTAACAAAGCTTGCGTCCAGTCCCTTCCCGCGCATCCCGATCAGAATGATGTTTTCTTTCAGGAGCTCTGGATGGCTATGGCGAAGCGTTTTCTCCGCGCTGAAATGGTCAATGTCGATAACGTGGACGAGAAGACGCAATTCCTGCGCCGCACGTTTCAGAAATCCTATGATCCCCCGGCGGACGCCGACCAGGAATATCTGTTTGACTCCCTTTTGAGGGCCGGGCAGGGGGTAGGCGCTGACGACGAACTCTTTGACCGGGACGTTGGGATAGTACTGCTCGAACTCCCAACTGAGATGTGCCGTAAGATCGTTCCCCTGCAACGTGGGATCGATAGGGATCACATTGATGAGCAACGGCTCCGTCGGAAGGGCGAACGATATCGTTTTCGAGTGGACTTTGTTCTCTTTGATCAACTCCTCCAGCTCGTAGACAAATGTAAAGAGCTGTGGGTGATCCGGCGAAAAGCTGCTGTCGTGCGCAAAGTCGACGGCCGTGCTCCGTTCATTGAGTGCGGTCACCGTCTTCTTCCGCCCGTGGTCGATTTCGGCAAGCTGAATCTGCCCTTTGTAGAATGAAACGCCGACATAGTAGGAGGATCTCATGGTTGTACGGTGCCTTTCCCGCCCAGTCTTCGTTGAAGATGATGGGCGCCTGACGGCCTATTGAACGGTGACGAATGGTTTCAGTTTCTCGAGTTTCTTTGCACTGATCCCTTTGACGTTTCGCAGGTCTTCGACAGACGCGAATGCTCCGTGTTCCTCCCGGTAGCGATAGATCCGATCTGCAAGAGTGTCTCCGATCCCGGGGAGAGATTTGAGCTCGTCCTTCAAGGCTGTGTTGATGTCAACAATCTTTCCTGATATTGCCGCTTTCCGAAGGAGGGTGTCTGCAGCGAGACGCCCTTGGAATGCTGCAAATGAGCTATCGGCCGCCCGATAATCGAACTGCCGCTTCGGAGGATGCGACTCCTGGTAGAGCCGAATTCCGCCGCCAATCACCAACGTTGACGCGAGGAACACGATGACCCTCTGCTCTGTTCGCGTCAACGCGAGCCAGTCGATGAAGCGCTGAACCATATCAATTTACGAAAAAGCGTCCTTTACCTTGTCGAAAAAGGTCTTTGAATGCCCGTGCCGCTCCTCCTCGCTTGGGGCAATATGCTCGCCAGCGGCCAGTTGTCTCAGGAGCTCTTTTTCTTTAGAACTGAGTTTTGTCGGAACCCAGACATTGATGCGCACAAGCTGGTCCCCGCGGCCATAACTGTTGAGGTGCGGAATGCCGCGCTCTTTCATGCGGAGCAATCGTCCTGCCGGTGTCCCTGGGTCGACGGTGAT
>CAVUAC010000006.1:0-11548 GCA_963739335.1 uncultured Bacteroidota bacterium | reverse complement strand
TTATGTCTACGCTCAACCAGTACGTATTGCTGGCATACTGGCCGGGTCACACACCAAGCTCGATGGCAACCCGAAGCTGGGCTATATGGCCACCTTCCCGATCCCGGAAGAGCTGCGTCTGGGCAACGCCTTCATGCTGGGCGCCAAGAAAACCTGCCCGGAATGCACCATGGACGTGCGCTGGATCAACACCTGGCACGACCCGGTGGCCGAGAAAGACGGTGCAGCCTCCCTGTTCGATGGCCGGCGCGGATGTGGTCCTGACCGGTGCCGATACCCCTTCCAACGCGGATGTCGCTCAGGCCAAACAGGCAAGTGGGGCATCACCTATGACTACATCGGCGAAGCCATAGAAGTGGAGCACCTGGGCCGCCAGCTCCTCCGGCGCGGGCGTCTGGTTCGACTCGGAGGGCAGGAAGCTCGCGATCAGACTGTCGAGGACGTCCCCCGCCTTCTCCATCACGTAGTCGCGCTGGTTCTTGCCTTCGAGAAGCTCCCGGCGCAGCCCGTACAGCTCCTGGCGCTGCAGGTTCTGGACGTCGTCGTATTCGAGGAGCCGTTTGCGGATCTCGAAGTTCTGGGCTTCGACCTGTTTCTGCGCCTTCTCGATCGCCCGGCTGACCATTCCCGACTCGATCGGCATGTCGTCGGCCTGGGTCAGCGCCCGCTCCATCAGCCAGGAGGCGAATCGCCGCATCAGGTCGTCCTGGAGCGAAAGATAGAAGCGGGACGATCCCGGGTCGCCCTGGCGGCCGGCGCGGCCGCGGAGCTGGTTGTCGATCCGCCGCGCCTCGTGCCGCTCGGTGCCGAGGATGTGCAGCCCACCCTGCCCGACGACTGCCTCGTGCTCTCTGGCGCAGACCTCGCGGGCGGCGGCGAGAGCCGCTTTCCTCGACTCTTCATCGGCTTCGTCCCAGCCCTTGCCGCTGCGCTCGAGGCAGATGCTCTTCGCCAGCGACTCCGGATTGCCGCCGAGCAGGATGTCCGTGCCGCGGCCGGCCATGTTGGTTGCGATCGTCACCGTGCCGAGCCGACCCGCCTGGGCGACGATCCCGGCAACCACCAACGTATCCACCGCCCCGCTGGACGTTGTGTCGATCTGCATCAGACGCGGCTTCTTCGGCACAATGGTGTACTTCTCTTTTTCAAAATGAACGAGAGAATCGCCGAATATCGTCAGGTTGTTTTCAGGGTTGAAGACGCGGACATTGCCGATGGCAATGGACTTTTCCTCATCTTCAAAATACACGAGCACGTCCGAAAATGTTGACGAGGTCGAATCAACAACGCGGACGTCACCGCGGAAGAGTGCGCGCTTCTCACTCGCCCAGTATTGGCCGGCTTGGGCCGTCAAGAGCATTCGCCCCTTCGTCAAGCGCACACCCCTCGGCATTTCTGCCCGACGCTCATTTCCATAGTAGGTCCCTTCACTGGCGTTGAGCCTTAGACTGTCCCGAACGATCCTCACATTCCCGAAAAGCCGCACGACATTCGTTTGCAGGTTGCGGAACGCTGAATCGCACCAAATCTTCACTTCCCCCGACGCCGACGGGTGAACCATCGAGACGTTGCCAATGAGCGCTTGAATCTGTTGATTACCAACATACAGCACGTTGAGTACGTCGGCGTGGCGAATCGTGAACCCTTTCTGCTGGGAGTAGGCTGCACCGACCGCCAGGATTATTCCCGTTAGCGCACAGAACAACCAGACTGCCGGCTTGAAGCGCGACGTCAGACACATCATTCTGCCCGTACCTGTGCGGTGACTTTGAAGATTCTGTAGTTGCGCAATCGTTGATCCGATTCAAAACCCTGACCCTGGACCTTTTCACGCGGCGAGGTCACATAGACATAGTCTGAAGTATGGATCAGATGGCGTGCATTGTTCCAGAACAGCCTTTCGCACCGGAGATGCGTGCTGTCGTCCGACACGACCAGGACGTCGCCGTCTGCCTCAATATCATACGTCTGCTCGTTGACCTTCCCTTGCTTCGCAGTCATAACGCTCGTTTGCTTCCCGTTCTCGTTGTAGAAGTAGACGATGACACCCTGACTCATGATCGTCAACTGAGGGTTGTCATTCTTACGGATATAGCCAGCCCGAATCCTCGCCTGCACACGGCCTGAATCAGAAATCACCACCGTGCTGTTCCAACTCTCCTGTTGCGGGAGGTCTTTCGTGTCGATCCCGGGAAGGACGCTGGGCTTGATCTTGTCTCCACAGCCAATCGCCAGGAAGACCAACAATCCAGCGCCGAGGATCACGGATGTAAGCCCCATGAGCTTCATCCAACAATATCCCCTCCCAGTCCGGCTTTCACGAGATCGTGGAGGTGCAGCATCCCAACCGGGCGATGCTTGTCGTCAACGACAATAAGTTGAGTGATGTTGTAAGATTCCATCTCCTCAAGCGCCGTTGCCGCAAGGAGACCTTTCCGAATGGTCTTCGGGTTCTTTGTCATTGCCTCAGCAGCCGTCACATTCGTAACATTCTTCGTCCGTTGAAGAAGCCTGCGCAAATCACCGTCTGTGATGATCCCCTGGAGTCTCCCCGCTGAATCCACGATGCAGGTGGCCCCCAAGCGCTTGGATGTCATCTCGACAATTGCATCCGACAGCGGGACCTCCTCGCGCACGACCGGGACACTGTCGCCCGCGACCATCATCTCTTCCACGCGCAAGAGCAGCCTCTTCCCGAGGTTGCCGCCCGGATGAAACATTGCAAATTCTTCCTTCGTAAACCCGCGCTTGTCAAGGAGGGCAATCGCGAGCGCATCACCCAGCGCCAGGGTGGCAGTTGTGGAAGCTGTCGGAGCGAGATCGTACGGGCACGCCTCTTCCTTCACAGTAGTATCAAGCACGATATCGCTTTCCCGCGCGAGATGAGACGACACATTGCCGACCATGGAAATAACCTTCACACCAATGCGTCGGAACATAGGCATCAGCTCCCGGATTTCCTCGGTGTCTCCGCTTTTCGAGAGGCATATCACGACATCCTCCGCACGCACCATCCCTAGGTCCCCGTGAACCGCATCCGAAGGGTGAAGAAAGATTGCGGCCGTGCCTGTTGAATTCATGGTCGCCACGATCTTGCGGGCTACAAGGCCTGACTTCCCCATGCCCGTTACAATGACGCGGCCTGTGCTGTTGAGAATCAGGTCAACTGCAGCGGCAAAGTTCTCATCAATCTTCGACTCGAGTGAACGGAGAGCTTCTGCCTCGATGCGCAGGACCTCTTTTCCTCTTTCAATGGATGTGTCCATAACGTGCTCGGTACTTTGATGTCGTATGCTAAACTACGACCGGGATTTGCTTTGTTTTACGTTCGTCGTGAACCACCGGGTTGCCGTTGCAGCCAACCCGCCTTTTTCTCTGACGTCAGAACAAGAGGATTTTCCAACGGCACTGTGGTTCGCAATTTGTTATAGGTTGAAAAAGCACGGGTCAACGCGGCATCACTGAATGCGCCGATGTCGGTGAAGAGTCGCCTCGCATTGAGGGCAACAGTTCGATCCTGAACCTTGCTCTGAAGCATGAGCTCATTGTAAAAGCTCGTGACGGGGATCGGACGATTGACACCTGAGCGGGCATCGTAGACCCACAAGCGCTGATCCGGTGCACAAAGAGCAAGTACGAGCTGTCTCCCTGAAGTCGTGCTCATATCGACTTCCCGTAGAGCCCTTCCACAGCGAGGGCACGGTCGGGAAGGGGACCAATCGGAATACGTCCAACATCGTGTCCCTTCAAAGACGGAAACTGAATCCTCAACTGCCGGTCCTGCAATCTCGAATTCGAGTTGTTCCGCCGTCCGTTCGCGCACGCTGACCGAAAGATCTCCGGAGCCAAGCTCGACTACGCCGAAAGCAAAAAGATGAGTTAGAGGAGATTCAAGATCCGGGATATGGCCGTCAGCAGCCAAAATGTAGTTCCCGTCTCCCCGTCGTCCCGTTGCAACGACCTTCCAATCCTCAACAGACCTTCTGTACTTCCGCGTACCCCGGTCGATCCTCCGGCAAGACCCACAGAAGCAAGGTACGCTCGAGCGTATTCAATTCTCGGGGATACTCTTCTGCAGAACCCATCGTGAGTTCCCTCAAGCCCGGGCATCCAGAAGTAGATCGATCACTTCGCGCACAGCACCCTTTCCTCCTCCGCGCCGGCAGACATAATCAACCACCCGCACTGCGTTCTTATTCGCATCGGATGGAGTCGCCGAGAATCCAACCCGTTTCAGCAAAGGCACATCAGGTTCGTCGTCTCCAATGTAAGCCACTTCAGCATCTTCAACGCCGAGTTTTTTCTTGATCCGCCGGTACGCCTCCAGCTTGTTCACCTGATTCTGGTGGACCTCCGTGATTCCCAGTTCCTTTGCCCGGCGCCGGACAATCCTCGAGACTCTTCCCGTGATGATGCCAACACGAATGCCGGAACGCTGGACCTTCACAAGGCCGTGGCCATCCTGGGTATTGAATTCCTTGAGCTCCTCCCCGCGACCTGAATAGTAGATGCCACCATCCGTCATCACACCATCCACATCCAGGAGGAGGAGCTTGATTTTACGAAGTGTTGAAGGTCGGGGGCGCTTTCTGGGCAAGTTCCATCCTCTGTGGATCTACGACTTCTTGAGACTCTTTTTCACGATCGTATCAATCGCCTTTACTTGTCGAATGAGTTCATCAAGGAGATCAAGGTCTAGTTGGCTTGCGGCATCACTGAGCGCATGGGCAGGGTCCGGGTGCGTCTCGACAAAAAGCGCATCGCAGCCGGCGGCAACACCGGCCCGAGCAATGGGGAAAATGAACTCCGGCTGCCCCCCACTCCGTACCGACTCTTCGCCCGGCAATTGAACCGAGTGCGTTGCATCAAGAACCACAGGGAATCCCGATCTCCGCATGATCGCCAGCGACCGCATGTCAACGACAAGGTTGTGATATCCAAACGTCGTTCCTCGCTCCGTCAGAAGGACTTTCTTGTTGCCCGTCAAAACAACTTTTTCGGCGGCTTGGCTCATGTCCTCAGGGGCCATGAATTGTCCTTTTTTGATATTGACGGCTTTTCGGGTTCGGCCGGCCGCCTGCAGAAGTTCTGTCTGCCGGCAGAGGAAGGCAGGAATCTGAAGAATATCAACAACCTGCGCCGCTCTGATCGCTTCTTCGACTGAATGGATATCAGTCAACACCGGCACGCCAAAACGCTCCCTTACCTCCGCGAGGATCGCCAAAGCATCTTCTTCTCCGATTGAGGAAAATGAACGGGCACTTGTCCGATTCGCTTTCTTGTAGGACGATTTGAAGATCAGCGGAATGTGGTGGCGCCCGGCGATCCGAACGATTCGCTCGGCAGTCTTGAGGATCATTGTTCTGTTTTCGACGACACAGGGTCCGGCGATCAGGACAAGGGGAGCATTCCTACCAATTCTTATGCCACCGACAGTTATCGCCACGCATTCCTCGCGACGGATCATGCATTGAACATCAGATGAGAGGCTCTAGTGTTTTTCAACTTACAAAAAAATGGCACAACAATCAAAAAACGGCACTTCCGTTGCCTCCTTGCTTCTCCTTGGTTATTCCCGTATTTTAGCGCCGGAACAAAGTGATCACGCTATGAACATTCGAGCATACGCGAAGATCAATCTTGGGCTGCACGTCCTGGGCAAACGGCCCGATGGTTACCACAATATTGAAACCGTCTTCCGATTGATTGATCTGTACGACGAGCTGGAGATCTTGCAGAACGACGAAGGGATCCATTTCTCCTCCAATACCGCGCAGCTCTCAAACGACAACACGAACCTCTGTATTCGCGCGGCCAATCTTCTGCGCGACCTGACCGGAATCCATATGGGTGTAGAGATTTCCTTAACAAAAGGAATTCCCATGGGAGCGGGGCTCGGCGGCGGGAGTTCTGATGCTGCAGCGATCCTGAAGGGCCTTACAAAACTCTGGGCGCTGGATATTTCACGGGAAGAACTCCAGACGATCAGCGCGACCCTTGGCTCCGATGTCCCGTTTTTCTTCTCAGGTCAGACGGCGTACGCAACAGGCAGAGGAGAAATCCTGCAACCCTTCGACCTCAAGATTCCCTACATTATTCTCGTTGCTACTCCGACGATCCATGTCTCCACTCCTTGGGCATATTCAAGGGCGACGCCTCAGGCGAACACAAAACGATTGAATCTTCGTTCGCTCCTGGAACACAGCATCGCAGATTCCGCGACCCTAAGGGCCGAGCTGACAAATGACTTTGAAGAGACGGTCTATCAGGAATTTCCGGAGATCCTCAGACTGAAGGAAACCCTCCTCGCAGGTGGTGCGGCATGCGCTCTGATGAGCGGAAGCGGCTCGTCTGTTTTTGGGTTCTTCTCATCAAGTGCAGAAGCGACGGAGCTCGCGAAGAAGCTTTCGACCAGTTACTTCACCTCGGTCACCGAACCCATCTTCAAACCAGAGATTGACTAACGTTGCCTGAATCAGTGTCTCTCGCACGCTCGCACCATCATACGTACCAACGTCTACACGTTCTCCGACTTTTTCTCGTTCTCACGCTGTCGCTTTCCTGCGCCATCGCCCAGCAGATGCCTTCTCTGGATTCGCTCGCACGCCTGCTTCCTGACAGCCTCCGTCTTGACAGCCTGCGAGCTGATCGTGCAAGGATCCGATTCATACCCGCCATCGGTAATCTTGGGCACACCATCGATACTCTCGATGTTTTGCACAGCGCACAATTCCTGCACACAGATGCAAAGTATGTCGGAGAATCTCATATCGAAAGTCCCCGGCTTTTTCTTGCGCGAACTCGGTGAACCTGGCCAGCCTGCACAGCTCAACGGCACAGGGATCGACGGACGGGCAATCTCACTCCAGATCGATGGACGTCCTCTGAATGACCCTATCAACGGCAGCTACAACCTCTACGACGTGCCAATAGAATATGTCGATGAGATCGAGGCCTTCCAGGGATCGAACGCACTTTTCTACGGGAATAGTGCGGCCGGGGGAACAATCAATTTTGTGACACACCAGTACAACAACACTCGTCCGCTGACAAAATTACGATTCCTGCAGGGGCCGTTCGAGCACACCCTCACTGACGGGATTTACGCGCAGAATATCTCTCGCAGCCTGAATGCAATGCTCGGCTATCAGCGTCATGTCACCGATGGACGATTTCCAAATGCCCAGTATGATTCGTGGAACGTCCGTGCAAGACTCCGCTACAACTTCTCTGAAGGATTGAACGTTTGGGCAAGCGATTTCTACACCAAGTCAACCATCGGTCTCAACGGCGGCATCGATCCCGATCAAAGTCCCTCTCCGTACGACGAAGTCACAGCCATCGTACGCGATCTCACAACGTACCAGATTCTCTCGAGACACGATCTCACGGCTGGTCTCGTCAGCAGGTTTCTGCCCGACAGCACGCTCCTTTCGAAGGCGCTGCTCTATTATTCATCGATTGAGCGCGAATACACGACCGGGGGCGACCGGTACATGCAGAACTCTTCTTTCTGGGGGGCAAAGCTGGATCAGCGATTCGGAATCTCCGACGCAGCGATTGACTTCGGAGCCAGTTACGAACGAAGAATCATTGGCCAGAGCCACTTTTTGGAGGCCCGCACAGAGAACTATACGACAGCGACCGCGAAGGCCACGATCCACCCCGTTGCGTGGATCACGGGAGAGTTTACGACACGTTTCGAGCGGCTTCGGAATGACAACTCCCTGTCGTGGGGAGGGAAACTCCATTGCGATATCAATGAATGGCTCACGATCTGGGGAGACTACTCGAGAACATATCGCCTCCCGACAATCCAGGAGTTGTTCTGGACGGATACCACCATTACACGAGCTCGGCCTTTGACAAGAGAAGCTCACACATTGACAGAGATCGGTATCGATCTCAAGGCGGGGGCCGTGAACCTGGCAATAAGTGCATTCAGACGAAGGGTCGAGGATGCAATCGAGTTCATCCAGATCGGCCAACTCAACGAACCCGCGAGCATTCTGATTACCTCAATCCCCACTGTGGATGTTGCCGGCAGTGCCATCGACATCCGACTCCCTGTATGGAGAATTGAGCTTGCCGGCAATCTGACCTACACTGATTACAGGCAGGAAGGGAACGCGTTTCAGATACTTCCACGATTCGCGTCTCTCAGCGAACTGTCGTACCGAGACCAGTTTGTCGACGGCAAACTCGATCTCAAGGCAGCGATACGCCTGAAAGCCGTTTCACATCACCTGGGTCTCCAGTTTGTCCCACAGCTTCAGACGTATGCCCAGTACTACCCCCAGTTTACAACAACGCAATCCCAGCCGACTGCGCCACAGATGCCCGGTTTTTCGAGTCTCGATTTTTACATCGCAGCGAAAATAGGAGATGCGACCGTGACAGTTGTTTGGGAGAACCCATTGAATGTCAACGCCATGGCGGTTCCCCTCTATCCATTGATGAGCCGGAATATCAAGCTTGGCGTGAATTGGGTCTTCACGGACTAGCACGCATCGCCGGACCGAGTATGAAGAAAGTGATATCGGTTTTTGGCAGCTCAAGACCTCGAGAAGGGGACGCTGATTACCGCGAAGCAAGGGAGTTGGGCCACGCGCTGGCGCGGGCCGGCTTCATAGTGTGCAACGGCGGGTACGGCGGAATCATGGAGGCATCAGCCCGCGGAGCGAAGGAAACAGGCGGGGAAACCATGGGCGTGACCGTTGAGACATTCTCGAGAGAAGCCAATCGTTGGATCGACCGCACTATTCAGAAGCCGACACTCATCGCTCGCCTTGCCACCCTGGTCGATTCTGCGGACGGCTATGTTATTCTCAAAGGAGGCACAGGGACCCTGCTCGAGCTCGCTTACGTCTGGGAATTCATCAACAAGAAGCTCATCAAGGAAAAGCCAATTGTCGTGGTGGGAGACTTCTGGACCAAGGTCATCGAGACCTTGAAGGATGAACTTCTCTGGGAAGGGCTGGGCGACTGTACGAAGTTCGTTCGCAAGGTCGACTCAGCTGAGGAATGCGCTGCGCTGCTGAAGCGGGAAATCCTTTAGCAGAAATCCTATCGGTACTGCTTTCCTCGCGATAGCTCGTTCGAGAAGATCAATCATCTTGATCGCGGAATCTTCCCAGTTGAATGTACGCGCCCAGGTAATTGCATCACCTCGCAAGCGGTCGCGCAGGTGATCGTCTCTGAGAACCAGCAGGATTTTTTGTGCAAGTTGTTCCACGTTGCCGTACTCGAAGAGCAGCCCCGTCTTTCCATCGACAACGGAGTCCCTCAGACCGGGCACATCACTCGCGATGACAGGCACACCGCACGAGTTCGCTTCGATCACCGTTAGACCCCACCCTTCCTTTGCAGAACAGTTCACCGCGACATTCATCTGCTGCAGCTGCCGCACTGTTTCCGCCTGGCTGAGATAACCGGTGAATTTCACGTTGTCTGCAATACCGAGATCTTGTGCGATCTTTTCCAGCGCCGGTCGGTAGTCACCGTCGCCGATGATTTTCAGCTGAACGTCGGGAATTTCCTGCCGCACGATCTGAAAAGCCTGGAGAAGGTGATCGACGCTCTTGTATTTCTTGAGCCGACCGAGATGTCCGACGAGCGGGCGTTGCGGTTGTATGTACTCCGTTGACACGTATTGGTCGTGGTTCACCGCATTGGGCACAATCACTATATTTGCAGCAGGGAAGCCGAGGCCGACCAGCTCCTGCCGGGTGCTTTCTGACACCACGGCCATTGGGGTGTTTCGGTAGATCTTCGTCGCCACCTTCTCGGCAAGATAGACGTACAGAGCAGGCAGGAATGGAGCCTCAAGAAAAACCGTTTTGCCGAACAGATGGTGAACGATGCCGACAAGGGGTTTGTGGACAAATCGCGGCGTGTAGAAAGGAATCTTGTTGATGTCGTCGACGACAACGTCATATCCTTCACGACGGAATTGAGAGCGGTAACGGTGACGAACAACGAAATTGAAAAGGTCTCTCCCCCCTGTCTGATGACGTGAATCCCATCGATCTCTTCCGTTTCAGCGGAACCGGGGAACCGCGAACAAAACAGCGTCACGGAATGACCGTGACGGGCAACCCTCTTGAAGATCTCGTGGAGATGGACCTCGGCCCCGCCCCCGAGAGGGTTCTTGATATCCTGCCAGTTGAGCACAAGAATCTTCATTCAATCCTGCGATGCTACTTCTGTCCTATGACTCCGATGGAGATTCCCGTGTAGAGCGGAAGCGGCGTTTTCAGTAATGCCGTCCGTATGCCTTTTCGAAACCGGGAGAGGAATTTCAGCGGCTGAGGATTCAAAGGCAACGCGATCCCCATTCCCTTCACGACTTCTCGGAACGAACGATAGAAGAAGCTTGGGACCATCCACTCCCCGTATGCGTGCACGGGACTCAGGCCGAGCAAACGCAAGCGGGACTTGAGCTCGCCCACCGAGAACGAACGCTCCCAGCCGGCAAACCATTTATCCAGTGCCATCAACACGTGCTTCGCAATGGTGTAAATGTGGTAGCGTTGGGGGACATCGACCAGCAGGAATCCTCCGCGCTTGAGAACCCGGATGTTTTCCTTCAACAACGCTTCAGCTTGCGGATATTTGAAATGCTCAAGCAGTCCCTGGTGGAAAACACAATCGAACGTCTCATCCGGAAAAGGAAGCTGAAAAGTATCCCCGCCCACAATCATCGCCGGCAAACTCTGCTCTTGAGCCAGGCGCCTGAGGATGCGAAGAGAATTCTCGGCATAATCGAGTTGAACGACGTGAGCTCCGTGTTCGATAAGAGGAAAACTGTCCCTGCCGGTGCCCGCCCCGATCTCGAGCACTATCTTCCCGCGAAGCTCACCAACACACAAGAGATTCCGGAGGATACGATCAGCATTGGAGTAGACCTGCTCGACGTCCTTCTTTTCCTGCCAGAACGTTTCCCAGTTCTCACGCCGTGATTCTTTTTCAGCTGCCCGCGAGAGTGCCACCATCGCTATTTTCCCTTCGGGGCCATGGTCTGAGCTCGTTGTTTCGTCGATGATGCAGCTTCGATCGAGTCCTTCTTCTGAGCGCCCATTTTCTCTGCTTGGATGCGTGAGCGGAGTTGCATGGCGATCTGATCTATCCCTGGCTCACGTCCGTAGGTCAGGCGGATCACCTCTACCAGCTTCAGCGCGTCGTCAAACATGCCCAGGTTCTCGTACGCTTGGAGCAACACAACGTACGGGTTGTCAAACGACAATGGTTCAGCGGCACCGCGCTCGACCATCGGCTTCAGCTCGGCAATGATCTCATTGCACAATTCATGGAACTTGTCAGTCTTTCCCGCAACGTTATACAAATTGGCAACATACATCTTCGTGCGGTAGTCCATCTCGATCGTGTGCCGCGGGATCAGGCGTTCCATCCGCTCCAGAGGTTCGGCGATCTTATCGCCCTGATTCGGTGTATTGGTGTAATACTGCGACAGCAGAACAAAGGCCTGCCGGTAGTTGATCATCAGACGGCGGACGTCTTCGTCAAAATAAGTCGTGCTATCGTTCAG
>CAVUAC010000005.1:0-16459 GCA_963739335.1 uncultured Bacteroidota bacterium | reverse complement strand
TCTGAACAGTCGCAAGTCGGGTAAGAAGACCGGCCAGAATCAGAACGCCGCAGACGATTTCAACCACTCCAACGAACGGCGCCATCATCTCCGGCATCGGTATTCCAATCTTGATGAACCGGCCAACGCCGAGAGCGTCGGGATAGAGAAACTTCTGAATACCTTCCGACAGGAATACAAACCCCACCAGAACTCTGATGATAACGATCGCATCAAGAAGCTTGGTATGCACAGGGTGCGGCTGAGATGTGTTCTGTGAAGCTGAGTCAGTCATCTAGTTCGTCCTTCCTTTTCTACCCTCGTCTAAGCGTTTTCCTCGCGGTTTTTCGCTAGATGGTCAACTGAAATCCCACATATCCGCTGATCGCACCGTCGCCGTGCATGGTGCGACCGACAGAAAACAATACATGGTCGTTCTCATTGAGATTGATGTATCCACCGACATTGAACGCCACTCCAGAGCTGGAGGTCTGGGTGTCCGCGGTGTGATAGCAGATTTCGCCTCCCAGCGTCAGGACCTTTGAGAATGTGTACCGAGCTTCCCATCCCGTGAAGACCCAGTTTTTCTTGTCCACCCCCGGGTTGTACCAGAAGCCGCCGCCCCCATACGTCGTGAAGTCTCCCCAGCTTTTCTGAAACCAGATCGGAAGGTAGACTTGCGCTTGGCCATTCCCGAGTCCTTTGTTCCTATCGCCGGTTGGTATCTCAACCATCGGGAACGTGCCTATCTGTGGCGTGTCATCTGTTTCCTGGACGAATCTGTACTTCACGCCGATTTCGGTGTCACCGAAGCCATAGCTGGTGCGCCCATTGGCGCGAACGTACCCCATCGGGGCGACAATGTGCAGTTGGACGTTTGGAAACACTCCGTAGTTGATCTCGACATGCGGCAGCGTTGCGTCACTTTCAGATCGCTGGAAATGCTGAATAGACGCCAGGTAGAACTCCCAGTGAAGGAAGTCCACGGGTTCAGGATCGTCCGTATCGAATGGCGGACCGGCTAGCGCCGTTGTTGCCACAAGGAGCGAAAGGGAGAGAAGATGTCGGGCCAAGCGCCTCAAGTTGTCAGTACCCTCGGATGATAGAAGAAAGTAGTTACCACCTCCTATCTACAAAACAAGCTTGGCTGCAGAAAGATTCCTCTCAAAACGGTCGACTGGGGTGGATGATGGGAGGCTAGAGGAAGGTCAGCAGAGGGTGCGGCCCCTGCGTTGAATTCTCTCACATCAGTCTCAGTTCCCTAAGGATCCTGAGCGTAATCTCGATCCTTGCTCTCGCGAAGTCGGGATTCCCAGGGTTTGTGCACTGTATGCAGGTTGCGAAGAAACAGACATTGTTCTTCACTTGCAGATAGCCAACATACCACCCGATGTCTTGTCCATCCTGAGTGCTCCAGCCAGTCTTCGCACGGAGCGTGAGATCAACGGTGTCCCGAACGATCATGATCTTCTTGACAATGTCCATGGTACGCCGAGTGAACGGAAGGTCGTTGCCGTAGAGACGTCTCAGGAAATCGATCTGTTGCTCAGGCGTTATGCGCAATCCCCCGCTGAGCCAAAACGAATCGATCCCGCCGGAGGTGTCAGCATTGCCATAGTTTGCTTTCTTAAGCCAGTACTTCATCCGCTTGCCGCCGACCCTCCTCGCAAGCTCCTGATAATACCAGACGGTCGACATCCTGAACGCTGTCTTCATGTCCTGATCTTTGTTCCACTCTGCTATCGGTCGCACCACACTATCCCACTTCATGACGAAGTTCTCGTCTTTGATGACTCCAGTCTCGAGACCAATCAAGGAGTTGCATATCTTGAAGGTTGATGCAGGGATGAACGATTTCTTGAACTGTTCCTGATTGCAGAAGATGTACTTGTCGATGCTCATATTGTATAGCACGAACGAGCCCTGGACATGGAACTCATCAAAGTACTTCTTCAGCTCGTCCCGCACTTCAGTGGTTGACTGCGGCCGCGCTGCTGAGACCACAAGAGCAAGCAGAAACCCGACAGCACGTATCGAGGTCGATGTCACCATGTTCATTCAACGTGGGGTTGATGGAAAAATGGTATAATGTAATGGTGCAGTAATGGCTCTATCTCATTCGAACTGGGCGGTGTACGTGCATCCCACGATGCGCTTCTTGCTCATAACACGATTCTCCTACGATTCAGCTTTGTCTCAATTCTTGCTTGCATCGATCGCCTCTACGATCGCGATCTCCTCCGGCGTAAGGCCGTACAGGTAGACACCAGCACATCAACCTCCTTTTGCACCCTGCTTGCTGGCAGGATCCGCAGTACAGTGTCGGTTCTTGCTGTGCCATATCTTTATTGCCTTGCGAAATCAATGAGTGATTGATAATGGTTATCATCCGCTTCACGAAGAGCTTTCAGATACGCCGACCTTGCGGCACCCTGTGCCGTCAAATTGATACTCCCCCACGAAAAAGGGGGGCGACCAAATCCATGGCTTACGAGAATATCTGCAATGAGGCGGGAATGTCTTCCGTTCCCGTTTGAGAACGGATGAATCGTAACAATCCGGTGGCTGAATCTCACAGCGATCTCATCCTCGGCAAACACGTTGTGATCGATCCAGTATCGGCAATCATCGAAGAGCTTCTTTACTTCGGTGCGAATTTGATTCTTGTCTACTCCAATGTTCTTATTCGATGTTCGAAATTGTCCTGCCCACTTCCAAATATTCCCAAACATCTTCTTGTGCAATTCTTGCACAAAATCCTCGGTGAGTATCTGCTGGAGACCGAGCTTTCTCTTCATCGTCCATTCGATGGCCTTCTCGACGCCGAGCTGTTCGAACTCGTCAAGCTCAGCACGTGTCGCAATGGTGGTAATCAGGAGGCCTTCCTTCTCATCTTCATCCAGCGGCGTCTTACCATCCGTGAAATCGAGACCTAATCCCATAGATGCTTCGGCATCTCTTGTTTCAGTATGTCGGCCCTGTCTTTCATTGCCTGTAGCAACCTCTCTTCTCTGTTTTCCTGTTCCTCAAGCTTCATCGTATGAGAGGTTCTCATGACAACTTCACGTGCGATTTGTTGAGCACGCTTGTCGATCATTTTTTCGATGGTGGATTCCTTCGGAATGAATCCGTACACAAACTGAAGATCGAGTACCTCGCCAACTTCAATCAACTTTTTGAGCGTGATGGTCTTGTTCTGCTCTCGCCCTTCAATTTCTTTCACGCTTACCGATGTCTTGTTGAGCCGTTTTGCAAGCTGCACCAAGGACATGTTGAGTGTTGTTCTAATCGCGTTTATCCACCCTTTTGAAGGTACCTCAACCTCCTTCAAGACGTGCAGCTTCGCCAACTTCCTGTCGAGTTGTTCTACCATGAGCTTTTTATTGAGTTTGTCCATTAGGATATATCCTTGTTTGTGTTGGCATAATATAAGGGTATACCCTTATTACTGCAACTGGATTATTAGGGAATACCCTTGTTCTCGGTCGTCGTGAGTGCATGTTCTTGGCGATGGAAACACAAGTTGCGACACGAATGCGTTTTTTGTTCCGCTGTTTGAATCCCGCTGATGAGCGTCTGCCGCAGGCAGGGAATCCCAGAAAGCGGGACTCTTAAGAATGAGCGTTGGCCACGAATCAAAATACCCCGCCCGCCGTGCCTCACCTTATGGCGGGCCTGTCCGCCATGCCTCATCTTTTGGCGGTTCGGTTTGCCAATCTTCATGAGCTGCCGCCCAATCTGGTTCGGGCAAGTTGAGTGATATCCTTGTTTTCCAGAATCTGCTTAGGATAGCCTACCTCGACAGCTTGAATCATCGCCAGGCCGACATCTTCCAACGTGCAAACGTTCTTCGGGGACAGAGCTTTCCACAGCGGATACAGCAACGCCACCGTTTTGAAGAGTGCCTTTACGTTTTTCTGTCCCTTGGTCGGCTTCATGAGTCCCGGTCTGAACAGGTACACCGCTTTGAACGGGAGTCTTGTGAGATGATTCTCGGTTCTCCCTTTCACTCGTGCCCACATCATGCGGCCCTGTTCGGTGCTATCGGTTCCTGTTCCTGAGACATAGCAGAATGTCATCCCGGGATTGAGTCTTGACAATGTGGTTGCCACATGCATCGTGAGATCGTATGTAATCCGTGTGTATTCTGGTTCTTTCATTCCTACAGAGGACACTCCGAGGCAGAAAAAACATGCATCATAGCCTTTGAGGTCGTGGTCAATGGTCGATAAGTCGAAAAAATCCTTGTAAAGGATCTCCTTCAGTTTGTAATGTGTCACATTACACGGTCTTCTCCCAATCACTAAGACAGATTCTGTGTTTTCATGCTTCAGCGCTTCGATGAGAACTCCCTCCCCAACCATACCCGTGGCACCGAATATGATGGCTCTGATCTTCATCGGTCACCTAGCCTCGTTTTGACAAGGACGGTAACGCCCGACGTTCAGGCAAATCGTTTGCCCGCCGTCTTTCGCGCTTCTTGCGTCCGCCTTCTCTTTGGCGGATTGGCGGTGTGGCGGCCCTGCCCGCCATGCTTCACCTTTTGGCGGGGCGGTTTGCCGTTTGTTGGGCGCTCGTACACGGCGCGGGCTACACAGCAAACAAAGGATTGATCAACTGAACCGCAAGTGAGTAGTGTACTTGCCTTGTCGAATGTTATCAATCGTTTGGGAATCCGGTTCGTTAGCCGCGAGTATCTCTGGAATGTACGCTGCAAAGCCATCTAAACCAGGGAAAAGAGACGCACTCGTGATATTCATGCGAATGAGTTCTGAGAGCACTTCGCTTCTAATGGAACTCGGGATTTCAATCTTAGAGATCATCTTTTTGGATTCGGCTGCAGCCATCGCAAGAATGTTATCCTCAATTGAAAAGCAGACATCACCAGGAGCAAGAAAGAGGCCGCGCTGCACGCTCAGTCTCTGATTCATTTTTGAAGGCTCAAGCGGTACAACAAATTTCTTGGAGTTTGACAACACGGCCGAAGAGAATACAGCATCATCGATAATGCTTTCGTGCACCTTGAGCCTGCTAAGCTCGTCAGAAATCGTGCGAATCTGCTCGACAGCATGCGTGTAGCACTGTCCAATGTTAATCGCCCAGACAGCGCAACACGGTGAGTCGGGTTTGTGTTGAAGCGCAAAGAACGTAGCAACGTACGGCGAGCGAGTCCAGTCGAGGAGCCGTGTGGGAGCTCCGTGGTGCTGCATCAAGGCGAGCCATTCAAGTTCGGTTGAGGGCAGCAGGTTGCTCTCAAGGTAGTGGTGAGTGCGTCTCTTGAAAGTCCAAATGGCGACTTTTTCAGCCACATCAATTGGAAACTTGCCCGCTAGTCTCGAAACAGATGGCAGTAAGGGCCAGCCTGCCTCCCGCTGTCCACGAAAAGCCCACTTATGATCGTAGATCTGGTGGAAAAGACTGTGGAGCTCCGACCAAGAGTTCGCAGTTCGAATGGAAAAGTACTGGTCTGACATGTATCTGCCTCCGGATCTCGTTAGCGTGCGGAGACAATCTACCGCACCGTGCATGGCGCCTAACGTTTAGGCAAATCGCCGTTGCGAGCCACGACATACGACTGATTCAATTCCAGTGGCGGTGAGCAATGGAGCGAGCACTTTACATTCAGCCAAACTTAGTTTCAACATCGCTATCCAAGGTGCGAGCGCCAGTTTGCCGTTTGTTATGCGCAGTGCCGCACCACACTTGGGCTAGGGTGACAACTGATTCAGTTGTAGGTCTACATCGCCCAAGCCGGCAATGATGTCTTTGACGGTTTTTACCTCGTCCTGCGGATTTGGAATCAATGTTGTGCGATAGCTTGCCCGAGATCTATCGCGCGTATGTACCGCGTGTTTCGCCGAAAGAATCTATAGTGGCCAACCAGAGTGGATCGAGCTTGCTGTGATCAACACCCACCGGAATAAGGAGCTTTAGGATGTTAGTTTCCTTGACACCATGGTTGGTCTGGATGACGTGATAAAAAGACGAGTGAGCAGCGTCGATTTTTTCAACCAGATCAAGCCTCTTCAGCCAATCAGGTGTTGAAGTGCCAGGTGGTGGCGCTAAGGTATCTGGTGGCAAATCGTATTTCTGGCCAGAGAATGCGAGCAATGCGAGGAGGACCTTGTTCACAGTGCCTGCTTTCTTGAAGTTGATGACAGACTGCCTGACAACGTCAACCGAGCGGTCTTCCAGGTAGGCTTCGATCTCGGCGTGAGCGAGAACGCGATATGCGGCTGCTCGAGTTATCTCTTTTGGAGAATAGCTGCCAGAAGGATCAAATCGCCGTGGCAGTAAGGCTTGTCCGAGTTTGCGAATCTCGGCTTCCATGGCTCGAAAGCGTGGTGATCGTGAAGTCTTGGCCATCGGTGTTTACCTTAGAATCCGTCGAATTGTATTCTCGTGTGCTTGTCGTCCCAAGACGGTACCTTAAACCTCATGCTAGCAGAGCGGCGCAGAGCCTTCCCCCAGAGAGTGAGACGATCGTGAATAGATGTGAGACTTTTTGTAGTAAACTCTACCGACTCTCGGAACTGGGGATTCTTCGAACACAGGCGCTTGAAGGCGAGCAAAACGCCATGTCGATGCCTTTTGGCAGCTGAGCGGATTCGGGCGTCAGAGAAGTAGAAGAGTAGAACGTCGAGAACAGCACGGTTCAATCGGGATTCGAAGTCTTCACCAGTCCATTTTCTTGCCACGTTGGATTCACCAAAGACAAGTTCGGCAAGCTCAACCGCCTCTTCAAATTCTTTGAAACGGCGCATGATTTCTGTCTTGTTCTTCTCCCAACCAACGTTGAGGGATTCGCACGTTGCATCGAGGAAATCACGCATGTTGCCGGAATACCGAGGAAGGAAATAGGAAAAGCCATAGTAGCGAACCAGTAGCTCAACGTCACGCATTCGAAAATCGGGTTCTTCGATGCCTAGTAACCGCTTAAGGACCTTAGACTGTGTAGCCTTGTCATCGGCAAAATCAACAAATGGTCCAGGAAGAAGAGCTTGCCTCAGTTCTTGTGGAGAGAGAGAAACGCTGCCTGTATTGAGACGATGGAAAACCATGTGAAGAAGAGCCGGTTTAGTCCAATCTCTGAGAATCACAGCTCTAATTGTGCTATTGCTAAGAGAGTCGAGATCCGAGGCGAAAAGATCAGCCTGCAAATCGGCGTAATGTTTTCCATTGAGATCCGTGCGAACGTCCAAACCTGTCAAAGGGAAAGCATTGTTGACTCCCTTGCCTTTTCCCGTGAATTGTAGGAGCGTGAGCAGTCGCTGTTTGCCATCGAGGACAATGTACTTGCCTTTCGCTTCCGGCTTCTCAGCTAGTACGATTTCAGGGACGGGCAAGCCAAGGATGAGAGACTCTATGAGCCGGCTCTTCCGCGGGCGTGTCCACGCATCGCGCCTCTGGAACCTTGGTTTCAAGTCGATGTTCTCGCGACCGAGCTGGGAGAGAATTGTCTCTGTGGTCCAGTCGTTTGAGTAGAGGACGATGCGGTTGATGTCTTGAGCAGACAGAGAGGTGGATTCGTCGTCTATCTCTTCGACGAAATCGATGGAATCGGCCGACTTGGTCTTCATTGGTGTGATTACTCCGTGCGTAAAATGTATGTAAGGTTATATCGCTGACTGTGCAAAACTAAACAAGTGGTGCGGCATTGCCCTTAACTAGGCTAAACACGAATTTCGTTTTTACTGCCAAATCGGAGCGATAAACGCAATGGTGCGTTTTTGTCGCTCAACCGCGCTCACTTCACGCGAACGAGCTTCCCCGCCGGCTCCGGGAACACTGTCTCGTCCTCCGCGAGACGAAGAATAATTTCTTGTAATTCCGCAGTGGTCCCCGTCAGCAGAATGTCTCCGTCGTGATTCACATGCGGAATCTTTAGCTTGCCGCTCTCGATCATCTTCTTGAGCCCATCGGCCTCAAGCGAAACGACTCGGAGCGTGTCGGCGACGAGCCACATCTTCGTGATCAAATGGGTGGGCATCATGTGATAGTCGGGCGAGTCACCCGCCGGGGCCGAATCCAGGAACCAGAACTTCCCGAGCTGACCTAGTTGCACCTTGAACGTGACGCTTTCACTTTTGCTTCCCGTCTCCTTGTGTTCACGAAGAATGACAGTATAGCTTTTATCCCCCGACTTCTGAAACGTGTAGGTATCCTCGCTTTTGGTGTCCATCCAGGTCCCAAGCAGGGATGGATTGAACACGAGATCCTTTTCCGCAAACAACGAGAAGACCGATCGGACGGGACATCCAACGATCAGGAAAGCGATGCCGAATGCGAGGAAGTACTTCAGCTTGTTCATAGGAACCTCCTTCGATATTTCACGCGAAGTCTTTGTGGGTCAGGTGGTGAGAATGACACCTGAAAACAAGTCAACTGGCAGGACAAAGTCAAGGCTATGCAGTTGTCGCATGAGCGATTTCACATTGGCCAAGCTTAGATAGGGTCCACAAAAGAAAAATCCCGACCAGCTAGCACTGATCGGGATTTTGTAATGACTCGCTGGACGGCTTACTTCATTCTCCCGCAGTTGCATTCGCCCATACCTGGGCCACCAGGGCCAGCCATACCACCGGCCATGCCCGTCGGACCTCCAGGGCCCATTCTCCCGCCGCGACCCATCGGTCCACCGCCGCCCATCATTCCCCCTGAAAGAATCTGCGAGTCAAATTGTTTCTTCTGTTCGGGTGTCAAGAGATCACGCACGGCACGTTGATGCAGAATCGTCTTCATCGCAATCTCATTCATGACCTTCGAGATGTCCCCTTGAATGGATTTTACCTTGCTCTCATTGAATTTGTCCGCCGTGAGCTCCAGCTTCAGATCGGCATGCAGTTTCTGCAACTGTGAATGAAGTGGAAGGATTTCCTTCTGATGGGCAAGACGGATGATCCTGCATTTTCGCCCTCTGCTCGTCCGTTAGCTTGAGAAAGGCCATCGGTGCTTCTGCCGGTCCGCCTTCGCCACGCATCATGCCCTGCATCATCCCCATTCTCCCCATTTTTCCCATCTGGTCAGTGGGCGTCTTCTGCGGTTCCTGCTGGGCAAATGCCAGCAGGCTGAGCAACAGCGTGAGCAGTACGACCGCGATCATTATTCGCTTCATGTGAACATCTCCTTTATGTGATTAGTGTTGAGAGGTAGAATCGAGCCGCCCAGGTCCTCCACGCATCTGTCGTCCCCCCATAGGACCTCTTCCCATGCCACCGCCATATCGTCCAGTTTGTGGACGGGCCTGCATAATGGCACGGAAAAACATATCCTGCTGTTCCTGCGTGAGGAAGGACTTTGCCTTGAGAAGATTGTGCACGGCTTTTTCATTCATGAGCAATCTTAAATCCGAAAGCTGTTTCAAATTCTCGCTGATACGCCCCATCGGAGGTGGGTCGTTCTTGAGCATCGCCACTGTCGTGTCTTCCAGCGCGACGATTCTCTGCTGGAGATCCCGGGTCTCTTCTTGAAAACCCGTCATCAGCGTATGCATGCGCTCCCTGACTGCGGGCTCCATTGCCATCATTGGCGACCCCGGGCCCATCATTCCCGGCCGCGGACCAGCTTCAAAAGGAAGTGGTTCCCGCTCAATCGGTCCGGGACGCAGAAGATGATAAACAAAGACACCGATTGTGGAGAGATTGATGACGATCAAGAACAGGAGTACACCGACGAGCACCTTGGTCTTCATTTTGACACCTCCTCGGTCGACTGAGCAACCGACTGCCAGCGGTCCCCGATATCACTCGTTTGAATTGACTCCGAGGTACTCGGCGATGATGCGCTGATCCGTCAGCGTCGCAGAAGACGACGCGAGCCTCTCCCCCATGAGGATACCGAGCACGACCGCGACGGCGAATGCTGCGGTTCTCAGCGACCAGCGAACGACGAGACCTGACTTCGGATGAGAACCGAACTGAGATTGCTCAGCGAGCGCCCTGACCCGCGTCGGCAGATAGGGATCCGGCATCAAAGACCGTTGTGGAAGATCAGCGGATGGAAGCAGGGCTCGAGAGGTTTTTTCGAAGTACTCCCGGCACGAGCTGCACTCCCTGAGATGATTTTCGATCCTCCGTCGCTCTGATTGATCAAGAGTCTCTTCAACCCATGCGAGAAGAAGAGAACGTATTTCAGAATGCTGCTTCACCTGTTTTGACCTTTCAGACAGTTAGACAATCTGGTTTTCGAGACCTTGCAGTCATTGATGTTCTATTCGAACAATGGCCGCAGCCTTTTTATGAGCATTTTTCGGGCCCTGTGAATACGCGACTGGACCGCACTCACGCTAATATCGAGGACCTTGGCAATTTCTGCATAGCTCAGATGTTCATCCTTGAAAAGAAGGAAGGGTGCTCGGTAGTTCAGGGGCAGCGATTCGATGGCCCGTTGAACGAATTGGTCAAGCTCCGAACTCTCCAGAACTTCATCCGGCTGCAGCGTTCTGCTCACACCAAGTCCTGGCACTTCGATCTTTTCCTGCTTCAGAAGGTCGCCAACGGTTTCATCCAGGATATCAAACCAAACCGTTCGCCGCTCGCGCTTGAGATAGTTCAGCGCATGATTGACTGCAATGCGATAGATCCACGTATAGATCTGCGAGCGCTGCTCAAAAGCCTCCATGTTCTGGTATACTTTCACGAAAACATCCTGAAGAAGATCGCGAGCGACGTGCTCACGCGAAGTGAATCGGAAGAGCAGATTCAGGACGCGCTCGCCATATTCATTGTAGACTTCTTCGAACGTCAACGCACGGGTGCCTTCCTGAGGCTGTGATGCTCTGGTAGGTTGGTCTGAGGTTGAACCGGGCGATGTGTAGTCGTCCCTCGTTTTCACGCTTCGAATTCGTGTGCTACAGATTAGACAACGAGGAGTGAGATTCCTTGCACGCGGATGTTCGTTTTGTTGGCAAGGCGAATGATGCTACGGTTTTTCAGGCGGCCGCAAACACCTCTCGGTGCTCTTTGCGTCCTCAGGGGATTCCCTTCTCCAGCGCCCCGCTAAACAATGACCTTCCTCCCCTTCGTCTCAGGGAAGGTCCAAATCCATAATCCTGTCAGAAGCGCGAACAGCGCAGCCAGCGATATGCCGCCGCCGAGTCCATACCGCTCCGCAATTGCGGCGATAATAACGGGAGTAAAGAACTGGACGCCCCGAGCAAGGTTGAAGGCGGAACCCATGGCCGTGTTCCGAATGGACGTGGGAAAGAGCTCTGAGAACAACGGACCGTAACCACTGAACATGCCCGTGCCAAAGCCCACGAGAAACATGCACGTCAGGATGATCACAGGATAGATCACAATCTCATTCCAGAGAAGTGTGATCATGATCAGACCCAACGCCATGATGACGGAATAGGCGGAGTAAGCGGGCCTTCGTCCAAACTTGTCGGCCGCAAGGCCAAAGGTGAAATACCCAAGGACCCCTCCTGCCTGTGTCACCAGCATCCACTCGGCAGATTTCACAAGGGAAAACTCACGTTGCTGATGAAGATAGCCTGGGAGCCACGAGTAGGTGAACCAATACGCAGACATATCAAAGACAGCGAGGACGAGCGACTGCAAAAAGAGCTTTCGGAATTCCTTTGAAAAGAGCTGGAAAAATGTCCCGACCACCTCCGCCGTCGCGCTTCGAGCCTTCGCAGGTTCGCTTGCCGCTCTTCTTTTTCGCTCGATCCAGACATCGGATTCCGGCAGCCTTTTCCTGATGTAGACGACCAGGAGTGCAGGCAGTACCGACACGAAGAAGCATGCTTTCCATCCTATGCTCGGAGCCAGGAAACCGCCAACGATGGAGGCGAGCACGATGCCGAAGGGAGCACCGGTCTGCATGATCGCGCCGTAGCGGCCGCGCACGTGCGGCGGAAATGTCTCTCCAACGTACGTCTGACCAGTCGCCCATTCCCCGCCGACTCCAAGCCCTGTGATGATCCGGAAGAACACCAGCATTTCGATAGTTGTCGAAAACCCGCTGAAAAATGTTCCAACACTGTACGTCAGAATAGTCCACTGGAGTACACTTTTCCTGCCGTAGCGGTCGGATAACATGCCGAAGATCACGCCGCCGATCGCAGTGGCGGCCAGCGATGCGCCCAAAACGTACGACAGCTGGACATTGGAAAGGTGGAGCTCCTTTCCTATCGGAATGAGAAGAAAGGTGAAGAGGATGAGGTC
Organism: uncultured Bacteroidota bacterium; assembly: GCA_963739335.1. GTDB lineage: Bacteria > Bacteroidota > Ignavibacteria > UBA10030 > UBA10030 > UBA9647. The sequence goes on along the minus strand of CAVUAC010000005.1, from coordinate 4,310 downwards.
ATAGAAATCGAAGACCCACCCTGCCCAGCTCATCAGCAGGATCTCGAAATGCCGGCGAGTCGGCTTCTCGTACTCATTGAGCAATGTCTGCATCATCGCATTCATGCTCCTGTACTCTAAGTGTGTGGAACGCTATCTTTCGACCAGAGCCTGTTGATGACAAGAAGTAGTGCTCCGCTGCTGACGATGCACACAGCAAGCAGCATCAACGCGTACCCCGTTCGTCCATAAAGGAAATTGCCAACAGTGAAAAGCGAAGACCATATAACGGTGCAACCTGACACCCAGCCAAGCAGCGCCATCGGAATGTTCTCATGCGTTGCTCTGGCCTCCTGTTCGGAGATACCCGGCTTCCTGGCGGACTTTTCTCCAGCCGGGGCCAAACGGACGCACTTTCTTGTAGAATTCAATCAGCACCCTGCGATCTGTTTCAGGCCCGACGAAAACTGTCGTCACCCAACAGATAGTCGTAAACGCGATGGTGACGAGGAGTGCAACGTGGGTGCTCATATGGACGCCGTTCTTGCTTAATATGAGAATCACGATAGATACCAGGAATGAGCTTACCATGGCTACCACTTCGCACCACGCGTTAATGCGCCACCAGAACCATCGTACCAAATACAACAACCCCGTGCCGGCACCGACCTGAAGGATGATATCGAATGCATCTTTGGCGGTATCCAGGAGAAACACCATCCCCGATGCGGAGAAAAACAGAATGACGGTGCCGATACGGCCGGCCTTGACATAGTGTTTCTCCGTTGCGTCTCTTTTTATGAATCGTCGATAGAAGTCGTGCACCAGATAGGACGCGCCCCAGTTGAGATGGGTGAGAATTGTGGAGGAGTTCGCTGCAATCAGGCCGCCGACCATCAGACCGATGAACCCAACAGGAAGGAATTTCAACATGGCAGGAAATGCAATATCGTGTCCGAGCAATTTCGGATCGAGATTTGGAAAGGCCGCCTGGATATCGGACAGCTGCGGATAAATGATTATCGAGGCGAGTCCTGTGAGAATCCATGGCCACGGGCGAAGAACGTAATGAGCCACGTTAAAAAACAACACTGCACCCAGAGAATCTTTCTCTGTTTTTGAAGCCAACATGCGTTGAGCGATATAGCTGCCGCCCCCCGGTTCCGCTCCCGGATACCAGACGGCCCACCACTGAACTGCAATCGGCATAATGAAGACAGCTATGGCCATATCCCAGTTGTTCGTGACGCGAGTCCTCGCGGCGGTTTCCTTCCGGCGGACGTGGCGGCGCTGAAAGTCCGCTGGCTCGGGAAGAAGCAGGGCGCCGTCACGGCGCTCCTGGCGCATTCTCAAGGAGGTGCCGAAGGAAGAGAAAGCCGCCTTCGGCGCCGGCGTGAACGCCCTCAAGCAGGAGGTCGAGGTCCGCCTCGACGCTCTCGAGGCGGAGGCTTCCCGCCCGCGCCGCGGCTCGCTCGCAGAAGCGGAGAAAGGCCGTGGACGTCACGCTCCCGCCGCGCGTCCCCCCGGTGGGGCGCCTGCACCCGCTGACGGTCGTGAGGCGCCGGATCGAGGCGTCGTTCCGCGGCCTCGGCTACGAGGTGGCCGACGGGCCCGAGATCGAGACGGACTGGTACAACTTCGAATCGCTGAACTTCCCCCCCGACCACCCGGCGCGGGACGAGGTCGACACGTTCTTCGTCGAGGGGGCGGGACCGGTCGCGACGCGCTTCTGCTCCGGACGCACACCTCGCCGGTCCAGATGCGGACGATGGAGAGCCGCAAGCCCCCCATCCGGGTCCTCTGCCCCGGGCGCGTCTACCGCAAGGACGACATCGACCCGCGGCACTCGCCGGTCTTCCACCAGATCGAGGGGCTCGTCGTCGACGAGGGGATCACCTTCGCCGCACCTGAGCGGACGCTCGCGGCCTTCGCGCAGAGCTTCTTCGGGGGACGCGCCGAGGTGCGCTTCGCGCCGACGTTCTTCCCGTTCGTCGAGCCGGGCGTCGAGTGCACGGTGACCTGCACCTTCTGCGAGAAGGGCTGCCGGATCTGCTCCTTCTCGGGCTGGATCGAGATCATGGGCGCCGGGATGGTCCACCCGAACGTCCTCGCGGCCGCCGGCTATCGACCCCGAGCGCTACACCGGCTTCGCCTTCGGAATGGGGATCGACCGGATCGCGATGCTCCTCCACGGCATCCCCGACCTGCGACTCCTCTTCGAGAACGACGTCCGCTTCCTCGACCAGACGTGGAGCTGACCTGAGATGAAGTTCCGCCTCGAATGGATCGGGCAGTACCTGCCCGGCGAGCTCCCCGATCTCGCGACGCTCCGCCGCCGGCTGACCGACGTCGGCTTCATCGTCGAGGGGACGGAAGGGGAGGGCCGCGAGCGCCGTCCTCGACGTCGAGCTGACGGCGAACCGCCCCGACGGGATGAACCACCGCGGCCTCGCCCGGGAGGCCGCCTGCGCCCTCGGGCGGGAGTTCCGCGACGTGCCCGCGCCGGCGCCCGCCGAAGGGCCGGTCGGACGCGGCGTCGCTGGCGACGGTCGACGATCGAGGAGCCGGCCCTCTGCTCGCGCTACTCGGCGCGGGTCGTCGAGGGGATCCGGGTCCGCGAGGCCTCCCCGGCGGTCCAGGAACGCCTCGCGGGCTCTCGGGATGAACCCGATCAGCGTCGCCGGTCGACGCCACGAACCACGTCCTCTGGGACATCGGCCAGCCACTGCACGCCTTCGACCTCGACACGCTCGCGAAGGGCGCGGACGGGCTCCCCGCGATCGTCGTGCGGCGGGCGCGGGCCGGGGAGACTCTCGTCACGCTCGACGGCGTCGAGCGGACTCTCTCTGCGGAGCACCTCGTCATCGCCGACGCCGAGAAGCCCGTCGCGCTCGCGGGCGTCATGGGCGGCCTCCACACGGCGATCACCCCTTCGACGACGCGGGTCCTCCTCGAGTCGGCCCACTTCAGCGCCACGGCGGTGCGGAAGACGGCCCGCCTTCTCGGGATGCACACCGACGCCTCACACCGCTTCGAGCGCGGGACCGATCCGGCGACGACGGTCGAAGGGCTGAACCGGGTCACGGCCTTCCTCGTCGCCGACTGCGGCGGGACGGTGGCGAAGGGCGTCATCGACGTCGTCGCACGCGAGATCCCGCCGAAGATCGTGAAGCTCCGCCACGCGCGCCTCGTCTCCTTTCTCGGAATGGACGTTCCGTTCGGCCGCTGCGTCGAGATCCTCTCCGCTCTCGCCTTCGGGGTGACGGAAACGGACGCCGGGAGTTCTCGAGGTGACGGTCCCGTCTTGGCGGGTCGACGTCCAGCAGGAGTGCGACCTGATCGAGGAGGTCATCCGGGTCGTCGGGTACGGAGCCCTCCCGGAGGCGCTCCCGCCGCCCTTCAACCCGACCTGGTCCGAGCCGATCCTCGCCCGCGAGGATCGCGCCCGCGACCTCCTCGCGGCGGCGGGCTTCGTCGAGGCGTGCAGACGTATTCGTTCGTTGCGGCAGAGGAGAACGCCCCGTTCGACTCCGCCGTCTCCGGCTCGGCCCCGGTGGTCTCGAACGCCCTCGGCGAGCCCTTCACGACGATGCGGTCCACGCCGGTCATCGGCCTGCTGCGGGCCGCGCGGCACAACGTCCGCCGCGGCCTCTCCGACCTCGCCCTGTTCGAGGTCGGCCGGTCGTACGCCCTCGTCGAGGGGCATCCCGTCGAGAGCCGGCGCGCGGCGTCCTCCTGCACGGGCGCCGGGGCGACCACTGGGCCTCCGAGTCGCGCCTTGCGGACTTCTACGACGGTTCGGGCGCGGTGGCATCGCTCTTCGCCGGGTTCGGCGCCGGGGCGCCCGGGTTCCGGCCGGCGTCCGTTCCCGTTCCTCGCCCCTGGCCGGTCGGCCGAAGTCGTGGCGGGAGCGGCGTCGTCGGCTGGGTCGGCGTCCTCGCCGGCCCGCTCGCCACCGAGTGGGATCTCGGCGAGGCGGTCGTCGCGGACGTCGATCTCGCGGCGATCCCGGTTCCGCCTCCGCAGTCGTCCGTCGAGATGCCTTCGCGGTTCCCGGGGAGCGACATCGACCTGACGGTGACGCATCCGCTCTCGGTCGGCTGGGGGACGCTCGAGTCGGCCGTCCGAAGAGACGCTCCGGCCGAGCTCCTCGGGGTCGACGCGAAGTACCTTTGGCGTGGAGCCGGCGTCCCCGAAGGGTTCGTCAAGACGACCCTCACGGTCGCATTCGGATCGCAGGAGCGCTCCCTCGGGAGGGATGAGATCAACCGCTGGCGCGACGAAGCCGCCCGGCGCCTCCTCCTCGTGCCGGGCACGGCCGTGGACGGAAT
>CAVUAC010000004.1:0-6928 GCA_963739335.1 uncultured Bacteroidota bacterium | reverse complement strand
CGTTACCGAAACTCACCCACGTGAAGGTCGCCTGGATCGTTTCGTCGTGGTAAGATCCCATCTTGGCAGCAAAGACCACGGCAGAGAGCACGAGGCCAAGGAAAACAATCCCTGTCTCGATCAAGTCCCCCTGTCGGGGAAGCCGCTTGTTGAAGAAGATCAGAATCGTAAACCCGAGCAACGGGAGCAGGTACGCTATGACACTGAGCTGGATAATCGTTTCGTGAGACATTGTCGGTTTTTAGGTCCTCTGTTGCCGATACAAGGTCGAAAAGTCAGTCTTTCAACTGATTGATCTCGTCGACGTTCACGCTGTTGAAGTTCTGGTAGATATTCAAAACGATCGCTAGCGCAATCGCCGCCTCGGCAGCTGCCAGGATGATCACGAAAATCGCGAACACATGGCCATCGAGCGTCCCCGTGGTAAAACGTGAAAACGCCAGGAAGTTGATGTTCGCTGCATTCAGAACCAGCTCGATGCCCATCAGCACCATGATCGCATTCCGTCGGGTCAGGATCGCGAACACCCCGAGCGAGAACAGGATGCCGCTGATGAGCAGAAAATGGTTCAGACCAGGGGTCTGCAACCATTGAACGAATTTCAGCAATTGTCATACGCGTACTCCGTAATCGAATGCGAAAGCTCTGATGCTCTCGCTTCCTAGACACTCAAATTAAGAAGCCTTCTTTTCCCTTCTCGCGATCATCGCCGCGCCAACCAGCGCCACCAGCAGCACCACCGATGCGACCTCAAACGGCAAGAGGTAGCTGCTGAGCAGCATTTCACCGATCTTGGGGGCTGTTTTCTCAAATCCCACGGCACTCGGGGACAATCTTCCAGTCGGTCGTCCAGAAAACTCCAACGAGCGTCCCCGCCAGTGCAGCCACAATCAGCACGGCGGGAAGAGTCTGGAAGGTGCCCGTCCTCATGTCCACGTTGATCACCCGCGTCGTCAGCATCACGCCGAACAGCATCGAGGACGAGAATGCCGCCAACGTAGATCATCAGTTGCGTGATGGCGATGAAATCCGCCATCAGAAGGACATACAGTCCGGCGACGCCGAAGAACGTGAAGAGAAGCGCAAAAGCCGAATAGATGATATTCTTCGAGAAGACAACGATCGAAGCCGAGACCAACGTAATGACGGCAAAGATGTAAAAGGTGATCGTGTACAAATCCATGGCGATTACGACTTTCCAGGTTGGCCCGAAGCATCCGGAGCCGGGGTGCTCGGTTGTTGTGTTGGTGGAGCGCTCGCAGGTTTCGGTGCGGGCCGGCGCTGCTTGAGGAGCTTGAGGCGTCGCCGCTTTCGCGGCCGCTGCAGCAGCGGCAGCCTTTTTCGCCGCCGCCTCCTCCTCGGCTTTCTTGAGTTTCACCTTCGCCTGCTCGATATCCTGCGGCGTCATGATGCTGAAGTTGTAGATCAGATTCTGACGATCGAATTCCGAGAATTCGTAGACGTCCGTCATCACGATGCAGTCTGTCGGGCACGGAGGGACGCAAAGACCGCAGTAGCAGCACTTGGCGATGTCGATGTCGAACCGTGAAACGTGAAGTCGCTTCTTCTGTCCGGTCGACGTCGTGCCGAGATCCTGATCGGGCGTCGATTTGATGGTTTCGATAATGATGCAATCCACCGGGCACGCCATGGAACACTGGTCGCATCCGATGCAATCATCGATATTGACATAGAGGCGATTCCGTGCCCGCTCCGGCATCTTAAGCTTGGCATCCGGATACTGCGTCGTCACGTTCGGGACGAACAAGTGCTTGATCGTGATCCTCATCCCGATCGCAACCGTGTAGAGCGCAAGCCAGATATTGCTGAAGTATATTCTTACAGCACTCATAGAAAGTCTACCAGGTTTTTCCCAATCTCAGAGCACCAAAATGAGTCCGACACCGATAATGCACACGAACAGAAACGGCGTCAGCACCTTCCAGGAAGTATACATCAATTGATCTACTCTCAAGCGCGGTAGTGTCCAGCGGAGCCAGATCTGCAGGAATACAATCACCATTCCTTTGATGACAAACCAGAACAACCCCCAGATCGGGCCTGAAAGGTAGGACCCAAAGGGGCTTTCCCATCCGCCAAGGAACAACGCGACAGCAACGCCAGCGACAAGGAACATGTTCGCGTACTCTGCTACATAGAACAGCGCCCACCGCATTCCGCTGTATTCGGTGAAGAAGCCCTGAACGAGCTCTGATTCGGCTTCCGGCAGATCGAACGGTGTACGGTTGACCTCCGCAAGCGATGCAACGAAGAGAATCAGGAAGGTGACGAGAGTGAACGGAAGAATCAGAAGCTTCTGCAACAATGGCAGGGGGCCGCCGAAGATAACCCAGTTCTGAATTCCACCGGCCTGGAACGTTCGTCACGTCCTGCAGATTCAAAGATCCCGTGATCATCACGGCAACAAGAATCGCCAGCGCCGTCGGAATTTCGTAGCTCACCATTTGAGCTGCCGACCGGACCGCTCCGAAAATCGACCATTTGTTGTTCGACGCCCATCCGGCCATCAGGATTCCCACGACCACCAGCGAGGAAACTCCAACAATGAAAAACGCGCCGAGGTCGATGTTGCTGCCAATGAAGATACTGCTGAATGGAATCGCTGCATACGCGCCATACGTCCCCATGAAAACGATGTACGGCGCGAGAATGAAGAGCTTCTTGTCCGCCGCGACGCTGATGATGTCTTCTTTCTGAAGCAGCTTGATGAAATCGGCGATCGGCTGGAGCACACCGTGCCAGCCGGTTCTCATGTAGGCAAGACGATCCTGCACATGGGCCGCGACCTTCATCTCCAGATAGATGGTCACAAGCGCATACAGCAGGATGAAGACCAGCGGCAAAGCGCTGAGCACCACGGTGACCAACAACGTTCCCCAGAATCCAAGATTTTGAAATGCTTCCATAGGCTCTATCATGAACTAGAAGAGTACACCGGGATGGACGGCCGCGAGAAAAATCCTTAACGGTCGACCTGCCCGAGAACGATATCGACGCTCCCTGCTATCAGCACGAGGTCCGCGATCATCGCGCCCCGCGATATTTCAGGCAGCACACTGAGGTTCACGAACGCCGGCGAGCGACCCTTGACACGATACGGCGTGCCGGAACCATCGCTGATGACATAGAATCCAAGCTCTCCCCGGGGAGTCTCGGTCCGCGCGTAAATCTCTCCTGCTTCCGGTCGTATCCTCTTCGGAATAGCGGCCTGCACATTCCCCGGCGGCAGTGCCGCCAGTGCCTGCTCGATGATTCTGACGCTCTGTTCCATTTCACGCATACGAACGATGTGGCGATCCCACACATCCCCCACCGTCCCCATCTCCCCCTTCCCGACCTGCGGTTCCCACTCGAGCTTGTGGTACACCGAATATGGATCGTCGCGGCGGAGGTCCCAATCCACTCCTGAGCCCCGAAGCATCGGACCGCTGCAGGCATAATTGATGGCGACATCCTTCGGCAAGACCCCAACGTTCGCCGTCCGCTTGACGAAGATCTCGTTGTAGGTCAGGAGATCGTTAAACTCTTTGATCCTGGGCTTGAAATAGGAGCAGAATTCTTTCGCCTTACTCACAAATTGCGGCGGGATGTCGTGCGATAGGCCGCCAATCCAGAAGTAGTTGTACAGCAATCGAGCACCGCATGTCATCTCGAACAGGTTGAGGATGAGCTCACGTTCATGGAAAGCATAGAGGAATGGTGTGAAGGCGCCAGCATCAATCCCAAAGGTTCCAACGGCGATAAGGTGGCTGGCAATACGTTGCAGCTCAGCCATAATAACTCTGATGTACTCTACCCGCTCAGGGAGCTCGATCTTGAGCAAACGCTCAACCGCCAGCACATAGGAGTGTTCGTCATTGATTGCAGCGCAGTAGTCCAGCCTGTCGCAGTACGGAATCACCTGCTGATAGTTGGTCATGCGCTCGGCGTGTTTCTCAAAGCATCGGTGCAGGTATCCGATATGCGGAATGACATCGACAATGATCTCGCCGTCGACAACGATCTCGAGCCGCAAAACACCATGCGTGGACGGGTGTTGAGGACCCATGTTGATAATCATCTCGTCGGTTCGGAGCGTCTTTCCGCTGGAGGTCTTGATGTGCACCAGGTTGAGTGACGTATCGGGTAGGAAGTGTTTTGGTCTCAATCATGCGGGTGGTCTGATTGCCGTCAGTACGGGACTTTCATTCCGTCATAGAACTCGGGTACCTTGTAGTCTTTTCGCAGCGGATGTCCTTCCCAATCGTATGGAAGAAGAATTCGACGAAGATCCGGATGCTCATCGATGATGATGCCGTACATATCGTAAACTTCTCGCTCATGCCAGTTGGCGGTTCCCCAGACAGAACTGACCGATTGAACGTGTGGATTCTCTTTCGTGCAGAAGGCTTTGAGAACGATCTTATGCTTGTGCACCATCGAGAACAAATGGTAGACTATCCCCAGCCGTCCATCATTGTAATCAACACCGCTGAGGCACATCATAGAGTCGAATTGCATCGCAGGATCATCTCGAAGGAACATCGCGATCTCCTTTGTCCGATTCGGAGCAAGGGAAATCCACGGCTGCAAGGCATCGAGTTTTGCCTCAAGGACCGCATCGGCGAACTTCGCTTTCAGGTTACTATAGATTTCTTCTGCAGTCATTCTGACCACATCTCCTATGCAGACTTCTTCACGAGGCTTTCTTTTCGCACTTTCTCCTGGAGCTTGATGATTCCTTCCAGCAACGCTTCGGGGCGCGGCGGACAGCCGGGTACAAAGACATCCACGGGAATCACGCGATCAACCCCTTTCAGCACGTGGTAGCCGTGTTCCCAGTACGGGCCACCACAATTCGCGCAACTGCCCATCGAGATGATGTACCGCGGCTCAGCCATTTGATCGTAGAGACGTTTGATTCTGGAAGCCATCTTCAGCGTCACTGTCCCGGCAACAAACATGACATCCGCTTGTCTGGGCGTGGCACGAGGAATGATACCAAATCGCATGATATCGAAATCCGATGCGGAGGCCGCCATCATCTCGATCGCGCAGCAAGCAAGACCAAACTGCATTTGATAGAGCGACGAAAGTCTTGCCCAGTTCAGCAGATTGTCTAGGGATGTGACGAAAACGTTGCCGTTTTCGAATCGTTGATCGAGGTAACCCATAGTGAGCGTTCAGTTCAAAGTGGTCTATTGCACGACAGGAATCTCTTGTTTCGATTCCCCGCTTTCGACGTGCGGCTCGGATGGCCGGTCAATCACGCGGGACCTCCGGTCGAGGCTTGTCCCAATCCAGGTCTCCCTTCACCCACACGTACACAAACCCAACGATAAGAATCCCGAGAAAGACAGCCATCTCGAGGAAACCAAAAAGGCCCAGGTTACGATAGACCAAGGCCCATGGGAACAGGAAAACGACCTCGACATCGAAAATGAGAAAGATGAGAGCGATCACATAGAATCGCACGTTGAACCTCACCCAGGCATCGCCGACAGGGTCTTCTCCGCACTCGTATGGGGCGACTTTTCCCGGATATGGGCGACGGGGTCTGAGAATCCACGAGGCAAGCATCCCTGCTGCGACGAACAGAGCGCCGATGATGAGGAAGATGAGGACTTTACCAAATTCAGTGAGCATACCAGTGCTCGATGAGGAAAAAACGGTGAGGAGAAGTTAAAATCAGTGCCCAATATAGCTATGATTTCGACTTTTGTCAAGAAAATGATAGAGATTCTTAAGGTCCGACGCTGCTCGATTCATCACAGATGACGCACCCGAAGCCGTACACTTCGAGAAGAAGAACTACCGATGAACCAAGAGGTAATGAACTGATCTGCAGCGAGAATGGGAAGATGGCAATCACGATTGGGGACAGACGAGGCAACCTCACCGCGGGCAAGACTTCTTCGATTTTTCTTGAAGGCGAAGCTGAACTTTCGAGCTCTGGAGTTCCCGCAAAGCGTCGTTGGCGACCCATCGAGCTGATGGAGAGTTGAGGGCGTGGACGCTCCGCGCTGTCTTGATGGCTTGCTCATTCAGAAAAGAGTTCCTCTTGCCGATTTGCCGGAGCGCCCAACTGACCGCTTTCCTGGCAAAATTGCGTTCGTCGTACGCCTCGCGACGAATGGCCTTCAGCATAGGGAGGAATTGACGATCGTCCAATGTTTTCACATGGATTGCAATCTCTGCCATCATCACAAATCCCGCTCGTTTGATGAACTCCTTCTCACTCTTCGACCACTTGAACGCCGCCTCGAGCGTGTGCGGAGTGTAGACAAACAAACAGGCGCAACATGCATCACAGACACCCCACGAATCAAACTCTTTCACCCACTGTTCCATCTGACGCTTCGAGACCTTTGCCGGGTCACCTGTCAGCGCTGCGAGACCGCGAGCCTCAAGAATGCCGGTGGACCAAAGCTTCAACGACAGGTCCTGATCCTCCCCGATCTTCTTTGCGAGCGATCGAAGTTTCGGTGCGGTGACTCCCAGGACATTCTCACTCGGCATTCCAAACCCCTTCATGCCCGTACGACGGCAGGATCCGCCAAACGCTGTAGCTCGGTCATGACTTCAGAAAAGCGCACTATCCGCAGCTCTCGTGATCACGAAAGAAGAAGGATGTTGAAGGTCAGGCCTTCGGAGGAGCAATCCACAGGGTCTCCTCAATCCGGTCCAGCTGGTTGGCGAAGCGAGCAAGGACGAAGAGAAGATCGGACAGCCGGTTCAAATAAACAAGACATGACGGACCGATCTTTTCTTCCCTGGACAGCTTTACAACAAGCCGTTCTGCCCGCCGACAGATTGTTCTTGCCAGATGAAGCTGAGCCGCGACGTGCGACCCGCCGGGGAGGACGAACGATGAGAGAGGCTTCAGCCGGCCATCGACGCTGTCGATGAATTGTTCGAGAGCCGTGAT
>CAVUAC010000003.1:0-67642 GCA_963739335.1 uncultured Bacteroidota bacterium | reverse complement strand
GTCTCCAGTTTTTTCCACGTGGCGCCGGCGTCGGTGGACTTGTAGATTCCCCCCACATCTTTTCCGTCGGTCAAAGCCGCCCCATAGCCAAACGACCAGGGAGTCCGTTGACGAGCATACAACGCGGCATAGACGATTGCAGGATTCGTCGTATCGAGGAGGACGTCACCGCACCCGACTTTCGATGCGTATGCCGCGGGAGCAGTGAGGATCGCCTTCCAGGTTTTCCCGCCATCCGTGGTTTTGTAGAGTCCACGCTCCCCACCGAAATTCCACAGATCGCCCGTCGCAGCGACGTAGGCGGTCATCGAGTCCGATGGATGGACAGCAATGCGGGCAATTGTTTTGGTCTCTTTGAGTCCGACATTTTTCCAGGTGTCACCACCATCCGTGGAAAGATAGACGCCATTGCCCCAGCTCGAGCTGTTCCGATCGTTCGCCTCTCCAGTTCCGGCCCAGACTGTACTTTGGATTGGACGGAGCAACGGCAATTGCACCTATTGCCGCGACCTCCTCGTTATCGAAAATGCCTGAGAACGAGCCTCCGTTGTCAGAGGTCTTCGTGATGCCGCCGGTTCCCAATCCGATGTAGAAGATGTAGGGATCCTGTGGATCGATCGTGATATCGGAGACACGACCGCTCATGACAGCCGGGCCTATGCTTCTGGCCTTGAGATTCTTGAACAGAGGCGCGTCGAGAGATTTAACCTGCGGTTCTGCATTTTTCTTTTGCGCGTGGATGGTCGAGATACCCAACGCGCCCACGAGTATCAACACGACAAACGGGCGGAAACGTTTGCACATAGCCGGTCCTTTCAATCGAACGATGGGGTCACCGAAACTCTTGGGCAGTTCACAGAACGGACGAACGCTGCTGCAGTCACAACTATAGGACAACGATATGCGATTGGTGGGGGATCAGACGCGTTCCGCTCGCCGAGTCATCACGCATCAAGTACCTCTCGTATAGCCTTGAGCATTTTCCTCAGCTCGAACGGTTTCTGCAGAACATCGTTTGCCCCCAGCTTCAGAATCGCGTCTTTCTGACCTTGCTCCAGGTATCCACTGGCAAGAATGAACTTCACGCGAGGACTAATCTGTTTCATTTTCTTCAAGACATCATACCCCATAAGTCCCGGCAATCCCAGATCGGAAATCACGAGATCGATTCTCGAGTGTTGATTTCTGTAGATTTCGACCGCTTCTCTCCCGTCTACTGCAATAAGAACACTGTATCCATAGTCCTCAAGGTCTGCCCTTGTGAGCTCACACAGCATCGGTTCATCCTCAACGAACAGAATCGTTTCTGAACCACCGGCGACGTTCTTGAGCTGTGCTGCATCAGAATCGGTTACAGACAGTGACGGCTGCTGCGCCGGGAAGTAGACAGAGAGTCTCGTTCCTCGACCCACCTCGCTCTCGGCATCGATCAGGCCGCTGTGGCTCCGCATGATGCCGAAGGCGACAGCCAGGCCGAGACCTGTTCCTTTGCCTATCTCTTTGGTCGTGAAGAACGGTTCGAAGATTCGTTTGCGAGTCGCCTCATCCATCCCGTGGCCCGTGTCGACGACCTCGACGGCAACATACTTTGCGAACTCGGCGCCGGGTAATCTTGAACGCAGGGATTCTCCTGACACGAGCCGCGTTCGCAGCGTCAGCGTCCCGCCGAATGGCATCGCGTCGCGCGCATTCACACAAAGATTCAGAAGAACCTGATGCACCTGCGTGGGATCAGCGATAATTGGTGGAAGGTGTTCTTCCAGCTCCATCGAGACGTTGATCGCTTTCGCAAACGTCTCGCGAACAAGCTTGACAACTTCTCTCACGGAGTCATTGAGCGTTATGCGTTCAAAGACCACGTTGCTCTTGCGTGCGAAGGTAAGCAGCTGGCCGACGACGGCAGCCCCGCGTTGAGTGGCCTTCGCAATGGCCGCAACACTCTCAGACAGTTTGGCCGGCTGGTTGCGTACGCTCTCGATCCTGCTGGCATAGCCTAAGATAATGGCGAGAATGTTGTTGAAGTCATGAGCAATCCCACCGGCAAGCGTACCGAGGCTCTCGAGCTTCTGAGCCTCACGAAGCCTCTCCTCCAGCTTCCTTCGTTCAGTGATGTCGACATACAGGCCATAGACCCCAACCACTCGATCATCGATGACGATGGGGTATCCGGTGATGCTGACGTCCATCAGGCTTCCATCTTTGCGTTTCCTCGTTGTCTCCTTCTGAATCAACTGTCCCCCCAAACACGCATTCGACAAGCCCGTTGCTTCTTCATGTCGGTCGTTGGGCACGATCAGATCATTCACCCGCTGTCCAATGACCTCGTCCGCAGAGAACTGAAACATCTGTTGAAACGCCCTGTTTGCATTCAGGATCGTATCCTGTTCGCCAAGCAAAACGATCCCTGTAGGCGAACTCTCGAATAACTGCCGAAAGTACGACTGCTGTTGGAGCAACGCCTCTTGTCCTCGTTTGCGTTCGGCAACCTCAGCCTGGAGCGCTTCATTTGCCAGTTGAAGTTCTGCTGTCCGCTCTCGCACCCGCACCCCAAGCTCATAGTGCGCCTTCTGGAGTGCCTTCTCGGCCTCCCTCCGGGCCGTGATGTTTCGCCCCACACATACAAACCCCATAATCTCTTCATGCTCGACGATGGGCGTTAGTGAAAAGGCCATGGCAGCTCGACGACCATCCTTGCACACAACGTCGGTGTCGAAATAGCTTTCCGTCACCTTTCCATGGAACGCGTAATCGAGATAGGCTTCCATCAAGACCTTCTCATCGATGAATTCCTGAAACGAGCGGCCGACCATCTCCTTTTCCGAGTATCCCAGCTGATCGGTCACGGCCCCTCGAACGAGTTGTATGCGGAGCGATTCATCCATCTTGATGAGAACATCGTTCATCACTTTGAGAACTGTCTTGAGTGTCTCAAACGGAGTGTTGACGGCGACCTTGTAGCGGAAGATGAGATAGATGGCAAAGGTGAGTGCAAACGTGGAGGTCATGAAGTACGTTTGAACACTCAGATGAAGTGCTGTGAACAACGTCGATTCAGTAAACGGGCCGGGCAGGATCAACAAGAGAAGCGTAAGACCTACGAGCAGCACGCCAGATTTTGGCTTGCGGTCTTCAAATCCGCTGCCAATGGTGTTGATGAGGGCGACGCCCATCCCGAAGTAAATTGACATCCAGGTAACGTAGAAAATATATCCGCTCGCGGAAATCCCATTCTCGACGGAGATCGGATTGGGAATGAGCTTCAACAAAACGAGCGTGTAGCTGAACAATCCGGTCACATAGAGGGCGACGATGATTTGTTTCGAGCTTATGATATCGCGACGCCCGATCAGCATCATCGCAAAATGCAGGAAGAAGAAGGGCGTAAGCGACGTGAGAAACACACTGATAGGTCCCAGGATCCCCTGGAATCCTGCCCCCAGCCTTGCGTCGAGAAGGTAGCCTACGATGCCCAGTGCAACCATGCCACCGACACAGAAGGTGTAGAACCGCGCAAGAGCACTGCGATGATATTTTGAGAGAACAAAAAGAGCGAGCAGAGGGTTGACAACGGTGTAGACTATCGATACGTATTCGAACAGCATAGGAGCTCTCTCTTTGAATCGTTAGTCTTCGCTCGACAGGATTCCGTATGGCAACTGTGCGTCAGACGACACCACCCGATAGCGCGCTCGCGCCGTATCGCGCATCAAGTCTTCCTTCGCGCGCTAGATCTTCCCTCACCAATGAAGATCAGCCAGGGATATTGATCCGGCCGGTTCTTGATACTTGACAAAACTACTGCAGTAAACAGTGAAAGGCAACAGTGCCCAGGTAATAAAATCGGCTGACCGGGGCGTCCGATCCATGTGCAGGGCGTCCGCACTCACGTTGCACTGACCAGAAAACATTGCAGATATTGGAGTTTTGTCCAATCTGATCTGCACGATTCTGACTGACCACAGTCTGGAAGCCCAGAAGATCGCTCTAATTTTGCGGGCCAAGCCAGGTTTCCCGGGAACTGCGACACAATCTGCCGTCTCACCTTAGAGAAGAAGCATGTACTAGCGGTGACCCTGAAAACCAGCCAAACCGCGCGCTTCGCCACAGGCGGCTTGATAGTTCGCTGGGAATTGGGTAATGTTGTAAGAATGGATTTGGCAAAGGCCGGGAGGGGAGAAGGATACAGGCCGGTTCATTCCTGTTCTCGGGGCCTTCACACTGCTCTCGTCCTGCCGTTCCGCATCAAGGCCTTCTCCGCTTGCGGTTCGTCGCCAAATGTTGGGTCCGAAGCATCAGGCCCGGCTTGCACGATTTGCATCATTTGACACGGCTTCAAAGGATTGCTACATTACGCTGGTCAGGTCGGGCGACCTGCTGGAAAAAGGAAAAGGGAACCAGTCGAGATAGCCTCAACTTGAAGGGATGAGGAAGACATGAATACTGGTCAGACGATCTTGAGCCTTGGTGCTGTACTCCTGTGGAGCGTCACCGTATTGCTTACGAATCGTTCCTCCCTCCAGCACGGCACCATCATCAACCAAACGCAAATCGACATCTATGCCGTCTCGCTGGCGCAAGCCAAGATCGAGGAAGCTTCCGGCAAAGCGTTTGACAAGTTCAGCGCATCGGATACAGCGGGCAATGGGAACGTGATTACCAGCCTGACGCAACTGACGGATCCAAATGCACTCGGAAAAGAAACCGGCGAGAATTATCCGGACTTCAATGACTTCGATGATTACAATTACTTCAGCGGCAATAACCCTCTCAAAGTGTACGTTCCTGGGGTCGACACGTTCCGCGTTCAGACGACGATCTGTTACGTTGACACGACAGCCCCGGATGTAAAGGTCAGTACTCGCACGTGGCACAAGAAAATGGTTGTGAAGGTTTGGCCCACTGTCTCGCCATGGACGTCAGACACGCAGAAACCCGATACGGTGATCATGACATACATCTACAGTTATTGGTGGTTCAGGTAATTCCATGGGCACGAGCAGCATAATCGATATCATTGCGTCTGCGGTGGTCGCCGGGTTGCTCCTTCTTATGACGCTCAGGCTCACTTCACAGGCGAACGAGACATCCTCCATCTATAACAGCAACGTCACGCTGCAGCAGAACATTGTGACGCTTGTCGGATGGATCGAGCAAGACTTCCGGCAAATCGGGTATTGCAGGGAGTTCACGAAGATTCCGGTACCGACGAAGTCTGTCCGGCATGCGGATTCGTCCGACATCACGTTCTGGACGGATGTGAACAATACCGGCAACCTCGACTCGATCCGTTGGTACATTGGTCCGACAAGCGAGTTGTCTTCCACACCCAACCCCCGCGACCGGAAGATCTATCGCCAGGTCAACAACGCGACGACGGCGGGCTGGGTCCTCGGAGTAACCCAGTTCAGATTGCAATATTTCGATTACGACGGCGACACACTGCCGACTCCAGTCGTACACCCGGAGCTGATCTACTCCATGCAGATTTCCATCGCTTGCGAGAGTCCTTACCCGATAGCCGAGCAATATCGAGCTGTCAGGGCGGCAGACTCGCTAGCGGATTTCCAGGTCTTCTGGCGACAGCTGCGGCTGGCCGCACGAAACCTGAAGAACAGATAGTTGGAGAGAGAAACAGACTATGGGCCGAACTGCGCTGATCATGGTCATGGGCACCAGCATCCTGCTGATGATGTTGGGATATCGACTCTCCAATGTCTCCAGCGCAGCGTACGAAAACCTCATTGAATACTACAACAGGACGACCGCCCACAATCTTGCCGCTGGATTCGCGAACATGGGCTCACAGGCGATTTACGGAAACCCACAGGCGCGACCGAACTGGACGAATGTGTCACTCGGAGGAGGAAAGGTCAGCCTCACAACCTATGATTCGCTGCAATGGGTGCGACTAACGTCGACTAGTGTCTACCAGGGCTACAAGTCTAGCGTGGTCGTCATATTGGGGAAAAGCGTATTCTCGAAGTTCGCGTACTACAGCGTCATTGAAGGTGCCATCAACTGGGCATCGAAAGATACGATCTACGGTCCGTTTCACACGCAGGACAACATGCTTGTGAACTACAACCCGGTATTCTGGGGGAAAGCGACCAACAGGCTTGGGATAACCAGGAACCCACCATCGTCCAAGCCGCAGTTCTTCGGCGGATATCAGACCGGCGTTGACATCGCAATGCCAGTGAATTTCACCCCGTTGATAACCGCAGCTAATTCGAATGGTAAATACCTGAACGGCGTGGACGTGACCATTACGTTCAACCCCGATGGAACACTCACAGTGAAAGAGGGAGCCGCCGCCCCGACGAGGGTGTCGTTAAGCGCCTACGCGCCAAATGGAGCTTTGGTGATCAACGGCGGCAACCTTCACATCAAAGGGAAGTTCACCGGCCAATTGACGCTCTTAGCTCAGTCCGGAGGGGTCGCCAACAAGGGGAAGGTCTATCTCGACAGCAGCGTCACGTACGTGCACAATCCGATGAGCGGACCGTCAAACGATCTCCTGGGAATCTGCGCGCAGGATAGCATCGTTATCTCGAAAAACTCGAACAATAGCAGTGGCATCGATATCCAGGCATCCCTGTTCTCCATGAACAAAGGTATGGGCGCCGAGCAATTCGACAGCGGCCCGACTCGCGGCATGATCCGCATGCTCGGCGGCATTTCACAGCAGCAGCGCGCAGCCGTTGGAACGATCGATGGATCAGGGAATGTCGTCACCGGGTATTCGAAGAGTTACCGATACGATGACCGCCTCATGAATCAATCCCCCCCTTTCTTCCCTACGACATCGCGCTACGAGATCCTCTCCTGGTATGAACGTTAGGGGATGCCCTCGACAATCTCCTTCCGGCTCAACTTCTGTGTTTCCGCATTCCGATTTAGGAATTCCCTCGTATTTCCTGCCCGCCGCTGGCAGCCGTGTTTCGGAATTCGAATTTGTCCCTAAGATTCTTCTTGGATGACCTCTAGAACTTTATGAAGGTCATTGATCTGACCGGGAAACCTTCGCAAGGTCTCCAGTGCAGGCAAACCGCTACATTCGGATTCTCAGCCCGCCGAAGATCTCTCTCCCCGCACCAGGCTGGTACGCATTCCCACCCGGGTCTGGTTCCGTGAAAGCTACATAAACCTTGTCCGTGATGTTTCGGACTTGCAGGCTCAGTTCAGCGTGAAGGCCGGCGACCTGGAACTCATAACGGATCCGTGCATGAACGAGCACGAATCCATCCGCCGCCTCGGACTCGATGTTCGCTCCATCGATATACGTCTTGGTCTGCGCCTCAGCACTGACTCCGACGGAGAGTCTCGACGACAGTGCCAACTGCAGATCGACACAGAGCTGGTGCCTGGGAGAATTTGGCAGCCAATTCCCATCGACGATGAACTTCCGGATTGTCGGATCGTCCATCACCACCTGTATGGGCGTCGAATTTGTGTACTGGAAATTAGAAAGAGTGTACGCAGCCTGAAGGTCCAGAGACCGGGTCGGCATGTATTCGACGTAAGCCTCTACCCCTGTCCGTTTGCTGGAGGCCGCGTTCCGATAAAACGTCTCCTGGTTTCGAAGGGGATCGGAGATTCTGTACCGGTCAAAGTCATTCTGGGTCGAAAGAAAGAAGGTCGCCAATTCATAATGCAGCTTGCTGCTTGGTGCATGTCGCATTCCCAGTTCGAATCCTTCAGATGTCGCTGAGGTGAGGTGAACGTTAAAGCCGCCGAAGTGATCCGGGTTTTGAGCGAGTTCCTCCGTCGCAGGCGGCAGAAAGCCCTGCCCCCAGCTGACAAACATGGTCATATCCGGCTTCGGAGCGTACGTCAACCCGATTCGTGCGGTCGTCTTGGAAAAGTCAGCGTTGCCGGACAAATCGACGGGGCTTTTCATCAGATCGGTCAGCTCATTATGGATCGCGTCGTATCGCAGACATGCCATCAGCGAGTATCTCGCACCGATGTCTATCTTGTCGATAACGAACAACCCGAGCCCGCTCTGCTTGATCTCCTCCTTGGATCGAATGATATTCCCTTCCATTGCATAGAGGTTGTCGACACGGTGCTCTTCAATTGTCTGCCATTGCACGTCGGTTCCGACGCTGAGCCTATTCCTGACGGGATCTTCGCTTTCTCCGGATCGAAGCGTGTACTGGAACGAACCGCCGGGCGTCGTGATCGTGCGGTGGTTGAACGTCCGGTTGTTTGCTTCGGTGAAGAGGGTGCTCTTGACGTAGGCGTTGAAGTCCAATGTGTGTACATCACCGACCTTCAGCGACCCCGTTGCACCCAAGGTTGTGCGATTCGTGGCCAGATACTCATTGTATGGTATGGCATCAGGATTCGCTTGCTTCGGATTTTCCTGATACTGTTCGAGGTTGATGCCTTCGGGATTCTCGTGGTATGACTCTGCCCTGGAGAAGATCGGCGTAATCTGGAAGTTGGCACTCGGCGTGTAGGTGGCTTTGCCGTAGACATTGTTTATCCAGAAGTGCGTGTGGTCTCTGTATCCGTCTCCCATGCTCCTAGACAACGACACTCGATAGTTGATGTCCTTCGCGCTGCCGCCAAGCTGCGCGAATGCCTTCCAGAATCCGTTTGAGCCGCCGGTGCCCGATGCTTCTCCAAAGAAGGGCACGTTGGGGGAATCTTGAGTGACGATGTTGATGATACCGCCTGATGCGCTTCCGCCGTAGAGTGACGCCGACGGACCTCGCAGCACTTCAATTCTCTCGACTCCGCTGTAGTCAACATCAAAAAAGTCCGGCGCGAACCCGGTCGGATCGTTGAGGGGTATGCCGTCAAGGAGGATTTTGATTCCCCGGATCCCGCGTTCCGTGAGAATCCCCTGCCCGCGGATGGAGAGATGCACCCTGCTTCCGTTCGCCTGGTTGTCGACCTTTACTCCCGGGACCAACTTCATAGGCTCATCCATGGCAATAGCTCGGGGCAAATTGTGCACCGCCTCCGCTCCCACGATGCTCGTGGAGAAAGGGATCTCCTTCAGAGGAACGAGCATTCTTGGCGCTGTCACAAGCACCTCAGGGTATCTATACTCCAGCGTGTCTTTGGGTTGATTCTGTCCGATGGACAGACGAAGACTGACTAGAAACAGGAAGAGTATTGAGAGGAGAATTCTGTTATATTGCATGAGGCGGTCCAGTTGATCGGTGTCGTCATTATTTGTTCGTAACTGTACATTGTCAAGAGTTTCATTAAAAAGCAAAAGGTGCAGAGCTAAGAATCTGCGCGTGGGCCGGTTATGCTCGTCCAACTTCGCGAAGGTCACAATCATCGCCCGGGAAAACCTTCGCAAGGCACCGTCAGCCTGCAACCATCCCATAGTGGCAAGCGTATACGAGGAACTGAGCAAATCACTTTCGGCCAGAGACATACACAATCCACTTCCCCGTCAATCTCACCAAGGAGGTACCTACATGAAACGATGGTCACTGATCATGATTGGATCACTTCTTCTCGTGACTTCAATCGCATTCTCACAATCGGCAGTGCCGACAGTGGACACGACTGCTGTCTCGGCTATCAAGGACGAGGCGATGAGTCATTCTCAAGTAATGGAGATCTTGAGCTATCTCACGGATGTCTACGGTCCCCGTTTGACGTGGTCACCGGAATACAAAGAGGCCGCTCAATGGGCGTCATCTAAACTCAAAGAGTGGGGACTCCAGAATGTGCACTATGAAAGCTGGGCACCTCTCGGTAAGGGATGGACGTTGAAGAAATTCTCCGCCCAGGTCATTGCGCCGAGAGCCTTCCCATTGATTGCCTACCCGAAAGCATGGTCTCCGAGCATCAAGGGAACCGTCCGGGGTGAGGTCGTTCACTTCAATGCCGGTCTGGAATCTGAACTCGAGAAGTTCAAAGGCAAGCTCAAGAATGCCATCGTGCTTCTGGACCAATCCAGACCTCTGCGCGCTCACTTCCAGGCTGACGCGAACCGCATGCCTGACTCCGCCCTCGTCAAGCTCGCCAACGCCGACATCTCAAAGGGGCAGATGATGCCGGACTCATCGATGATCCAGTACGATGTCAACATGCTCAAATGGAACGCGAAGAAAGTGGCGTTCTGTCAGAAGGAGGGAGCTGCCGTGTTGGTCAGCAACGCAGATGGGGACGATGGGACCGTCTTCACGCAGGAGGCAGCTTCTGGCTACGTGCCGCAAGGACTCGGCGATCTCTTCAGCCCGACCACGAGCGCGTACGGTGAGAAAGCTCCGCCGGTTGTTCCTCAGATTTCGGTTGCCGCGGAGAACTACAATCGTATCATGCGGATGATCGCAAAAGGCCAGCACGTGCAAGTCGAGATCAACCTTGAAGCGGCCATCACCAAACCCGATTCCGCCTTCAACATCATCGCCGAAATCCCGGGAACCGATCTAAAAGACGAGATCGTCATGATCGGAGGACACTTCGATTCCTGGCACGCAGGAACCGGAGCAACCGACAACGGTACAGGTTCATCAGTCTGCCTCGAAGCCGTCCGCATTCTTCAGAAGCTCGGACTCAAACCGCGCCGAACGATCCGCATCGGACTCTGGGGCGGCGAAGAGCAGGGGCTGGACGGATCACGGGCCTATGTCGCGCGGCATTTCGCAGAGCAAGAGGGAGATTTCATCAGCGTGATGATGGGACGTGGCGGCGCAATCAAGAAAAAAGCCGAGTACGACAATTTGTCTGTTTACTTCAACAACGACAACGGCGGCGGCAAGGCACGAGGGATCTATATGCAGGGGAATGAAGCAACGCGCCCGATTTTCCGCGAGTGGCTCTCGAAGTTCAACGACCCAACGGCCCAAACGCTCACGTTGTCGAACACGAGCGGGACCGATCACCTGTCGTTCGACGCGGTCGGATTGCCCGGCTTCCAATTCATACAGGATTGGATCGACTACAATACCCGAACTCACCATTCCAACATGGATGTTTGGGATCGCGTCCAGGAGGGAGATTTGAAGCAAGCTTCAGCGATCATGGCCGTTTTCGCCTATAACGCGGCGATGCAGCCGGAGAAGTTCCCCCGAAAGCCGTTGCCGCCGACAACGAAGTAGAATTCCGAAGAAGTACCTTGAAAAGCAAAAGGGGCAAGCGCGCGCTTGCCCCTCTGCTTTCTCTGCACCGACAGTTCAACTCTCAGAACGTGACCCCGATGTCGCGCCGAATGATCGGAAGTAGTTTCCGAGCCACGTTGAGCCGTCGGAGTAGTGCATCACGAGGATAATCTTATTTGGCGCGTGGTCCACCAGCCATCGACATGGCTGATCCGACGAGTCGTTGTAGTCCTCACTCCCATCAGCTTAGTCTTCCTCATCAAATCGCGACCGTCTCTCCTTCGGCTTGTTGATCGTGGTAGCATCAAGCACCCACACTCCACGTCCGTGGGTTCCAATGATGATCATGTTATCCCGCGGATGAATGACGAGATCGAGAACATACGCCATGGGAAGGCCCGCGCCCAGAGCATTCCACGTCCTGGCGCCATCGGTCGTGAGATACACGCCGCCGTCGGTGCCGACGTACAGGATGTCTTTGTTCTTCAGATCTTCGCGAATCACGTTGACCGGTCCGATCGGGATTCCCTTCGAGATATCAACCCAAGTCTTCCCGTAGTTCGTCGACTTCCACACGTAGGGCGTGAAGTCGTCATCGCGCTTCCCGTTTTGCGTCATATAGACCATCCCCAGCTCAAATGCCGATGCAACGATCCGCGAGACCCATTTCTGGCACGGCAATCCCTCCATGATCTCCTGCCAGTGCTTCCCGCCATCTCTGGTCATATGGACCTTGCCATCATCCGTTCCGGCGTAGATCAATCCATATCTCAACGGCGATTCCGAAATAGAGGTCAACGTGTGATAGGAGATGTCGCCCATCTCCATCGGAGTATTGTACGTCAGATCAGGACTGATTTGCTCCCACGTATTGCCCTGGTCGATCGAACGCAGGACGTACTGCATGCCGTGGTAGATGATATTGGAACTATGTGGTGAGATGATAAATGGTGCGACCCATTCTCCCCGCATTTTTGGCTCATCTTCGTACGTCCTGGGCAACAGACGTTTCGATGTACCCTTCACCACATCCGTTCGCGTAATCGTCCCATAAAACCCCGCTGAGTAGACGAGAGCCGGATTCGTGGCATCGATCGTGTGACTGGAGCCCTCCCCCCCCGGTGCGCCGTCAAATTTCACCGGCGCGACTTTATCACGTCCCCTGCTCATATCAACGACACCCCGGAAGCTGCCGTAATCCTGGACTGAGCCGTACACTTTGAACGGAGTATCCATGTCGTATGCAATGTTGAAGAATTGCGTCGCGGGGATCTTGTCGGTGAAGCTCCGCCAGTTCTTTCCTCTGTCGTAAGAAACGTAGGCGCCGCCATCGTTGACGTTTACGAGATAATTTGAATTGTCCGGATCGATCCAGAGCCCGTGCTGATCGACATGCATCCCACGGAGGACCTTAAACGTCTTGCCGCCGTCGGTCGACACGTTGAGCATGAGGCCCATAGTGTAGACGGTATTTTCGTCGTTCGGATCGACACGCATCTGACCGAACACCCATCCGTATGTTGCCGAGTGTCTTTCCATATACTTCCTCGTGGTATCGACAAGACCACTGACCTGTCTCCACGAATCCCCCCGGTCGTCAGTCCGGAAGATCGTTGCTCCCTTGATGGCGCCAGTCGACGGCCTGCCATAGGAATCCTCCGCGCCTGAATCCGCTGCAGCCCGCGTATAGTTGTCCACGAACGCGTACAGCACCTTTGGATTCGAGCGGGCGATATCGATGCCGATGCGGCCCCGGAATTTCGCCTCTGGCAATCCGCTGTTGATCTGCTTCCAGGTCTTCCCACCGTCGTTCGTTCTGTGAATTCCGCTGCCGGTGTAGTCAGGTTTGTTCCGCGGGTCGTTCCATTTGTATCGAATCCTCTGCCATGTCGCCGCATAGAGTGTTTCGTTGTCATTCGGGTCCATGACGAGGTCGATGGCGCCCGTTTGGTTGTTGACAAAGAGGACCTTCTGCCAGGTTTTCCCGCCGTCTACAGTCTTGAATACTCCGCGCTCGTCATTGAATGTCCACTCGTGACCGCCGGCGGCAACGTAAACGATGTCAGGATTCCTGGGATGTATCACGACGCGAGGAATCGTGTAGGTGTCCATCAGTCCCATGTGCTGCCAGGTCTTGCCTGCGTCCGTCGATTTGAAGATGCCGCAGCCAGCCTGGGAACTGCGGAAGATATTCGCTTCACCGGTGCCAGCCCAGATGATGTTGGGATCGGAGGGTGCGATGGCAATGTCGCCGAATGATGTGGAGGCTGCCTGCTCGAAAATCGGCTCCCATGTCGTCCCTTCGTTCTCCGTCTTCCAGATACCACCAGACGCTGTGGCAACATACATCGTGTAGTTCTTTCCCTTGGGCGCAATCACAGCGACGTCAGTGCAGCGTCCGCCGACATTCGTGGGGCCCGCAAACTGCCATTTGAGATCCTTGAAGGGAGACTTCTCTTTCATTTCCTGGTACTGTTCAAATCCCTTCAAGCGGAGCATCGGATCGGTCGACTGGATGCGGCTTCCTTTCTTAGCCTGGAACGCGAAAACGCTGGCAGACAATACTATAAGACAGAGTGATGCCGCAGCGGGTTTCCGGAGCGTAATCAAGAGATGCATGACGTACTCCTTTCGATGACTGTAAGTCAGAAGACTTGCTTGAACACTTATTGGATAGCGTACGAACGCTACTTTGATGCCTGCAGACGGAGAACCGTAACGGAATTGGCCGGAAACTCGTATGTGAAATCCTTTCCGACTCCGTCTGCGATCTTCTGCCTCGGAACAACCTTTGTGGGCTCCGCGATGGAGTTCTCATCCTTCGGATCGGCTGAGGTGAGAACATATGACTCAGCCTTCGGCGCGATGCCCGTTACTCCTTGCAGTTCAACACGCGTCGCGATCGCTCGCTTCGACACGTTGACAACTTTCAGAATGATCTCGCCCGATCTTTCAACCCGGCTTGCCACTGCGTGAAGGGATTTCAATGGCGTTTGCTTATACGTCACATCGTGGACGAGCTGTCCATCGAGATAACACTTCACACTCTGTCCCTGGAGTTCAACACGAACATCATACCAGCGACCTGTCTCGACCGATCCCTGCGCACCATCGCCGATAATTCCCCTTCCCCCATCATCCCTGTACTCAATCGCATGCCTTGAGTTTCCCCATCCGCCAATGTTCCACCAGGCCCAATTGTCGTTGTCCTTCACCGAGAACAAAACGAGGAAACCTTCCGCTCCTCCGATCTTGCGCGCCTTCAATGTGAGGGTGTAGTCGCTCCAGAGAGAATCCCCGGCAAGGGCTCGCCGGTCTGAGCCTTCTGCCACCTGCTGCAGAGCCTCATCTGCGACCCTCCACTTCCCGCTCAACGGCGTCCATCCATCGGCACCCGAGGTAAAATCACTCGAATAGAGGACCTTGCCGTCCTTTGTGACTTTGATGTCTTTGTACTCTGCCTGCGTGTTCCATGTGCCGAGCCCGATTTTCCCGTTGCGTGTCGGCAGCGGTTCGGGAGGTTCTTCCTGCACCTGCACATCAGACTGCAGCACGAAATCACCCCGGTTGCGGCTGAAGAGTTGCTGCACATAATAGGAAGGTGTGCCATAGGCAACCGACGTGTTGAAATTAATGAGGTCGGGATTCCATTTTTTGTAGTTCACGTTGGCAAAGAGAGGGGCATAGGATGCCATAACGACGACATCCGCGTTGCGTTCCATTCCCGTCATGAACGCTGCTTCTCCAAGGGCTGCGCGGAGATCGCCATTGCCGCAGCCTTCGGTGACGGCATATTCTCCCACGTACACTTTCGGTCCGCTGCGATCGTATTTGTCATACCTTCCTGCATTGTTGATGAAGAACTTCGGAGAAGAGTAGTAATGCTCGTCAATGATATCCACCGGCCGATCCTTCGGATAGCCCCCCGAGACATTGACGATCAGGTGGACGCCGGGGTACTTCGCCTTGATCGCATCATAGAACATCGCGAACCGCTCGGCGTACGCCGGTCCTCCGTTCTCATTGCCGATTTCCATATACTTCAGCTTGAACGGAGCAGGATGACCGTTCTTGGCCCGCAACGCACCCCAGCGGCTGTCGACTGAACCGTTCGCATACTCCAGCGCATCAAGTGCATCCTGAACCCATCCTTTCATGTCGTACAGCGGGACGTTTCCGTGATGTGACATACCACAGTTGATGACGAACAACGGCTCAGCTCCCAGGTCCTCGCACAACTGAAGATACTCGTGGAATCCCAAACCATTCGTGGAAAAGTAGTCCCAGATGTTGTACTGATAACGCCGGTCCGCAACGTTGCCGGTGGTCTGCTTCCACCGATACGACAGCTTGAGGTTGTCTCCTTCCACCCAACAGCCACCGGGAAAACGCACGAACGAAGGCTGCAGGTCCGCCAGCATCCGCGCCAGGTCTTGACGCAAGCCGTTGGGTCGGTTCTTGAATGTTTCTTTCGGAACCAAGGAAACCATGTCGAGCAAGAGCACGCCCGGTTCCGTCACCCTGATCACGAGGCGAGCATCCGGGGCGGTCTCGTCCGCGACGAGCGTCACCGAATGTTGTTTCCAATCCTGAGCGAGACTGTCAATCCTTGCCGAGGCTATCACCCTCTCCTGATGTCCCTCCAGTACGACAAGAAGAGATCGATTGATCCCGTCTGGCGCCATCGCGTAGAGCGAAAGAGTGTAGGCAGCCCCTTTCGTGACCGGAATGCCCCAGTATCCATCATTCGCGACGCCGACATAACCCTCCAGGACAAGGAGCGTTTTCAATCTCAGGTAGTGCGGGTTCTTCTCGCTCATCGAGTACATTGAATCGACCGTCATCTCCGCATCAGCCATGCCTTCTTTCTGCAGCTTCCAGTGGACAGGCTTGGTGGACTCTTCGAATGATCGGTTCCGAAGCAGCTCCGCGTAGAGTCCTCCATCGCCGGCACAGTTGATCTCTTCGAAGAAGATGCCATAGAGTGTCGGGCCGATGGCCGGTCCGGGCTTGTCGGCGTGTACAACCAGCGTCGCCGCTGTCTGCGGCTGCGCGTGAAGACAGCAAGACCAGAGAAGGAACAGAATGACTGACGGCTTCAACGGCAAAGATTTCATGACATTCACTGTGTCTACCCTTTGTGTGACTTTCGAGAGCTACATTCTTTCAGTAGAAAACTGCATCATTTCTCATGTCGACCGAGGCGTCACACTAGAAACCTTCTCACAAATCATTCCACAAGAATAGTTGTCATTCCCGCATGTCTTAAGCGGGAATCCAGACAGCGCATTCTGGTCTCCCGATAGAAACCCGTCCCGCGAAACGGGACGAGGTTCCGTCCCAAGAATTGGGACGAGATCTCGTCACCGAAGGTGACGGACTCGTCTCGATTCATTGAATCGAGACGGACATTCGGGAGTGACACCGATTTGGGAGACGGGTTCTAGTACTTGATCTTCCATTCAACAGTCGTCGAGGTATCTGCTCGCAATGTAACCTCCCTCAGAAGACCTCGTTTGATTGTTCCAGTCACTTTCGCTCCGCTGCATTCTGTGTTCTGGTAGGTGAATCCCGCAGGCTCCAGGACATAAATGACGTACGAGTCTCCGCCGACAATATCACTCCTGCCAGAGAGCGCGTTCGACTTCCAGGATAGATCCCGGAGCTCGTACCCGCCGCAGGAGATATGCCGGTTCGTCGCTACGAGTTGCGGATGATTCTGACGCTCCCGGATACAGAACAGCTGACAATTGTATTTCGGATGGATTCTGCCAGGATCAAATCCATCGACGAATGTCCCCTTGAGAGACTTCGTCCAAAACTCAAACACCAGATACTCGCGGTCCGTTGGAAGTCCAAGATCTGCAAACCGAATTTCGGAGAGATCGCCTCCGGTCCTGCCGAGCAAACACCAGGAGCCGAATGGTCGATTGATCTCGAGCGAGTAGAGGTGACATTGCGGTATGTATCCGGCGTCAAACGGCCGAGGTCCCGAACCGCTGACTTCTGCGCTGACCCGATACAGATTCTCAGATCGCGATGGATCGACATCATAGAGCTGGCCGGGTCGGGTGAACAGCACCGGTGCCGCGCGCTTTGCGGGCTCAATGATCGATGTCCGGTAGACTGCGGGTTTGTCGGTGAGCATCAGAAGGGATCCGGTCAGCGAGGTCACCATCGTTGAGCGGTACGCGTCCTCGTTCAATTCGATGTGGTCGGGATCGTTGCGCCAGACAATATTATTGAAGGAATTGTACTGGGCGAGTCCGGCATACGAGAAGCCATCATCTCCGATCCGGCAGCCGTCGATGATTCCCACAAGTTCAGGGCGGATTCCCCAGCAGCCCAGCATGAAACGTTCTCTTCCGATCTCCTCCCGAACGGTCCTGGCATAGCTGCGATAGGCATCGATGAGACTGATCTTCTTCCTGTCAAAATAATCACGATGCGCGTTGTAGCCTTCGTACCGCAGATGCCGGAGACCATCGACCTTGAAATACTCCCACCCCTGTTCACGGAATCCCTTGAAGATGGGCCGAACCACATTGTTCAGCGCCTCTCGATTGGACGCGTCGAGAGGATACTGGATCCAATTGCCTGTCACGAGTTTTCCGCTGCTGTCACGAAGAAACCAGTCCCGATGCTTCTCGGCGAAATCGTCGTTGAAGAAACCGACGCCCATCCAGAGTCCGGGTTTGAGTCCTTTTCCTTTGATGTACTCAGCGAGGTACTTCAGCCCGTGCGGGAATTTCTCGTTGGGCTTCAGCCAGAGCTCCGGCTCGCCGTTCCCGCGCTGATAGCCATCATCCATCTGGAAGTACTTGTACCCGAACGGCCGGAGCGTGGCGGAGAAAGCATCAGCGGTCTCAACCATGTCCTTCTCCGTCACCTTGTCAAAGAAAGCGAACCAGGAGATCCAGCCGGCAACCGACTGGGGCCAGACGTCGTACGTCCAGGGTTCAAAGAACTCGAGGCCGCGATGGCATTGGAAGAAATGCGGCCTGAATCGCAGCACGATTTCAAAACCCTCGATTTCCATTGAAAACGAATTCTGTTTTTCCGAAACCTCCAGAGGCGCAACGACGACCATTGGATTTGCGTCGACCGACAGCACCCAATCGGATTGACGGTCATAGACAGCGCGGTTGCGCAGATTGCGGCCCAGTCCTGAGGAATTTCTTACAATCAGCGGATCCTGACTCGCCCGATCGGTTGGCCGATCGGCTTCACACGGAAATGACTGTTCACTGCCGAAGACCTCTCCTGCGATTCTGATCTTCTTGTTCCAGTCCTGCGTCGTGAGAAGCACGATCTGCTGTATCGCTCGACCCTCTTCGTAGTATTGCGTTTGATGCTGGAATGTTGCCCCGCCGGAATTGATCTCTCCGGAGAAGATGACCCGATTGTTGTATCGTATCGTGATGGAGTTGTCCTGGATAACCACCGAGGCAGGTGCGTTCGGGGGCGCTGATGACGCTTCCTTCTGCTGAGGGCGCGCCACTGAAATGAAAACGATCAGAAGAATGAAGAGCATTGCCGTGCGCGATGAGCTCATACGTCTGCACCTATGTCGATTTCTGTCATTGCTTGCTCGGGGTTGGGTGAACCTCGAAATTGTCGAACAGGGCGCTGTTCCAGCCGGTGCCCAGACCCGCCAAGCCAGATTTGAATGTCGTGTCCTCCAGGGAAGCCAGCTTCGCGCCGTCGATGAAAAAAGCGATCGCGTTGCCTGAACAATTCACGCTCAACCGCTGCCAGCGTCCAGGAACCTTCGACTTGATTCTCCCTTCCGCTGGAAACTTGCCATTGGCCGCTATCTTCCACGTTCCGTCGGCGTGGAGCTGAAGCCAGTAGCCGCTGTCCCATGGCTTGTCGAAGCGTGCTCCGACTGAAGCCCAGCCCGCGTCAAGGAGCATGACATCGCAACTGACTTCGTAGTCCTTCCAGTTACGCGAACCGACGATTGTACGCGGATATTGGTGCGGCACCAGCGGCCATTCGATGCCGGGCCTCGGGATCACCTGCTGCAGGGCGTGACCTTTCCTTTCAGGAACCGCAACGACCTCGAATGCGCCATAGAGGTCACTGAAGTACTTTGGAGTTTCCCTCGGAAGAGAATTCTCGAAATCGTCCTTGTACGTCGTCGGAAACTCCGCTGCAGCCGGAATGGGATGGGCCGGGGCTCCTTTTTGTTGTCCTTCTGTCGTCGTGATCGAATAGATGGCATTGGGCTCGAGCGTGATCCTGAAGAAACCGTCAGCAACGGTCATTCCTGCTTGCGATTCGAACAGGCTCTTCTCCGTCGTTCGCCAGACATTGAGCTTATGGGTCGAGAGCCCGCCGGCAACGCGCACGGACAGCGTTTGCGCTGATTTGGCATCGATCGTCTCGATGATCATGCTCCAATCGCTGGTCCCCGGTTCCCGCAGGCTCACATAGCTGCCGCCACCCTGAAGCAATCCGCATGAGTTATCGAGGTATTGCCAGCCGGGCTGAACGAATTGCGTAGTATGGGCAATCGCCCAGACGGCAGGCTGAACCTCATAGTGTCCGGACCAGGGAGTATTCGCTTTCATCGGACCGGAACCCGGGATCGGGAGGTTGTCGTAATAAGAAGTAATGAGACTCCAGATGACGGTCTTCGTCATTCGACCGACGACATGGTTGCGATTGAAGATCTTCGCCAACCACCGAGCTCCTTCCCAATCACCCCGCCACGGTCCATCTTCGCTTGCCCACAGAGGCTTGCCGGTCTTCTTCGCCTCTTCCGTCGACGCGAAGGCTTCCTTCAGGGCGAATTTCCATCCCGTGCTGCCGGCATAATGGGCGCCAATCGTATGGACAGCTCGCGCCAATGCCGTGTCTGCGAGGATATCCTCTGCAATCTTCCATTCCGGGGCGACATCGGGCGTTTGGTCGGCCGCGACGATCCGCACCGCGTTCAAGCCGGCCGCGTCGAGCGTTCGCCGGAGCGTTTTGATCCAAGGAACGTCGTATGGCGTTTCGTTCCAGATGCCGCAATAGCCGATCGTCAGATTGTGGTAGGTCTTCGCTCCCTGGATAAAACAGGCAATGTAATCTGCGTTGTCCCGAGAGTAGAATCGTTTGTTGATCGGCTGGTTCAAGCCCGGAATCCGGTCTCCAATCCATTGCGGCGCGCCCCACTGGAGAATATCCAGGACGATTTTGGGATTACGCTTGTTCGCCTCCTCCATGAGCATCCACTCATAGCCTCGATCGAAGTACTCTGCTTTGGGGTGAAGGAATTCGTCGCGACTCCGGGCATGGCTCGGCTCCGTTCCATCCGTGGAATTGATGTCACCACCAATTTCGACCTTAAGGTGATGAAACGATGCCGCGTAACTCGGTTTGAAGAGAATATCCAGAATGTCGCTTCGCTGAGGCTCAGGGTAGTCATTGAGTAGGCGCGATGACGCTCCGGCACTCAAAGCGCCGATTCCCTCGAAGGTCCGTCCTGGCGATTTGCCATCGATCAGGATTTGCACATCTTGCGGCGCTGGCGGGAAAAATGCGAACGCAAAACTAAGGGACGCAACGAGTGTGATCCAATGTGTTCTGATCAAGCTCTGACCTCCCCTGCAGGCCGTTCAGCTACTTTTTGGTCTTCGCCGGCAGAACTTCCACGATGCCGACGTCGAAATATTGACCTCCTTCGGTTTGCTTGCAGTGAACCGCTAGCATGTTCTTGCCGGACTTCAGTGCGGCTCGCCCGGCAGCCGTCATCGGGACTTCTTCATACTCGGTTGAGTAGCCGCCGAACGTTCCGGCGAGAACACCGTTGATGTAGACCTCGGCATCCTCATCGTGGTGGAGTCTGAATTGAAGCGTCGCGTACCTTTTGTCAGGAACCATGACTTCGCTTCTCAGCCAAATGTCGGATGTCTTCCACTCCGTCCGGACAATTGCTCCCGGTGTCTCACTGGTTCCAAAGCCCCCGGGCCCAGCTTTCCACTGAGCGTCATCGAAGTTTGAGGCGTGCCATGTTTCTGCAGGCTTTTCCATGGTGTAGCGCCAGAGCACCGGCTGTTTCTCCGAAGTCGGCACCACTACGTTCACGATCGGCTCCGGCGGTACTCTGGAAAAATCCCCGCGATCGACCGCTGCAACTCGCTCAAGCTTGGGCTTTACAATTGCGCGATCATAGGTCATCAGGCCATTGCATTCCACCTCGACGTCGGTGATTTGCGTATAGATGGCCGCAGAGAGCCCCGGGTCCTCTTTGAACTCGTGGACCTTCTTCATGAATTTCTCATAGCGCGACGTCAACTGCTCGACATCTGCCATCCCCTGGTATCCCCAGTGCTCCTTTTTCCATGTGTGTCCCTCCACTGCCAACCCCAGGCCACCGAATTCTCCTAGGACAATGGCACGACTGGGATCGGGTTCAGGAGACTTGGGGGTCGGATAATTGTGGATGTCGAGCACGTCGCCTGCTTTCTTGTCTGACCAGCCGCTTGCATTATTGACAAGCCGTGTCGGATCTAGTTGTTTCACCCATGCCGCCAGCCGCTCTGTATCGTACTGACCCCAGCCTTCGTTGAAAACAACCCACATGATGATCGAGGGGTGGTTGTAGTGATTCACCACCAGTTTCTCGAGCTCCGTCTCGAACTGTTTCTTAGCGTCGTCGGTTCGGTTGTTCGCGCTTGGCATGTCCTGCCACACCATCAGACCGAGCTTGTCTGCCCAGTAATACCAACGATCAGGTTCGACCTTGACGTGCTTGCGGGCCATATTGAATCCGAGCTTCTTCATCATTTCGATGTCAGATCGCAATGCCTGATCCGTCGGCGCAGTGTAGATTCCATCTGGCCAGAAACCCTGATCCAGGGGACCAACCTGCATAGCGAATTCGCCGTTGAGGAGAATCCGGTTGATCCCATGGCTGTCCTTCGCGACCTCAATCTTTCTCATGCCGAAATAGCTCTTGATGACGTCCAGTTTCTTGCCGTCGCGGAGAAGCTCGATTTTCAGATCGTACAGGAATGGATGATCTGGCGACCACAGCTTCGGCGAGGTGATGGGGATCGGTATCTCCTCTCCGATTCTTCCTTCTGTCTCAATGATAGCCTTCCCTCCCTCCAACACATCGACGCGAGCGCTTAGTTGGGATCCAATCCCGGCACTCAGGACCGTCAATCGAAGTTTCTTCGCATCGACATCCGGCACAATCAGCAGGGCCGAGATGTACGCAGGATCAACTGGCTCGAGCCAAACTGTTTGCCAGATTCCTGTCGTGGGAGTGTACCAGATTCCTCCCGGCTTCAGTACCTGTTTGCCGCGCGGCTGATCGCCCTGGTCGGTGGGATCGAAGATGCCCACCAATATTTCCTGCGGCCCATCAGGTTTGAGAGCTTCCGTCACATCGAACGAGAACGAATCATAGCCGCCTCTGTGGCGTCCAACGAGCTTGCCATTGACATAGACCGTCGCTTCCCAGTCTGCGGCTCCGAAATGCAACAAGGTTCGATGATCCACCCATTTCTTCGGCAGCACGACAGTTCGACGATACCAGAGCCGATCGGCCGATTTCATCACACCGGAGAGAGCAGACTCAATGGGGTACGGCACAAGAATCCTTCCGCCCAGTTCCTTGCCGAACGGAGGATCCTCACCTTCTTTTGCGTCGGCATATTGCCAGAGGCCGTTGAGATTCAACCACTCGTCCCGAACCAGTTGCGGTCGGGGATATTCCGGAAGCGCATTCTTCACCGAGACGGCTTTCGCCCATTTTGTCAGAAGTGGTGCGTTCGATGGGATTTTCCATTGGGCATTCGTCATTTGCCAGCAAAGAAATAATGTCGATACGATGGCAAAGCAGAGTCTGCGATTCATGACCTTCGTCTCCCTTGATTGGCTGCATCACGCTGCATCGTCTATTCTACCTTCCATTCATACATGCCGGCAGAGAAATCGGGCACGAGCTGGACCTCCACCCGAAGTGCAGTTGTTTTCACCGGCTTGAACCTCACCGTGCAATACCGATCTTTCTCTATTTCGTACGGAGTCAAATTCTCCACAGGCTTCCATTCATCACCGACTTTGAAGAGCACCCGCCACGATTTCGGAAGCCGGCACTCACCGATGCCGGTGTCATCAAACCAGTAAACGTCCGATCGAGAAACCGTTTCTTCTTTCTTGAAGTCGTATTGGACCCATTCGGTCGTCCCTTTTCTCGGCCACCAGTGAGCGTAGGGGATTGAATGATCGTTCGAATTCTTCGGCTCCAGTTGATCATTGATCGCATCAGCCCGGCGCTTGTCGGACGATGTGACCTTGCTGGTGTAGGCAATGGTCGGGGCAGGCAAGGGCCGCGCTGCAGACACCTCTCGAGCTGGCCAGACCTCCATCTGCCCGAGACCCCTGTGTGCCCAGGCGTAGTAGGGAATCGCGGTGTACGGCTGCTCCGGATCGGTGACGATGGTATTTTGCAGCGTTCGACGAACGGGAACCGCAGAAGCGAGCACGACCTGGACACCATTGAGAAGATCCTTGCGGAATTCTGTCCTCAGCGGTGTGTTGTCGCGGAGTACGAGGTTGACGACATTTCCATCCTTGTTATCCGGCCATTCCGCACAGAACAAGATTGGGCCGCGTTCGAGCGCAACGTGACCCTTGTCGTCGAGAAGCTTGTCGTTCGCCACGACGCGACGGATAGGCATCGGGAAATTGATGTCAACAACATCGCCCTTCTTCCATTCGCGACGCAGGGTTGCATAGCCGCTTTCAGGTGTGAAGTCTGCCTTCTGACCGTTCACCTTGATGGTGGCTTGCTCGTTGCTTGGGTCCATGTAGCGGTAGAGATCACTGGGAACCGGGCGGTTTTGAGCCCAGCCGGGGATTCGAATCTTGAGTGCGAATTCCTCCGATTTACTCGGCTCCACGGTCAGTTTGATCGAGCCGTCCCAGGGATAGCGCGTTTCCTGCGTCATCTTGACCGTTCGTTTGTCCATTTTCACTATCGACTCACCACCAACGAACAGATTCACATAGACGTCGTCACCATTCTGCGCATAGATGTAGCCGGCGATCGAGGGAACGAAACGCACCACATTCGTCGGGCAGCATGCACAATCGAACCATTCCGCACGCATCGCACCACGAAATGACTCAAGCGGGTTGGGATAGAAGAACCGGTTCCCCTCCATCGAAACGCCCGAGAGAAATCCGTTGTAGATGATGCGCTCGGCGACATCGACGTATTTGGCATCACCGTGCAGAAGGAACATGCGATAATTCCAGAACACGTTGGCGATGGCTGCGCACGTCTCACAATAGGCGCTCAGGTTTGGCAGCGAATATGGGTTGCTGAAGCCTTCATTTCCTCCTGTTGCCCCGATACCTCCGGTGAGATACATTTTTGTGCCGACCACATCCTGCCAGATCCTGTCGATCGCCTTGATATAGGATGGATCACCGGTCAGCGCAGCGACGTCCGCCATGCCCGCATACATATACGCCGCACGGACGGAGTGTCCCACGGCACTATCCTGCTCGAGCACCGGGATATGATCCTGCGCATATTCACCAATCAGCTCGTGTCCCTTTGCGTTGCCGCGCTGATCGAGGAAGTACTTTGCCGTCCTGAGATATTTTTCCTCTCCCGTGATCCTGTAAAGTTTGCACAATCCGATTTCGATGACCTGATGACCCGGCACCTCGCCGCGCTTGCCCGGACCGAATGTGTCACAGATCAGATTCGCGCTCTTCAGTGCGACATCTAGGAGATTCTTCTTGCCCGTTGCCAGGTAGTGCGCTGCAGCAGCTTCATAGAGATGACCCAGGTTGTATAACTCATGGCTTCCGTCCTTCTCTCCGACCCAGCGATCTTTCCCTCCCGGCGGTGAGTAGCTCGAATCCATCAGTTTGCGCGGCGTATAGAGGTATCCATCCTTCTCCTGCGCTGCAGCAATGAGCGCTATCAGGCTGTCGAGGTAGTGATCGAGTTGCGGATCGGGATGAACCTGCAGAGAATAGGAGGCACCCTCGATCACCTTGAAAACATCCGAGTCGTTGAACTGATATCCGCGATACCTGCCCGGCATCAGACCGGCAGCCTTCGCGAAATTGTCGATGCGCCCCGTTTCCTCGCATTTTTTGAAGTTGTGCGGAAGCGTCACCTTCCTGTTTGTCTCAAGCCGCTTGGACCAGAAGTCGTCCTTGATGTGAACGCTGGTGAACGGAACCGGCTTGATCGGATAGTCCTTGTTTCCTTTCCCGGGTTGACCACTCGCGGCGACAAGAAAAAGTGAAACGAGAACTACAAACATCCTTCCTGGTGCCATCATCCTAGACCTCCAGCTCTGTTGGTTTATTTTCCTGAATTCACTATCGCGCATTCATACAGCTCGGCAGTGGGCATCCTGTCTTTCGACCTGAACATCACAGCGATCCTCTTTTTGTCTTTCACAAGCTCAGGGGCAATCTGATAGTTGACATTGATAAACTCGGTATCCTTCCCCCCACTCAACTTCTGGCTTGTCGCACGCACTCCATCAATCAGAATGTCGAACGAACAATCTTTGTCCCCTCCCCAGTACGTGCACATCAGCGTATTCGTCCCCACGGGATCAACGTTCAAATCGAACCGAAACCATAACGGAGATTTCACCCACTTCTTTTGAAGACGTTCTCCCGTTTGGAACCGGTACGCCTGGAAGTTATGCTCCCGCTCAGATTGATGGTCGCCGACGACGACACGGTCGATTGCTCCCGCTGGAAGCGCAGGTCGCGTCTCCTGCAGCACTTTCCACTCATAGGGGGCAAACGTGTTCCAGTAGACAGCGTACCGTTGGCCAAATGTTTTGTAGAAAGGGACGAGGGTTACATCGTTGGGCTTGCCAACGCCGGATGTTCGGAAGGTCAGGGGCCTTCCCTTCACCGGCTTGATCCACGTATTCGGGTCGGCATTCGGTACAACAAGCACCGGCACCTCAGCGGCAGCACCCTGAGAGACCATTCGGTCGACATCAGGCAAACCTAATCCGTCTTCCATCTCTTTCGACATCCCCTCAGTGCCAAGGGCGCCTGCAAGAACGATCGGACCATAGAGAATGGCAGATACTGTCGGATCATCGGGCATGCGGTGGATTCTTAGGTCCATCGGGAGCCGGAGGTCGATTCTGTCACCCTGACGCCAGCGCCTGCGCAACTCCATATAACCCGAACCGTTGGTGACGATTTCGATCGGTTTCCCATTGATCCTGGCTGCCGCACGCTTCGTTGCCCACGAGGGGATCCGGACGTTGAGTGCAAACTCAGCCGGCTTTTTCAGTTTCAGAGTGATTCTTGTTCCCTCCTGCTCGGGAAACTTCGTCTCCTGCCTGATCGTGACGCCCTTCTCCGTCCATTTCACTTCCGACGCAATGAACAGATTGATGAATACTCCATCATCGTTGTGATAGTAGATATTATTGCCGAGCTTGGCGAAGGACTCAATGCCGGGATCCGTTGCAGCAGAAGTACGATGAATCGGGCACGCCGAACATCTTGAATAGTCCGGACTTCAGTGGCACGTAGTACATGATGGCGCCACCGACGGCCGGATGGTGAGTTGGAAGAATTCCGCTGAAGAACGCACGCTCGTAGTATTCGAAATATCGCGCATCAGCGGACCATGAAAAGAGGTGCTCGGTCAGTTTGAGCATGTTGTAGGTGCAGCAGTTTTCATGCGACTCCTGGCTCAACTGATCCGCAAGCTTGTACGGATCATCGCGCCAGTATTCATAGTCGCTTGTTCCGCCGGTCACATAGGAGCGTGCATCGACGATCTGATTCCAGAAGAAGGATGCGACCTCGTAGTATGGTTTCTCGCCTGTCAGCTCGTACTCCCGCGCTGCGCCAATCGCTTGCGGAATGTGCGTGTTGACGTGGAGGCCCTTCAATTCATCCCGATGGTCCTCCAGTGGATCGAGAAATGATCTCTTCTCGAACCGGCGAGCAAGCGCCAGCTGAACCGGATCTCCGGTGGCAGCATAGAGATTGGCGAGCACCTCAGCCATGCCGCCGAATTCAACCCTCAGCATATCCTGCACTTGCTTGTCATCCAGCTTGTCGAGGCGTTTCTTCGTCCAGGCTGCCATTCCCTTCAGGACATCCAGCGCTTGCCTGTCCTCGCATAGCATGTACATATCGAACAAGCCAGCCATGATTTTGTGAAGAGTATAGTACGGAGCCCACACCCGTTTGCCAGTTTCAACTCTATCGATGAATTCCTCAGGATAGGCGCTGAGATAGCCGTTCGGCCCCAACACCTGCTGACATTTGGCCAGTGCATCGACGACCTGATTTCCCTTCTCCTTCAATCGTTTGTCACCCGTTGAAGCATACATCAGCGCACAAGCGGACATGAAATGGCCAGTGAAATGGCCGCGGAGCTCGCAGTTTGGCGCTTCCCAGCCTCCGAGAGGTTCCGCTGTCGAAGGCAATCCGGCATTCACGCGAAAGTTGTGAACAAGCCGATCGACGCTGAGGCTCAGCAGGTAGTTCCTGTTGCGCTCCAGAAGATCCTTGATGGGGCCGGAAAGCAAGCGAACCTGGCTCAAATCAAACGCGCGAGCTTTGAACGCTACCTTCTCCTCCACAAGGGATTTCTTCTGTATCCCCTCCTTTTGACCTTGAGCGTGCAGAGCGACCGACAGAACAACCATCGCAACTCCTTTGGCAAAAAACGATCTCATGGTTTCCTCGATTAGTGGGTGATCATGACCTTCACAACGTGGTCCCGATAGTCCGCGTTGAGCGCGAACGCTTCCGGGGTTTGCGTCAGCGGGAAACGATGGCTCACAAGGCACTTCACATCGACGAGTCCTTTTTCCGCAAGATCGATCGCGCGGGGGTAGGTGTGCTTCATGCGCCGTGAGAGCAGGACGCTGAGTCCTTTCCGTCGTGCCGTTGAATGGTGCATCGTCAGCTGATCATCCCGCGGAATGCCAACAAGCACTAGCCGACCGCCATGTCGGACCATCTCTGCCGCCAACTGCACCGATTGGTCGGCCCACGCTGCCTCAAAGCCCACATCGACACCCCGACCGAGGGTCAGTACCATCAGCTTTTCTTTGGCATCCGTGCGTGCCGAGTCAATTGAGATGCCGCCAAGTTTCTCGGCCAGGCTCAGACGCCAGGGCAATTGCTCGACGACGTAGACGGGGTTCATCCCGGCAAGCTTTGCCGCCTGCAGGATAAGCAGACCGATCGGTCCGGCACCGATGACGACAGCCGAATCTCCCTCTCTTGGTTTCGATAGATCGACGGCGTGCAAGGCAATGCCGAGCGGCTCCAGGAGCGCACCAGTTTCAGCATCCAGATCCTCCGGAAGCTGGAAACAACATCGTGCCGGCATCACGATCTTCTCACACAGGCATCCTCCGTCAGGATACACTCCGCAGAAATGGAGATTGGTGCAGAGGTTCGGATGATTGCGAAGACAGAGCTCGCAGGAGCCGCAGGGTTGAGCTGGATCCACCGCCACGCGCATACCTGGCCGGAGCTGAATCGACTGCTCGTTGATGGCCTCGCCTTCTACGGTTTCAATCGTGCCGGCGAACTCATGGCCCAGGACAAGTGGTGATTTGAGCTTCGTGTTACCGATCCTGGCATCGAGGTAGCCGTGCAGGTCGCTGCCACAAATACCGACCGCATGGACTCCAATGAGGACCTCTCCTTTCTTGAGTGGTCTCGGATCAGGGAGTTGTTCGACCCTCAGGTCTCGCGGTCCATGGAGACGAACACCGATCATAGGCATTGTGGAAATGAGCTCCTTCGTTATCTGGAAATTCTAAAACATGCTTTCACCGTCATACAGAACGCCCGCAGGCCGATTGAACGAAATATCTTTCACCCCGAGCAAGCGCATGGCATCCCAGAGAGATCTTCCGGGCATGATCAAACGCCACAGCCGTGTGGTGCGGGAATCTCTTCTCGAGCAAGACGTGCCGATAGAACCTCGCCATCTCACGAACGGCAAATACCGCAATGCAGCCGAACGACCTTGGATCGATATTCAGGATTTCACCCTCTGCAACGTATGCTTTGAGTTCAGCATCTGCTGTGCCCTGAAGCCGGAAGACCGTCATCTTTCCCGGACGTATCTGCCCTTCGAGGGTTCCTCTCGTGATCTGCGGTTCCTTTCCAGGCTCCATCAGCCGATGCATGATCAGTTGATACTTCATTGAGAATGTCGCCATACATGCAGATGATGTATTCCCGCAGTGGAACCCCATGAAGAGGTCATGGTTCCTGTAGTCACCAATCTTGCTTCGTGATTCTTCATACATATCCTGCGGCACGGTGTTGTTGATGTCGAGGATCGCCGCCGGCATTTCTGTTGCGCAGGTGGAGATGTATTCGCTCAATGCACCATAGGTATCCGATTCACACGAAATGGGGATGCCATAGGT
The DNA here is from genome assembly GCA_963739335.1 of uncultured Bacteroidota bacterium. Lineage (GTDB taxonomy): Bacteria > Bacteroidota > Ignavibacteria > UBA10030 > UBA10030 > UBA9647. Next base: position 38,148 of record CAVUAC010000003.1, on the reverse strand, counting down.
AGCCAGCCGGGAATTGATGAAGCACGGCACAAAGCCGAAGTACTTCTCAAACGAAGGCCAGCATTTATTGGCAAAGACCGCGTATTGCGAGGCACCGAGGTTTTTCTCCATGAAATCAAGAAGCGCGATCTCAAACTGCGCAAGCGGCTCGAGCAGATCAGGATACATATTCCCTTTCCCCAGCTCCTTCGCCATATCAGCCGCGACAGATTTGATACGGGAATCTCCCTTCTTTGACAGATAAATATCGTACATGTCGAGCTCACTGTTCTCCATGATCTCCACTCCGATATCGAACAGCGGCTTGATCGGTGCGTGACAGGTCAGGAAGTCGAATGGCCGCGGTCCAAAGGAGAAGATCTTGAGTCGTTTCAATCCCAGGTAGATTCTTGAGACAGGCATGAACTCACCGATCATCACGGCGACTTCGGAAGGCGAGCCTACGGGATGGCGGGGGATGTGCACGTTGAGACTGCGCAGACCGACGTTATAGGATGCGCTCAGCAGGCCGCAATAAGCGTCTCCTCTGCCGTCATACAAGTCCTTTCCAGTTTCTTCCGCTGCCGCAGCAAGCATAACAGGACCACCGAATTTCTGTGCCAGCATTGTCGTCGGGCCTTCTGGCCCGAAGTTGCCCAAGGTAGAGGACAAGCGCGTCGACCCTCTTGTCCCTGATTTCACTTAGCGCCTTGACCACATCATTTTCATTTTCCACCACAGTCTGAAGCTCCACGACTGGAATGTTCCTCGCTTTGCACTCCTCGACGACTTTGACACGCCTTTTTCGGGACAGCTCGGCGGGGAAACAATCCCTGCTCACAGCAACAACACCCATAACGACCGATGGAACGTTTTTCATTGGCAAGCTCCTTTCTGTGTCAACTTATTCCTGCCCGTAGTACGCGTCCGGCCCATGCTTTCTCAGATAGTGTTTGTCGATAAGCGTTTTCTTCAATCTTGGTGTCCGAGGATTGATCTGCAACGTCAACATTGCCATCGTTGCGAGTTCCTCGAGCATGTGGCTGTGATAGAGAGCCTTCTCCGGCGTCTCGCCCCAGGTGAACGGACCGTGACAGGCAACCAGTACCATCGGAATCTCTTTATAAGACCTCCTGGCAAATGCGGTCAAGATCTGTTTTCCTGTCTCCTCCTCATAGTCGCCCTCTATCATCTTGTCGCTCATGACTTTCGTGCACGGCACATCGGCCGAGAGCAAATCTGCATGGGTCGTCCCCATGATCGGAATGGGTTTCATCGCCTGCGCCCATGCCACTGCATGTGTCGAATGAGTGTGCACGACCCCGCCGATGTCGGGGAAACTCCGATAGAGAAGTGTATGGGTCTTTGTGTCAGACGACGGCCGGAGCTTTCCCTCGACCACATTGTTCTCGAGATCGACGACGACGATGTCATCGACTTTCAAATCTCTATACAATACGCCGCTCGGTTTTATGGCGACGAGCCCCTCACGACGATCAATGCCGCTGACATTGCCGAATGCGTGGACAACAAGACCGAGCTGAGGCAGCTCCTTGTTGCAGCGCCAGACACGTTCTTTGAGTTCTCTGATTGCACTCATGATTTCTTCCTTATGCTCACGATTTCGTTTTCGACGTATTCTCCCAGCTGCACGTACCGATCGTACAGCGTTCGATACTTTTCTACGCCGGCCGCATTCGGCTTGTATTCCGTCTCGAACCCGCTCCCCATTGCTCGTTTCGCGTCTTCGACCTTCGGGTAGAGGCCGGCAACAACCGCTGCAAACATTGCCGCACCGAGCGCGCACGTCTGTTCCGATTTTGGAATTCTGATGGGAACATTCAATACATCGGCCACCACCTGCATGATGAAGGGAGACTTCTTCGCCACACCTCCGAGGGCTATGACGCCCTCGATTTTCACGCCCTCTGATCGGAATCTCTCCACAATTTTCTTCGCGCCGAACGCCGTGGATTCCACGAGGGCTCGGAAAATCTTCGGAGCGTCGCTGCCAAGCGTGAGTCCGGTGATGGCGCCTTTCAGAAGTTGGTTCGCGTCCGGTGTTCGCCGACCGTTCATCCAATCCAATGCCAGAACTCCCGTCTCTTCGATCGGGATCTTCGATGCTTCCTGAGACAACTCAGCGATCAGGTTATCGGCCACCTCCTCGACGATCTTCTCTTTCGCTTTTCCATCGAGATGAGAACTCCAGGCTACGATGTGCTCCACTGGCCACATCAGCACATCCCGGAACCAGGCGTACACATCGCCGAAAGCCGATTGTCCGGCCTCCAGTCCAACCATGCCGGGAATAATGGATCCATCGACCTGACCGCAGATACCCTTCACAAGGTGATCGCCGAGATCCTGCTGCGGCGCAACCAGCATGTCGCACGTCGATGTCCCCATGATCTTCGTCAACACGTACGGTGTGATTTCACCTCCCACGGCCCCCATATGTGCATCAAATGCTCCAACACCTATCTTGACGTCTGTATGCAGATCCAGGCGTTTCGCCCAATCCTCCGACAATGTGCCGACGCTGATGTCGCTGGTGTAGGTCTTCTCGTACAACTGCGCGCGCAGGCCTTTCAGCAACGGATCGAGCCTGGATAGGAATTCTTCGGATGGAAGTCCATGAAAGGACTCATGCCACATCGCCTTATGCCCCGCGGCACATCTGCTCCGCTTCAATGTCAGAGGATTGCAGTTCCCCGCGAGCACTGCCGGGATCCAGTCGCAATGCTCGACCCACGAAAACGCAGCTCTTCGCACAGCAGCGTCTTCCCGAATGATGTGGAGCAGTTTGGCCCAGAACCACTCTGAAGAGTAGATCCCCCCTTCGAATTGAGTGAAGTCAACGCCTCCCCACGAGCGTGCCAGCACATTGATCTCTTCAGCCTCCTTCACGGCAGTGTGATCCTTCCAGAGGACGAACATCGCGTTCGGGTTCTCTTCGAATTCCGGCAGGAGCGATAACGGCGTCCCCTTTCGGTCCACTGCAACCGGTGTTGATCCCGTCGTGTCAACAGAGAGTCCGACAACCCTCGGGGCAACCCCTGGAGGAGCCAGCTGAAGAGCTTCTCTGACCGTTCTCTCCAATCCTTCCAGATAATCGAGAGGATGTTGACGAAACTGATTGCGGGCCGGATCGCAGTATCTCCCCTCCTTCCACCGAGGGTAGTTGAAGACTGCGGTCGAGACCTCCGTACCGTTCACGGCATCGACGATGACGGTGCGAACTGAATCCGTTCCGAAGTCGACACCAATGACGAACTTTGAGCTGTTCATAGTTCCTCGCCGGACTAACCTTGATAGTATTCGATGTTGTCAGCTGTCAGAATATCGATGGGCACCATGATTCTCTGCTTCACCGCCTCCCGAAGCACCACGTGTTCATACAAACAGTACATTCCTTCATATCCCTGCATCTCAGGTCGCTGACTGATCAGGAAGTCGATGAATCCGCGTTCGAGATACTTCAGATTCTTTGCGACCAGGTCGTATCCAAGGATGGAAACTCTCCGCTGCCGAGAACGTGCGTGAACGTAGTGCGCAACGGCATGCGTCCACGCGTTCGACACGAAAATGCCTCGAAGCTGATCGACCTCCCGAAGAATCCTTTCTGCAACCTCGTCGAATGCCCCCTCACCTCGGTGACTGTCGACTTCATAGACACGAGCATACTTCGGGGGTCTTACCTCGAGGCCAGAGAGGAATCCGCGGATACGCTCATTGATATGGAAATCCTCCGGAATAACTTTGACAATGGCCACGCTTCCTTCATTTCGAATGACATTGTTCATCAAACGTCCGGCCAGCAGCCCGCTCTGGTACGGATCCTGTCCAATGAACGAAAGGCAATCGGTGCCGGGAATCGTGGAGTCGAAGAACACATACGGCATCCCCCTCGGAATAGTTGGGACCAACGCTTCTGCGACGCGGGGCAGTACCGGCGCAATCAATAAACCGTCGGGCCTCGCCTGGAGCGCCTGCCGAAACGCGCGTTCGAACGATTGCTCAGAGTAACGATCGAAGACATGATAATCGGCGCACACTCTGTTCATCTCAAGTTCTCGCACTGCTCGATCAATTCCCTTGGCGGGAATGCACCAGTAGTTGCTATCCTGCGACAAGCGCGGCATGAGGATGCTGAAACGATAAATCCGATCGAGTGACAGGTTGCGCGCATAGATGTTCGGCCTGTACCCAAGCTCCCTCACAATACGCTGCACGCGCGTCTTCGTCTCATCGGAGACCCGACCTCTGTTGTGCAGAACACGGTCAACTGTGCCGATGGAAACCTTCGCTCTTGCAGCAATGTCTTTGATTGATGTCACGTCGTACCGCTCCCTGGAAATCCCTGCCGACTGAGATCACGCCTGAGGCAAGAACATCATGGATTGCCCTGAGTGCGCCTGAACGCCCGGACGTTGCTTTTGTCGATGACGATCGTGCCGGTGTCGATGATGCGAGGCAAGGGAACAATCTTTGCCTCCTTCGCTATTCCGAGACGTCTCGCATCCTGTGGATTGGAGGGGCTGACCGCGCGGCCCTCCAGGAAAACGTCCCCCTCATCCTTTCGATGAACGCCGGCGAGTATCTTCATGAGCGTCGATTTGCCGGCACCGTTTTCCCCGACGAGCGCGTGAATCTCCCTGGCATCCAGAACGAGGAACGCACGGCGCAATGCTTGCGTAGAGCCGAAGCTGTTCGAGATCTGCCTGACTTCGAGGAGAGGAGCCATAGGTTCGGCAGGGGCGACCAGGAATTGCAGAGCCCACCAGGCAACAGACGAGGGTCATAGAGAACTGCGGTGCGGGGTTGCCGTGGGCGCCGTGGTCCAAAATGCGTTAACGTACACGCAATAGCAAGTAGATTCTAAGCGAAGTGACCGGCACTTCACGCGAATGCTGAAGAAGTGCCGGTCACTTGGCACTACTTCGTCGAGAACCGGTAGATCGTCGTCGAGGTGTAGGTCTGTCCGGGATTCAGAACCGTCGAAGGAAATTGGGGCTTGTTTGGCGAATCTGGGAAATGCTGCGTCTCGAGGCAGAACCCGTAACGATACTCGTATTTCTTGCTTCCCTTTCCTACATGTGTCACATTGAGGAAATTGCCTGAGTAGAATTGCAGGCCTGGCTCTCTGGTCAGCACCTCCATCAACCGGCCTGATGTCTTCTCATAGACCCTCGCGGCAAGGCCAAGGGAATCCGCCGCCTTGTTCAGCACCCAGTTGTGGTCGTATCCCCCACCCTTCACCAACTGCTCATACTTGTCACCAATCCGAGCTCCGATCGCAGTCTGAGTAGTGAAATCTAATGGCGTACCGCGAACGCTTCTGAGCTCGCCTGTGGGTATCAATCCGGAATCGACCGGAGTGAATCGATCCGCATCGATGAAAAGTTCGTGATCCAGGATATTCCCGTTCCCCGCACCGGCGAGATTGAAATAGGAATGGTGCGTGAGGTTTTGCACCGTCGGCTTGTCCGTCGTTGCCGTGTAATCGATCTTCAGCTCGTTGCCGTCGGTCAACTCGTAGACGACTTTCACCGACAGGTTGCCCGGATACCCTTCTTCTCCGTCCTTACTCAGATAGGTGAGAACCAGCGATTGGCCCGCTTTGCCTGCGCGTTCGTCGACAGACCAGACAACCTTGTCGAATCCCTTTAATCCGCCATGGAGGTGGTTTGGACCATTGTTGATCGCGAGCGTATACTTCGCGCCGTTCAACTCAAACGTCCCTTTTCCAATCCTGTTTCCGTACCGACCAACGAGCGCGCCGAAATACGGGGTATCTTTGAGGTAGCTCGACAACGAGTCATACCCCAGCACGATATCCGCGAACTTGCCGCTCCGGTCAGGCACAAGCAACGACACAACGATCCCGCCATAGTTCGTAATCCGGGCTTCCATTCCATTCTTGTTCTTCAGTGCATAGATGAACACCTCTGTTCCGTCGGGGGTCTTGCCGAAGAGTTCCTTTTTCATAGTAGACGACTCCTGTTTTGTCCCGCTGCACGACACCATGAGCGCAACGAGTAGGATACAGCCGATTGTGGTAAGGACGAATGACGTCTTCATGGGAGTTATCCTCCGTTGAGATTGAACAACAGCAAATGTAGGCATAATCAATGTTCGATGCACGCGATATGTTCGGGGTGTATCCTCCATTGTTGATTCTCTAGAAGGGAAAGTCCTTCTGAGTCTCGAGCGGGTTTTCCAGTTTCTGGACTTGTGGCTTCTTCGCCTTTTGATGGACATCGTTGGCCACAACGTAGATCGCCTTCCGGGGTGTCGTCGGACACGCGTGTTCACACGCTCCGCAGCCCACACACACATCGTTGTTCAGTTCAGGCAGCATCAGTTTTTGCTCGTATGGCACCATCTTGACGGCTTTCGTCGGGCAGTGTTCAGCACATGCACCACAGTCTTTCTTTTTCGTGATGACGATGCAGTCGTCCTTGATAAAACTCGCCCTCCCCACCTGCACTTCCTTCTTCGCTTCTACATCCAGTGGCAGAAGTGCACCACTCGGACAGACCTGCGTGCAGAGCACGCACTCGTAGTTGCAGTAGGCTGCATTGTAGTTCATCTTCGGCTGCATCATGCCGGCAAGGCCATACTCGAAGATCGATGGATAAAGCACCTGCGGTGGGCACACGCTGATGCAGAGGTGACAGGCCGTGCACAGATTGGAAAACCGGTCTTTGCCGCTGCGAGCCCGGAGGTGTTACCGGCATGCTCCTGCTCTCGTCAAATGTGACATTCTGGGGGACTTGCTCTCCCGCGGCATTGGTGCCCGTCATCAGCAGCAATGAACTCGTAGCCGCAACGGCTCCGAGAAATGCCCGACGCGGTTCATCAACCGCTAGGGGCTTTGCCTCGCGCTTCTTCTTCCAGAAGCCGTCGAACTTCAAAGCAACGGTCGGACAGGCGTCGATGCAATTGAAACACCCGATACAAGCATTGAAGTCGATCTTCTTCGACTCGCTGTCGATGCAGTTGGCTTTGCACACCATTTCGCAGAACCCGCAATCAGTGCAGCGCTCTTCGACGATCGCAATCTTGAAGAAGGAGAATTTCGAAAGCAGACCGAGCAGGGCACCCGCGGGACACAGCATGTTGCAGAAGAGCCGGCCGTGCCGATAAGAGAGATAGACAATGAGCACAAGGAAGGCCAGTGTCAGAAGAACCGCCATGAACCGGACGTGGAGCAGCGGGACATTGTAGAGCGCAAAAATGCGAAACCGGCCAAGCACTGACGCAGCGGCGTTGTTGGCGGAAACCAGGACCGGGTCTGCAAGATTTGTGAGGATCCGTCCGAAGTTGCTGAAGGGCTCGAGAAGGTCGACAAGAGCCATGCTGCCGGCAATGGCAACGATCCCGCTGATGGCAAGGAGCCCATAATGAAGAAACAGTGGAGCAGGTTTGTAGCGGTACCACCTTCTGCGCCGCATCCGGCCCGAAAGACGGATGACAATATCCTGCAGCGTCCCGAGCGGACAGATCGTCGAGCAGTACACCCGCCCGAACGTCAGGGTCAACGCAACCACAACGATCAATCCGATTGAGGCAACGGTGAGGCCTGTGATGAGTTTCGTCAGTGAGGGAATGATCTGCAGGCCGACGAGGACGGTCGTCCACGATGGGGGGACGTGGTTCGTGAAGTCCAAGAAGACCACAGCCACGAGGACCAACATCACCACCGCAAGACCAACCCTGATCTTCTTGAGTGCTTGCAAGGAGCTACCTCAGATCGTAATCCGCTTGATATTGAGTTTGTCCAGATCACTGCGGCCAACTCCCTGCTCGGCGGCGATCTGAATATGGCGGATTTCTTTCGGATCTGATCCGTACATCTTCACTGCTGCCGTGTCGATAGCAACCATGTCGGTCGAAAGCAGCTGCGCTTTCATCGTCACCACATCTTCAACAGAGACGCCGCGCGGACCGTTACGCTTCATGACATAGTAGGCATCGACCACATTAAGTGTTGGTTTGCGGAAGGTACCAAAGTCAGCGATACACTGGTGAAGATCATTCCCATGCCAGTAGCCACGATCCCATACGTTTCCCATGAGATTCTTCAGCGAAGCCGTAATGCGCGATGAACCGTGGCTCTTAAGAATTGGGACATTAATGAAAACATCCGCATCGAGGACCAGCTCATGTTCCTTCGCCTGCTTCAGGACCTTGCCATTGGGGATACTGATCTCGTGATAATAGCTTTCGGTGTGGGCCGGAGCGATCTTGCCGCCAGCGTTCTTCACCGCTGCTTCTATTCCGCTATTCTTATAGCACCGCTGCCACTCATCGCACGTGTGGTCAAAAACGTAAACTTCCCTTGCACCAGCCTGGAGGCACTGCTTGATGATTTCCGCGACAAGCTTTGGGTTTGTGTTTCCGCCACGCTCGGGGAGTACATCCCAGCCAATGTTCGGCTTGAGGACAACCTTCTGTCCCTTCTTCACAAACGCACCGATGCCGCCCATGGCCTCGATCCCTTTCTGAAACATTGCGTCGGGCTCGCCTCCGCGCACCGCCACCAGATCGACAGGCGCCGGCATCATGCGCAGAGGAGCAGAGGCAAACAAATCCTTGCTTCTGCCAAAAGCCAGATACGAACCCGCGAGCGCAGAGAATCCCAAGCTCTGGCGAAAGAACGTACGTCTGTCCATGAACTCCTCCGGTTTAGTTGTGCAATCTGACAGATTGGCCGGGCCAAAATCGCCCACAAAAAACGAATTGGGTTTCTCGTGCTTTGGCAAATTTAGCACAAACTATGCCAAACAAAGAAAAAGTCCCGGCCGACTTGCGTCAACCGGGACTCGAGCAGACAGTCCCCGAATTCAGCGTCCTATGCTATAGTATGTGAATCCCTTTTCCTTCATCTCCTTCGGATCATAGATGTTGCGGCCGTCAAGAATGACAGGCCTTTTCATGAGATTTTTCATTTTTGGGAAATCTGGGCGGCGAAACTCATTCCATTCGGTGACGATGAGAAGAGCATCCGCATCCTTCAAGGCGCCGTAGCAGTTTTCAAAGAACTCCACCTTGCCGCGAAAATGCTGTTCCACCATCGAGTTGGCGATCGGGTCATGTGCTCTGACTTTCGCGCCCGCGCTGAGAAGCTCTCGAATCATCACAAGTGACGGTGCCTCGCGGATGTCATCCGTCTGCGGTTTGAAGGAAAGCCCCCAAAGGACGATCGTTTTCCCTTGCAGCTGGTCCTTGAAGTGCTTGTTCAGTTTTCGCAGGAGCACCCGTTTTTGATTTTCGTTCAGCTTGTCGACCGCTTGCAGTATGGTCAAGTCCCGTTTGTACTCGTGAGATGTCATCACCAGGGCCTTGACGTCCTTCGGGAAACACGAACCGCCGTAGCCAACGCCCGGGAAAAGGAACTGCTTTCCAATTCTCGGATCGGAACCGATGCCCCTCCGGATCGAATCGATATCGGCCCCCACTTCTTCACAGAGATTCGCGAGCTCATTCATGAATGAAATCTTCGTTGCCAGGAACGCATTCGCGGCATACTTCGTCATTTCAGCGCTACGTTCATCCATCACGAGGATGGGATTTCCCGTTCGTACGAACGGTTCGTACAGCTCCTGCAATATCGCAATGACCTTCTTGCTCTTCGTGCCGATCACAACCCTGTCGGGCTTGAGTGAGTCCTGAAGGGCTGAACCCTCTTTGAGGAATTCAGGATTTGAGGCTACCTCGATGTGATGTCTCGCCTTTTTCTTCATGATGTGCTTGATCTTGTCAACCGTTCCTACCGGCACCGTGCTCTTGCTGACGACGATTTTCTCTGAATCAGCTATTTCCGCGATCTGCCCAGCGACTCCGAGAACGTGCGTGAGATCGGCAGATCCACCCTCCGATGGCGGTGTTGGAAGACAGAAAAAGATGAGGTCACTCTTCGATACCGCAGTTTTGAGAGAAGTCGTAAACTCCAACCTTCCCTCCTGAGCGTTCTTCCGAACCATTTCCTCGAGACCGGGTTCGTAGATGGGGATCGACCCCTTTTTCAGATTATTGATTTTCTTTTCATCGATATCCATGCAGATGACTTGATTGCCGGTGTCTGCGAAGCATGCACCCTGAACAAGTCCCACATATCCGGTTCCAATGATAGAAAGATTCATGTCCGTCTTCTTCTATTCGTGGTGAAATGGTTTTGATCGCGGTGCGAGGTGCAACAGAAAAAAGATAGTAAAAGGAGTCCTTGTTTCAAAGCAAGATTTGCTGGCCGAGCGCTGTGCGGCGTTGGCTCAACTACCTGAAGATCCTTCGACAAGCAACGGGGAATCTGACCGTCGCGCACCATTCATGACAACACTTCGAACCATGATCCAATGGAATTGACGGCGCCCAACCCCATGATCTCATTCTTGAGACATCAAACCTTCCTCGGTGTCCCAAGATTGCGCGTATTGTTACCTGATTGACAGCAAAGATAGCAAAAACAATGAGGGAAACAAAATCTCTGGAAACGGCACAAAAAAGACAAGCGCTGAACAGATCAATGCTCTGCCTACTCCTATGGCCTATGCGCCGAGCGGCCTGAACCTATCAGCTCACCTCAAAACTTGGCCGATAGAATTCCTGGAGGCAGAAGTTCAGGCGAAATCGTGTCCGGAAAAAATGATGAGTCAAGAACAGGCCCAGACAAGGATCATCAACAAGGCGGCGGCTTCGGAGTCAAAAGGACTTGACTTTTCATGTGCCAAAACCCAAATTGATGGAGCCGATAGGGCGCTACACAAAATCCCCTCCCACGAACCTTGGACGGAGACCCGTTGCAGGCACCTGGATCTTCCAGAAGTGGTATCACTGTTCTTCTACTTGTTCTCAGCGCTCTGGGGCTACAGTGCATCGAGGCACCACTCGAACCCGTAGCCCCCACGTCCGACATTCAGCTGAGCATCCCACTGATCAATCGCACGAAGTACCTTTCGGAGTTCGTCTCGAAAGACACGCTTTTCAAGAACTCCCCCGACGGCGGATACTTCTATTCATCTTCGCAAGCCATCAAGCCAATAGGAATCGATTCCATCAAATTCACTCCCAAGGATGGCTATGAACAAGTCCCCCTCGGCGTATTCCTCATAGATCCGCCATCGCCGTTTGGGGACACTCTCGCCTACAAGGAAATCACCGGCAGCGACGCTCCGACAGTCCCGATTTCCACTCCTGCGCAAACATATCCGATTCCTGCAATCACGACGTCACCTGTCGCAACGTTCGAGAATGCAACGTTTGAATCCGGAACGATCTCGTTGACTATCCGGAATAAGTTTCCCGTCGCCATCGATTTTCCGGATCCGATCATCATCAAGAACAGGAGGCTCACCGTACCGGTTGACACAAATGAGATTGCGAGATTCTCGTTCGCAGGCAAATCCCTCCAGCCGGCGGAAGCATACGTGGTCACCGCGAGCCTTGCCAATGCAACCATTCAAAACTCGTGTCGCGTGCCATCATTCGGAATGCATGCCCAAGCATCGATCGGTGCTGTGAGCTACACGCCTCAGTCGGGGATTGAATATGTCGTGACGCTCTCGAATCTTGCGGCCCGTTCTGCAAAAGCAGCGATACCATCCCAGGCGTTGCTCAGATCGAGAGATACAGTCGTCACCGTGGATGACTCCGTGTCATTGCAGTCTGCGACTTTCCGCAGTGGTTCTTTCGATATCGTCTTCCAAAACAACATTGACGTCAACGCAAGAGTCTCTCTCACCATCAGGGAGCTCCTTGACAGGACAACAGGTGCTCCGTTCACAGTCACCACGACTTTCGACGGCAAAGGAACGGCACGGATACCTGTCAATGCCGCCAACCTGAAGATGCAGTCTTCTTCTACTGCCATCGGTACCCGGCTCACATTTTCCGCAGCTGTTGAATCCATAGAGTCGCAAACGCCACGACAGGTCAATAGCACTGACTTTCTGAGAGTCGATTTTCAGCCGCGCTCCGCGTTCGTCATTCAGTCCATCACGGGAAGAATCAAACCGACAACCCTCTCATTCAGCGCAGGAGCCGGCGGTATCAACCTTGGTGATTTCTCCGACAAGTTCAAAGGGCGCGTGACGTTCGACTCAGTGAGACTGACTCTGAAGCTGTCGATGTCCGGCAGCTTTCCGACCGACTACAATCTCTACTTTGTTGCAATGAACCGACGGGTTTCACCAGCTCGCATCGATTCTCTTGTTGTTCCTCCCCCTGTCGGAAGCGCCTTCAGAAGATTTTTCCCGGCACAAGGAACGGTGACTCAAATCGTTCTGGACAATTCCACGGGGCTGAACACTTTTCTCTCTCGATTCTTCCCGAACCTTCCGGATTCATTCATCGTCAGAGGGTCAGCCGTCATGAATCCCCCCGATGTTTTTCCAACGGCTCTAGGGATCCAGACAATCTATGATTCAACGAAAGTGTACGCCTCAGTGGATCTCTCATTTCCCCTCAAGGTCGGCATCGCCGGAGGCGAGGTCAGCGAGACAAACGATCTCACCGACAACAAGAATTCGGGGAAGGACGAGGTGAAATCGGTGAAGACCGGAACGATGTACTTCGAGGTCGTAAACGGTCTGCCGTTGCAGCTCATTCTGCAGTCCGCACTGCTGGGCAAATCAATTGCGGGGAAACGCGATACTCTCCTTCGGATCCCAACTGACGGTCCGAGGACAATTGCTGCAGCTCCTGTCGATCAGGGAGGCTCCGTGACAGGTACAAAAAAGAGCTCTTTCTTCATACAGCTCAAGAGCTCTGATATTGACGCATATAATAATGCTGATGCAATATGGTTTAAGCTTCAAATCGAGACAACGGGAGGCGGCACCGTACCGGTCAAATTTCGAAGCTCGGATTCCGTGAGCGTTCGTGCATCGGCAACGATGGTATACACCGTGAACAAGCAATGAAGGACTCACTCGGTAGAATGAGAATCTTTTGCACAGTCTGCATTCTCATGCTTCTAGCGCAGGCGGTCACCCTGAATGCAGGTGACCGTTGGAATATACGCGCCATCGCTATGGGGAGAACGTCAGTCGTCGTCGCACGAGGGACAGAGGCAATCGGAATCAATCCCGCGAACCTCGCTCTCCCAACCAGGGGTGTGTTCTCACTCAGTCTTTTCCCCGTTGGCGTTCGTGTGAGCACGGAGTTGTTGAGCTACAACATCTACCAGGAGTACTTCACCGGAATTCCAGGGACGGAGAAGGACGGGAAGCGAGATCCTAAGGTCTTGACAGACATGGACAAACAAAACATTCTCGCTTCCATTCCAGATGGACTGGCTGCCACAAGAGTTGATATTGAAGCAATGGACCTCGGGGCAACGATCACGACGAGCAGATTGGGAGGCCTTGGATTCGCTATCGTCGATCATGCAAGCGGAACCCTCGAGGTAGCGAAGGACTACACACGGTTCTTTCTCTATGGACTCGACTCCGCGGGCTCTCAATACACCTTCGACGGGTCAAGCGTCTCTGCTGCGTGGTGGCGAGAATTCAACTTTTCCTATGCATATCAGATTCCTCTCACTTCCGAATGGGTACACGACTTGTCAGTCGGCCTCGGAGTAAAAGTGCTGCAAGGCTTTGGCGTCTTTGAGACCCAGCGCTACTCATCTTCAATAGCCAACCAACGCGTTGGAGCAAACCAGTATCTGCTCAATGCGCAATTTGACTATCTCACGCGAAGGGCGGGTGCGGATTTTTTCAATCCGGACAAGCATGTGGACATGTCGATGTTCCCTGAACCTGCCGGAAAGGGTGTGGGATTCGATCTGGGCGTCTCGGGTCAAATCAAACCAGGACTGCGCGTTGCGGCGAGCATCACGGACATCGGCAGCATACATTGGACGAAGAACCTGGTGAAGACGGATGGCCGCTATGCACTCGTCATGGATGATCCGTTCAAAACAGAGAACGCCGACAGTCTTGAGGATGCCGTGCGCGGCAAGAATCAGGCAGGTGATGAATTTTCCTCCACACTTCCAACCACATTTCGAATCGGAGTGGCTGTCGAGTCGGACGAATCAGCCATCTTCAGTTTCTTACCTGGGAAAATGCTTCTGGCTTTCGACTATACGCAAGGATTGAATTCCTCGATGGGCAATGTCACACAGCCTCGCTTTTCGCTGGGTATGGAGGACCCGAGTGCTTTCATTCCTTCCTCTCAGAACAGGATTCTCGATCGGAGGAGGAGAGGGCGTTCGGTGGGCAGGCGGTTTCGGGCTAGATTTCCACTACATCTGCCTCGACATCGGAACGGAGACCTTCGGAATGCTCTTCTCAAAGAAAATCCCTCAGACGGTTTCCATCGCGGCCGGGTTGAGAGTAACGATCTAGAAACAGTCTGGTTGATCGTCTAGATGAGTTAACTGGTTAACTGGTTAATTGGTTAATTGACGGGTGAGCCAATGGCTCGATCACCCGATGACCCGTTTCATCTCCCGTCTTCCGTCTCACGTCTTCCGGTTCACATCATACGTCTCCCCCCTCATTCCTTCACAAACGGATTCTCCCACAGCATCAATTTGGAATTCGTAGCCATTCAGAGTCGGTCCAGGCGTACCTCATCAAGGGGGGTTCTGTCACATTATTGCCAGGAGGGGCATACGCGGGTAGACTGCCTTAGATGATCCGACGATGCCAGGAAATCGTTGAGCCAGGCATCGACTGCGGCGTGACAATGTTCGCCTGAACTCAGTTTGCAGCGGCACGACCCTTCGTTGTCAATGACCCCGATGGTTGAACCAGCAGTTCCTCCTTACGTTGCCGCCTTCTTCAACCTGGAAAAGGACCGTTTGAGGTCTTCGGAGATGAGTTTCACGTCGGCGAGGACAGGCATGAAATTCGTATCGCCGCTCCAGCGGGGAACAACATGAAAGTGGATGTGCTTGTCGATCCCTGCACCAGCAACCCTGCCGAGGTTTGCGCCGATGTTAAAACCGTGGGGGTCACTTACCTTGCTCAGTCGCGCGCATCCCGCGAACGGTCGCCTGCATCATTTCGACATAAACATCCGGAGAGAGTCTGGCGAGATTTGAGGTGTGCTTGTAGGGGACGACCATCAGATGGCCGCTGTTGTAAGGGAACAGATTCATCACGATATAGCAGTGATCGCCGCGCCAGACCACCATGTTCTTTTCGTCTCGCCGCTCGTTCGCAATACGGCAAAAGAGACACTGCTTGCTTCTCTCTTCGCCTCTGAAGCTGGCGATGTAAGCGGAGCGCCATGGCGAGAATAGTCGTTTCATTTCCCGTCTCCAATCAGCACAATTTTCTCCCGTCCCACCTTCACGTTCTTCGTCGCATTGCGTGTATCGACAACAAGTCTGGCGTTCTTGACCACGAATTCGTAGTCATACGTAGAATGATCCGTCGTGATCAAGACACAGTCAGCCTCTTGCAGAAGCTTCTTTGTCAGCTCAACAGACTTGAACGTCTCGCCATTGACGGTCACGAATGGAACGTGTGGATCATTGTAGACGATGTTTCGCGCACCATCGGTGTGAAGAAGCTCCATCACCTTCAATGCGGGTGAATGACGGATGTCATCAACATCGCGCTTGAAGGCAACACCCAGCACGACAATCTTCGCATCCGGGAATCTCACCGGGAGCATGCTGATCTCTCGCAACACCATGTTCTTCACGTAGAACGGCATGTTTTCATTGGTCTCAGCGGCGAGGGTGATGAAATTCGTCTGGAAATCATGTTCGCGCGCCAGCCATGAGAGATAGTACGGATCAATAAGAATGCAGTGTCCGCCGATACCCGGACCGGGATAGAATGGCATGAAGCCAAATGGTTTCGTCGCCGCGGCCTCCACAACTTCCCACACGTTGACGCCACCCATCCGGTCGCACAGCTGAGCCAGCTCATTGACTAAAGCGATGTTCACGCTGCGGAAGATATTCTCCAGGAGCTTCTCCAGCTCCGCCACCTTCGGACTTGAGACGGGCACAACCCTCGGTGCGATCTGCTCTGTAATCATGCAAGCCAGTCGCGTACATTCTGCCGTGACTCCTCCAACGACAACCGGCGTGTTTGCCGTTGTCCATTTCTTGTTACCCGGGTCGATCCGCTCGGGGGAAAAGGCCAGATAGTAATCCTTCCCGGCCTTGAGCCCCGACTGCTCGAGAATCGGCTGGACATATCCTTCCGTCGTGTTCGGGAAGGTCGTGCTCTTCAGGATGATAAGGTGACCTTTGCGCAACCTCGGAGCAATCTCGTTCGACGATGCAACGATGTATGAGATGTCAGGCTCTTTGTTAGCTGTGAACGGCGTCGGGACACAGATGAAGATCACGTCGAGACTCGATACATCACGATAGTCACCGGTTGCCTTCAGCATTCCGCGCTTAGTTACGTCTGCAAAGACCTTGCTATCAACGTCGTCAATGTAGTTCTTCCCCGTATCGACTGATCGGACCTTGTTCGCATCGGTCTCGATGCCGATGGTCTCAAAGCCTTTCGCAGCAAACTCCACCGCCAGCGGCAGCCCAACATATCCTAGGCCGATGACGCCGATGCGAGCTTTCTTCTGCCTGATCTTTCTTTCGAGTGTCACCATAACGTGCTGAGAAAAGTCCGGCCCGCCTGATGCGGGCCTCATTGGTTTTCGATTGTTGGAACGCTACTCCTCTTCTTCCTTCGCCTTCTCTTTGGCTGCGATGACCTTCTCGGCAAGCTCCCTCGGGAGTTCCTCATAGTGCGAAAACTTCGTCCGGTACACGCCGCGGCCCTGAGTCATCGAACGAAGGATCGTGGAGTATTTGTGAATTTCAGACATCGGCACAAGGGCTTTGATCTTCTGGAAATGCCCCTCGGATTCCATTCCCGCAATTTTTCCGCGCCGCCCGGAGAGATCGCCCATGACATCACCCATATATTCATCCGGCACGATGACTTCAATTTCATTGATGGGCTCAAGGAGGACCGGCTTGGCCTCCAGGAATCCTTTCTTGAACGCCATCGACCCCGCAATCTTGAACGAGTGTTCGTCAGAATCGACCGTGTGATAGGATCCGTCGAAGATTGTCACGCGGACGTCAACGATCTCATAACCCGCCAGGACGCCCTTTTGCATCGTCTCGACAACACCTTTTTCCACCGCCGGGATAAACCGACCGGGTACCACTCCACCAACCACCTCGTCGGCAAACTCAAAGCCGGTGCCACGCGGCAAGGGCTCCAGTTTGAGGTAGACGTGACCAAACTGACCACGCCCGCCGGTCTGTTTCTTGTGCTTGTACTCTGCTTCAGGAACTGTCGCCTTGATGGCTTCCTTGTATGGTATCTTCGGCTCCTTGAGATCGACATCGACACCGTACTTCTCCTTGAGCCGTTTCGTGACGATGAGCAGGTGAAGTTCTCCCTGACCAGCTATGACCGTTTGGCTCAACTGGCCGTCAACCTGCACGAGAAACGTCGGATCCTCCTCGTGGAGGTAGTGAAGTCCCGTCGCGATCTTGTCTTCGTCGCCCTTTGCTTTCGCGGCAATCGCCATGCGGATGACAGGCTCAGGAAACTGGATCGTGGTAAAGGTGATGGGAAACGTCTTGCTGCTGAGCGTATTGTTCGTGTGGGTGTCCTTCAGTTTCACCACGGCGCCGATATCCCCGGCGAGAAGCTTCCCCACATCGCGCCGCTCCTTGCCATTCATGACGAAAATCTGGCCGAGACGTTCAATTTTGCCGTTCGACTCGTTGACGAGATCGAGTCCGGGAGTCACACTGCCGGAATAGACTCGAAAGAACGAGAGCTCGCCGACGTGCTGTTCAGACACCGTCTTGAAGACAAACAGCGCAGGCTGACCGGCTGGATCAGGAGCAATCTGGATTTTCTGATTCTTTTGCATCTCTGTTGCTTCCGCCGCGCCACGATCGAGCGGCGATGGACCATACTGTGCAATGAAGCTCATCAAGTAACCGAAACCAATGTTCATGCTGGCCGACAAGCAGAACACAGGGAAAATCTTTCGCGTGTTGACGGCCATCTTCATCCCTCTCTGCAGGTCCTCATCCTTCAATGTCCCATCTTCGAAGAACTTGTTCATCAACGCCTCATCGGTCTCGGCGATCTTCTCGATCAGTTCTTCGTGGAGCGCTGTGGCTTTCTCCTTGAATTCAGCCGGAATGTCGGCTTCCGCGACCTTTCCGCTTCCATCGCGGTTGTATTTACACATCTTCATCTTGAGGACATCGACGATGGAGTCGAAGGTCAATCCCTGGTTCGCGGGGAATTGGACGAGCGTGACATCACTTCCGAAACGGCTCTTCGCCGATGCGAATGCATGATCAAACTCAGCATTTTCGTTATCGAGCTTGTTGACAACGATGATGGTCGGAGTCTGATAGTGCTTCGTATAGTTCCACACAATCTCCGTTCCGACTTCAGTTCCTTCGACAGCTTTCAGAACGACAACCGCGATGTCGGCTACGCGCAGCGAGGAAATCACTTCACCGGTAAAATCGGAGTAGCCCGGCGTGTCGAGAATATTGAACTTGTACCCCTCCCAGTCACAGTGCAGCAAGGATGCGTTGATCGAGATCTTTCGTTCGATTTCATCCGGATGGTAGTCGGAGACGGTGCTTCCGTCCTCCACTCTTCCGAAGCGGGTCGATGTTCCAGAGGTGAAGAGCATAGCTTCCGACATTGTTGTCTTGCCGGATCCGCCATGCCCTATGAATGCAATGTTGCGGATTTTGTCACTCGTGTACTCTTTTTGAGACGCGGTAGCCACGGTATCTCCTCATTAATCATAGGTGATAGTTCAGACAAGAGAGGACAACTCGAGGTAAAGCGCATCACGAACGGGGTCGAAACCGCTCAAAGAAAACTCCCAAGCTGCTCACGATGGCTCCGATGATCGAGGCTACCTGAAGAATGGGTTCTTCGAGTCGTTGCTGTACGCGCTCTTCGAGGACCAGGACATTGTCGGCCACGTTCTTGAGCGATGTGAGCGAGCTTTTGACAATGTCAACGTGATCGTCAATCTTCTGCGCAGTTGATTTCAGTTTTTCCGTAATAAACGCGAGGTTTTCGAGCACTGGTTTAGAACGCTGAGCGAAGTCCGACAGATCGCGTCTGAGCCGTGAGAGAACTACTATCAGATACACGCACAGCGCCGTCAGGCTGATCAGCGCGATCACCTGGACAATTTGAAGAACAGTTTCCACGGCAAGTCCCTCTCATTGAATGCAGAACTTAAGTTCGATGTTTCTGTTTCAGCCGAGCGCCAGCTTCAGGAACGCGATCCTTCCCCGCCAATCTTGTTGCGGGCATCAGTGAGGATCCGTTCTGCATCACCCATCAAACTGCTGGCCTGCTTCCGGGCGTCTGTAATCAGGCTGTCAGATTTTTTTTTCGCCTCGTT
This sequence comes from uncultured Bacteroidota bacterium, assembly GCA_963739335.1. Taxonomy (GTDB): domain Bacteria; phylum Bacteroidota; class Ignavibacteria; order UBA10030; family UBA10030; genus UBA9647. Next base: position 18,777 of record CAVUAC010000003.1, on the reverse strand, counting down.
CACGATCTCTGTCGCCGTCGTGCGAGCTTTTGCGATGTACTCTTCTCCCTTTTCGACCAAGTCGCTGGCCTTGTCCTTTATGTCGCGCCGCAGCTCTTTTCCGCTCTTCGGCGCATACAAGAGCGCCAGAACGGCTCCCACCACGCTGCCTGCAATGAAACCAATAATGAGGCCCTTTGCCATGCTATCATTGCTATCGTCTGCCATACTATCCTCCGTCAGAAATAATGGGCAAGCCCGAATCTCAGTGCAGATGAAAGTAGAAAATAAGAGCAAAAGAAACAAGAAATTCGATGCATGCGTTGGTCAAATATGATAACTGGTCCCACGAGAACCGTTTGGGGCTACCAGGTGCCATTAGCAGGACTTGTTAAGAAGCGAAGAAAAAAATTGCCCTGCCGGAGATACCCAACAGGGCAACGTGGATCTGATGAACTCAAAGGGAAATCCCACAAGAAAGCGTTGCGGGATTCGCGTCTTGAAGATGGACCAGGCCTCATATCGTGCGCCAGGTCCCGTCCACATTGAACTAACGATTCTTCTTCTTATGACGCATCTTCCGCAAGCGCTTTTTGCGCTTGTGGGTCGCCATTTTATGGCGTTTGCGCTTCTTACCACTTGGCATTGCGCCCTCCGCTATTTGTTTTGGATGAGTGGACTAGAGTGTTGCTCAAGAATCTGCTTTGCCTTTTGGCCCATTTCACTATTGGGGGAAAGAGCAATCGTCTTCTTGAACCATTCATTCGCCTCCCGAATACGGCGGGCACTGAGATTAACAATGCCCAGATTGAAGTGCGCCGGGACATGCTTCGGATCGTACTTCAAGGCAGTCTGCATTTGGTTCTGAGCTTCATCGCTGTTGCCACTCTCGTAGTAGCAGACTCCCAAATCGACACGCGCGTTTGCGTCTTTCGGGTTCTTTTCGAGGTATCGCTTGTAATGAGCAATTGCTTTGTCGAAGAAACGACCATCCTGACAAGCATTTGCCAGCGTCAAAAGCATCTGCATATCGTTCGGATTCGCTGAGACACGCTTCTCAAGCTCGGTAATCTGGTTCATCGCCCCCATATTGGCAACCGGGGCCGAAGACATTGTCGAAGAAGTCGACTGGCTGCCCGTCTGTTCTCGGGGAGAAAACACTTCAACCCCTATGACAATCAACAACAGGACACCGAGAAAGCCGAAAATCACCTTCCATGAGAATAGCGGGCTGGACTGAGCTTCTTTTTCTTTGCCGGATGCCTGGCGGGGTTTCCCGGCTTTTCGTGAGTCGGAGGTCGACTTGGCCTGTGTCGGCAGCTTGGCTCCGCACGACCCACAGAAGCCTGCACCCGCGGGATTGCCGGAACCGCAGTTTTTGCAGATCGCTGAGCCCTCAGGACCTTCGCCCAGTTCAACGCCCTGGGCATCGGCCGGCCACTCGACGGGCTTGCCGCAATTCCTGCAGAACCGTTCACCCCACTGAATTTCACCCTCACAAGCTGCGCAAGAGAATCTTGGTCTCATTGATGTGACTATCCTGCCGGTTTCTTCAAATTCTCATCAACGACGTGTTTCAAATCCTTCGACACTTTGAAGATCGGGACAAAGTGCTCTTCCACCTTCACCTGCTCGCCAGTCCTTGGGTTGCGCGCCATTCTCCCCTTGCGCTTCTTAACCTTGAAGCTGCCGAAACCACGGATCTCGATGTTTTTTCCCGCCTTCATTGCATCAATGACGGTCGAGATGAAACCATCGACAACTGCCTCCGTCTCAACTTTCGTAAGCCCGGTGGCTGCTGCAATGACATCAACGATATCAGCTTTTGTCAAGGTGCCTCCTGTGATTTGTTAGTACCGGTGATGTAAACTTGTATTGCAGCACCGGCTGATTGAAGATATCCCTCTTCAATGTCGCCAGTTCTGAAACCGTCTGCCCCATAAGCCGATCAAGAAATGTCCTGAGTTTCTTTTCCTTGACGACCTTCGGCTTCCCCCGAACATCGCCAAGTTTGGCAGCAATATTCACGGCATCTTCGTACGTCCCAAGTGTATCAACCAAACCGTACTCTCGAGCCTGCCGGCCTGTGAACACACGCCCATCGGCATAGCGCAGCACTCGCTGGCGGTCAAGTTTACGCTCAGTAGCCACGACAGACACAAACTGATCATACACATCCCCGAGCAGTTGGTCGAAGAATCTCTTTTCCTCCTCGGTGGTCTTGCGAAACGGGGAACCAATATCCTTGTACTTGCCCGTCTTGAACGTTGAGGCGTCGATCCCGATCTTGTTCATCAGTTCGCTGAAATGGAGGAATTGGAAAATCACGCCAATGCTGCCGGTCAGAGTCCCGGGGTTCGCAACAATTCTCGTAGCTCCGCACGAGACATAATAGCCCCCACTGGCTGCCACTGCACCCATTGACACAACCACGGGCTTCCCCGAATGGCGGGTCTTCTTCACCTCTTCGTAGATCTCCTGACTTGCAGAGACCCCTCCACCGGGAGAATCAACACGAAAAACAATGGCTTTGACTGACTTGTTTTCTCTATACTTCTTGAACTGACGGACGATGTCCTGAGAGTCCATGATGGGTTCCGTCAGCTCCACGACGGCAACACGCTCGCCACCTGTGCCTGCACTTTCGTCTTCAGGTTCACTGAAAATGAGGGAAACGACTGAAATTATGAACAAAGCACCGATGAAGACAAAGAACAAGGCTATGCCGATAACCCATTTCGCTGTGTTTGACATGCTCAGAATAGAAAATTGTGAGGCTCACCACGAAGGGAGGAAACGTCTTGTCCCTTGAGGTCGCATAAGTTGTTGAAATGCATATAATTATACGAAGACACTGTGTGAAAGTCAAATAAGAATCTCGTGTGAAGTTGGACGTGATGAATGGGCTGCTAAATCAAGCATTTCCAAGAGGCCTGGAAGTCGAGCGTTGGAACCACCCCCCAAAAGAAAGTCCCGACAAACTTCAGTCGGGACTCGGACAGACCAAACAAGGGGATCAGATTGTCAGCTATGAGATACCTGATGGTGAACCAGGAAGCGTTCCGCATCGATTGCGGCCATGCACCCGCTGCCCGCTGCACTCACCGCCTGCCGATACGTCGGATCGGCAACATCTCCAGCTGCGAACACGCCAGGGACGTTTGTGGCGGTGCCGTGTGGCTTGGTGATGAGATACCCCACAGCGTCCATATCAAGCGCGCCCTTGAACAGCCGCGTATTCGGTTGATGACCAATGGCAAGGAAAAGTCCATCACACCTGAAGTCTGTCACAACCCCGGTCTTGAGATTCTTCAGCCGAACGCCTGTGAGCGATTTCTTTCCTCCATCTGCCTTGCCCAAAACCTCGTCAACAACGGAGTCCCAGACAAACTCGATTTTCGGATTGTTGAATGCCCGCTCCTGCATGAATTTCGAGGCTCGAAGCTCGTCCCGCCTGTGGACAACGGTGACTTTGGATGCAAACTTGGTCAAAAACGTTGCTTCTTCCATGGCGGTGTCACCTCCGCCAACCACCACCACGTGCTGGTTCTTGAAGAAGAATCCATCACACGTTGCGCACGCTGAGACGCCATACCCCATGTATTCCGCTTCGGAAGGTATTCCGAGAAGTTTCGCAGAGGCACCTGTCGAGACGATGACCGTCTCGCCAAAATATGACTTGCCGTCTGCCACCACTTTGAATGGCCTCCGCGAGAAATCTACCTCCGTCACTTCCTGATAGATCGACTGAGCTCCAAACTTGTGAGCCTGCTGACGGAACAAATCCATAAGCTCAGGCCCCATGACGCCGTTGGGGAAGCCGGGATAATTCTCAACCTCTGTCGTGATGGTCAGCTGCCCACCGGGCTGGATGCCTTCGAACAGGATGGGGCTTAGGTTCGCGCGGTGCAGTATAGAGTGCCGCCGTAAGACCCGCCGGGCCCGATCCGATGATAATAACGTTATGATAATTATTGTCGGTCATTGGAAGTTCAAGTCGCTCAGTAGTGAGTATGAGAGTAATGAGTATGAAAGTAATGAGTATATTAAGTAGTAAGTCATACAAGTATGTGAGTTTCAGCCCTCGCGGCTGCGTTCTCTTCCCTCTTGCACTGCGTTCGCATTTCGAACGAGACCCTCGCGCTTGGTTCGCTTGATAGGGCTTCTCCAAAACCGTCGAGCGAATTCCTCAGAGGTGATGTGTTCGAGTTCGCTCAGTTTCGGCCCGATGTTTTCGATTCGCGGGAAAAAGGCTTGTTCGCTCGTCGGTCGCTGAAAACGATTCCATGGGCACACATCCTGACAAATGTCACAACCATATACCCAGTTTTCGAACTTCGGTTTCAGCGTGTCGGGAATTTCTCCCTTGTGCTCGATCGTAAGATACGAAATACACTTCGTCGAATCGAGCAAATATGGCTGAACAATCGCTCCTGTTGGGCAAGCCTCGATGCACGCTGAACAGGTTCCACAGAAATCAGCCATCGGCTCATCGTACTCGAGCTCTTGATCAAGGATGATCTCACCCAGAAACACCCATGATCCATATTCCTTCGCGATGACGTTCGTGTGTTTCCCCAGCCAGCCGATCCCTGCACGGACGGCCCAGGCTTTGTCCATTACAGGGCCCGTGTCAACATAGGATTTGACCTGCAATCCAGGACGCTCTTGTTTGATGCAATCAACCAGCGTTTGGATTCGCGACGTCATCACCACGTGATAATCATCCCCCCAGGCATAGCGCGAAATCTTGCCGCAACGGGCATCGTCAGACTGTTGAACGGGTGAGAAGTAATTCAAGGCGAGCGAAACGACGGATCGGGCATTTGGCAGAACATGGCGTACATCGGCACGTTTATCGACGCTCCTCTCCATCCATTCCATCGTCCCGTGAAATCCCCGAGCAAGCCATTCACGGAGCCTCATCCCCTCTTCCAACATGACTTCCGCGCGCACCAGCCCAACCTTCGAGAACCCAAACTCCAAGGCTCTCGTTTTGATGAATTTCGTTAGGATGGATGCCGACGACGAATTCACCTCTTGGCCCACTCTGGCTCCGCACTCGGAGCCTCGACCAGAATGTCATTGCCTGTCACCTTCACAGCATAGCGTTTCAGCTTTCCGCCGCCAACCGTGGGTTTGCCTGAGGAAAGATCAAACGTCCATCCATGCATCGGACAAGTGATCTCGATACCATTGAGGATCCCCTCATGAAGGGCCGAGTAGTGCTGATGCGGACAATCATTCTGCACAGCGTAGTACTGCCTATCGACGCAAAACAATGCGATCTCGACATTCTCCACCGTCACGCGTTTCGTCTTGTGGAGTGTGAAGTCCCCAACATCAGCAACTTTGACGAATCGAATCATGATACTCTTAAACTTCCGATCCAGGCCAAAACCCTTTTCGTTCGGTTTGATCGTGATAGCTTCTGTAGCAGGATCATGTTCCAGAAAAAGAATCCACCCTTCTTCGTATGCCCGCCCAAGAATCTTCTTTTTTTCCTCGATCGTCACAAGGGGACGAACGTCATACGCCATGACATAAGGCCAGGGAACATGCGACGCCGTTGGCAGCAAATCACAACAGAAAAGCATGGTCGTCCGACCATCAGAGATCTTCGGGAGCTGTTGTGCGGTTGTGTGCCCATTCGTGACGAGCAGTTCGATGCCGGGGAATATCTCGCACTCTCCATCGACGAGCTCGAGCACACCATGGTCCATCAGCGGGACGAAATCATCATTCATGAAGCTGGCGCGATCCTTCTCCGTGGGATGCTGAGAAAGCTCCCAGTGTTTTTTCTGAACGTAGTATTTCGCGTTCGGGAATGTCGGAACAAGCTTCCCACCGGCGACGGTGGTCGATCCACCCGCGTGATCGAAGTGGAGATGCGTCAGGATGACGTCGGTGACGCCGTGAGGTTTGACCCCGGCCTTCATCAACGACGACACGAGATCTCCCGACGTGAGATCCAGATTGTAGATGTCCTTCAGTTTCTCGTTCCACTTCGTACCGTTTCCATTGTCAACGAGGATGGTCCGACCCTGCCCCCGGACAAGCCAACATCGCGCAGCAAGGTTGATCCGGCCCCGTTCATCCGGAGAAATCATCTTGCTCCAGAACACCCATGGCACGACGCCGAACATCGCTCCGCCGTCGAGAGCAAAACGGCCCGTCTCAAGTGAAAGGACCTCGTACCCGCCGATCTTCATGATTAGTCTTCCAGCTTCATCGTGGCCCAAAAAAAAGAAGGTCGGTTGTCAGTTGCCATCCGCAATCTCGCGCGATGGTGTGACACCGACCTCAACTCTAATCCTTTACAACGCTACTTCCGGAAGCGTGATGTTGCCGCGCTCAACTCAGCAAAAGTACGATCCGGGTGCAACTTCTTGGCACGCTCGAACAATACTTCCTCGGTTTCCGGGTGATTCGGATCGGGGGGGCAGCAATCGACCGGGCAGACCGCGGCGCACTGTTCTTTTTCGAAGTGGCCAACACACTCAGTACACTTTTCAGGCACGATATAATAGAAATCGTTCGAGAGAGCATCGTGCATTGCACCATTCATCTCCCACTGCACGCCACCGGCATAAATTGCGGTGTTCGGGCATTCCGGCTCACAAGCTCCGCAGTTGATGCACTCTTCCGTGATCATTGTCGCCATTACGATATCTCCTTTAATTGAGAAATTAACTGATTACTTCCAGCTGCAAATTAGGTTCTTGGTATGACCAGCATTTCAGATGCCTCAGCTCGGCCTCCGCACTACGCCTCCGCGAACGTGAGGTTCCCCTGCCACCATGCTTTCGTCAGATTTCAGAGAAGCCCCAATACCACCGCCCAGAGGTCTCCCCGGTCGCTTCAAAGAACGTCACCTCGAAGAATTCTTGAAAACGAGGGTGAACTCGCTCATTCGTTCGGAGCGAGTATAGCAAATAGAGGGACAAAAAACAAGCATTTTGGCCGAAATTTTGTTGATTTTACGCCCCCTCGACACAAGAGTTCTCCATTTGCCTGCTTGGACATCGACGATGACTCTTGGGAAGAAGGTTTCTGTTTTTGCGAACTGAACGAGTTTCCGTTGACAGTTTGATTCTTGATGAATATCATCACAACGATTTCCTGAGAATCGGTAATCGCACGAACCAAGTTTCGCGAAAGTTTCTTCTCAAAAATCTAAAGGCGATCAGAGATAACGATGCTCGAGAATGTTGCCGGCGTTATCGTACACATACAGCAACGGCACACCGGTGGGTATGTTGAGCTCGATGACCTGTTCTCTCGTGAGGTTGTCGAGTTTCATCACAATCGACCGCAAGCTGTTGCCATGGGCAGACACAAGGATGTCCTTTCCAGCCTTGATATCCGGGATGATCTTGTTTTCAAAGTACGGCAATGTGCGGGCGGCAGTGTCTTTGAGGCTCTCACTCATTCCGAGCGGATTCAATTCGGTGACGTCCTTCGGGGGGGGGACATCATAGCTTCGCCGCCAGAGCTTCACCTGTTCATCGCCGTACTTCAATGCAGTTTCTGCTTTGTTCAGACCCTGCAGCGCACCATAGTGCCGCTCGTTGAGGGCTTTGTCGTACTCAATGGGAATGTGTTCTTGTCCGATGATTTTCAGGACAATCTGAAGGGTATCGATCGCCCGTCTGAGGACAGACGTGTAGGCCTTGTCGAACTTATATGATTTGAGCTTTTCCCCCGCTTCGTGCGCTTCCTGTACCCCTTTTGGAGAGAGAGCAATATCAGTCCATCCGGTGAACCTGTTCTCCAGATTCCATTGCGATTCGCCGTGGCGAAGAAGGATGAGTTTAGGCATGGTTGTTTCGTCCGCTGTGAATGATGATCAGTTGCTTGATATGGAAGTGCCGTTCGAACTCACTGGATGGTGAAGTATCGCGCGTCCGGATGATGGACAAGGATCGCCGACGTCGACTGCTCAGGTTCCATTTGAAACTCTTCGGTCAGAAAAACGCCGATGCGATCCGGCTGAAGCAACTCGAACAGCTTCACCTGATCTTCAAGCCGGGGACACGCCGGATAGCCAAAGCTGTACCGTGCCCCTTGATATCCCTGGCTGAACAGCCTCTTGATTTCACCTGCATCCTTTCCTGCGATCCCGAGCTCCTCCCGCATGCGCTTGTGCCATAACTCCGCTAGTGCTTCGGCGCTCTCAACACTCAACCCGTGAAAATACAAATAATCTTTGTAATTGTTCGCATCGTACAACGTCCTGGAGAACTCTGAAGCCTTCTGGCCAACCGTGACAACGTGACACCCAAGAACATCGACAGTGTTGGATTCGACCGGGGCAAAATAGTCGGCAATACAGAGGTGGCGATCATGCGCCTGCCGTGGGAACGTGAACCGAAGCCATTCCGACAATTTCGCATTCCGAACTGCGCCCGCCTGCCCTCGTCGATCACCGTCTGCGGGCAGGAATTTCGAATTGAGGTCGCCATCTGATGGAGGATGATAGACAACCAGGTCATTCCCCTCGGATTGACAAGGGAAATATCCATAGACCACTTGAGGGACCAGAAGCTTCTCCTGCTGGACCTTCTTCTTCAGTTTCTGTAAATCAGGATGGACTTGCTCCTTCAGGACCCTCTGATATTCCACATCACTCATCGTGCCGCGTACGACCCTCCACTGCCCTCGAATAAGCGCCGTCTCATTGATGTATCGAAACACCTCTTCAAGAGGGATATCTCTGACAATACGAGCGCCCCAGAAAGGGGGCAAAGGAATGGGCACATCCTTCCGGACTTTGGATCGAACAGAAACGCCCTGGGCGCTCGACTCACCCGAAGCACGACTGCCAGGGCCCTGCTCTTCGAGCGCGAGGGCGATCTTCGCTTCGGCGCCAGTGAGAGCATCGCTGTCTACTACCGGAGAATGCTTATGTCCCTCGGGAGCATCCTGGCGGCCTTTTCTGACACTCTCCATGTATCGGAGCCCATCGAAGGCATCGTTCGCGTAGTAAACATTCCCCTTGTACAGCGGACGAAGCTCGCCATCGACGTATCGCTTGGTCAGTGCGGCACCTCCGAGGATCACGGGAATCTTCAGCTTCCGCTCATTCATCACCTCGAGGTTTTCCTTCATCACCAGCGTTGACTTGACCAAGAGCCCGCTCATGCCGATCGCATCAGCCTTGTGTTCTTCGGCAGCATGCAGCATCGTCTCGATCGGACATCGTATCCCCAGATTGATGACCTTGTAGCCGTTGTTCGTGAGAATGATATCGACGAGGTTCTTGCCAATATCGTGGACATCGCCCTTGACAGTCGCAATGACCAACGTCCCCTTCCGGATCCCTCTTTCTTCTCCAAGAAAGGCTCGAGGTGCGAAACCGCAGCTTTCATCACCTCTGCAGACTGCAAGACGAACGGCAACTGCATCTGACCTGATCCGAAGAGCTCACCCACAACCTTCATCCCTTCAAGAAGGATGGTATTGATAATGTCCAGGGCCGCGAATCTTTTGAGGGCCTCCCCCAAATCACTCTGGAGACCTACCTTGTTTCCGTCAATGATGCGATTCTTGAGCCGCTCCTCAATTGTACCGCCGGGCCCGCTTGCTTTGACCTTCACCTCGCCCTTTTGACCGGCATCGTACGCCATCAATTCGCCAAGCGGATCATAGATGCAGCGTCGATCGGCTCCCTCACCTTCGAATTTCCGTTCGTCGAAGATGAGCTGCCGGCAGAGTTCCCGGCCGCGCTCGTCGATCTTGAAGAGGGGCATGATCTTCGAGGCGTGAACGATCGCCATATCAAGTCCTGCCTCGACGGCATGGTGCAGAAAGACGCTGTTCAAGACATGGCGCAGGCTTGGATTGAGACCAAATGACACGTTGCTGACCCCAAGGATCGTGTGAACCTCCGGGAATTCCTTTTTGACAAGACGAATAGCCTCGAGGGTCTCGATGCCCGCTCGCCGAAATTCCTCATCGCCGGATCCAAGCGTAAATGTGAGCATATCGAATATCAGATCGTGCGGCTTCAATCCATGCTTTTCAACTGCAAGCTTGTAGATGCGCCGTGCAACCGCAAGCTTCGCCCCCGCTGTCTTCGCCATTCCGTTTTCGTCAATCGTCAGTGCAATGACTGCTGCTCCATAGTTCCTGCAACAAGCGACGACCTTTTCCAGGCGCCCTTCACCATCTTCGAGATTGATGGAATTGACGATTGCTTTCCCGCCGATCCGCTGGAGCGCTTCTTCGATAACAACTGCTTCGGTGGAATCCAAAACCAGCGGGATGGAGATCTGCGTGTTGAAGCGGGTGATGAGCTCGCGCATGTCGGACACTTCGCCCCGGCCCGCATAGGCAACACAAACATCGAGCATATGGGCTTGCTCGCGAACCTGCTCGTTTCCCATCGCCACCATCCCCTCCCAGTCTTCCTTGACCAGAAGCTCACGGAACAGCTTGCTGCCGTTGGCATTGGTCCGTTCGCCGATGAGGATGGGAGGTGGATTGGTCTGGAAAGGAACCGCTTGATACAGGCTCGAAGCCCCAGGGACAAATTCGAACGCTCGGGGCGACGGCGAGAGGTGTCCGACAGCCGCCACAAGCTGGCGGATGTGTTCCTTCGTCGTCCCGCAACATCCTCCTACAACCTGAACGCCAAGATCCTTCACAAAATGAGATAGGTACTGGACCAACTCAGACGGCGATAGATGGTAATGAGCTTTGCCCCCGACGTTTTCCGGCAATCCGGCATTGGGCATGACGAAAACTGGCTTCGGGGAGCTGGCAGAGAGAACCCTGACATGGTCAGACATTTCCTTCGGCCCGGTCGCGCAATTCACTCCTATCACGTCGACGTCGTACGGTTCGATAACCGTCAATGCAGCGGAGATCTCCGTTCCAAGCAGCATTGTTCCCATGGTTTCGATCGTCACAGAGACGACGATGGGAAGGCGCTTCCTGGCCTCCTCGAAGCATCGGAATATCCCATACAGTGCCGCCTTGATTTGCAGAACGTCCTGGCAGGTCTCGAGACTGAGAAGATCGACCCCTCCCTCGACGAGGCCCTTCGCCTGTATGCGATACGCTTCCGCCATCTCCTTGAAAGAGATATGACCGAGCGAGGGAAGTTTCGTCGTTGGCCCCATCGAACCTGCAGCAAAGCGCGGATGACCGTTGCGTGAATACTCAAGGGCCATTGTCTTCGCGATTCGTGCAGCGCGGTAGTTGAGATCATAGGCCTGATCGGCGAGACCGTACTCGGAAAGGACGATCGGCGTTCCTCCGAATGAATTCGACTCGACGACGTCGCAACCAGCCTCCAGATAATCGCGATGAACATTTTCCACCGCCGAGGGCTTGGTCAGGGCGAGGTATTCGTTGCAGCCGTTGAAACGCTCCCCGCCGAAGTCCTCTGGGGTCAGGTTTTGTCCCTGCAAATGGGTGCCTGTGGCGCCGTCGAAGACGACGATTTTCTGCCGAAGAATATCGTGGAAGGATCGGGTCATTGAGTCATCTAGTCATCGTCTCATTTTCCGGTGAAGTTGGAACAAAAAACCCGGCACGGAGCGCCGGGAGAGTTTTCCAATATCTTGACCGACGCTTTAGCAACTTGTTTAACGTGGCTGCAAGCTGTCATTCAAATCGCCACGTGACAACTTAAGAAAGATTGTCGAGAGCCGCAACCGAAGCTCAGCGTCATCATAAGTGAATTCGCTGATTCGCCCTCGTAGACCGGCATAGGAATCAGCGGAAGTGTTGGGTTCTTTTGCCTTCGTCTCGGCTTCGGCATCTCATCATAGGTTCTTCCATACAAGAGTCGACCGGCGGCTTTTTTATTGACTCCACCCCATTGCTTGAAGAAAAACGCGATCTTGCGGTTCCTGCATTGCTTCTCAATCTCCGCGACCCAATGCATTTCCATCGGACGTGCTCCTGGCCCAGATTCTCCCCCAACAATCACCCAGTCAATAGAGCGCAAGGGCAGCTTCGGCATTGGTGCAAGGAGAGGCTCAAGTGATAGAAACCTCACTGCTGACGGCACTGTTGTCAAGTCACGTATTCGGCAGATGTAACGAGGCGTTTCAACACTAACTCCCATCCACACATTCTCTGGCCACGGAAGATACGGAGCCAATGACAAAAGCCGGTCCGACCTTTTCGTGAGGACCTGGAACGTATGCCAATGTGCGCGCTTCATCGTGTCGAATACCTTCACTATGAAGTCACTGGGTACATTCTTATGGAACAGATCACTCATCGAGTTTACAAATATCACCCTTGGCTGCTTCCACTCAAGAGGCAACTCGACCAGATCCTCTTGCAAAGTCACCTTGAAACCGTTTCGATACCTTGGCGATCCCATCGCCTGGAGGCGAGCTGCCATTCTTTCTGCGTAACAGTTTTTGCAGCCCGGGCTAATCTTCGAACAGCCCGTCACAGGGTTCCAGGTAGCTTCTGTCCACTCGATCCTTGACTTCACTGACATTTGCCGGCACCTTTCAGGTTGTGATTTCTTTTGTCACGGCGATCCGAAATACGACTTGATCGGAGATCCTTGTTCTACTGCCCTGGGCCACCAGCACTCCTTGTTTCAGCAATGTTCTTATCGCATCATTGTACTCGCTTGGCTCATAGCGAGCGAACATACGTTCGACCAGTCCGATGCGCACTTCCGGCCTTGTAAGCGGGACATCATATTCGGTTCTGTAGTATACCTTCCGCCCTTGCACATATCGGCGCGCTTCTTCTAGTACTTGCCCAGCCAGCACTTGAGTATCGGTGCAAGTATCTTTGCTCGCAAACTGCGATGGGTCTACGCTTTCGAAAAGCGTTCCTTCGTTCTCCTCCCTGATTACCTCAAGCATGTACTCGAACCAAGCGCTCTTCATCACATCGTTCATAAGCTCAAAGGCTACCTGACTCTGCGAGGCGAATATTAGGTAGTATTTTACATTTTCGCCAGGTAAACCTTTCGTCACCGGCAACGTGCCGAGATATGAGAAGTGCTGCCGGTATGTGTCAATGTACTTGAGTCGTATCATTTCCACCTTGTCGTCATCTTCGAGAGATTCGTCGCGCATAACGTCGATCCACCAATCCCCGCCAAGGATCTCGTTGGTAAGCTTTGTCGTGGTTTCAGCCTGCCTACGCACTGATGGATTTGCGTCGTTCGCCTTTCCGCATAGTCCTAGCCGTCGAGACATTGCCCGATGATTGAAATTAATCAAAACTTCGGTACTGTCGTCCTTTGCTCTCTTGAAAATATCAATCAGGAGTTCCATCGAGAGCCCCTTCAAACCAAATGGGTCCAAGAATACGAAGAGCGGTACGCCAGGTCTGATTCTCTCCAGAAGGAAATGGCCGACATTCGCTGCCTCACCTGGAACGACTATGGCTATGCCTTCGTCGATATACTCCTTCATGTTTTCGATGAGCTTTTGGCGCTCATCAGCCCTAGCCTCAGCAAGCACTACCTGATTCTTGAGTCTGAAGCCTTCCCGATATCTCTTAGCGTGTCTTGCTATGATAATCGGCGAGCCTTCACTGCCATCCTCAAATCGGCCCCTTCCCGCGAAGAGATCTGCTGCGACTGCAGGTCTCATGAACTGTTGGTTCACCTTTGGAAAGTACGCGGAGAGGTAGTTGTCCAAGACCTTGTACCTGAGGAATGACCAAGATCGCGGAGTTTCGAAGAACTCGTCAGTGGTTACCATCTATTGCATCCAAACAGTCGCCCACAGGCCAAAGGCGCTACAAAGCTACGGTATCATCACAACTTTTCCAAAGTGCCTGCCCTCTTCAACGATCCGATGCGCTTCGCGCACTGCAGCGAGCGGCATGACGCGGTCGATGACGGGTTTTAGCTTTCCCTGTTCGATCAGCTTCAGGATCGTAACCAAGTCGCCTTTTCGGCCCATCGTCGAGCCAAGAATCTGCAACTGCTTATAGAAGACATGGCGCAGGTCGGTTTTTGCTTCGTAACCAGATGTGGCCCCGCACGTAACGAGCCGGCCGCCTTTCGAAAGAGCTTTGATGTTCTCTTCCCAAACGCCGACTCCGACGTGATCGAAGACGACATCGACACCTTTCTTGTCAGTCAACCTTCTGATTTCCTCGAGCACATTCTGCTTCTTGTAGTTGATGACTTCATCGACCCCGAGCTCGACGGCCTTCGCGGCTTTCTCCTCAGAGCTCGTGGTGGCAATCACCCTCGCACCAAGCATCTTCGCAATCTGCACCCCTGCACTTCCCACTCCGCTCCCAACGCCAATCACCAGGACATCCTCCGCAGGTTTCACCTTCGCCTTGTCGACAAGCATTTGCCACGCAGTGAGGAACACGAGGGCGACTGCTGCAGCCGTCTCAAACGCAATGGAATCGGCAAGCTTGATAATATTTCTCGCTGGCACAGCAATATACTCCGCGTCGGCTCCATCACGATGCTCACCGATCAATCTGTAGTCCTTGCAGAGGTTGTCATCGCCATTGAGACAGTATTTGCAGTGTCCACACGATATGCCCTGAGCAACGACTACCCGATCCCCCGCCTTGACATGGCGGACCGTCTCACCCGTGCCCGCAACAATCCCTGCAGCATCCACGCCCGGGATCATCGGCAATGGGAACTTAACGCCCGGGAGCCCTTGACGGACCCAGATATCGAGATGATTGACCGAGGTCGCCTTCACCTGAACGAGAACGTCATTCGGACCTACCGCTGGCGTTGCGACCTCCTCCGCGATCAGTTGCTCAACTCCACCATGTGCATGAATTCGAACGCATTTCATCTTAAGGACCTTGCCGTTCCGTACTTGATTTGGAATAGTATTCAAAAATCGATGGAAATACAAGGTGGGAATAGGTAGGCGGAATCTACTTCGAAACGAGGAGTCTCGATCATGCGGTCAGGGGATGCAAGGTACTCTTCTCCCCACGGCTTTCATGGTTTGGAGTGTTGAATGTGAGTACCCCTCGACTGAGTCTCCGATGATCCACCAACTTCGAGATGTATCCATCACTGTACGACCGGTTTCTCTTTCGGCACAAGTGCAACAAGTTTCAGATCGTCGCAGATCAAGTACGAACCCGGATGAGCGCTTTCGCTTCCCTTATCGGGCAAGATCGTCAGCCGCACTTGGACTGCAGCTGCGCCAGAGGGAGCTTTGACCTCCCTGGAAAACGGGACAAACTGTGCCTTGGTGTCGTCCAGATATGCTTCCTCCGTCCCAACGGTACTGCCCGATGAGTTCTGGAAACAGAGCACAATCACACCCTGATCCTTCCCCACAGAATGCACCATAAAATACCCTGATAATCCGACATCCTTGCCTTCTGTCGGGAGGTTCTTCTGGCATGCGAACCCAGCGATAACTGAACCGTAGAAATCTTTCACCTCGCACTTGACCGCACGAAGACCCGATTTGCAGACCTTTGATGCCGACACAACGGTGAGAGTTCCAGGGATATTCGAAGTATCCCATGCATCCGGATTGTCTCCGGTGAACTTCTCGAAGTCCCCGTTCTTGATGAGGTTCTCAGAGCCCTTCTGAGCCATCGCGCTCCACGGGAGGAAGAGAACCAGGAGGAACAGGCTGAACACCGCACACGTTTTCATAGTATCCTCTTTACGGACAACGTCGTTCAAGTCCCATCAACAAACACAAAACCCCGACCTCCGTGTATTACAGAAGGTTGGGGCCAATATCATTGTGATGCTCCCTCGGTACTACAACGGATCGTGGCAATGTGTTCATCATCAGCGATGACATATCTACCTCAAATCCATACCGACGAAAACACGTACCCTACAGAGAACCTACAAAGCGCTCGTCTTCTTGCCTAGACACAAAAGAAACTCAAATGCCCGAGATGAGCATGGGGAATCCGGAACAGCACACAGACGATCGTTCGCACTAGTTGGCAGAAATCAGCTCGGGGATCACTCCGGAGACGAAACTGAACGAGTAGATTTCAAGCCCCGGCGAGCACGTTGTGAGCGCAAGCTCATGTTCTCCAAACTCCTGATTGCAGACAACATTGAACATCCTGGAGCCATCAACCAGAACGTAGCTCTTGCCCTCGTGGTCGAACTTGACGTCCAAGCCGGCCGTCTCTTTCGTCAAGGGCTTACGATCCTGCATCGCGAAGACTCTGCTCGCACTAACTCCCTCAGCATTCATCACAGAGTTCACTTCGACCGCTTCATAGATCAGCGTTGCGCGCCCCTGATCGCCAGGGTCTCCGTCAAAGCACACTCCCTCTCGTTCGTTGAACCATTTGCCTTTCAGATACACCCGACCACTGAGATGAAATCCTTCATCATCGAACAACATCGTTGACTCCGGACCATACCCTTCTGGATTGCCTAACGTTCCCCTAAGGTAGCCCAGCTGGATTTCCGCCGTGGCGCGATGGCAGATAGCACCAGGATAGTCAGCTGCTCGCAATGGCTGCATAAGATCCGGCAGAACGCCGTGATATCCGGCTTCCACCAGAAGCGACTGGATAGCCCGCTCGAATTGGTCATAGCTGCCTTCACCCTGGTGCGAGAACCGCAAGAAACCGTCTCTGTCGATGAGAAATCTGGTGGGCCACGCCCGATTGGAGGTACGCAGCCCAAATCACAGCTTCGTTGTCCATCACCACCGGGTATTCAATCTCCAACCGACGAACGGCCTTTTCGATTTCCTCGGGATTCTTTCCAAAACTAAACTGGGGCGTGTGGACACCAATGACGACGAGGTTGAAGTCCTCGTAGCGAGAGACCCACTCCTTGATATAAGGCTGTCCGCGCAGGCAATTGACGCTCGAGTAGTCCCAGAAATCGAGAAGCACGACGCTTCCCCTGAGCTCTCTCATCATCACGGGTTCGGCATTCAGCCAGAAGTCACCGAACAGTTCGGGGGCCCGGATATTTCCTCGCTCGAAGCTGATCATCGTGCCGGAATATATTCAATTCGATTGGGATTATCAAATGATACCCCCCGGCATGACAAGATTCTACCGACGTGCATGACGTCGGTGAGAATCAAGCCAAACCAGAGGCAAAAAGGGCTGAAGATCTGTCAGTTGCGGATGGTAAACATGTCGGGCACATCTGCTAAGTGCTCAGACTTGATGAGACTACTTGAGGGCAACTTGGTAGTTGCCGTAGAAGCCCATGACCGTTTCGACGTAATTGGTGGTCTGGCGCCAGTCGGTGAAATAGCCAGCCCTGGGCTTGCCTGATTGCCAGACATTGCGATGAAGACTCTGATATCTCTTGGATAGCAGCGGGAAGGCAGCTTTCACGGCATCCCAGCTTCCTGGATTGTCGCCAAGGTAGGCTGCAACATCCTGGGCATCCAAGAGCCTGTTCAGCCCGGAGTTGTAAGCTGCCAACGTAAGCTGAATGTGGTTCTCTTCATCGGGCGCGTCAATTGATCGGTATAGCTGCTGGAGGTGGTAGATTCCAGCTTTGATGTTGTTTGATGGCGTTGCTGTCTCATGAACACCGATCTTGCCAGCCAGTTCGAGCTGTGTTGCAGGCATGATCTGCATGAGCCCGAAGGCCCCTCTGCGGCTTACAGCATCTTCTGTGAATCTGGATTCGTGCCGCATCACGGCCATAACCAGCCGCCAGTCCAAATCGTACCTGTAGGAATATGTCCGGACTGTCGCACCATACCGCTGGAGAGACCACTCCGTCCGGCGATCAACAATGACTGGGTTCAGCTTGGGCGAACCATGACCGGCAGCTGCACCAGGATCCTTCCCCCTGTCAGCCAGCGAAACCTCTGGCCGGAAGCATCCCTCAAGAGACAAAGAAAACGACACAAAACCGACCAGCATAAACAGCTTGATTCTATTGGATATTCCTGACCTCAAAAATCCCCCTTCCTATTGCCTTTTTCCTATTTCCCACGGTCGCCAAAACCTTTCGTTGCGTTGACGATAACCCGTCGGACTCCCCTGACGAGCAACCGCTTCAAAATCAATAAGTTCTAAAACTGTATGATGACCGCGCCTTAGTCCCGGAGCTTAAGGAACTATAGTCACGAAACTTACACTTCCAATCTAATACTCTTCCGCGTCAAAGTCAAGTGCCTGGATTCCAAAGAATGAAAAACCCCAAATTCACCGAATTTTGGGGCCTCCGACCGAAAGAATCGTATTTCGACTATCATCGGATGATGTGGAACTCGGTCTGTCGTTTCAAAATCCAGTTCACTGACCCTTTCTCGTCAATGCTCACATCCTCCTCCTGAGCGGATGTGACGACCTGATTATCCCATTCCGGAACTGGAGATTTTGCGTGCAGCTCCACGGAATACCAGGTGTCCCGCAGAAGTGGGATGTCACCTCGTCCGGGCACCCCCATCTGCTGGTCCCAAAGACCAATCAAGGGCCCCGCCCCATTACCGTGTTCCCCGATGGGATGAGAATAGACTGAACCAGATATACCCTCCGCCTTCATCTGCTCCAAGGCAATGGCGAGAACTTGATTGCCCGTCCTTCCGAGCTGCATGGCGCCCAAAACGATGTCCTGCAGCCTGTTGCTCTTTGCCAAAGTGTTCTTAATACCTGCCGGAACGTCAGTTTCCCCCTGATTCAGGACGTAGGCCATATGCTGAGTGTCGGTATTGAGTCGCAGTCCCGTTGCCCCAAAATCACAGTGCAGGTTTTTTTTTTTTTTTTTTTTTTTTTTTTTTTTTTTTTTTTTTTTTTTTTTTTTTTTTTTTTTTTTTTTTTTTTTTTTTTTTTTTTTTTTTTTTTTTTTTTTTTTTTTTTTTTTTTTTTTTTTTTTTTTTTTTTTTTTTTTTTTTTTTTTTTTTTTTT
>CAVUAC010000002.1:0-62428 GCA_963739335.1 uncultured Bacteroidota bacterium | reverse complement strand
AATACCTTCTCGCGATTTCGTCTTCTGATTTTGACTTTTTTGCTCGGTTCAAAATACAAGGTATTTATTCTGTTGTATGGAAGGACGTCCTTTACTTTGCCATTTCCCGTCTTCCATTCCCAAAAGATAGGCTTCCATGGAGAGAGAACCTTTATTCCCAACCCTGATTCTGGAGAAAACTTCATCCCTGGGTAACTCCCTGAGATGCAAGTCGATGGAGATGGCGGCCTTTTTCCCGAAGCGATGGCGGTGACGATGGTTCGAGGCTGATCAATTGCATCTCCCCCTGCAAAGATCTTAGAATGAGTTGTGATAAGAGATGGGCCTACACCAATTAAGTTATTTTTTATGAAAGGTTCATTCAGGTTGTCTGAGTCGGGGTCTGTTATGTTTATGGTGTAGTTGTAGAGCTTTGTCCAGCCGTCCTGGGCAGGAACCACGGTCATGTTCCTTGTAGTTGCGTTGAGGTTCTCGAGCCAGAACCAGCTGGTCAGCGTCGTGAGGTTCCCGTTGAGGTACGTCTTGTTGGAGGTGAGTTCTATTGACCAGTTGCCTTCCTTCTTGTCTGTTGAATCCCAGGTGCAATTGTAGTAACCAGCACTGGCTCCTGTCTCGTTGAGCACCGGGGTGCAGGTGTACCATGTAGTGTTGGGTGACTGCAGTCTCATGATTGTTGAGATATTGGATATGCGCCCTTCCGCGGAGCAGTCCGTGGTTTCATTGAATCTTACGGTTGTGTTCTGGGTGACGTTGAATACCTGTTGATATGCAGGCGTGTTTATGTTGTTCTTGAGCTGGCCGTAGACCGTGAACTGGTTTCCTGAAGTAGATGAATTCTTGTCGTGGTAGCATGAATCACTGAACACTCCGCCGTTCCATTTCTGGGAGCCGTAGCCATAGGTGCAGTTGGGCTCGAAGGTGTACCCAAGAATCGAATCTGAAGACGTGAAGTTGTAGTATTGTGTTGCATAGTTCGTTCCATCAGCGGTTATATACCAGGTATTATTCCAGAAACATTTGCGTGCCACAGGAGTGTGTTGGGAATAGTGAGTACTATGGGTAGTTTTCGTGAACGTACCACGGACGGACGTTCAAAACTTGATGCCAGTAGAAGGTAGTAACAGTTGTGCCGTGGAAGGCAGAACACTTGTGACCCCTCACAGTTGTGACCTGTATTGTGGTCCCAATGACAAGAGAGTTTCTCATCTCACTTCTATCAACTAATCTAGTAGACAACAGTAGTATCGGAACACTACGATCATCCTAGAGTTTGAACCTTACTTACAACAAATTGCATGACTCCCTCCAAAGCATCACCGGTATTGTACTGGGAACTGGGGTAAATCACCTGAAAGCGTCGTTTCGGTGTATGTACTGTACATACTGTATTATGATGTGTGTATAGTATACACTAGCTCCATCCTAGCTGCACGAGAGATCCCGGTGATAATGAGTTTTTCTTTCTTGCACACGTAGAAAATGGTACGAATTGTACAGAACAGGAAATTCACATCTCAAGACTCAATTTTTGAGCATCCCACAATGATGTAAAACAAGCAACTTTGTTTGTAGAATATGTGCTAAAGTTAATCGACGACTCTGGTCTTCTTCACCATGCCGTACTGGATATCGTAGAAGTCTCTCGAACCCTGTATAGTTAAATTCCTGCTTCTGCAGGAAAGTGTTTTCGCCACTGCACACAATGGCCTTGTTTGCGATGCGATATGCCAAAATGAATCCTCAAGCAATATCTATGATCATGACGACCAGGCTATAGACTCTTTTTTGATAGCCGGATACACTATAGATATTTAATGATAGTATGCCATGTAAATGGACGAAATCTGGCTTCTAAACGGTGGCGACTACAGTACGTAGTACCGGAGCGCCGACCGGCCATGGTTCCCATTAAAGTTTGGCGAGTATTTCATTTTCACTCCTCAGAGTTCGAAATCACCACTTCTCTATTTTTGAACGCCGCAGAAATTCCACGACCACTTTGGTGCACGGCGGCGTTTGCGGCGTTCGCGCAAATAACACGCGTTTTTATTTCACGACCACTTCGGTGCACCGCGGGAGAAACCCACGACCACTTCGGCGGTGAGGCGTTTCAAAAATCGAACGCATAGGAGTATTACTAAATAATGATTTAAATTTCATGCGATTGCTAAAACACGACGGTTTCTCTTTTTCTCCCCTGCCATTGCTCTTTGCACCCTGTAGAGACTAGTACATATACTGTATGTACGACGTCGTGTATGCAACATACGTACACACCTCTCCCATTCCTTCCGGGCGATTTACCCCAGTTCCCTGTACATGGCTGTACCATTTATATAGAGTACAGTACTGAAATGCTGTGGGAGTGCTCCCGTTCTGGGAGCGACAGGACCTCGCACGGCATCTTGAGTGGCGAGAGCATAGACTAGTAAACTAGGACCTATACTCCGTAGATGGCCGTAGCCCCCATTGTCTCCCTTTGCAGGAGACCGGGTATTCATACTCTAGATTAGCTGTTACAGCTACTCCTAAAGATTGTGAGACTGAGATGAAGGGCACCAATCCTTCATCTCTCTGAGTCACGGACGTCACGGACGTACAATCACGTACGGGAATGTATCGGTCATAGGACCGATAACCCGAGCACTACCGTGGATATTTAATAGTCCCCGCAGATCGGACATCCTTCCATCCCTGGAATGATCTCCGGTCTGATATCCGCGGTCTACCATAAAATCCTTGAAAACAAATAGCGCCTTCGTTCCCCAACTAAGACCTTCGTCAAAGCATCTGCGAGATTGTCTTGCCGTTGATCCATGCAACTCGGATATGTCCTGCAGCAATTGCCTCACGACAACGATGATAATTGATTGCATTGTGTTTCTTCTTGAGTGTCGACTCAGGACGCGTTGTAGCATTCACCACTGACTCGTTATCACAGTAGACCTTCGTTGCCTCTTCATAGGGACACCCATCATGCGAAGCTTGTATCGGAGAGCATCAATCAGATCGAATGCCTGTCGCATCGCAATAGACTCCGATCCAAATGTAGAAGACTCCACTGTCGCTTGCCTTTTGGAAAACCAAATGATTGGGGCCCTATTGACAAAGATCAAAACACCACTGTGAGAACGACGAGTCAACTGACATCCAGCATGGTCAGCATCAACAAAACATGTCGTCGACACCGCTTTCCCACGAGGTTCAGGCATGTTATCCGGAATCGCCTCGGTTGCACCAGGGTAATATTCCTTCCAATCACACTCCTTGAACATCGTCTCATCCAAGCTGGGCTCAGTCCAATCAAACACCAATGAAGATCGATTATATCGCTTGAGATAGGCAAAGATATGGAACATCTGCTCCAAATGTCCTTCCCTGGGACTAGCCTGGAATCGAGCCAACATATTGACTTCGACCACGATGTCGATCCGTCCTAACTCGATGATCCAGCGCAAGACTCCCATCAGACTAGCGAAGTAACTTGCTCGATTCTCATCAAGCTCTGGCGAGGCATCCAATTCAGGTCTGTATCCGGAGGCTAAGGGCGACACAACTTTCTTCTTCAACTGCTTGCCAACTTTATCAAGTTCACGCTCCACTTCCTCGACTGCTCGTCGCACATAAGTGTCTGAAGAAATCGCCCATGCCTTTGACCCATCGGCAAGTTCATGTCTCCGAACATCAGCGCCGAGGTACGTCTCTGGTTCTTGTACAGTACCGTCCTTCAGTGTGTAAACTGTCCTCAGGTAATCCATAAATCCAGGTGGATCCAATCCTTGGAAGATGCAATCATCCACATAGCACAATACGTACTCATAGATCTTGGAGCCATCTGGTTTAATTGCCGGCCTCAACCACAAATCGGGATCTGCAATGCAACTCGTAAACCCTCCATTCCGTAGAGTCTGTGCCATGTGTTCTCGCCACCGCGCACCTGATGACTTAAGACCATAAAGGGCACGGACAATAACAATCACTTTGCCCTTGTCGGATCCCATCTCGTCACCACCACGAAACCAAATCTTTTCCTTGGTCTCAGCATTGATGTACGCGTTCTGAATGTCGCAGGCCAACACATCAACATCGTTAAACGCAGCAAGGAGAAAGAACAAATCGCACACTGTCTCGTGACACCACACTTGAGTAGGTCGACTCCTTTGGAGGATCCGTTCGATGTCCACCAGCAACAAATCTGGCCTTTCGGGCAAGGGTGTCCGACTTTATATCAAAAACCAGGTGACAGCTGATCTCCTTAAATCCAATCGGCACCTTACCGTCATCCCTGACATCGAAAGCCACCATGCACATTGCGCATTTCTTTCTCAATTGCCTTGCGCCACATATCAGTCCCCGTTCGCTCGTCAATGTCCAAAGCTGCTTGGACTGACGAGGGAACTTCAATGCCAAACTTGTGTGTTTTCTTTCTGAAACTGGATTTAACTTTCTTGTATAATCCGATCGCGCTTCTTGAGTACGTGTGGTACCCACCAGGCAAAAGCAGGTTCCGACGCAATCTTGTTGTTTACAGCATATTCGGCGACTTGCACAGGGTAAGAGTTCTTGAGGTCCGCCAAGGGTATCCAGTCGGAGGATCTATCCTTCCATTCGACCAGCAGTTGCCAACCTTTTGTCGTCCGTCGTAGACGGTCAGTCCCCGGAATCTTAGCATCGTCACTCGATATCGCATTTCCGTCCTTACGGTGATCCATGATCTCGGATAGAATCGAGTAACTTCTCCCCTCTTCGTCGACTTGTGAATACAAAGACTCTGCAATTGCATTCGCTGTTAGCACATCAATTGAGCCATCCGGAAACACCACTTCATATTCTCTGGTATCCAGTAATGGGTTCATGTTGGAACGACCAACTGGATTGCCCTCTGAATCCCGCTTCCGATTCTTCACTGTTCCAAGCATTGCTTCACCACCGCGGTCCATCAGCACACTGGCCGTCAGGTACTGGTCATATGCCTCAGGAGAATAATGTCATCCGCCTCTGGCATCGACTCCTCACACTGGAATCCTTGTGGGCTCGTCATCAATGAAAATGTCTTCGGGTACTTCGGGAACTCTCAGGAAATTCCGCAAAACAGTCCACATCCAACCGTGTGTCTCCAATCTTTTCCTGGATACTGGTATCAAGTTCCACCTTTAAGCTTGGACTTCGGCAGACAGCCGATCATCCTGTGATAAGGGGAAACACTGAACTCCTTGCAATCGGTCGACACGACTTCGGCAAAACCATGTACGTCATCGGAGCGCCTTGATTCTCTGCAACGCCGATCCAACGTCCAAGCTTTCTTGTCGATTCTGTCGTGTCCTCTGATCGGTCGATGTACCAAACATATTCATACCAATCAAACTGTGCATAAGCGGAAATGTCGGCCATGTGGTTATGTACTGCCTCTTCCGGTGGCATACCATCCAACTCCGGAAAATCATGTGCAGTCATCCGTCGGATTGCAACTACCCACTGTCCACAGTAATCCCACAGTCGCTTTGGGGAACCTGACCGACGGGTTGCTCTCCTGATACCACGCTTTATTTCGCCAATTTCGCGCTCTGCTCTGTTCTGCCATGGAGACGCATGCTCCGTCAAATGATGGCGCGTTCGAATCAAATTGATTTCATCCTTCCACTTAACTCCAGTCTGCTCTCCCGAACCATCTGATACGATCACCTCTGGTATAGCCTGCAAGTCATGGACCATCTTCCATACTGTCGTAGGCGCTTCCCTTTTGCTCTTTAGTGGATAAAATAGGCTGTAGCCGAGTCCATCGGTCCACACCTGTGCACACGTATTTGACCGTAGCGAGCGAATCTTCGCAAACATTGTGTCAGTGTACAACTTCTTACCACGCATTGTAGGGAAGACCAAATGAGGTTTTCGTGTGTTCACACGTTGATCAGTCGGGTGCAAAAACGTTCGTATCCCCCTCTGTGTCGTGCACTTGAGTGTCTTGTGCGCCGTGTCCAAGCCAATACCCCACCTCCGAGCCAAAATCTCTTTGGTGATTACATTTCTTTTGTCGTCCACTGAGAGAGAAAATACATGTCGATCAATGTCCGTTAGAGAAATACAATCAGGATTCTCATATCCGTCAAGTCCGTCCCCGTTCCAATCGTCCCCGGCAACATTAACCAATTGAATCATACAAATACAACTCAAAGATTAGAATATGATTACTCTGTCCGTAACAATGGACTTTAGAGACGCCTGGCCCGGTATTGGCCGTAGTACGTCTTGTCGCTCTCGCGACGGTGCTAGTGATCATGTCGTGACACTAATGCTCAGTGAGACCAAACTTGAGTCAAATCCCGAGGACCCACCCAATTATCTCAACCCAATCAAGTTGGGGAGATGTGTCAGTATCACTGTATCTCATGGTGTAACGAGATAGTTAGTCATGAAGTTTCGCATGTTGTCAGCTTCCTGTGCGATTTGGGCGTTGTAGAGGGACCGAGCGATACAAATGCTGGAGAGCCAGGAAAGCTTGCCGGAACCGGTCATCTGGAGGACACGATCTTTGCCTCGAGAGATCAAGTGGTGGTCGCGAGGTCGTAACCCTTCGAGGCCACTCTGGAATTGAAAATTGATTGCGGTAGCAAGTGCATTGGCCTCCCGTAAGCGGAGTCCTTGGGCATTGCGTGCGTGTAGGATGTTGCATCGATGCGTCCACTGGGAATGAACCATGGAGAGGAGGGTGGTAACAAGACCTGCTGCCCATTGGTCAGCTGTGCGTCGGGAGTGAGTGGACTGGTAGTGTGCAGCTTGGAGTTTGCGCCATTGCTTGGAGATCTTGCCTTTGGTGAAATTCACCCATCCGATGCGGTCTTGGGCTGTGGCGGCGGGCCGGATAGAAGCATCGCTGACTGCCTCAAATGTTTGGGTTAGGGTGTGAGCGGATAGGGCGAGTACTATACATTGTCGGACGGCCGGAACGGTGTCCATTTCCTGGAGCCATTCAGCTAGTCCTGTGACTGACGTATTCCATTGGTCAATGCAAGATTGGTCGGGGCAAGTGAGCAGGTGTGCTTTGTCTTCCTTGATATGTTGGCAACAGGGGCATTTCTGGTGGTTCCAGAATTGCCAATGTTTCATCATCTTGCCCACACCAAAGAAGCCACTGACATGTTTAGACATCCAAAGCTTATAGAGAGGGGGGAAATGTGAGGTGGCGTAGTCAATGGCGTCCCAATCGACATCCGGGAAGGCTGCGGCTGGAAGGATGTTACGTTCGTGCAGATGTGATTGGAGCTGCTTGCCCATGATGGCCTTGTAAATCTGCTTGGAGGGGTCGGATGTGATCTTCACGTCATTAATGATACATCGCCAGCCTTCAGAACGGAGTGGCGCAGTGGGGAGGGGGTTGGATGAGGTAAGGATCAATGAGCGGAGTCGGGCTTTGGCTTTTAGGTCCATTTCAATGTTGAGCTGTACCAAGCGGGGGAGGTTCTGGAATGCTGTTGTATCGTCCTGGTGGCCTCCGACATGAACAAAGGTCACGTGGATGGGCAAGCTGGCCTTGAGTCATCTTATTGCACGGATGAGGTCTGCATGTCGTGTGTTCTGGTTTATCTTGAGCCAGTCCCCGTTGGAGCGGATAATGCCCCCTTTGTTGTCACAACCGATTGTGATTCCGCCGGCCGTGAGTTGGTGAAAGGTGCAGACCGCAGAAATAGCGAGGAGGATGGCATGGATTCCTTGGAGTTCAGAGTGATAGGCGTTGACCTCACGTGCGTCGCCTGTGGTTTGTACTGTACCTTCAATTGCCTGGCCTGATGCTGGGTCCTCCACTTTCCAGGCTGCAGACCCCAAATTAGGGGACTGCTCCCGCATGTAAGAGCCATCGCAACCACCATGTGCCGTGCCGTCAATGATGGCCTGGACCAGTGAGTTCAGGTTGGGTGGGATGGTCATATCATTGAGGGGCCATGAGTCCTCCCAAGAGTCAAGCAATTGGCGTAGAGAGTCGAAATGTGGTGGGGCAGGCTGGTTGTATGGGGCGGAGCCGCCAAAATGTGCGTGCTGGTTGTGGTCGAGCCACGCTGTTGCGAGGTGTAGGTCAGGTGGCGGTGTTGTGAGGACAGCAGAGCGGGTGAAGGAACGTTGGTGGGTTGCCTGAGCTGTGGATGGTGTGTATTCGTGCCAATAGTTGGAGAGATGTCGGTAAAGGAGGCCGCTACGAGGATCATAGTGCCAGTCCCAACGTTTGTGTGGTTCAGCAATCCAGTTTCCTAGGCGGTGGAGGCGTCCGAAGTTGAAAGCCGGCAAAGAGAGCAGCCGTAATCCTTTCTGCCAAGCTAGTTTGTCTTTGTCACAGGGGTGTTCGTTGGGCCATATCCACTTGCTGGGTCGCTCCGTAACAGGCTGCAAAGATTGCGCGGTCGCCGGGCTCTCGCGCAATCGCCTTGATTTCGATGATACCATCGTAGATTTCCGGGTATCTCAATTTCAAAAAGGCGCATCAGGAACTGGGAGTCAGTCCGCGAAATTATCACAACAGGATTTCCCGCTCCTTTTCGGACCTCTTTAACGACGGCGCGGATCGTGTCTCCCTTCTTGTACCGTTCCTTGTAGATTTGTTCGCTTCGAGGGAGGATCAGCTCGTTCTTGTTATGAATGACAAGGATTTCTCCCTTGCCCTTGCGAATCTGGTAGATCTCGCCGACGACAATTTCCCCCAGCGACGTGCTGTATTCGTTGTAAATCGACTCTCGCTCAATTTCCTTGATGCGTTGGTTGAGATTCTGCTTGGCACTCACGACAAGCCTTCGTCCGAAGCTGTCCAGGGGCACAATCTCGACGAATTCTTCGCCGACACCAATATCCTCCCCTGAGCGTTTGCGCGCTTCCTTCGTGTCAATCTGGGTGACAGGATCGACCACCTCTTCTACGACCTCACGTTCCAGGTAGATTTCGATATCTCCTTTGTCCATATTGACTACGACATCGTATTTGGCAGTGGGTCCGTATTTTTTCCGGACCATCATACCAAAGATATCTTCGACAATGCCGACGAGGATATCCTTATCGATGCCTTTTTCTCGAACCATTTGGGCAAATGATTCGACAATCTCGTGATTCATTCAAGCCTCCAAACAATGAACTCTTTGTCGGGCTGCTTACCAGGGCAGCTCTTCTTTTGATTCAATAATATGTGAGAACTCTACGGTGAAAACCTCACCGGCATTGGACCGAAACGTCAACGCGTTGCCCACAATCGATTCGAGTGTGCCGAGAAAGGTCTTCCTGGTGTCGAGTTGCTGGAAAACGACCTTGAAGCAGCGGCCAATGTTTTTCTGGTATTGCCTCAAGAGCCGCAACGGTCTGTCGATGCCGGGAGAAGAGAGTTCCAGGCGATACGAGCCTTGAATCAGGTTTTCACGGTTCACCTGCAATGCAAGTTCCCGGCTGATCTCCGCACACTGTTCAATCGTGATCCCCTGGTCTGTGTCGACAAAAACCTGAAGGAGTTTTCCCCCATGTTCGATTCGAACCGAGATATCGATGAGAAAAGCGTTGCGTGAATCCAGTATCGGAGCTACCAAACCCCGCACTTTTTCTCTGATTTCCGCCATTCTTCGGTACTCCAAAAAAAATAGCCCGGAAAGGCGGGCTATTTCTACAACGAAAACGTGGTAACTTAATATACCCAAACCCCCCGGAAGAAGCAAGCAGATTCGCTTTAGAAATTGGTGACCATTTTGTGAACACGATAGAAATCATCGATTATTTGGGCCGCTTTTGCAGGGTCATCGACAACCTGAAAAAGGTTCAGGTCCTCCGCAGAGATATTGCCAGCCGGCAGCACGACATCCTTCATCCAGTTGATCAGACCATTCCAATACCGAGAGTCCATCAGGATGACGGGAAACGCCTTCGTCTTCTTCGTCTGAATCAAGGTAATCGCTTCTAGAAATTCATCGAGCGTTCCGAAGCCGCCGGGAAGAGCGACAAACCCATGCGCGTACTTAACGAACATCACCTTGCGCACAAAGAAATGACGGAAGGTGACAAGACGATTCTTGTCAACATAGCGATTGGGTTCTTGCTCGAAGGGGAGTTCAATGTTCACTCCAACCGACGCGCCTCCTTCGGCCTGTGCGCCTTTGTTTGCCGCTTCCATGATTCCGGGACCACCCCCCGTCAGGATGTTGAAGCCTCGCTTTGCCAATTCCTTGGCAACCTCGACCCCCATTTCATACTGCTTTGTGCGAGGCTTGGTCCTGGCAGAACCAAAAATGGACACGAGGTTCCCCTGCTTTGAAAGCAGTGTGAATCCGTCCACGAACTCAG
This sequence comes from uncultured Bacteroidota bacterium, assembly GCA_963739335.1. Classification (GTDB taxonomy): domain Bacteria; phylum Bacteroidota; class Ignavibacteria; order UBA10030; family UBA10030; genus UBA9647. Next base: position 52,126 of record CAVUAC010000002.1, on the reverse strand, counting down.
CCATCACGCGAAAAATACGCCAGACATCATCTTGCGCGTTGATGAGTGAGCGCAATTGAAGATCCTGCTCGATATCATGAGCAGTGATGTCGTTCGGTCTCTTCATGCTATTGCCTTTCTGGCTGAGTTATGAGTGCCAATGTCGTGATCCCTGTAAGGTCAGGAAGTTGGTCAAGATCTGCTTCCCGTGTTCCGTGGCGATCGACTCAGGGTGAAACTGCACGCCGAAAGTGGGGTATTCCCGATGCTGAAGTCCCATAATGACACCGTCGGTGGTCCAAGCCGTCACTTCAAGGCACAGCGGGAGTGTTTTCCTTTCGACGATGAGCGAATGGTATCGCGCGGCTGTGAAGGGAGACGGGACATTTTCCAGGATACCTTTGCCTTCATGGAAGATCTTGGAGGTCTTTCCGTGAAATATCTCCCCCGCCTTCACAACGTTGCCCCCCAGCGCCTGGCCAATCGCCTGGTGTCCGAGGCATACTCCAAGGATTGGATATTCCTTGTGCAATTCTCGGATTACTTCGAGTGTCACGCCCGCCCCCGAAGGCGTACACGGCCCTGGCGAGATTACAATCTTCTCAGGCTCCATCTGCCTGATACCTGAGACAGTAATGCGGTCATTCCGAACAACCGTCTGTTCGAATCCCTTCTCGCCGATATACTGAACGAGGTTGTAGGTGAAAGAATCGTAGTTGTCGATGACCAGGATCATGGAATATCGGCCCCCCTCACGCTCGTCAACATCTCGAGGGCGTTCAAGTTGGCTCGCAGCTTCTCCATCGTCTCCTCATGTTCCCGTTCCGGCTTCGAGTCGTATACAATGCCCGCACCGGCCTGAAAACGAAGCGTATCGCCCTTCATCACAATTGTTCGGATCGCGATACAGGAATCGAGATTTCCCGAGAAGTCGATGTACGCGATGGCGCCGCCATAGATGCCGCGCTGGACGGGTTCAAGTTCTGCGATGATCTCCATGGCACGTATTTTCGGGGCACCGGTGAGAGTCCCAGCGGGGAAGCAAGAAAACAGTGCATCAATTTGTGTGAGATCCCTGCGCAGTCTCCCCTGAACACTGGATACCAGATGCATGACATGCGAATACTTCTCGATCGTCATGTACTGATCGACGCTCACCGATCCAAACTCACTGATTCTGCCCAGGTCGTTCCTTCCTAGGTCCACCAGCATCAAGTGCTCGGCTCTTTCCTTCGGATCTTCAAGCAGCTCCCGTTCCAGCTGCGCATCCTCCTCCTTGCTGACGCCTCTTCGCCGGGTACCTGCAATCGGCCTGGTTTCCACATCGCCATCGTCGACACGAACAAGCATTTCGGGCGAGGCCCCGATGACGTAGAAATCATTGCATCGCAAGAAGTACATGTACGGCGATGGGTTGATCATCCTCAGCGTTCGATAAAGATCAAATGGAGCCAGCGTCGCTTCCTGTTCGAAGCGCTGAGAGAGCACGACCTGAAAGATATCCCCTTCAACGATGTACTCCCGCGAACGATCGACGGACTTGCAGAATTCACTTTTCGATGTCAGGTGCTGCAAGGCACCCTGGAGCTGCACTTGCCCAATCTCCGTAGAGACTCTGTTGTGGAGCAGCCTGTTGAGATGTTGGATCTCTTGCACGGCTTTGTCATACTCCGATCTCAGTAGCTTCTCAGATCGATCTGTCCCGGGAGGTAGGCATTGGAGACAAGGAAGATCCGGTGCTTGAGATTGTCGAACACGAGCACGACATCATAGAAAAGGAGCAGCGCATCAGGGACGTTGAACGCGTCGGCCTTCGGTGACGGCAGGTCCTCCACGAGTCGAGCGCTTTCGTATCCGAAGAACCCTACGGCTCCGCCTGAGAGGCGTGGAAGACCCGGACTCCGTACACTCTTGACGTGCCCAAAAATCTTCTTGAGCGCTTGCAGAGGATCATCGTCCGATGAAACGAGAGTGGGGAGGACACTCACATCGTCGTGAAAAGCCTGGAGGATGAAGGCTTTGCCTCGAATGGAGAAACTCATGAAAGGGTTGAAACCGATGAAGGAGTACCGCCCGATCTTCTCCCCTCCCTCGACGCTCTCGAGCAGAAATGAATATCGACTCTCGTTCTGGACCTTCAGGTAGACCGATACTGGCGTCTCCGTGTCGGCGAAGAGCGTCTCGTACACGGGGATCACGTTGCCGTGATCTGCGAGTTCTTTGTACTCTTCAAACGATGTCATCGGCGGAAATCAAGACGTTTGACAAGCGACGCGTTGTCATGAACTGATCGCCAGCTGGGTAAGAGCTGAAGAGCATCTCTCCGCTCTCATCATACCTCAAGAGTAGGCCAGAGGATGGCACAATCCCCTCCTTCAAATTGTTGGACGAGCTTTCGGAAATCGTCGCCGATCGTCTTGGGTCGATTCGTCCTCCAATCCAACCACACGTGATAGGCCGCGGTCTGAGCGACCAATTGTCCGGTGCTCGCGTTCTCCATCACTCCCTCCATCCCAAAGCTGGAATTCTTGATGAAGGACATTCTTGTGTGCACGTTCAGCAACTCATCAAACAACGCAGGTGATTGGTAGTCTATCTCGTGCCGGACGAGCATGACCTTTCCCTCATTCTGAATAGAATCCATGGTGATCCTGGCACCGATATGTCTCAGGTATTCGACACGCCCAACCTCAAAGTATCGGAGATAGTTGCTGTTATGGACAATGCCCTGCCAATCCACCTCATAACTTCGGACGCGAAGCTGTATCACGTGCTTGAATTTCGGGTCATCCATGGATGTCCTCAGCGTCACAACGCGCTGGCAACGATGTCGGCCGCCCGGGCTACCTGGTCAGTAGAGACGTCAAGATGTGTCACCGCCCGGATGGAGGTGTAGGTGGCATCGGTGAGCAGCACATTTCTTGAACGAAGGACGTCCAGCACCTCATTCGTCGATTTCCCTGTCTGGGAGATGTCAATGACAACAATATTGGTCTGAACGGCCTTGGGATCGATGCCGGCTTTCGGATTTTGTGCCACACGTTCTGCGAACAACCGTGCGTTTTCGTGGTCTTCCTTCAATCGGGGAATATTGTGCTGCAAGGCATAGAGGGCGCCGGCCGCGATGATCCCTGCCTGCCGCATCCCACCGCCGAAGATTTTGCGGATTCGACGAGCTCGCTGAATAACTTCCTCGGACCCCACGAGCGCTGAACCCACTGGTGCTCCCAGCCCCTTGGAGAAGCACACGGAGACGGAATCGAAAAACTGCGCATACTCCTTCGGTTGGATTCCTGAAGCCACGCACGCATTCCAGAGTCTGGCTCCATCGAGATGCATCTTGATGCCGAGCGCTCTCGCAAAATCGCGGATCCTCTTGATCTCTTCAATCGGATAGACCGTGCCTCCTGCCCTGTTGTGTGTGTTCTCGAGGCAGATCAACGTCGTGCGGGGCATGTAGTACGCCGGGGGACGAACAGCGGGAGCGAGTTGTTCAGCGCGGATGATTCCCCGTTGTCCCGAAATGACGTGCAGCTGTACATTCGACAGCACCGAGGGAGCCGCCGTTTCGTAGTTGAAAATGTGTGAATCCTGCTCGACGATAACTTCGTCGCCTGGTTGTGTATGAACCTTGATACCGACCTGGTTTGCCATCACGCCGGACGGAACATACAGCGCTGAGGGTTTGCCCAATAATTCGGCGACCTCCTGTTGAAGCAAGTTCACGGTAGGATCTTCCGCGAACACGTCATCACCGACGGGAGCCTGAGCCATCGCCTGGCGCATCGCCGGTGAGGGTTTCGTAATGGTGTCACTGCGAAGGTCAATGATTTCTGTGCTCATGATTCGTCGGTTCGCTTTCGTTGTGGAATGAATGTAAGCACAAGGAGCAGCGCGGCGCCAGCGAGACAAACCTGGGCGAACAGGTCTCCATGTTCTGCATAGAACGTCAACTCATTCCGTGGTTCGATCGTTCCGTGAAGTGTCGTTGCCGTGTAGAGCTTGGTTTCGTACTGATAGGTACCCGTCGGATCGATCAGACCGGAGATGCCGCCATTTGCAACGCGGACAATCCACCGCCTGTTCTCAACCGCGCGGATCGAGGCATAGCTGGCGTGCTGATAGGCACCCGATGTGTTCCCCCACCAGCTGTCGTTCGTCACAATCACGAGGAATTGAGCACCGCGTTGCACAAACTCGCGCACGAAATCCGGATAGACCGATTCAAAGCATATGACGGAGGCGAAATTGGCCGAAGTCCCATCTCGGAGCGGGAGGGAGAATATCACAGGGTTCTTTCCTTTTCCCCACATTCCGATGCCGACGTTCCACTCAAGCGGCTTGATCAGGAACTTGAGATTTTCGGCATATGGTATACGCTCCGCAAACGGGACCAACAGCATCTTCTTGTACACCGATTCGACGGGCTTCCCTGTTACCAGAAGAGTTGTAGAGTTGAAATCGTCGTAGTAACGATGTGTGATTTCGCTTTGTCGCGCCGTTGGCGGCGCGTTCCCACCCTCAAAATATTCCCTGTTCGGGAGCCCTGTGAGCACGGAGGTCTTCGTCGAATCAAGTTCCGCTCTCGACCATGAATAATATTCTTGGAACTGTGGAAGGAGAATCAGAAAGGGAATCGCTGTCTCGGGCCAAACAACCAGATCGGGATTCTGAGGTACAAGCGATCTCGTTGCACTCACATACAGTGCGAGCTGCCGATCATAGGATGTCCATTTTGACATGAACCCCTCGCCCCATTTTTCCCAGGGATCGATGTTGGGCTGAACGACTCCCACAGTAATACTGTTGTGTGCTGGCGCTTTCGCAATTTGCGCCATCCGCACTTTTCCGTAGGACCAGGGGCCAAAATAGATCAGCACGAGGCAGCAAAGGCTCACCAACGTGGGCCGGGCTTTGAATGACCAACCTCGCGTCGCGAGTTTGGTGATGAGCACAAAACCAACAACGTTGAAACAAAGGATCAGGCACGAGATGCCGTAGACTGATGTGAACTCAGCGAGCTGTATGCGCTCGAGATCGTATGCCTGGCTGTTGCCAAGAGTAATCCACGGAAAAGAAAACTCACTCAGTGAATGCGAATACTCGTAGCTGATCCAGGCGAGCGGCAAGAAGACGAGCGCCACAAGAAGGCCGAGTCGTTTGCGCACCCAGCGGTAGAGCAAGACGATGGGCCAGTAGAAAAGCGGATGGATCAGCAACACGGCTCCACCGGCGATCATCATCCAGCCATCTTTCCCGACCACAAATCCACCCACCCAGTAGAGCGTGAGAGCGTGAAAAATAAAAAATGTCACATAGGTGTAGCGCAGCACTCTCCACGTTCCTTCGAGAGTCTCCATCAATAGAAGGAACGGGATGAGACTGACGTACGCGAGAGAATACATCGGCGACGGCGGGAACGAGGTTCCGAGCATCAGGCCAGAGGCAACGGCAAGCGTCAGTCGGTGCTGCACGCTGTCGATAGGAAGTTTTCCAGTCTTGGACGTTGTCATGGTGGTCATAGCCCGGCTGAGCGTGCTCGCTTGTTCCACCATCCCTCCACCACGCGGAAGACCAGGATGACAATTCCTCCGATACACGTCCCGATCAGCGCACCCGCCAGAACATCTGACGGGTAGTGAACCCCGACGTACACGCGGGAGAACGCTATCACGCCGGCATATGAGAAGAACGCCCACGTCCAACGCGGGATAAAGTACGAGAGAACGATGGCGCCAGCGAAGTTGTTGACGGCGTGCGATGAAGGAAAGGAGTATCCGCTGCCACAACTGACGAGCAGGTGAACATTTGCCAGCTCGTGGCACGGTCGGGCGCGGTCAATGATGTACTTCAGAAAAGAACTGTTCAGTTGGTCGCTGAGGACGATCGTGGGGATGAGCAACAACGCGGCGATCCGCCCGTGCAGACCTCCTTTCACCAGCAACAGGATCCAAAGGATTCCAACGATAACGAGGGCGAGTGGCTTCTTATTGATGTCGGTCAAAAACGGAAGGATCATGTCAAACAACCAGTTGCGCAATCCCTGATTGCAGAAATAGAAAATGGTTCGATCGGCGCTGAGAAGGATGTCGTTCACTTCGATCTGTACGCTCTCAAAGGGTTGTTAGTTGGACGTCTTTGAGGAACTCCCATTGTTGTTCCTCTTGATCAGATAGCGCGCAACGAACAGGAGTATGATAATGATGAGGATCCCGGTCACGGCCTTGCTGTAAGTCTCGAGATAGAAGGCAATCGAATGCCAATTCTGTCCCAGCTTCTGGCCGGCAAAAAGGAGGAGGAGATTCCATATGAAGGCGCTGATGAACGAAAGAACAGTGGTTGCTGTCAATGATAATTCTGACATGCCCGCAAAGAACGAAACCACCGCCCGCGTTCCTGAGAGAAACCGGTTCGCCACGATGACAACGTAGCCGTATTTCCGAAACCACTCCTCGACCTTATGGACGCTGTCAGTGGGAATCCATCGCAGCTTCCCGGTTTCCAAAATCTTCACGCCAAACCAGTCTCCCACCTTGTACATGGTCATGAAACCAATGGTGCTGCCGGTAGTCGCGAGCAACAGTGCCCATGTGAAATCGATGGTACCGATGCCCACCAAGGAGCCAGCGAAGACGACGATGACGTCGCTTGGAAATGGTGGGAAAATATTCTCCAGGAATGCGATCCCAAATACGGAAGCGTAAACCCAGAGAGGATTGAGCGTGGACAAGCGATGCAGGAATTCTTCCACTGATTCCTTTCAGGCCCTGTCGGTGACGATCGTTGCTGCCGCAATCGCAGCGCATCCCTCTCCCCTGCCAATGAACCCGAGACCTTCATTGGTTGTAGCTTTCACTGAAACTTGGTTCAGCCGGATGCCCAGCTCACGTGCAATGTTTCTCACCATCCTCGTGGAATACTTGAGGATCCTCGGGCGCTCAAGGATGAGGATCGCGTCGAGATGCACAATTCGAACATGATTGCGTTTCAGAAGACGACCAACAGCCCCCAAAAGCAGCAGGCTCGAGATGTTCTTGTACTTGCGGTTCGTGTTTGGAAAGTGCTTGCCAATGTCGCCAAGCGCCGCGGCGCCCAGAAGAGCATCGCATGCTGCATGCAAAAGGACATCCGCGTCGGAATGGCCAAGGAGCCCACGCTCGTAGGGGATTTGAACACCGCCAAGGACCAGCTTCCGGCCTGTAGCAAATGCATGGACATCATACCCGATGCCAACGCGGGGCACCTGTACGATCACGTCAGCGGATTTCGAATGCCTTATGTTTGTTTTGATATTCCCGCCACTCAATTTTCAGGTCCTTGACATACGCAGCTCGCGGCCCTACCTTGACTTCTTTGATCAGTTCTTCGACCAAGGATCGGTCGCCCTCGACTTCAATCTCCACATCGCCATTATAGAGATTTCGCACCCAGCCGGGAACACCAAGATTGGTGGCAACGCGGAAAACGTAATAGCGAAATCCGACCCCTTGCACAAGACCCTTGACGATAATGTTCGCACCGACGAGCATAGCTCCTCAATCAAAGTACGAGTTCTCATCGTTAAAATCAAAAGGAAGCGCGTCCCTGCCCTTGAACGAGAAGATCCACGGTTTTCATCGCTTCTTGGGCATTCTTCGAGGCGGCATGAGCCGCCATGACAAGAACAGCCTTCAGTGTTCGAGGCTTCACGCCGACCCTCAATGCCCCACGAAGATGAGAGAACAGCTGGCGCTCAAAGCCCTGGATAAAGAGAACGACAACGTTGACCAGTTCTCGCTCCGATAAACGCAATTCACGCCTCGACATGATGCGCCCATACGCATCCTCTGTGATTCTTTCGGCGAGGCCAGGAAGAAGCTCATCGAGCCTAGCAATCAGCTTGGTTGCTTGATCACCGGAGATTTTTCTCACGTTCTCGACACCGCGTCGGCGGGCATCAGCTCGACGAACACTCGACACGACTCTCCTTCGCTTATTTCGATCGAGCACAGCGAGCATCTCAAGACTGTCGAGCATCGCCGGGTACCCCAGGAAAAGCGATAAATGGACAAAGAGTTCTGGCAGATCACGGATGGACTGCTGTCTGTGCTGATATTCCCGTTTCAGCAGGGAAAAGGCCTTTGCGCGTTCGTGTGTGGAGTAGCATGCAGCAATTGATACGATAAGCCGGATGCGATGTGGAAGAGAGTTTCTCGGCAATGACAATCACGATGAAAGTGAGGTAACAAAAAAGGGACGAAAAGCGCGTTCGTCCCTCTGATCTCTTACCATAGGCTGAAGTGCCCGGAGCGAGACTTGAACTCGCATGCCCTTTCGGGCGCCGCCCCCTCAAGACGGTGTGTCTGCCAGTTCCACCATCCGGGCATCGCAAATCGAGACATCGAATCTCTGAACGTCGATCTGCCGTCGTGAGCGTGGATGGTCTCGAACCATCGACCCTCTGCTTAAAAGGCAGATGCTCTACCCCTGAGCTACACGCCCAACCAAAGCGCCTGCGCCGGAGAAGATACACACCGGCGTGGAAGTACGCTCACAAAATGAAACTACGAAAAAAGCGCGAAAAAAACAAGGCGAAGAAAATCGGCGCAGCGAAGCCGCGGTGGTACCCGTACTTCACCGAATCCAATCTTGGAAGTACTACGGTTTCGGTTGATCGGGCGATGCCTCCACCGTCGGCGTCGTCTCATGCTTCTTCTCACGATAGAGAATGCCAAACGGGATAACAACACAATAGCCAAGCACGAGCAGAATAGGTGCCACGACGATTGCCATCGTCCCGTCCCACGGTTCCTGGCTGAGAGCAACATAGCCGAGAATGATGATGAGCAATCCAAGGCCCAGGATTTGGTAATTCCTTTTCGTGAATGGGAGCGCGACCGTCGGCATCTTGCGTTTCGTAGCAGCTTTTGGTGTCACACGAGCCATGAGATTCTCCTTTGGACCACCTGCAACAAAAAGCCCAGCGTTGGGGGGTACGCCGGGCTTGACCGTTTTGTGACGACAGTCAGGGGAGTAACCGTCGCCTGGGTCAAGAGCAAATTTACATCATTTCTTGTGAATGTCAAGAGCTTACCCCGCGCAGGGATTATGCGAGCGAGCGAAGGCCTGTCACAAGCCTTCCATCGACGAGCTGCAGAACTCGGTTGGCCCGCTTTGTCAGATCGAGATTGTGTGTGGCTACAACAAAAGTGAGGCCCCTTTTTTGGGCCAAATCTGCGAGCAACTGATGGAGTTTCTGGCTGTTGTCTTCGTCCAAATTCCCTGACGGTTCGTCGGCGAGGACGAGGCGGGGATCATTCATCAAGGCTCGCGCCACCGCTACGCGCTGTTGCTCCCCACCGGACAACTCGTTCGGTTTATGACCCTGACGTTCAGCCAATCCGACTTCTTCGAGTAGGGTCGACGCCTTTTGTTCGGCTTCCACCAGCCTTTCTCCTCGTATGAGGGCTGGCATGGCAACATTTTCGGTGGCCGTGAACTCTGGAAGAAGATGATGAAATTGGAAGATAAAACCGAGCGTCTTGTTGCGGAAAGCCGCCAGCTCTTCCTCCGACAACAAGCTCAAATCAAAGTTGTCCACCACCACTTTTCCCGATGAAGGCCGGTCAAGTCCACCCAGAAGATGGAGCAACGTGCTCTTCCCAGATCCTGACGGGCCAACGATCACAGCAATCTCTCCTTCCCTCACTTCGATATCGAGACCTTTGAGGACATGGAGCCTTTGATCCTTGCCCATGGGATATTCCTTGTGCAGGGCTTCCGCCCGCAGCAGAATTCTTTTCTCGACTATTCCCACCGTATTGCCTCCACAGGGATGAGGTTCGCTGCCCGTTTTGCGGGATACAACGCCGCGAGTGAACACAACCCCAATGCAGTCACCGCGACCGTTATGACGTCGACAACGTGAACCTCGACAGGTATTGCCGGAATGATGTACACCGTCGGATCGAGGGGAAACAGATGGTATTGCTGTTGCATCCAAACAACGACGAGGCCGAGGACCAGACCGAGGAGGCTCCCCAGAACACCCACAAGGATGCCCTCGAACATGAAAATCTTGACGATGCTGTTGCTCGTTGCCCCCATCGATTTCAATATGCCGACATCCCGAGTCTTCTCCACGACGGACATCGTGAGGGAACCCAGGAGATTGAATGACGCTACACCGATGATCAAGCAAAGGATGATATAGGCCATCCAGCGTTCAATCTTCATCACCGAATATAAATCCCGGTGCAGGTCGTACCATGTCATAATGCGGAATTGATTGCCAGATTTGGTGATGAGCTGTTGCTTGAATGTCTCCGAGTCGTTAATGGACCGAAGCCTCATCTCAACTCCGCTAATGCGGTTCCCCATCACGAAGAGCGATTGCGCCGCTGCAAGATTCACGAAAGCGTAGAATGAGTCGTAGTCCTTGTTGTTCGACTCGTAGATCCCGACCACGCGGAATCGGCGGATCAGGGGTTGACCAAGCTGCAACAGGGCTACGTCCGACCCGGCGAGGCTCACCACGGAGACAGTGTCCCCCACGACAGCACCAAGTCGATCAGCCAGCGTCATTCCCAAGACGATACCGTTTTTCTGAGTGACAAGCGGCTCGACAGAGCCAAGAACGATCTTGTCTTTCAGGCCTGAGACACCACTGACTTTCCCTGCTTCGATGCCTTTGACGTTAATAACTCGGTTAAGGTTCCTAGAGACAACAACCGCTTTTCCAATGGCATAGGCTGAAACAGCTTGAAGTTCGGCTTGTGACTGTGCCGCGCTCAAGAGGGGTTCATATGTCTTTAAATCTGTCTGGCGAGGGTACTCAACTCGGATGTGAGGGTCGAAATTGACCAGGATAGAGGTCACGAGTCCACTGAATCCGTTGAAAACGGAGAGAACAATGATCAGTGCCGCAACCCCAATCGTCACGCCAACAACGGAGATGATCGAAATGAACGTGACCAGTCCAAGCTGTCGCTTGGACACGAGGTAACGAAATGCTATGGAGCGTTCAAATCTCATGATCCAAACTTGATCATTTGAATGGGGTCGCGACGTGCGGCAATGCGCGAAGGAACTAGCGAAGAAAGAAAACACATCAGAAGAGCTAAGATGCTGACAAAAAGGAAGTTCAGACCATTCAGATCAATTGGTACGTGGGTCATGAAATAGATGCCCGATGGAAGAGAGATGATCCTGTACCGGAGTTCGAGCCAACAGACCAGGAACGCTATCAGATTCCCAAGAACAACGCCAATGACGCCAATGAGCATCCCTTGAGCCAGGAATATGCCTGTCAGCTTCTTGCGGTTGATCCCCAGAGCGCGAAGGATGCCTATCTCCTTACCTTTCTCCATGACCATCATCAACAGCGTCCCAATGATATTGACCGTGGCCACGATAATGATGAGCCCGATGATGATGGGGATGGGTTTCTTCTGGAGTTCTATCCAGGTGAAGAGATTTCGGTTCATTTGGTAGGTTGTACGGGCGTAATAGGGGTATCCCAACTTTTCTGGGATTCGACGGGAAACATTGTCCACGCTGTCGAGGTCGTGGAGCAGGATATCAAAGCCTGAAACCATAGGCCCCACGGCAAAAAGCCGCTGAGCGTTCTTCAAATTCACATATACGTACGTCTCGTCGTATTCCGCCATCCCTGTTTCATAGAGTCCCCTGACCTCGAATTGCATCACTCGCGTCTGAGACAACGAAACCGAGGCCCCGCCAAGGGACATGAGAAGTATCCTGTCGCCAACATTGACCTCGAGCTTCTGAGCGAGCCTGCGCCCAAGGATGATACCCTCGGTGCCTCTTTCCCGCTGGTCCAGGTTGTACATCCCATCAACAAGGCGCGTCTTCGCAGCAGATATGTCGTTCTTCGGGTCTATCCCCTTGATCAGGACTCCATCGGTGGTGTTTCCGGAGCGAATCATCCCCTCCCGGGAAAGATATGGCGCAATACTCTTGACCTCGGGGTACTCCGATAGCACGATCTCCGTAGCGTGTGCGGGATTGGTGAGCAGTTGGTTCTGGAAGCCGATGAGCTGAAGGTGGGCTGTAAAGCTAATGACATTTTCCTTGATCGTGCGCTCAAATCCGCCCAGGACAGAAAGCGTAATGATTAAGGCAGCGACCCCAAGCGCAACCCCAACGACTGCAATGAGCGTGATAAATGAGATGAATCCTCGATGTCGCCGAGAGCGAAGATAGCGAAGCGCTATGAAGAATGAGACTGGCATAGCGATTACCGCCGAAGTCCCCTATCAAGGAAGAGGGTTATTTCTTGGATCCCATTCGAGTAGGTAGCTCCGTATGAATGAATCAATCTCTCCGTCCATCACACCGTGAACGTCGCTCGTCTCGACACCCGTTCGATGATCTTTGACAAGCGAATAGGGCTGAAAAACATATGACCGAATCTGGCTTCCCCACTCAATCTTCTTCTTGGAGCTCTCGATGGCGCTCAAGCGCGCCTCCTCTTCTTCTCGCTTGATCTGATACAACCGCGATTTTAGCATCTTCATGGCCCGTTCACGGTTTTGAAATTGGGACCGTTCCTGCTGGCAGGCGACGACAACGCCCGTCGGTATGTGCGTAATTCGGACGGCCGTTTCAACCTTGTTGACGTTCTGTCCCCCCTTTCCTCCGGATCGATAGGTGTCAACTTTCAGATCCGCGGGATTGATCTCGATTTCTACGTCGTCTTCGATTTCAGGGTACACAAACACTGAAGCAAACGAAGTGTGTCGACGCGCGTTCGCGTCGAACGGGGAGATTCGAACCAACCGGTGCACGCCGATTTCAGCCTTGAGATACCCGTACGCATATTGTCCGATCACCTCGATAGTAGCAGTCTTGATACCGGCCCCCTCGCCTTCAAGAAGATCGGCAAGGCTCACCTTAAAACCATTTCGTTCACACCAACGAGTGTACATCCGCAGCAGCATCTCTGCCCAATCCTGTGACTCTGTGCCCCCTGCGCCGGAGTGAATCGTCAACAACGCGTTCTTGGAGTCATCAACTCCTCCCAACATGTTCTTGAGTTCGAGTCGCTCGATCTCCTCGTCAAGCTTCTTCAGGTCGTTGATGATTTCCTCGGCAACGCCCTGATCGTTGCTCTCTTCGGCAAGTTCAATCAGCGTCCCGGCATCCTCGGCGAGGGCATGAAGCTTCTGCCAGGATTCAACCCAGTCCTTGCGTGTGTTGATTTCCTGCAGGACCTTCTGGGCAGTGATGTTGTTGTTCCAGAAATCCGGCTCATGCGTTTTTGTCTGGAGCTGTACGAGTTCAGCTTGTTTCGTATCGAGGTCAAAGATACCCCCTCAGCGATACGAGTCGCTTTCGATGCTCAACAAGTTTTTCTTTCAGGTCTTCAAACATAATCAGAAGTTGATGGTTTCCTCGATCTCGATTTCCATTCTGAGAAGCGCTGCACTCAGTGTCTTGCCCTGGGCGTCATTCTTCAACGATTTTGTTCCCCCGCCGCCCAGTGCACGGTGAAGCAAGAAGTTCAACGCCCAGAGATTCGGCATCTCAAAGCGCTCAACGGGCCCGAGCGCGATGCCATCAAAGTGTTTCTTCACTCGTTCTTCCGTGACATGCTTTTGAATGATCGGATAGAATTCCTGCCTCAGCGCGATCAGCCCGATGTTAGCGGTGTCGCCCTTGTCCCCTGAGCGTGCGTGGCAGATTTGGCGCAATTGAATTCGCATACAATCACAACTCGTTGACGATCACCTGCGGCGTAACCGCGTCTTTCGGTATCAATGCAGGCCAGTACGAAATCACTTCCTTCGGTTTCGGCCTACCGCCGGCAAAACCGGTAACAGCCGGGGGACCTGTCAATATCAGAGGCGCAAGTTCCTTGCCAAAGCGCTCGACGGCATCATAATCGCGGCCTCGTACGCCCACCCTCAAGAGGACCTCATTCAAGTCGTCAGCAGGTTTCGCGAGCGGGCCAAGACACGAATTATGCCCCAGAAACTCCGTGCGGACTTCTTCGAATCCGAGCTTCAGGTCTGCAAGTCTTGTTCGCAGTATGCTGTCCGCCGCCTTAGCCTTTTCAAAGGCGTCAGGCCAGGAGTACGTGAGCGTTCCAAAAGCGGTGTATCCGTCCAAGTACGCCATCGAGACTTTGTAGTACGGTGTGGCTGGTGCTCCTTTGACTCCCGACACCTTTACGCGATCGGGACCATCCTGCGTAAGGTTGATGGACGTAAAATCGGCAACGCAGTCAGGTGTGATGTAGCTTCGAGGATCGCCAATTTCGTAGACGAGTTGCTCTTTGACTGTCTGCACCGTCACCATACCGCCGGTGTTTGCGTGCTTGGTGATGACGATTTCTCCAGTAGAATATCCTTCAGCAATCGGGAAGCCGATGTGCGCCAGATCTGGTACTGATTTCCAGTCGCCGGAGAAATTACCGCCAGATGCCTGACCACCGCACTCGAGAATATGTCCGGCAATCGTTCCTGCCGCGAGCTTATCCCAATCCGTAGGCTCCCAGCCAAATTCGTACATCAGTGGTGCGAGCGTCAAGCCCGTGTCGGTTGTACGCCCGGTGATCACGATTTGTGCGCCTTCCTTCAGCGCTGCTACAATTGGTGAAGCTCCGAAGTAAACGTTCGCGCTTTCAAGGCGATCCTGTATCTGATCGAGGTGCTCCCCCGTCTCCATGTTCTTCAGGTTAATTCCACGACCGCTAAGCTCTGGGACGCGCTCGAGAATGTCATCCCCCGACACCACGCCAATCTTCAGTCTCTTGATGCCGAGCCGCCTTGCGACTGCCAGGATGGCCTCGCTGCAGCTTTGGGGATTGACGCCCCCGCCATTTGTGATGATCTTGATGTTTCGTTCAACACACCGAGGCAGGATCTCTTCTATCAACGGCACGAGATCCTTCGCGTAGCCCAGCTTCGGGTCCTTGCGCTTCTGCTTTTGGAGTATGGACATCGTGACTTCTGCGAGATAGTCCATGACCAGGTAGTCGATCGGCCCTTTGTCGACCTGGTCAATCGGAGCTGTCAAGAGATCGCCCCAAAAACCCTGCCCCGAGGCTATGCGGATGGCCTGTTTCATTCTTCGACCACCATTTGATTGGCTCTCGCCAACCCATGGTTCCGGTTTCTAGATGATGCGAATATGGAGTTCATCAAGCTGCTTCTTGTCAACATTGGATGGCGATTCATCCATAAGCGACGTAGCGCTGCTCGTCTTCGGGAAAGCAATGACGTCGCGGATGGACTTCAGCCCAGTCATCAGCATGATGATGCGATCGAATCCGTAGGCGATTCCTCCATGAGGCGGAGCGCCGTATTTGAAAGCGTCAAGCATGAATCCGAATTTCAAGCGCGCCTCTTCATTGCCTATCCCCAACAAGTTGAACATTCTGCTCTGGAGATCGGAATCATGAATCCTGATGCTCCCGCCAGCGATCTCCGTGCCGTTTAAAACAAGATCGTAGGCACGAGCGCGCGCTTTCCCGGGATCTGTGTCGAGCAGCGAAACATCTTCCGGCTTGGGAGACGTAAACGGGTGATGAACAGCGACGAACCGTTTCTCTTCCTCGCTGAATTCTAGCAGCGGGAAATCCGTGACCCACAAGAAATTCCACTTGCCTTCAGGAATGAGATTCAGCCTGTCTGCCATCTCAAGCCGGAGGGAGCCAAGAATTGTGTAGGCTTGCTGCCACGGCCCGGAGATGATGAGGCCGAGATCACCGGGCTTCGTCCCGATCGCCTGAGCCATCGCCTTTCCTTCATCAGGCGATATGAACTTATCGACGGATGTCTCAATCTTCGCATTCATGTGTTTGAGGTACACCAGACCGCCGGCGCCAATCGATTTCGCATAATCCGTCAGCGTGTCGAGCTGATTGCGGGTGTAGCCTGCCAAGCCGGGAACCGAGAAGCCCGCTACCACTCCCCCTTTCTTGATTGTGTCGCCAAAGACACGGAAGCTGCAGTTCGCGACTGCCTTTGAACAATCAGCGATCTCGAGGCCGAACCGCGTATCGGGCTTGTCGCTGCCGTAGCGTTCCATCGCTTGCTTGTACGTGAGTCGAGGAAGGGGCACCTGGACGTGAACGTCCAGAATCTCGCTCCATAAGTCAACGATCAATCCCTCCGTGATCTTCAGAACATCATTCTCGTCGACGAACGACATCTCGATATCGATCTGCGTAAATTCAGGCTGACGATCGGCCCGATTGTCCTCGTCGCGGAAGCACTTCACAATCTGGAAATAGCGATCGTACCCGGCCACCATGAGAATCTGTTTGTACGTCTGCGGGGACTGAGGGAGTGCGTAGAATTTGCCGTGATGAATCCTACTTGGTACCAGATAGTCGCGCGCACCCTCGGGCGTACTCTTCATCAAGATCGGCGTTTCAACTTCGATGAACCCGTGGCGGTCAAAGTACTTTCGAGTGATCTGATACGCGCGGTGACGTGTGAGCAAGTTCTTCTGCATCGCCGGACGTCGAAGGTCCAGATATCGGTACTTCAGACGAAGATCCTCGTTGACCTCGATATTGTCCTCGATCGGAAATGGCGGAGTCTCTGCCCTGTTCAGAATCGTTAGCTCGACTCCTACGACATCAATCTCTCCGGTCGCCAACTCTGGGTTGGCTGTCCCTTCCGGCCGAAGTTCGACTGATCCGGTCACGGAAATAACGTACTCCGACCGAAGGCCCTGGGCAACTTCATAGGCCTGCTGATTGTGCTGCGGTGCAAACACGACCTGTGTTTTGCCGTAACGATCCCGAAGATCGATA
The DNA here is from genome assembly GCA_963739335.1 of uncultured Bacteroidota bacterium. Taxonomy (GTDB): domain Bacteria; phylum Bacteroidota; class Ignavibacteria; order UBA10030; family UBA10030; genus UBA9647. The sequence continues at coordinate 35,379 of CAVUAC010000002.1, read as the reverse complement.
AACACCACGCCTCCGAGATCCCGCCGGACATCGACCCATCCGGTCAGAGTGACTGTTGTTCCGATGTCGACTCTGCGCAGTGCCCCGCAGGTATGTGTTCGTTTCTTATATATGCTCACTCTCAGCTCCCTTCATCCAATTCTTCCATCAGAAAACAAAAATGCGAGAAGCTGCGCTTCCGCAAACTTCCCGCATGTCACACTTGAGTCGTCAGTTGAGATGCTTCGAAATCTTGTCCGCCAGCGCGCGTTTAGGAACGGCGCCAACGATTTGATCAACGACCTTTCCATTCTTGAAGATGAGCAGCGTTGGAATGCTGCGAATGCCAAACTGCATCGCCGTCTGTTGATTGGAGTCCACATCGACTTTTCCAACCTTCAGCTTTCCATCATATTCTTTGGCAAGCTCTTCCACGACGGGGGCGATCATCTTGCAGGGCCCGCACCATTCCGCCCAGAAATCGAGGAGCACCGGCGTGGACGATTCCAGCACTTCCTTCTTGAAATTGGTGTCGGTTACTTCAAAAGGCTTCATTATGAATCCTTCCTTTCAAAAAATTATCCTTGCAGTCGGACAGACGCGGGGCCGAGGAGCTGCTTCACCAAACCAATAAACTGGGCGCTCGGTTCCACGCTGAGGTTACGTGCCAAATATAGCGAATTCTTGGTTAATCCGCCACCTGTGAGATTGAAGTAACAATGACACTTGCCGCGGTGGCGCTCCATGATGATACGGAGTTGCTGCACAGTCTCTTCGCTGACGACATCCAGATTCACAGAGAGTGAAATGCTTTTTGTATAGCGCTCACGCACATTTTCCATCGGGACAACTTCATTGACAAGGATTTTCAGAAGGTCGCCGGCGGATTCCCCCCTTCCAATGACCATCACCATCGATTCGGGCACAAGGATCTTCGCAAACTTCTGGTACGGGTCGGAGAAAACGATGCAGTCTGCCTTGCCCGTAAAGTCCTCGAGCGTCACAAACGCCATGGTGTTTCCCCTTTTGTCGATCTTGCGTTTCAGATTCGATACGATGCCGCAGGCTCGAAGCGTTGAATTCGGTTTGATCCCGGACGCACTCCCGAGTTGCACGTTCGCAAATGCCTCGATCTCTTCACGATACTTCTCGAGGGGGTGACCGGACAAGTAGAAACCCAAAACAGATTTTTCGCGTGCAAGAATCTCCGTCTCTTTCCAGGGCTCTGTGGCCGGTAGCGAAGGCCTCAGATCAACCTTCGCCGTGCTCGTCTCAAAGAGATTGGATTGCCCCTTTCCGGAATGTTCCTGCACACTCTGCCCGTGCCCCACGGCCTTTTCGGCCGATTCGAAGAGCTGAGCACGGTTTTCGTGCAGTGAATCAAACGCACCTGCCTGGATCAGACCCTCCAGCGTCTTCTTGTTCACAAGATGCAGATCCACCCGCGCGGAGAAATCAAAGATGTCGGTAAAGGGACCTTTCTCATCGCGAGTCCGCACGATTGCCTCTACCGCGCCCACGCCAACGTTCTTAATAGCGCTGAGCCCGAAGCGGATCGCTCGGGATTTGACAACAAACGTGACATTCCCTTCATTGACATCGGGCGGCAGCACGCGAATGCCTAGTTTTCGACAATCATCGATGAGGACGACGATCTTGTCCGTGTTGGCAATCTCGCTCGTCAGTGTCGCTGCCATGTACTCGGCGGGATACTGCGCCTTGAGATACGCCGTTTGATAAGCGAGCACGGAGTACGCGACGCTATGCGATTTGTTGAACCCATAGGACGCGAACTTCTCAATCAAATCAAAGATGTCCCCAGCAGCCTTCCGATCGATGCCCTTCTTGACGGCTCCTTCAAAAAATTGCTTTTTCTGCTTTGCCATCAACTCTTTGTCTTTTTTCCCCATCGCGCGCCGCAGCAGATCTGCTTGTGCCAGGCTGAGTCCCCCGATCTCGCTCGCGATCTTGATTACCTGTTCCTGATAGACAATGACGCCGTATGTCTCCTTCAGGATTGGCTCGAGCTTCGGGTGAATGTATTCGATCTTCTTGCGCCCGTGCTTGCAGTCGATAAAGTCCGGAATATTCTCCATCGGTCCTGGCCGATAGAGAGCGTTCATTGCGACAAGATCATGGATCGATGTCGGCTTTAGCTTGCGCAGATAATCGGTCATCCCGGAGCTTTCAAACTGGAACACAGCAACGGTCTGACCGTTGCAGAACAATTCAAGCGTCTTCGGATCGTCAGCAGGTATGCGGTCCAGATCAATGTCGATGTGGTGATTCTGTTTGATGAGCCTCAGAGCATTGTCAATCACGGTCAGAGTGCGAAGCCCCAGAAAGTCCATCTTGAGAAGGCCGGCCTCCTCAAGGTCCTTCATGTTGAACTGCGTCATCAACTCCGTCTGCGGAGTTTTGTACATCGGAACATAGTCGCTGATCTCGCCGGGTGCGATGACAATGCCAGCAGCGTGGGTCGACAGATTGCGATTCATGCCCTCGAGCACAAGGCACGTTTCAATCATCAGCTTGATCTTGTCATCACCTGTCTCCTTGACGGCTTTCAGTTCCGGAACCGATTCGAGCGCCTCAGCCAGAGGGGTCACTTTCCCCAGAACGACGGGGATTTGTTTCGTGAGAGGTTCGATTGTGCCTAACGGGATCCCCAGGACTCGACCGACATCCTTCAGCACTGCGCGCGTGGATAATGTTCCGAAGGTGACAATCTGGGCGACCGAATTCTCTCCGTATTTTTGTTTGACATAGTTAATCACCTGATCGCGTTTGTCATCGGCGAAGTCTACGTCGATGTCGGGCATGCTGACGCGGTCAGGGTTGAGGAACCGCTCGAAGAGCAGGTCAAAATGAAGAGGATCAACGTCAGTAATGCCGAGGGCATACGAAACAATGCTCCCCGCAGCGCTTCCACGTCCGGGTCCCACCCGTATGCCCATCGAACGGGCCGCGCTGATAAAGTCTTGGACGATGAGGAAATACCCGGCGTATCCCATCCGTTTGATGACACTCAGTTCTTGCTCAAGACGTGAAGTGATTTCGGGTACAATCTGGCTGTATCGTTTCTTGATTCCCTCCCTTGCGAGTTTGTCGAGGTACGCTTCCAGTGAGTCCACACCGGCATCGGAGGGAATCGGAAATTGGGGCATGTGGTTGGTCTTGAGATCGAGGGTAAGGTTGCATTTCTCGCCGATCTCAAGTGTAGAAGTGATGGCTTCGGGGTAATCCTTGAAGGCCCGGGCCATATCAGCTGCCGATTTGAAGTATAACTGATCTGTTCCATACCTTAGCGTGCGGTAGTCGGGAACGTATGTGCTCGTCGCGTCGGGGATGCACAGCATGATATTATGCGGCATCGCGTGCTGCGCGCTGATGTAGTGACAATCGTTTGTACCGACCAGCTTCAGCCCGAGCTCTTTCGCAAGACGAGGCGCATTCGTCAGGATCGGTTTTTCAATTTCAACACCGTGGTTCTGGATCTCGATGTAGAAATCGTCGCCGAAAATGTCCTTGTAGATGCCTGCGACAGAACAAGCCTCCTCATAGTTCCCATTCACGAGCTGTGCACCCACCACACCCCCCGGGCATGCCGAGGTTGCTACGAGACCTTCCTTGTAGCGCGAGAGGAGCTCGACATCGATCCGCGGCTTGTAGTAGTAGCCCTCGGTGTGCCCGAGCGTGACGAGCTTGATGAGGTTTCTGTAGCCGGTGAGGTCTTTTACCAGCAGCAAGATATGATGATAGATCCCCCTGCCCTGTGCCTGGCCGGATTTCTCTGACTGGAGCGTCTTGTCGAACCGGCTCCCGCGAGTAACGATGTAAGCCTCGCATCCCAGTATCGGCTTGACGCCAGCCTTCTTTGCCTTCTTATAGAATTCCAGTGCGCCGAACAGAACACCATGGTCTGTCAGCGCCACGGCAGTCATCTTGCTTTGAACAGCCGCTCCTACGAGGGTCTCCACAGTTGCCGCCCCGTCAAGAAGACTGTAGTGAGAATGGTTGTGAAGGTGAATGAACTCCGACATTGTGATTTTCGAATTGCGCGTTTCTCGCGTCTCCCGCTTTTTGGATTCCGCTCATACGCGGGATTTCCCGCTTCTTAGGATTCCGCTTACAGGCGGGATTCAAGAAGCGGAACAAAGAGCGGAACCGCCGCTCTCTGGCGGGATCAACTGCGAAATGCGCCCGCCTGACCATTCTGTGTCAAACATCGTGGGCAGGAATTTCGGAATGCTGTAGCTGTTTACTGAACGCCGATTGAATCCTTTGGAGAGTACGAATTACGAAACTGGAAGTCAACACCAGAAGTGATCTCAGACACCGAGAGCGAGCATCTTTGGCTCTGTCATTTCTTCGATGGCATACCGCACACCTTCTCGTCCAAATCCAGAGTCTTTTATTCCTCCGTAAGGCATGTTATCGACGCGGAACGTGGGATTCTCGTTGACGATGACGGCTCCTACGTCCAGCTGGTTGAATGCGTACAGAATGTTCCGATAGTCGTTCGAGAAGATCCCGGCCTGCAAGCCGAGTGGCGAATCATTCACTCCAGACACGGCCTCTTCAATCGTGCCGAACTTATGCATCGTGACAACGGGACCAAAGACTTCAGCGCAAAAGACTTTCGCTTCACGAGGGACGTTGCTGAGGACCGTCGGTTCGATGACCCTACCGATGTGACCTCCACCAACGAGCACTTTTGCACCCCCCTCTTTCGCTTCGTCGACCCACGTCAGTATCCTCTCGAGAGCCTCGTTGTCGATGACGGGGCCGACGATCGTATCGGCGTCGCGAGGGTTGCCTGATTTCAGCTCTTTCGCCCCTTGTACGAACTTCGTCAGGTATTCCTCAAAGATGTCGGCGTGGATGTAAATCCGCTGAACTTTAATGCAGACCTGGCCGGAATAGACGAATGACCCGAACAGGTTCTTCTTCACCGCCTCTTCGACATTGGCAGAGCGGTCGACGATAACGCCGGCGTTTCCTCCAAGCTCGAGAAGCACCTTCTTCTTGCCCGCTTTGGATTTGAGAGACCAGCCAACGGCAGGACTACCCGTGAAGCTGAGCATTTTGACGCGGGGGTCGGCAACCAGACCTTCAGCCACGGAATTCGAACAAGGCAAAACACTGAACGCTTCGGCAGGAAAACCTGAGGCCTCTACCAGTTCTGCAAGCTTGAGGCCGACCATCGAGGCCTTCGTTGCGGGCTTCAGGATGACAGCATTTCCGCTCGCGATTGCCGGCGCCACTTTATGGGCCACGAGGTTGAGCGGAAAGTTGAACGGCGAGATAGCGAGGACAATTCCCAGAGGGAACCTGCGCACAATGCCGAACCTGTTCTGGCCTGCCGCATTGATGTCGAGCGGGACCACTTCTCCTTCGATTCGACGCGCTTCTTCTGCAGCGAGTTGAAACGTCGTGATGGACCTATCAATCTCTGTTCGAGCCGCCGATATCGGTTTCCCGACCTCAGAAGTAATGAGCGATGCGAATTCCTCTTTCCTCTCCCTGAGCTTTGTCGCAATGAAGGAGAGAATCTCGAAGCGTTGGTAGCTCTGTAGCGACCTCGCCTTCTGAGACCCATGGAGCGCTCGCTCAACGGCATCGTTCGCGTCTTGCTTGCTGGCGAGCCCCACCGTTCCGACGAGGGCGTTGTCGTAGGGATTAAGGATCTCGACGACATCCTGAGACGTGGCAGCAGCCCGCCATTCACCGCCAACATAAAAGGGCAATGCGGAAGAGCTCATGGAATCTACTCGGAGAGCATTTTTTGCACCGCGGCAACGAGATCGTTGATTGCTACCATTGTCCGCGCACCGGTCCTTCGCACTTTGATCTCCACTTGATTGTTCTTCAGGCCTTTCTCGCCAACGATCACGTGCAAAGGCATACCGAGAAGGTCGGCATCTTTGAATTTGAAACCAGCGCTGGCATTCGCCCGATCATCAAACAAAGTATCCAAACCCGCTTCGGTCAGCGTCTTGTAGATTTGGTTCGATGTCAACACGATATCCTTATTGTTCAGGTTGATAGCTATCAGATGAACAAGGAATGGCGCAAGGGCCTTGTCCCAGATGATCCCGTCTGCGTCATGGTTCTGTTCGATTGCACATGCGATGATTCGCTCGATACCGATGCCGTAGCTTCCCATGATCACCGGCCTGGCCTGACCATTCTCATCGAGGTAAGTGACATTGAGCGCATCGGCGTATTTCGTCCCCAATTTGAAGATATGGCCCAGTTCGATTGCGTCCGAGATCTTTAGTATCGAGCCGCACGACGCGCAGGTCTCTCCGTCTTCAACAGTTCGCAAATCGTAGTAAGCATCGACCTTCACATCTCGCTGCATGTCAATATTGCCGATGTGGTAGTCGTTCCTGTTCGCACCGCTGATGAGATTGTTGGCGCCTTCAAGACGCTTGTCCGCGATAATCCGGAATCCCTCCAGGCCGATGGGTCCGATGGAGCCAGCATCCGCTCCCGTGAGTGCACTGAGCTCCTCAGCCTGCATCGCGCGGAATTCTCCTCCGCCAAGGGCCAAACCAAGTTTCGATTCGTTGAGCTGATCATTCCCGAGCATCAGAATGAGAACCGGCTTGCCATCATGCCGGTACACGAGCGATTTGGCGAGCCGGGCATGGTCGACCTTCAAGAACACCGCAAGTTCATCTATGGTCTTCACATTTGGAGTATGGATTTCCTGTATGGCTTTGCTCTCTGATTCGCGCGTTGCCTTCGGTGCCGCTGATGAAGCGATTTCAAGGTTTGCAGCATAACCGCACTTGCCGCAGAGAACAACCGTGTCTTCGCCCGATTCGGATTCCACCATGAACTCCTGCGACCCTGTCCCTCCCATCGCTCCACTCGAAGCGCCGACGACAAAAAACTTCAGGCCGCAGCGCGCGAAGATGTTCCGGTAGGCTTGTGCGTGAGCATCGTACCCAACGTCCAGCCCTTCCCACGTCGCATCGAGTGTGTATGAATCCTTCATAATAAACTGACGGCCACGCAAGACCCCCGATCGGGGCCGCGGCTCATTCCGGAACTTGGTCTGTATCTGATACCAGATCTGCGGCAGGTCTTTGTACGACTGGATATGCATTGCTGCGATCTGTGCAATGACTTCCTCGTGTGTCGGGGCAAGGACCAGTTCGCGTTCCTTGATGCTGAGGATGAAATTCGGAATATCGCGCCGACCAGTCTGAATCCAGAGGGATTCAGGATTCAATGCCGGGAGATGGAACTCCTGGCCGCCGATTGCGTTCATCTCCTCTCGGACAATCTGCATCGCCTTCAGCATCGCCTTGTATCCAAGGGGCAGAAACGAGTACACCCCGGCTGTCAGCTGGCGCATAAGGCCTGCGCGTAGCATGAGTTGGTGGCTGGGGATTGTTGCGTCAGCAGGAATTTCTTTCAGCGTGGGGATAAAGGCCTTTGAGAAGCGCATAAGATGGTTGGTGAGTAGTTAAGTGGTTAGTTGGTTAAATAGTTAATTGGTTAATTCGTTAATCGGTTGATTGGCGAACTGCAGATAGATCGCTCAAAGCAGCAGACCGCGTGAGAAACCGTTGCTGCCATAGAGATTTTCGAATCAAGAGGTAATTCTACCATCCGATTCGCAATTGGCAATCGGCAATTCGTTCCGCCGGACAACGGCGGGATGCGGAAAACGCACAATCACAGCCTGGACGCGACACAATTCGCAATTGACAATTCGAAATTCGCAATCTCATGGTGCCCCCGAGACGATTCGAACGTCCGACCAACGGTTTAGGAAACCGCTGCTCTATCCATACTGAGCTACGGGGGCGAAATTTTACAAAACGTACGAAAAAATCGGCGGTCGTGCAATAGCCTCGTTCAGGCTCTTGTCACTCTACAAAAGCGCTGGCGCGATCACCTCGTCGGTAAGAAATGCTGACAGGAGTTCGATGATGAGTGGAATGAAGATGACATCGGGGTAAAGATCTGCTTCGGTGTATCGCGTCATGAGAAACATCGCCAGACCAAGTGCGAGCGCCCGGCCGACATAGTAAGGCAATAGAGGAACAGCACCTACCAAGGTGCCAACCCCGGCGATAATGATGCAATTCAACAGCTTGATATGAATGGAGCGGATCTTGAAGGCGATAAGGTACAAAATGGTTCGCAAGATCAGCGGAAGAAACGCGAGAACGACTATCTGCAAGAGGTTTTGCTTCATGCGCTATTCCAGGTTGATGCCCCGGGCGCGCAAAAACTCCCTCGCTTTGAGATCACCCAAGACTGCTGCACGGCGAAAGTAACTGAAGTCCATCAGATTCTTTTCCCTGTTCGATGAGCAGATACCCCATATTCCGAAGCGGCATGGGATAAAGAGAATCAGCGGCAATCGCTTTCAGGAATGCCCCCTGGGCCTCCGTGAGAAGCTGCTTCGAACGGTACGCCTCGCCCAAAGCATTGTACGCTTCAGCATAGTCGGGATTAAGACGTGTCGCTTCTACGAGAAGATCGATGGCACGGTCATCGTCGGACTTCTTCATGTTAATCCGCGCGGCCTGGAAATATGCAGCAGGGTCTTCCGGTGTGTACTCCAAGAGTTTGTCATAGACCTCGGCTGCTGGCGTATAATCCCCCCTCCGCTCATAAATGTCGGCGATTCCTTGGTAACATTCGACGTCGGACGCGTCTATGCGAAGTGCTTCTCGATAGACAGCAATGGCGTCATCCTCACCTCCAATTCTCCGAAAGAGGCGTGCGAGGCTTTTGTAGACAGCGACATTTGAAGGAGCGAGATCGATGGCACGACGATACGCGATCTCCGCAGCTTTGCTGTTGCCCAACCCCTGGTACGACTTGCCTTTGTTGTACCAGGGAGTGTCCCAGTTCGGTGTCAATGCGATGGACCAGCCGAGGTACTCCAGCGCATGGGCGAAGAGTCCGCGCTTATTGTCGACCTGCGCCAGACCGTTGTAGGATTCGGAGATATCGTCGTCGTACTCATAGTACGTTGGTGTTCCCTCATACTGTACCTGCTGCAGTTTCGCCATGAACACAGCGTGGTTATACCACTGTTGAGCGCTATCGAGTTTGCCCAGGGCGAAGTAGGCGTGGCCCAGAGTGTTGACCGCTCGGACGAACCCATTGCCGCGCTGCATCACCTGTTTGCAAAGCGAGACAGAAAGGCTGGGATTCCCCAGATCGATGTTGACAGAAGCAAGTCTTTCGAGAGCGTTCAAATTCTTCGGGTCTATCTCAAGTGTCTTTTCGAATGCCAACCGTGCCTCTTCCAGGTCACCGTGCTGATAATACGCCATTGCCAGTCCATAGTATGTCTCAGGGCGGCGATCATTCTCTGTGATCGCTTTGATATAGTATCCGATCGCTTGAGCATAATCTCCTAAACCGTAGAATCGTTCGGCTGACTGGAAATACGGTTCGTACTTCGAGAGTCTTGCAGGAAGCGAACACGAGAGCGACAATCAGCAACATCAAGATCGTCTTCACGATTCTTACTCCTTCTCAGCAGGTCGTTTCATGCTCTTTAGGCCAAACTTTTTCACGAGGTCGCGATACGTCGTCAACTGAACACGTTCTGAGTTCAGCAGGTCCCTGAGTTGCGGTGACAGCAACGCCTTCAGTTCGGCTTCACGGTGTTTGCTCATCTCCGAAAGGCCGAAGGAGTTCATGTCCACGAGAGCATCCATCTCCGGTGACTGAAGGCCAATGTGAAAGACCATCAGGTTAATCCTCGATGTCGGTAACTCTTTTGTTTTCGAGAGCAGCGTGTCCAGCTTGCTCGCTGGGGGTGCCCCATAGACTCCATTGACGTCGACTTCGTCGAAATATCGCGAGATTGCCAGACCATATTCCTTCGCCAACGATTCGACAAGCGATCGCAACTCAGGTTTATCAACAGCAGTTCCCATATGATAATCGAGATAATCGATCTGGAGTCCGCTGTGCAGGGCACGCTCAATCTGTGCGCGGAGTTCTTTTTCGATTTCGTCGAGTCTCGGCTTGTTTGCGAAGAAGCTTGCCCGTGACGGAAAGAAGTAGCCCACGCTGTCGACGAGGCTCGGTACTGCACTTTTTCCCGCGACGGGTCCCCAACGATAATTTTTCCACTCAGCGTTCAGTGTCAGGTGAATACCGACAGAAACATTTGGGTGCTGCCGGAGCAAGTCGATAGCTTCCTGATACCACGGGCAGGCGAACATGACGGAAACAGAGACAGGGATTCCGGACTCGAAGACCTGCTTGGCTGCCATATTCACAGCATGGCACATGCCCAGGTCATCGCAGCGGATCAGCATAACTGCTTGTGCACTATCGGGAGCTGAGCCGTGAGCCCGGAACCCTATTGAACAAAATAAGACAATGAGAAGGAATGCCGATTTCAGAGACATCGCTTTCGCTCACTTTCTGTATTCAGGCACGTATTAGGCATCTTCGTGAATCCAAATCTACGACAATTACCGCCAGATTCAAGTTGTCGATGACTGCTCCGCGAAGAACGCAAGTCTGCTCATGACAGCACCTCTCGTCGATTGAACGCCGAGTGCGTCATGATTCTGAGGTTCAACAAGTATCCGAAGGACATTTTAGCCATCTTGTCAGCCAAAAACAACCGGTGAAACCGCCGCAGATTTCTTGATTTTCCTTGTCTCTTTGAGTATAATCTGACAGTGCACTTGAACTTCCTATCGCAAGTATACTCATCGTGAACTCTCCGCAACTCAAGCTCATACCGTACGAACCGCTCAAGGATCTTCGTCGCCTCTTCCCCCACACCGAGCAGGGGATCATATACCTCAATCACGCTGCTGTCAGCCCACTCTCGACCAGAGTGCTGAGAGCCCAGATCGGCCATTTGCAGGACCGATCTTCAGGCAAGATCGAAACTTTCTTTGATGACCTCAAGCAAATCGAGCATACGAGAGGGTGCGTTCAGAAGCTCATCAATGCCGAATCCCCCGAGCGCATTGCTATCGCCGGCAACACGTCCGATGCACTCAATATCGTGGCATCAGGCATCGACTGGAAACCAGGTGACCGCATTCTGCTAAACGATCAGGAGTTTCCATCGAACGTCTATCCCTATCTTCACCTCAGAACTCAGGGAGTCGAGGTCGACATCCTGCAATGCCCGGATGGAAAAGTGACGCCGGAGTTGATCTACGAATCATTGAGGCCTCGTACTCGATTGCTGGCGCTAAGCGCAGTGCAATATCTTTCCGGATATCGATCGGATTTGGCTCTTCTCGGTGGACTCTGTCGGACGAAAGGGATACTCTTTGTTGTTGATGGCATCCAGGCTGTCGGCGCGATCAAACTTGACGTGCAGGCAATGAAAATCGATGCTATGGCTGCCGGTTGTCCAAAATGGCAGATGGGTCCTCAAGGAATCGGGTTTCTTTATCTTACAGAAGAACTCCAGGCACGCATTCATCAAAAATACATGGGCTGGCTATCGGTGGAAAACCCATTTGATTTTTCCGACTTTCAGCAGCCGCTTGCAGCGACAGCTCGCCGCTATGAAGGTGGAACCGTGAACATCCCCGGCATGTGGGGCATGTACGCGGCTCTGTCCACGCTCCTCGAAGTTGGCCCCGAGATCATCGAATCTCACATCCTCGGTCTTACGCAAAACATCATCGATGAGTTCAGGGATGCGGGAGGTGCAGGGGTATACTCCCCCACCTCCCTTTCGGAACGTGCTGGGATTGTGACGATCGAGCCGCCAAAGGAAGTAAATCCAACGGCAGCATTTGAGAAGTTAACTCAACAGAACGTCTTCATCTCTCTTCGCAATGGCAAGTTCCGATATTCACCTCATTTCTACAATACAATCGACGAAGTGCAAACGGCCGTTGCATTGACGAAGGAAATCTTTGAAGCCTCTGCAAAAAGGTAGAACGATTCCACTGAGGTCTGTGAGGAGTTCGGACTGATGCTCCAGAGGCCTCCTGCAGTCCAGAGCACCATTGCACCGCGGATTCGGTTCACGCTAATCCTTCGAGAGACCAGGCGCGCATAAATCGCTACACAAGGGAGATAAAGCTATGTCTAACAAGAGCATCAAACGGATCGCAATCAACACTGGAGGCGGAGACGCACCCGGACTCAACGCCGTCATTCGCGCGGCCACCATCGCAGCTATCGACCGTGGTTGGGTATGTTGCGGAATACGCGACGGTTACAACGGTCTCATGCTGCCAAAAGAATACCCCGAGGGGGGCCTAATTCCTCTGACGCGATCCACTGTGAGAGGCATTACGCATCTTGGTGGAACGATTTTGGGAACCACGAACAAAGGAAATCCTCTCAAGTATCCCACCAAGGGAAAGGATGGGAAGATGTATGAGAAGGATCGTTCCGATGAGTTGATGAGATCCTTCAAACGCGCGAAGATTGACGCCCTGGTTGCGATCGGCGGCGACGGTTCGTTGGGCATCGCCAGCGTCCTCGCGAAAAAGGGGCTGTGGGTAGTCGGCGTTCCGAAAACCATCGACAACGATCTGGAAAAGACGGTGATCACGTTCGGGTTCGACACTGCTGTCTCCTTCGCGACGATGTGCCTCGACAGGCTCCACTCGACTGCTGAAGCGCATCAGCGTGTAATGGTGGTTGAAGTCATGGGGCGCTACGCCGGATGGATCGCTCTGAATAGCGGCGTCTCAGGGACAGCCGACGTGATCCTCATCCCTGAAATCCCCTATGACATCGAGAAGGTTGCTCAGAAAATCCATGAACGGTACGATGGCGGTCGGAAGTTCGCAATCGTCGTGGTCGCTGAGGGAGCCAAGCCAAAGGGCGGCACAGTTTCCGTGGTATCGAAAGAGCTGGGACGGGCTGAGCGGCTCGGCGGTGCAGGAGAACGTGTAGCAGAGGAAATTCAAAAAGTCACGGGAAGAGAGACCCGCTGTGTCGTTCTCGGGCACCTCTTGCGCGGCGGCTCTCCTACCACGTTCGATCGGCTCATCTCGCTTCGATTTGGAACGGCAGCGATTCGGGCACTGGACGAGGGTAAATCGGGCGTCATGGTTGCACTCGATCCGCCGACCGTACGATACGTACCACTCGATCAGGCGACACGCCGGATGAAATCTGTGCCATTGGACTGCGACACGATGCTGGCAGCGCGGGACCTGGGGATTTGTTTCGGCGATTAGTGCCGCTTCCTCCGAAGGAGTCCTTCGGACAAAAAGTAATCTTGCGTCTTGACACCGAGAGTACCATTGGAAGCGACCACTAGTGCCTTTCTGAATACCAGCCCGCTTTGCGGTCTGGCGGGCAAGATCTCTTAACATAGAAGTGGCACTAGCAGTGAAGAATTGCCTCTAGGAGCGAAGAGCCATGTCGACACCACGCCGAAGTGTCATCGTTATCCTGTTTGTTATCTCCGCAGCTGCCTTCGCGAGGGCTCAGAAAACTGAGCGGCTCTTCTATCTGATCGATAACGAGCAGTGCTTCGATAGTTTCAAAGCAAACATTCGATCGATAGACATTGTTGGCCCACAGGCATACAAGATCGACGAGCACGGCATCCTCTGGGGCACTGTTGACAAGCGAATTCTGGAGCTTGCCAGCAAAAACAACGTCAGGGTGATGCCCCTGGTCGTCAACGTCGGCTTTGACCAACCAGCATTTCATTCATTACTTCACGATTCCCTGGCACGAGTGCGAGCAATCGAGAACATGCTCCGCGTCTGCCGTGAAAACAACTACTACGGCATACAGTTCGACTTCGAGAACATTCATGTGAGGGACAAACAACCGTTCACGGAATTTTACCGACAGGCTGCCTCAGTTCTCCACACCCATGACTTTGCGATCAGCATCGCTGTTGTTCCGCGGACAAGTGACAATACCGGGCCTACAGAATACCACAAATGGATTTATGAATTCTGGCGAGGAGTGTATGACTACAAGGCCCTCGGCGAAATTGGGGACTTCATTTCTCTCATGACCTACGACCAACATACCTACCGAACGACACCTGGTCCAGTGGCAGGCATTCCGTGGATGGAGGCCGTTATTCAGTTTGTGCTGAAAGGCATACCCGCTTCGAAAATCTCACTTGGGATCCCTTTCTATTCCTATCGCTGGCAGCCCTCCTACCAGAACGGTCAACCGCACGCGTGGGGCAAAAGTCTTGACTACAGCGAAGCAAAGGGACTTGCTTCACGTTTTGGCGCGACGTGGCGATGGGACGAGCGAGAAAAGGTGTACTACGCAGTCTATCCTAATGACGATCTCAACGAGTACGTGTACCTGGAGGACGCTCGTTCGCTTGCAGCGAAGCTCGAGCTAGTGGAGAAGTACCATTTCCGCGGCATCTCAGTCTGGAGACTTGGTCACGAAGACCCCGAGGTCTGGAAGAAACTTGAGGCCGTCAAGTAGGACTATAACCTGTCTGCAGGCGTGATGTGCCATCAATACCGCGGCATCGATGACTATCAGCACTCGTGGGTCAACGACCTCATCATCAAGTACGTCTGCGGCATACGGCCCGGCGAGTTCTCCGTGGTGATCGATCCGTTCCCATTCAACCTCAAACAACTGAAAATCGGCAACGTTCTAGTCCGGGGCCGCAGGCTTGCCGTTCAGATTCATGGCAAGCGCTTTACGGTGTGACTCGATGGCAAACAACACGCTGAGAGCACGATTGGCAAGGCAATCTCTATACAGATTTAGCAGGTGACTGTCACAATAAGCTAAGATCCCAATTGAGAAATGAGAAACCATAATGGAGAATGACAGAGCAAAATTCAAAATCGAGTTCAAGAAGAGACTATATTCGTTCACGTTGCAGTTGGTCGAATTCATTGATCATCTGCCCACCGACAATGTGGCAAGAAAACTAGGTGATCAACTCCTGCGAAGTGGCACGAGCATAATCGCGAACTACACTGAAGGTCAGGCGGCAAGCAGCAAGAAAGACTTCACCAACTATTTCACCATCTCGCTCAAATCATGCAACGAAAGCCTTCTCTGGCTCACGTTACGTAGAGATACAAAAAGAGCACAACCCGAAGTTGTCAACCCCATCCTTCAAGAGCTTGACGAGATTACGCGGATATTCGCCTCAAGCATTCTTACACTTAAGGGAAGGAAATAACCAGCGAATGAAATACACTTATTCATTCTGATCTGTCATTGTGATTTCTTCATTTTGATTTTGTCATCCTGATTTTTGCATTTCCCTATGACCGAACTGCGCCGAGAGCTTACCCTGTTTGACATGACCATGATCGCGATTGGCTCCACCATCGGGTCTGGTATCTTTCTGACTCCCGCGCTCATCGCCAAGGCACTCCCATCTCCCGTTTGGATACTGGCAGTATGGAGCCTGGGTGGTCTCATGGCAATGAGCGGAGCTTTGACGTATGCTGAGCTTGGCGCCATGATGCCACGTGCCGGCGGCGTCTATGTCTTCCTGAGCGAAGCCTACGGAGGGTTGATCGGGTTTCTCTATGGATGGGCGTACTTCCTCGTCGCAAATACCGGTGCCCTTGCGGCTCTGGCGGTGGCGTTCTCCACATACCTGGGATTCTTTGTTCCGATCGTCGGAGAACACACAACGATCACAGGGATTATCGGCATCGTGCTCGTCACCATCATAAATGTACTGGGCGTCAAAGCTGGTGGGATCTTCAGCGACCTCTTCACAGTGTTGAAGCTCGCGGGCATTGCTGCGCTCGTCATTGTCGGATTGGGATGGGGATCGAGTGCAACGACAGATTTTTCCACTCCACTCGGACATCTGCCAAATGGAATCGCAAGCGCGCTGACGCTCGCATTTGTAAGCGTCCTGTGGTCTTATGGCGGTTGGCAACATGCCACCTTCACGGCGGCTGAGGCCAAAGATCCGAAGCATAGCGTCCCCCGATCGCTCATCATAGGAGCCTCGGCAGTCACGATTATCTACATATCAGTCAATGTCGCGTATATGTTCTTGCTCTCACCAGCGCAGATGGCAGATTCGCCGCGGATCGCGGCCGACGCAATCAGTGTAGTGCTCGGACCCCTGGGTGGAAGCTTGATAGCAATCACGATCTTCATCTCGACCTTTGGAACGACGGGAATCTATACACTCACGGCGCCGCGGATATACTACGCCATGGCAAACGACGGGGTATTCTTCAAGAAGGTCTCCGAGGTCCATCCGCGGTTTCGCACGCCAGTGTTTGCCATTGTCTTCCAGTCCATCTGGGCAATTGTCCTGATCCTTTTCTGGGGAACGTTTGAAAGCTTGATTTCGTACGTCGTGTTCACCGACTGGATATTCTTTGCTCTTGCGGCGTTCAGCGTGTTCATCTTTCGTAGGCGGCTTCCGAACGCCGAGCGACCATACCGGACGCTTGGTTACCCCGCGACGCCGTTGTTTTTCGTGACAATCTCGGTTCTTTTCGTTTGCTACACACTCTTCGAGAAGCCTGCAGAAGCTCTTGCAGGCCTGGGATTCCTCGCCCTCGGCGTGCCCATTTTCTATTTCTGGAAGAAGAGAAACACAAGGTTACATGTATAGCGTTTCATCCTTTGCCGGAGGCTGATATGATGCTTTGTCGATCAGTATGTTTCTTCCTCCTTTCCGCTTTTCACCTTTCCATCCCGTTACATGCGTCTTTCGTATTTCAGGACACATCCCCAAAGAGCAAGGCTGATAGCCTGTTGAAAGTGGCCATGACGCTGCATACAGGCGGGCGATACCTTGAGGCCATCAAGACCTTCTTGCTGGCAAGGGCTGACACCGGATCAGCGAACGATCGCTTCAACCTGGGGCTGTCCTACGCGGCGTTGAACGACGTCGAACGCGCGAATAAGTTCTTGCGCGAAGCAGTGCGCCTGGATTCCGTCAACATAAACTACCGATATCAGCTGGCCCGCTTTCTTGTTCAGGCTGGAGAGGTGAGGGAAGGGGAATACCAATACGAGGAGATCCTTTCACGCGACTCAACTTACATACAGGCACTGTTCTCTCTTGGTCTCCTCTACAATGAGTCTCACTCCTACGACGAAGCCGCCGACATGTTCCGCAGAGTCCTTGCGCTGAATGGAAACGATTTCCTTTGTCACTACTACCTCGGAAGCGTTCTCGTTGGGCTGGGGAATCAGGACTCCGCTTCCGTTTGTCTGATGTCGTGCTTGAAGCTGAATCCGACCTTTGTTCCCGCGATGAATGTCCTTGCATCGATTCACTACGTCAAGAAACGTTATGCAGAAGCACTCGCGCTGTATCAACAGGCGTATTCGCTGCGACCAAACAACGCAGATTTCATCTACAAGGTCGGCCTCTGCTATCGGAATCTCGAACAATATGCTCCGGCGACCGAGGCGTTCCGCGAAGCTGTCGAACTGGATTCATTGGATGCACAGGACCCTGGGCAATCTCGGACATGCGTACTTCCGCGTGGACAAATACGATTCTTCAGCATTCGCATACAAGAGAGCGATTACAATTGATGCTGAGAATTCGATTTGGCACCTCAACCTTGCGCTAGCCTTGCAGAAGCTCGATTCCATCGAGTCTGCTGCGAATGCGTATCGTCAAGCGATCCTCACCTATCACCCCGATGCCATCGCGGACATCTACGTCAAACTTGGGAATCTGCTCTTCCTGAGTAAAAAATACCACGAAGCAATCGAGGCGTACCAGTCAGCCTTGCGTTTTGATCCAGCAAACCGAGACGCGCAGTTCTATATCGGTTCGGCGTGTGACGATCTCTCGGATATTCCGGAGGCTATCCGCAACTACACGAAGTACCTCAAACTCGCAGAAGACATCTCAATCGAAATGAAACGCAGAGAGTGGACAAATACCCGCCTAAAAATTCTGAATCAACTTCAGAAACTCAAGAAGAAGTGAATGAACTGTTCGCAGAAGTTCAAACGAAGGCATTCGCTCGGAAGGCATTCGGATCCATGAAACGGGCTCACCGCGAATCATATCAACAAAAAGCCCGATCGGATCATGCCGATTGGGCTTTTTCATAACGACCCTTCTTGCCTTATTTCCCCTTTTCAGGATAGAGAATCTTCGAGATCTGATCCCTGCTATCCTGCAAATGAGCTTTCGTTTCGCGATCCCCTGCAGTGCCCACCGCCTTCGCAAGCATACTGTCGAGCTCCATCAGCTCTGAGCGAATCAGTGCGCGAGCTTCACCTGGAAGCGGCGTGGGTGGCGGGAACAAAACCCCCGGTGGCAACCCTTGAGGCATCGTAGTGGGCGGTGGATTCAGTTTGTTCCCCAACAGCTCGATATATGCTCGTTGCAGGTTGCGCCTGTAGATATCAGTCTTTGTTGGACTGACCTTCAGCTCGCTCCAAATTCCCTGCTTGAGCTCGGAGAGCATCTCGTTGAGTGCATACGGAGTCTCTCCTTTCTTAGCAGTCGCAGTCACATTGATGAGGCGATTCATGCGATCATTGTTTAGAAGGATGTTCAGGAGCTGGCGTTGTCCAGCAAGCACGCGGTCGACGGCCCCGGATGGCTCGATCAACGCCAGGATATTCGGCTTCAGGAGCTCCACTGGAGTACGAAACGCTTCCTTCTGAAGGAATGCCATGCACTCCTTCTGCTTCTCTCGAGAGATGGGTGTGAAGACAGCGCCCTCCTGACCCGCAATCCGCTCTGTCCTCTGGATTCCACCCACATAGGTCGCGACGTGGCCGAACTCCCGATTTCGCTGTGCAAGCAGCTCAGAATAGATCTCTCGCAGCGTACTATAGTCCTCCCCCGCCTTAGTCGTGGCACTGATCAACATATCGGCGATGGCGTAGATGTTCTTCAGCCCATATTTCGTTGCGGCGACCGGATCGGAACCCATGTCTTCTGTCTGCACAGTAGGATCGCTTGGTTCGTACTCACCGAAACGCAGGTAGGGCTCAGTTTCTTGGCGCGACGCGATCTTGTTCAGTTCGGGTCGCTCTTCATCGGATGTCTTTGCGCCGGGGATAGGTCTGTACCCCCATTCAACTGCGAATTTGTCGTATGGCCCGATCATTGGTATGAGCCGAGCGTTGTCCCCCGGTTGAGCAACGTAGTTGAACCGACCATAGTCCATAATCGACGGTTCATTGCCGTTTCTCGCCGTGAAAGATGCGCTTCGCAGGCTATCCACAGGATACTGTGATGTCGCCTTCATGTTGTGACGAAAACCAAGGGAATGGCCGACTTCATGTGCAGCAATATACCGCAGCAACTCACCCATTAGGCTGTCGGGCAATGGAAGCTTCTTCGCATTTGGATCAACATTGCCGACCTGAACAAAATACCAGTTGCGAGCAAGGTTCATGACGTTATGGAAGAATCCTATGTCCGCGTCCAGAATCTCGCCCGTCCGGGGGTCACTGATATGAGGTCCGTATGCGTTTTCGATGTTCGACGGCAGCCACCGAATGGTCGAATATCGGGCATCCTCGCCGCTCCAGTTCGGATCTTCTTTGACGCTCGGCGCGTATTTAGCGACGATCGCATTCTTGAATCCGGCCTTCTCGAACGCAACCTGCCAATCCTCGACCCCCTTCTTCAGCCATGGTTTCCACTTTTCGGGCGTCGCCCGATCGATGTAAAATGTGATTGGCTTGACCGGCTCGGTAAGTTCACCCCGCGCCAAAGCCGCTGGATCTTTCGGCTCCAGCCTCCAACGAGCGATGTAGCGTCGCTGTTCGGCTCGCTGTGACTCGTAGCCGTAGTCGTATTGTGTGACCCCGAAAAATCCCACCCGGGAGTCGACGAGGCGTGGCATCATGGGCTTCTCCGGCAGACGAACCATCGAGTGATGCATCGTGATCGTGATCGAGGAAAGCGAAGCATCCTGTGGAACTTGTCCGGCATCGTAGGTCACTGTTGCCTCGGTTTCGATGTTGTCAGGAAACGCGTGGCTGTACTCTATGTACGAACGCTTTGAATCGAGACGCCGGATCTTATATTGCTCGCGCTGGTAGCGATTCATGCCCAATTCTGCAACGTCGGAGATGAAAAGATCCGTGACATCAAGAACAACGTTGGAGCTGTCCTTGTTGAGCGCCTGGATGTCAAATGCCATGATGATTGGAGGCACTGTAGCCTTTTTCACACCCGCTGCCACTGGAAGCGTGTCCGCTGCAACAGAAGCGAACAGCTTGCTGCGAAGGAACATTCGATCTCCCATCCTCTCCCAGCGGACCACCTGTTCGTTGATCTCGTCCCCTCCGTACCCCACGCCTGTCTGTGTCTTCGCCTGCGTTGACACGAGGAGGAAATCCTTGTTTATTTCGTTCTTCGATATCTCAAAGTACAATTTCTCCTTGATCCTGTGTACGATGAACAATCCTGAGTCGGATTTGGCCTCCTTGGTAATGATCTGACTGTAGGGTTTGATCGTCGGAGGGGGTGTGGGCGGTTTTTGGGCGGCTGAATCAGGCTTTGATGCCGGTCCGTCCGTCGCCGGACGAAACATCGCACATCCAGCGATGAGCATCATAGATAATGCAACGATGAAGATTCTATTCATTGCTGTTGCCTTCCCTTGATGAGTGAGGCAAAAAATGATTTTCTACGTTGACGGTCAGGTTAAGCTATTCTTCGAAAAGATGCAAGGAATCAGGGACGAACTGAAGGCCTCGTGCGCTGAGCGTCAGGAGCCTCCATGCATCGTATCGTTCAGTCCATTGGTCTCCGGCAATCCCAAAAGGGTTTTCCGCAATTTCCAAGGTCTACACGCGCACTGCCTAGGTGGTGCTGCTTCGTTTCAGGAAGAGAACACTGAGGGGTGGAAGCGTGACATTGAGTGAATAGGGATGGTGGTGAAATGGAATATTGTCCGCAGCAAGCTCCCCGCTGTTTCCCATATTGCTGCCTCCGAAATACGACGAATCTGTATTCAGTATTTCTTTATAGACCCCTGACTGGGAGGCACCGATGCGATATCCGTAACGCGGGACCGGTGTGAAATTGCAGACAACAACAATTCGTTCTTGTGGGTCTCGCGCTTTTCGCTCAAACGCGATGACACTGCTAGCACTATCCTGGAAATCGATCCACTCGAATCCGCGGTATTCAAAATCAACCTCATGAAGTGCCGGCTCCTGGCGATAAAGCCTGTGGAGATCGTCGATTAACCGCAGGACTCCCTTGTGGGTATCGTAATCCAACAAATGCCAATCCAGCGAAGCCTCGTGGTTCCATTCTATCCACTGGCCAATCTCACCTCCCATGAAAAGCAGTTTCTTTCCCGGGAAAGCGAACATCAATCCATAAAGAGCGCGAAGGTTTGCAAACTTCTGCCACAGATCGCCGGGCATTTTTTCGAGCAGCGCTCTCTTTCCGTGAACGACTTCGTCGTGCGAAAGCGGCAGCAGGAATTTCTCGCTGAACGCATACAGGAGCGCAAATGTCAGATTCCGATGATGATATGATCGATGGACAGGCTCCTTCGAGAAATATTCGAGCATATCGTGCATCCATCCCATGTTCCACTTCAGGTCGAATCCGAGTCCTCCGTGCTCAAGGCTGTTGGTGACACCGGGCCACGCAGTGGATTCTTCGGCGACCATTAGAATACCTGGATAGTAATGATGGACGATGCCATTCAGTTGCTTTAGAAATGCAATCGCGTCTATGTTTTCCCGTCCTCCATATTGATTCGGGATCCACTCTCCTTCCCGCCTCGAATAGTCCAAATACAACATGGACGCGACCGCGTCGATCCGCAGGCCATCAACATGAAACCTGTCGATCCAGTACAGGGCGTTGCTGATCAGGAAGTTTCGCACTTCATGGCGGCCATAGTTGAAGATATACGTCCCCCAATCCTGATGTTCGCCTTTTCTCGGATCGGAGTGTTCATAAAGATGGGTCCCATCAAATTGGCCGAGCGCGTAGTAGTCCTTCGGAAAATGAGCAGGCACCCAGTCGAGAATCACACCGATGCCATTCTGATGGCAATGATCGACGAGATACATGAAGTCTTGAGGACGACCGTATCGGCTGGTTGCGGCAAAGTAGCCAGTGACCTGATATCCCCATGAGGCGTCCAAAGGGTGCTCCATCACAGGCATGAACTCAATGTGCGTGAATCCGCGCTCACGTACATAGTCGACGAGCTTGTGAGCCATCTCTCGATAGGTCTGCCAACGGTTCTCTTCTTCCGGCACCCTCCCCCACGATCCGGGATGGACTTCGTAAACAGAGATTGGTTTGGAAAATGGAGTCGACGTTCGGCGTTGGTTCAACCATTGCTCATCGTGCCACTCATATCCTGCCAGCAGATTGACGCGTGACGCCGTGCTTGGACGGAGTTCCATCTCAAAACCGTACGGATCGCATTTATCGAGGATCGTGCCGTTCTGTGTTTTGATCTGGAATTTGTAAAGCTCGCCCTCCGGCAGTCCGGGAATGAAGATCTCCCACACGCCGGATGAACCTAGCACCCTCATCGCGTGCTTGCGCCGATCCCAACCGTTGAATCCGCCGATGACGCTGACGCTGCGAGCGGCGGGCGCCCATACAGCGAACTGAATTCCGCCGACCCCGTTCACCTCAGCGTAGTGAGCACCTAGTTTCTCGTATATCCGATGGTGATCGCCGGCGTTGAAGAGGTACAGGTCGAATTCAGTCAGGGTCGGCAGGAAGGAATAGGAATCATGAAACGTCTCGACCGTTCCCTGGATTGTCCGTTTCCGCAACTTGTACGGGAAAACATCAGTCCGGTCCGGGACGAATACTTCATAAATGCCGCCATCGTGCACCTTATTCATCGTAAACGTGCGTACCTCGACCTCCTTTTGAAGCTCCACGAGCTCCACAGAAGCGGCATCAGGCAGAAATGATCGCACCACAACTCCTCGCTTCCCTTTCCACTCCATTTGGTGCGCGCCGAGGACCTGAAACGGGTCGTGATGATCAGTGTGAACAATCTTCGAGATATCGTCGGGGGAGGCGGTGGATTTCATGGTCTTAGGCTAGTTGTTCGAGTTGCGATAGAGCTTTCTACGCGTGATATAGGCGAGGACATTGTCTCTTACCATGTACTGTATCGATTTGCCGTCGCGGATTTTTTCCCTGATATCAGAAGACGAGACCTCCATCAAAGGACCCTTCACCCAGGAGATCTTCGAAGGAGGAACCTTCGACTTCGGATGAATGGACCCGGGCCGTCGGAAAACCGCAAGCGAGGCTGCCGCCATTATCGCGCCGGGATTCTTCCATCGGTGAAATTGAAGCAGACTGTCTCCGCCGACAATCAGATAAATCTCTGCCTTGGCGTATCGCCGCTGGAATGCCTTCACGGTGTCCACAGTGTACGAAACACCCTTTCGTTTCAGTTCAATGTCCGAGACGCGAAGAGCCCTGTTTCCTTTCACAGCAAGTTTCGTCATTGCCAAACGATCACCCGCGGTTGCGGGATGCTTTCCCTGTTTGTGAGGTGGGCGATACGCCGGGACAAAAACCACCAGATCAAGATTCAGGGTGAGCCGTGATAGCTCAGCGATGATCAGATGACCGATGTGCGGGGGATCGAACGAGCCGCCGAATATGCCGATTCGTCTTATCGTGCGGGACATTGTTCCAACACTCTTTCATAGATTGCGAGCGTCCGTTGTGCAGCCGTTGTCCAGGAGAATCGTCTCGCATTGATCTTCCCTTTGGCGACAAGGATCGCCCTTTGTTCTGAGCTGCTCAGGACATTCTTCATTGCCTCAGTGAGAGCGTCGGGACTCAAGGGATCGAACATCATCGCAGCGTCTCCTACTACCTCTGCCAGTGCACCAGCATTTGATGCGATCAGCGGCGTGCCACAAGCCATAGCTTCAAGAGCCGGGAAGCCAAATCCCTCATACAGCGAAGGCAGCACCACCATCTCCGCAGCGTTGTAGGCACGAATCAGGTCGCGCTCCGACAGACGGTTCACATCACGGATTGCTCCCGCGATCCCAAGTGTCCGTGCCTGCTCACCGAGCGAGCGGTCGGCCAAACAAGATCCGCCTGCGAAGACGAGCTCAAGATCATTGAAACCGGTTCGGAGTCTTGCGAATGCCTTCAAGAGCGTCGGAATATTCTTGTGAGGCTTGACATTCCCGACATACAGCACAAATGGCTTGCTTATCCCGAAAGCTCTTCGGAATTCTTCAACAGCGCCCCGGTCATCAAGCTTCTGATAGATCGATCGAATCCCATGATGGACGACATGAATTCGGTCCTGCTCTACGTTGAACGTCTCGACGATATCCTGTTTCGTCTTCTCAGAGACTGCAATGACTGCACCCGCGTTTCGGACAGCGTACCCAAGCATCAGTTTTGCATAGGTGCGCTGCGCCATCGAGAAATACTCCGGCATCTTCAGGTGGATAAGGTCGTGTACAGTGACAACCGACCTACCGCCCAAGCCCATCGGGAGCGTATAGTGGGGCTCATGCAGCAATTCAATCCTGGCTGATCTGACAACCCGCCCAAAGAGTGCAATCTCGCCAACAGAATATTTTTTTAATCGGCTTTCCCTGGCACGCCAACCCTCGGGCAGCATCACTTTTCCCGCGTCCGCAGGAGAGAAGAACAGCGTAAAGGCATGCGGGCTCTTCAATTCGCCCAGGGCAGTAACAAGATTCTGAATATAGCTTCCTATGCCGAAGTCGAAGTACTCGCACGCGTCGATGGCTATATGAGCCATATTCCTGGCAGGTTCACTGTAGCTGCATGAGAGTTCGAAGTGAAACCAATATAACCACACGATCTTCCAAACTCAAGCTGCGACCTTGACTCAGCATTCCTTTTTGGGTAATTTCTGCCTGACATTCACCCATGCCGATGGAAAAGCCCCCAACTGACAGACATCTCGAAAACCAAGAATCCCCTTTTGCTGCTCCGTCGTCAACCCATCAACGCATTGAAAGCCGCTCCGTTCTGAGAAACTCGGCCCTTCTCTTTGGCTTTCACGTTTTCACGAAGTCGCTCGCGTTCGTTTCTTTCATCCTCCTTGCCAAATATCTGGGAACACAGCTGTTCGGCGTTTACAACTATGCTTTCGCGCTGACCGCGTTATTCATCCCTCTCTGCGACCTTGGCATGGATACCTACTTGATGCGTGAGGTGCCGCGATTGCCCGAGGCACAAATCCCGAAACAACTTGGTGCCGTCCTTGCCTGGAAAGGGATGCTGACATTTCTTGTCTTTCTGGCCATGTCCGTCACCAGCGGGATACTGGATTCCTTTTGGACGGACCGATTCTTCATGGTTGTCCTTGCAGGTCTCATCACACTTCTTCGCACCTACTGGACCACATTTGCATCATTCTTTCGTGCCGTCGACAAGGTCGGTTATGAGACAGGGATGCTTTCCCTCGCGCGGATCGCTGAGTTTGTGGTCATCGTCGTCTCCATTTCGATGGACATCGGGCTCCTGTCGCTTCTCTCTGTGATGACGGTAGTGAACATCGTGTTCGTTTCCCTGACTCATGTTCTCGTTCATCACCGCTTCACTCGACCCATTCTTGTTCAGGATTTCGAGTATATGCTCTCGATGTTGCGTGGCGGCCTTCCTTTTGCGCTCACGACCATCTTCTCTTCGATCTATTTCAATTTCGATACGGTGGTCCTCGCGAAATTCGTCGGTGACGATTCAGCGGGAATCTATCGCGCGGCATATAACCTTGTTTTCCCGTTAACCATGTTCAGCCTCGCGATCGCAGGCGCCGTCTTTCCATTCGCGAGCCAGAACTATCTGGTCCGCCGCAAGGAAGTGGAAGAAGTCTTCCGGCGGAGCGTGGTTCAACTTGTCATGATCGCCCTGCCGATCGCCATCATCACGACGTTTCTTTCCAACGAGATCGTCCGATTCCTGTTCGCCCCGGAATTTGCCCCTGCTTCGCAATGCCTCTCGATTCTCGTTTGGTTTATTCCCGTTGTCTATCTCGCAAACCTTTTCAGCAACACGCTCGGGGCGATTGACGAGCAGAAGTATGTCCTGTACGTGACGATCCTGAATGTCATTTTCAACGTTGCCGCGAACCTTATCTTCACGCCAAAGTTTGCTCAAGTCGGCGCATCGATCATTACCGTCGCGACAGCACTTCTTGGCTTCGCCTTCCTGATGACAAAAATGCGAGCCAAGATAGCCTCGCCATTCTCTTATCAGCCGCTAGCCCGGATTCTCCTGTCGGCGGCAGTGACACTCCCGCTTCTCATATTGAAACCGAATATCCATGTCGTTTTCCTTCTCGGGATAAGTGTGTCGATCTATTTCTGTGCACTGTTGCTCTTCCGTGCACTCACGCTGAGCGAAATCAAGAACCTCTTCCTTTCGTTTCGTTCACCAAGCAACTTCTAGCGGACTCGAAGACCTCTATGCATATTGCCATCGATGGAAGGACCATTGTACGGAACCGTACCGGCGTGGGGGTCTACGCCGAGCGACTCGTCCGGTCGTTGCTGAAGATCGACCAGAAGAACAACTACACGCTCTTCCTTGTCGAGGATGATCCCTCCCTCACGGCTCCGAAGCTCAAGAAGGTTCTCATCCCTGGCTATCAGAAGATGGGACCAAACAGGCTTTGGGAAAATGTTCTGCTTCCCCGGTATCTGAGGAAAGAGAACGTCAGGGTCTACTTTTCTCCTGCCTATGTCCTTCCCTTGATGGGCACATCGAGGATCATCGGTCCACGCTCGACGGGAACGCGCTTGGTTGTGACACTTCATGACCTCGTGGCATATAGTCACCCCGAAACCTTCACGCTGAAAATGCGATTGTGGCAGAAGTTGTACGTCAACAATGCAGTACGGTACGCCGACTGCGTCCTGGCGGATTCTGCGGCAACGAAGCGCGACATCCACAATCTATTCAACGTCGCTGATGAGAGAATAAGAGTCGTGCACCTGCCCGTCGGCGATCAGTTCCACCCCATTCAAGATCATGCCCTTCTGGAAAGCACGCGGAAACTCTATGGCCTTCCCGACAAGTTCATTCTCTATGTTGGGACGCTGGAGCCGCGCAAAAACGTCGGCAGGCTCGCTGAAGCGTATTCTCTGCTGCCTGAATCACTACGCGCAGGGTATTCCCTCCTCCTGGCAGGAGGCTTAGGTTGGTACTCGGAAGGCATCAGAAGGGACATCGAGCGGCTGGGCCTTGGTGATAAAATTCGACTGCTTGGCTACATCGATCAGAAAACTTTGCCGGCTCTCTACACGCTCGCGTCAGTCTTCGCGTATCTCTCGTTGTACGAAGGTTTCGGTGCCCCTCCCCTCGAAGCGATGGCATGCGGTACACCTGTGCTGGTCTCGAACGCCTCTGCACTCCCTGAAGCCGTAGGCAACGCCGCGGTTCTTGTTGATCCCTATGATGTGAAAGAAATAGCAGTTCAGCTCGAGGGGCTTCTGACCGACGAGGTACGAAGAAAGACATTGTATCAGGCAGGCTTCGAGAGGGCAGCCCTCTTTGGGACTCGCGAAAAGGCCGAGGAGGTCTTGAGAATATTCGAGGAAGTTGGAGCTCGGAAATCTCCTTAGAGACCAAACGCCTTCATAACCGTCGCCAGGTCTTTGTCACCTCGACCCGACAGGTTCACAACGATTACGTCGCTTTTAGGTTGGTTGGGAGCAAGCTTGAGAACGTACGCAACGGCGTGTGCCGATTCCAGAGCTGGTAAGATACCTTCAAGTCTCGACAGAACCCGAAATCCTTCGAGGGACTCGGCATCCGTCACTGAGACATACTGAACCAGGCCGCGATCTTTGAGATAGGAATGCTCGGGACCAACTCCCGGATAGTCAAGTCCAGCAGAAATCGAATGCGCAATCTGCACTTGCCCGTGTTCATCTTGAAGAAGGTATTGCATTGCCCCGTGCAGAACCCCTGGGGTGCCAGCCGATAACGGAGCCGCATGTTTTCCGCTTTCCAGGCCAAGTCCCGCTGCCTCGACTCCAATGAGACGCACATTTACCGCGTCATCAAGAAATGGGTAGAAGATTCCCATTGCATTACTTCCGCCGCCAACGCACGCGACGATTGACGACGGAAGCCTGCCTTCCGCTGCGAGGATTTGCTCCCTCGTTTCGTTTCCGATCACGCTTTGAAAGTCACGCACTATCATGGGGTAAGGGTGCATGCCCACGACCGATCCAATGATGTAAAACGTGTTTTCGACATTGGTTACCCAATCCCGAATTGCCTCGCTGGTCGCGTCTTTCAGGGTACGGCTTCCGCTCTTGACAATCCGAACCTCAGCGCCGAGGAGCTTCATCCTGGCCACATTCGGCGCCTGCCGCTCGATATCCTCTTCGCCCATATAAACGACGCAGTCGAGACCAAAGCGCGCACACACCGTGGCAACAGCGACCCCATGTTGTCCGGCGCCAGTCTCTGCAATAATTCGTTTTTTCCCCAACCGGCGAGCGATCAGGATTTGGCCGATGGTGTTGTTGATCTTGTGAGCCCCTGTGTGGCACAGGTCCTCCCGCTTCAGATAGATCTTTCCACCGCCACAGTGTTCGGTGAGCCGTTCTGCAAACAGCAATGGCGTTGGTCGACCGACGAAATACTTCAGATAGTATGTGAGCTCAGCCTGAAATGAAGCGTCCTGCCTGAGCTCAGAATACGTTCGCGCGAGTTCTTCTGCTGCAGGGACCAGCGTTTCCGGAATATAGCGTCCACCGTAGATCCCGAAGTGACCGCTTGCATCAGGCATTGTGCCGATATACTTCTCAGGATTTTTCATCGTCGTGGTATGAGACAGGGACACTTTTTGCGCGCATGATGAACTCGCGGACTTTCGCGGGGTTCTTTTTCCCCGGGGCGGACTCAACACCGCTGCTCACATCGACTCCGTATGGGCGAACAAATCGCACTGCATCTTCAACATTCTCCGGAGTAAGGCCCCCCGAAAGGATAATCCGACCGTACTCCTTGGCTTTGACCGCCAGATTCCAGTCAAATGTTTTGCCCGTTCCCCCGAAGGATCCCTGATGAAAAGCGTCCAGCAGAAAAGCGTCAACGATATAGTTCTTCATCACCTCAACATCGAATTCCTTTTTAACACGGAAGACTTTGATGACGCTCGTCTCAAAATTCACCAGGTCATCGGGCCCGTCATTTCCCAGAAGCTGGACTGCGCTCAGGTTTACGTGCTTCACAATGTCACGGACGAACTTGAGATCCGAATTCACGAAAACACCGATCTTGGAGATATGCTCAGGAAGGCTCTTTGCAATATCCGCTGCCCGCCGATGAGAAACGAACCTCGGGCTCTCTTCGAAGAACACAAACCCAATCGCATCTGCACCGCAGCGCACGGCGTGCTGAGCATCCTCCAGATTTGTAATACCACAGATCTTGACGAACAGGTCTTGATGCATATTATCTCGGAATGAATTCGCGAACGGCCGCGGAGCGATCGGCACGAGCAAGCAGTCCTTCACCGATCAGCGCTGCCTGAAAACCAGCTTCACAGAGAGCCGTAACGTCCTTCGATGAGTTGATGCCGCTTTCACTTACTGCAAGCGCACTCGCCCGAATATGCCGATAGAGATTCAGAGACGCATTGAGACTCACTTCGAATGAATTCAGATCCCTGTTGTTTATCCCGATGATTTCGGCTCCGATCGCATTCGCTGCAGCAATCTCATCCTCAGAATGTGTTTCGACGAGCACCGCCATTCCCATCGTCATCGCACAATCATAGAGACGACGAAGCTCTTCGAAAGGAAGTGCCTTCACAATCAGCAGCAGAGCATCTGCTCCAAGGGCTCGGGATTCGTAGACCTGATACTGATCAATAATGAAATCCTTGCGCAGCACCGGAAGCTTTGTGACCTTCTTGACATCCTTAATGTACGATTTCTCGCCCTGAAAATGATTCTTGTCGGTGAGCACGGAGATGGCATGCGCGCCGCCGGCCTCAAAGTCCCTGGCAAGCTCTCGGTGGTCGAATCGGTCAATCAGCGTGCCCTTCGACGGAGAAGCCTTCTTGATCTCTGCGATGAGGGCAAACGGTACTTGCTCCAGCGCTTTCTTGAAAGGCCGCGGAGATTCTTCAGCCTTCGCATACCTTACAAGATGTTCGAAGGGCATGCGCTTCGAGGCATCATGAACCTCTCTCCTTTTATCGTCCAATATCGTTTCGAGAAAGCTCATTAAGGTTGCTCGCGCGGTTCAGTCGTACCAGGCTGGCGGACAACTCGTACCTGCCTGATCCGGCGGGCTGTTTTGGAAAGAATGGTAAACGTGAAATCCTGATAGGAAATGGCTTCGTTAATCTCCGGCAATCGACCCAAAACCTTTTGGATAAAACCTGCAAGGGTTTCATACTCAGGCGCTTCAGGAAGTTGCGCGTTGAACTGCGCGTTGAAATCACTCACGCTCAATCGCGGCATCGGCAACACCCGAGCCATCTTTCGCAGGTTCGATCGCTCTGCTGACCTCGTCGTATTCATCGTGGATCTCCCCGACGATCTCTTCCACGATGTCCTCCATCGTGATGATTCCCTCTGTCCCGCCATACTCGTCGACCACGATTGCCAGATGCGCCTTCTTCTGCTGGAATTCTCTCAGCAGCTGACTGATTTGTTTTTGCTCGGGAACAAAGTATGCCGGTCGTATGATATCCTGCAGCACAATAAGATCCCGATGCTCGAGCAGGCTCAACAGGTCTTTGCTGTAGATGATGCCGACGATATTGTCGATGGTTCCGCGGTACACGGGAAGTCGGGAGTATCCTTCATCAATCACCTTTCGGACCAGGACATCACGGGGCATCGAAAGGTCAAGCGCGACGACATCCGGGCGCGGGACCATGATCTCCTTGACCGTCGTGTCCGTGAATTCGAGAATGCTCTTGATGAGTTCGTGCTCGGTCTTGTCAATCGCTCCGCTGATCGAACTTGCTTCAAGGACTTGCTTCAATTCTTCCTCGGAGAGCTTGGTCTTCAACAGTCCCCATCGAACCAGAAGATCTTTCAATATGTTCCTGACAGCTTTCACCACTATTTCATCCGATTGGTAGCTTCGATCCATTGGCGGAGTTTTCGCTCCGCGGCGCCGCTGTCAAGAGCCTCATTCGCCCGGCGAATTCCTCCGTCCATGTCCGTCACCCGGCCTGCGACCATCAGAGCCGCTGCAGCATTAAGAACTGCGATATCCCGCTGAGGTCCTCGCTTACCGGCCACAATATCGAGAATGATCTGCGCGTTTGATTGAGCATCTCCCCCCTTGAGTTTCTCCAACGAGGGTTTTTGAAAACCGAGGGTTTCAGCGCTGAGATTGTATGTCCTGACTTGTCCATTCCGCAGTTCTGTGACCTTCGAAGAACCCATTGTCGAGAGCTCGTCAAATCCGCCTTCTCCGTGCACGACGAGCGCAAACTCCGAACCCAGTTCGCGGAGCACCCCCGCCATCACTTCAGTCAGGGAGGGACTGAATACTCCAAGGAGCTGACGACGAGCGCCAGCTGGGTTCGTCAGGGGCCCCAGGATGTTGAATATCGTGCGTATGCCCAAGTCGCGTCGAACCGGTACCGCAAACTTCATGGCAGTGTGAAGATGCGGTGCGAATAGGAACGTGATGCCAACCTCCTCGAGCACTTGGGCGAGCTGCTCCGGAGAAATCTCGATGTTCACACCCAGGGCACGCAATACATCCGCGCTGCCGGATTGACTGGAGACCGCGCGATTACCGTGCTTGGCCACGACTGCCCCCGCTGCGCAAGCGATGATCGCAGCACACGTGGAAATGTTGCACGTTCCGGTGCCGTCTCCCCCCTGTACCACACGTATCAATGACATCGCGATGCCTGGACCTGATGGGAATCGCTTTCTCACGCATCGATTGAGCACATCCAGCGATTTCCGGTATGGTCTCTCCTTTGAGACGCAGCCCCATCAGAAAAGCGGCGATTTGCGACTCAGAGGTCGATCCGGACATGATCTCATTCATAGTCTCGTACGCTTCTCGCCTCGAAAGATTCTTCCTTCAGTGCAAGCTTCTGTATCGCTTCTCTGATCATCGGTCCTAGTCCAGCCTGAGACGTTTCACGGGAGCATCTTCTTGATTTGCTGAGAACGCTGCGTCAACGTGGTTCGCATAACGTTACCACTCTAATAAATGATCTGTTCTAGAAAAAGTCCCTTCGCTGGCGCGGCCATCCCTGCACGAGTCCGATCTTTGGCTTGCAGAATGCGCGCGAAATCCTCAAAAGGTCGATACCCTCGTGCGATCTCAACCATCGTCCCCACAAGGGCTCGCACCATGCCATAGAGGAATCGGTTCGCGCGGATTTCATAGACAAGTGCGGAATCTTCTGCCGTCCAAGTCGACCTTTCTACCGCGCAGCGATAGTGCTCGACATCCGTGTCAGTCTTGCAGAATGATGTGAAATCATGTTCGCCGATGATAAGATCTGCAGTCGCCTGCAGTAATCGCTGATCTATTCTGTAACCACCGACGTACCACCTGTAGTTTCTTCCCACGGCCGTGGGACGCAGACCGAGAAAATAACGGTAAACGCGAGCTTTGGCGGTAAAGCGCGCATGGAATGACTCCTCGACTTTCTCGCACGAGAGGACTACGATGTCCGGTGGAAGAAGACCGTTCAATCCTCGTCCAAGCAGCACAGGATCGACTTCCTTTGAAGTCCGGAACGATACAACCTGCCCCCTCGCGTGGACCCCCGCATCCGTTCGACCGGCTGCGACCGTCGTCATGGGTTCCTGCAAGATCTGGCCGAGAGCCCTTTCGAGCTCTTCCTGAATAGACGGCCCATTCGGCTGAACCTGCCAGCCGATGAAATCGGTTCCATCGTACTCAAGAACGAGCTTAATGTTTTCCATGAGCTAGAAAAACAAAATCCCGCACTGGGAGCGGGATTGGACTGTGCAGCCAAAACCGATCTAGAACTCTTTTGTCAGTGTGACCTCAACCCCGTGTGCAGCGAAGATGCTTCCCTGGACGTTTGCGTTTACCCGCCAGGTGCCCATGACTTGAACGTTTTGGTTGTAAAGGGTCACGGATCTGGCCGCTGAGATTGCCGACAGGACTCTATTCAGCACCAAGAAGCCAACAACGAACTGAGAATTACGCAGGACCTCATCCCCTCTGATGCGTAAGTCTTTGTACATGGCCTTGTCAGCGTCTGAGGCCCAATGCCAGGCAAACGTTGAGTTCGGATCATAAAGAAGATCATACTCTCGATTCCGGAGTCTGACCGCGTTGTAGTCTTGCGTGCTCAAGAAATTCCCGAGGTCCACTTCAAATTGACTTCCTTTCCCACGGAAGTTGGCCCCAGCCCGTTCCGCTGCAAAAGATCGAGCATCCTCCTTCAACCAGTTTCCACGGACACGGAAGCCAGCATACGTCACCCAGAGCGCTGCATCCGCTCCCATGAAATAACGCCCCGTCCGGAAGTTATCTGCGTAGAGGTCTCCTAGCCCGGGCAGAACCAGTGAGTACGCTATCGCGAGCACCATAGACTTCTTTTCCGTCGGATGGTCCTCTCGCCCCAGGAGTATGTTCCCTTGATCTTGTGCAGTAGGTTGTGCAGTTTGAATGGCCGGTCGAAGACTGAGCTGAGAAAAAGCCAAGCTCGACCCTAAGGCGAGCAAAATGATGGAGCGGGATATCTGATTTAGGCGCATAGAGATACCTCCTTCTGGCTCGAAATGTTCATCTGAGGTTTCTGGGATGGAGTATCAACCAGTACGCCAATGCAGCATTCACCCTCCAAGCTCGTTATGTTCACTCTGCCAAAGCTGTTCGTCAATTCTGAATTCTCTCTGACCTTAACTCGAACATATTCACTTGTCAATCCGGTCCAATGGCCATCTCTTGTTTTGTCTTCAAACAGAGCCTCCATGTTATCCCCTATGAAGGCATTCTGAAAAGCTCGTCGCTTCCTGGTACTGAGGATCCTCAACATCTCACTCCTCTCGGAGCGAATCCGGGGTTCGACCTTTCCGGAGAGCAACAAAGCTGCAGTGTTAGGCCTCTCAGAGTAGGTGAAGACGTGCAAATATGAGATCGGCAAGTCCACCAAGAACCGATAGGTCGAATCGAACAGCGACTCGGTCTCACCGGGAAATCCCACAATAACATCCGCACCAATCCCGGCGGTTGGGATAAGCCGCTTGATACGGTGGACACGATCGGCATACACCTCAGTCGAATAGCGGCGACGCATGCCCCTCAGGACCTCATCAGCTCCTCCTTGAAGTGGGATGTGGAAATGCTTACACAGCTTGGGATTATCCACCCAGAATGCAAGCAATTGATCAGTGAGTAGGTTTGGCTCCACAGAGCTGATTCTTATCCTGAAGAGATCTTCTATTGCCACCAACCGTGTCAGCAAATCCAGGAGGTTTGTGCCAATTTTCCTCCCGTAGTCACCGACGTTGACGCCAGAGAGAACTATTTCCTTATAGCCTACAGCGACGATCTTCTTCGCCTCGGCAACGATATCACCTGTCGGGATGCTTCGGCTGGTGCCACGGCCCCTTGTTTGAGCAGAATTTGTGGCTGCGTTCTCGAGAATCATAACGTCGGTCTGAATTGAATTGACAGAATTTGGGCCGGGAAAACTTAGCCAATTCCAGTCAGAATAAGGATAGGTCCCAACCACATTAGGATTTGGACTTCCGAGTTTTGAAATCAGTCTTTGATGATCGCTGTCGATCTCTCTTACAAATTCACACCATCTCCACTTATTCCTATCAATATAATTCCCGGAAAAATCATCATAGAGTACCGAACCCTGAGGAAGTTTAAAATAGAGCCTTTTTTCGCTTCGAAAGGAGGCTCTCCAGGTTGGGGAGGACGAAGCCCCATTCTCATCATAAGCCTCCACTCGAACCTCGTACTCCACTCCTGGCAGAAGCGGCTCCTCCGTTCCTTGACCATCGCTCGACTGGAGAAAAGTCACCTCAATCGGCTGGCCTGGAGTCCATGAGGTAATCTTATTCGTACGATAGATCATCCGGGCTTCAAGTGGCGATTCAAAACATCTTAATCGAATTTGGTAGTAATCGACGCGAAGATCGTCAACAGGTGAGAACCTAAAAGTCGGAGTACTTACGCCTGTAGTAAAATCAACTTCCAAACCGGTGGCAGGTGTGAAAGGATTGACCCACTGATTTATAGCGGGGGTGGTCAGGATCCTCAGTCGAATCATCGTCATACGTGATCTCAATATTATTATAAGATACCGTATTGTCCAGTGAACGGTGTTTCAATAAGGAAGTGGTAGAGTGGACCTGTCTTCCTAACTTCATCATACCGGAACCAATTGATATAAATCGTCGGATCGATAGCTGGATCGGTATTCCAGGCCTTAATTGACTTCACCCGTTCCGCTTGAGGGGTATTTGTGGTCATTACTCCCACGAGCAGAAAAAGGCCGTTGGTAGTTTTACGCCCCTGGATGTTTTCGATTATAACAAAGG
>CAVUAC010000001.1:0-41650 GCA_963739335.1 uncultured Bacteroidota bacterium | reverse complement strand
ACAGATCCATGGACGACTGCAAGGCCCATCCCTGTCCCCTCTCCCACTTTCTCGTAGTGAAGAAGGGATCGAAAATCCGTCCATCACCTCCTCGCTCATTCCGTGACCTGTATCCGTTACGCTCAACCTCGTAAGGCCCGGGCTTCGAGTGGAATCTTATCCGCCATCGCCGTATCAACCTCGATGCTAGCCACGGCGCACATCCAACACCCCACCCTTCTCCCCCTCATCGCGTGGGCTGCGTTCGTACAGAGGTTCACCAATATCTGATGAATCTGCCCCTAATGTTCCTATCATGGGCGAAGTGCCGGATGGGATCCCTGCCAATAACTGGACGATCCAAGATGGGCGATCGTTCACCGAGAATGAACAGCGTTACGGTAGCAATGTCGTCATCTTGGGCCCGGATGTTGTCAAGAAAGTATTTCCCCGCGGTGGCGCCGTCGGTTCAGAAGTCAAGATACAGGGAGATCGGTACAACGTGATCGGAGTCTTTGAAGCTAATGGAGCCGCCCTCGGAGGGAACAACGACAACTTCGTGGCGATCCCGCTTAGCACCTTTCTGAACAAATTCGGCAAGATGCGATCGCTGCATATTATGATCAAGTCCAAGACCCCGGATTTGTACGATCAGTGCGTGGAAGAGGCCCGTATGGCGCTGCGGACGGTGAGGAAAGTGGCTCCGGGGGCGGAAGACGACTTCGAGATTTTTTCCAACGATTCGTTGATCTCAACGTTCAACGACTTCACGAAATACGTGAAGATGGGTGTCGGTTTCATCAGCTTTATTTCTCTGCTCGCGGCAGGCGTGGGGATCATGAACATCATGCTCGTGTCGGTGACAGAGCGGACGAAGGAAATCGGATTGCGCAAGTCCGTCGGTGCCCGGAAGAGCAACATCCTGAGTCAGTTTGTCACTGAAGCAGTAGTCCTATGCCAGATGGGCGGGATTGTGGGAATCGGTCTTGGGATCCTTGGTGGCAATCTCGCCGCCATTGCGTTCAAGCTCCCAGCTGTCTTTCCTGTCGACTGGGCGTTCATCGGGTTCGCTCTCTGCGCGTTCATCGGTGTCGTCTTCGGTGTGTATCCTGCTTGGAAAGCTGCCAACCTGGACCCCATCGAAGCGCTCCGGTACGAGTAGTCGGGACTGCTCCATGAGATAGAAAAGGCCGAACGATAGACCATCCTCTGGTCGTCGTTCGGCCTTCGCATTGCAAGCCCGAAGTGAGACTACGCTTTCATGCGTTTGCCTTTTTCCTCCTCCGTGAAAATCCAGCCGACGAGTTTCCCGGGCTCAATCTCCTTGAAGCCATCCCAATAGGAGCTGTTGCGGAACTGTCGTGATGAAGTTTCGCCTCGCGGAATATCCTCCACCTGACGGATAATGATCTGGAACCGCGTTTTCCATCGTTCCATGTTCTCTGTCCGCAGATCAACCCAACCATCATGTGCCCACGCGTTGAGCGTTTTATCGGTAACCTTCAACTCGTTGTCGCCGCGGTATGGCGGAATCTTGATATCCGGTCCTCGCAAGAGAGTCGTTCCATCCGCGAGAAGGATTGGAATACCGATGGAGATGATCTGCGAACGCAACTGAGCATCTTCCCCAATGAGTGACTCGAGTTTGGCGGATATCGCCTTCGCGGTCGCCTTTGCGACATCGCGAACGCCTCCGTACGCCAGCTTCAACAGATAGGCCTCGTAAAGAAGTTTGGACAGCCGAGGAGGTCCGAGGAACTCGAACGCAATGCTGTGGACGTTGTGCTCCTGTTCAAGTTGTTTCATCTCGCGCAATGCCGCGTCGAACATAAAGCCTGCCCTGTAGGTTGGAGCCAGTGATGCGTTGTCAAGCGCGTTGATGATATCGTGACCGGTGTTGCCCCCCTTGATTTCATACAGAACGGACTCGGCGATTTCCTCAGGTGTAACGAACTCCATCTGGCCTGGAGTTGAAATTGCTTCGAATTCACCTCGCGAGAATACGCCGTTTTCGCCCGTGTCGATGAAAACTGAATGAAGCTGCTTGTTCAACGACTTGCAGGGAAGCGAATCGTCCCGAAGCCTCAGGGTGTTCGTCAGCTTGAATCCCTGCTCGGGCGGGCAATCGACGAGCTCGATGGCCTTGCCGTGCTTCCTGATCTCGCCGTAGCCGATCCTTTTCCACGCGATAGCAGCCGTCGGCTTGATCTCTTTTGTGATCGGCGCATCGGGGGTACGGCCCATCAGGAACAAGAGCATGGTATGCGCACCGGCGACCGCGGATTTGCTGAGCAGGACGCTCGAAGGCTTTTCTTCGCTATGCGTGTAAGGGATATTGAGCCCCATGCCCCCCGTGCCGCTGGTCCCAATTTTGACGTACGTCGTCGTGCCGAAGAGCTGCATCGAGCGATACAAGATCTGTACGTGCCGGATCAACTGCGGCACGTAGAGGGTTGCCAGCAGACGCTCGGTTTGGTCGTGGAGAGGGGACTCCTTGCCGCTTTTTGCGCTTCTCAAGGCTTTTCGTACTTCGCGCGCGGTATAGAAGATGTCCTGATAGGCAATCCCAGTCGCAGAGTTGATGCAGTCGACAACGATATCAGGCTTGTACTCCTGAAGAAGCTGGTAGATTGTTGAACGTTGAAGGACCGGCAACGTAAGCTCGTCGAGGAGATCATCGATGAGCATCTCGCGGGTATGCGCGTTTTGGAGGATTGCATCGCGTGGAGTATCCTTGAGTTCGTGGCGGACGAAGATGTTTCCCCACCATGGAACGAAGAAATTCTTCGGCGCACTCGGATACTCGCGGCGCAACGTTTCCACTGCCTCCTTTGCCTCGGATTCGAGGAGGGAGGTAACGATGATGCGTTTCGGCTTTTCCGGCATCATCTGTCGGCAGACGGCAGAGCCGACGAGGCCCCAGCCGCCGAGGACTAAAACGGTTCTGTTCTGAATGTCCATAGGAATCTTGTCGTTAGTAGTGAAGCATGTCCGAGATGGTGATCGATCAGACTTTTTCCACGACGCATGCAGTGCCGTAGGCGAGGACCTCGGTGACGCCACCCATGATCTCCGTGGCATCGTATCGGAATCCAATGACAGAGTTCGCGCCGATTGCCTGAGCATGTTGGATCATCAATTCAAATGCATCGCGCCGCGTTTGTTCGCACAGCTCGGTGTACAGCGTGATGTTGCCGCCGAAGAGAATCTGAAGCCCTGCACCAATGTTCCCGAACAGCGAACGGGAGCGGACAACGATGCCCCTGACAATACCGAGGTTCTTTGCGATTCGATATCCATCGAGCTGGAAATTGGTCGTTACGAGTGAGTGATCCATAGTTTTGAACTTTCGTTGGTGAATGAATGATGACCTGATGAAACCATGACTGAGTATGTTCTCTGTTGATCAACGATATCGAGCCCGCCCGACGTGAAAGCAGGAAGGCCCTTCCTCAGCGCGATGCCGTTTTGCCTTTCAGAAGATTCTGAACCAGACTGTAGTACAGGTCAACTTGGCCCTGGTATTCCTCCCCCGTGCCCGGGCCTTTGAATCCCTCATGGATGTACTGAACGACTCCTTTTTGGTCGACGAAAACCGCCGTCGGGTATGCGGAGAAATTATTGATTTGTGAGCGGAGACGAGTTTCCACATTTGCGCTCTCAGTCGAGCCGCAGAAGAGGACGGGGAATGTCACCCCGTAGCGCTCTTCAAAGAGCAACAAGTTCTTCCGGGCGATCTGAAGGTCGTCGCGGGATCTCAAAGGAAAGCCCGATGATTTCAAGCCCCCGGCCGCCGAACTCTGAATACAGCCTCTGAAGCAGCGGAGTCGCGTCCATACAATTGTGGCACCATGTGCCCATGATGTCGATGATCAATGCCTTCCCTCTGAATCGAGTGTCAAGGTGCGTCAACGTATCTCCCATCACCGTGATGCCGGAAAAAGCGAACGGCTTTCGCGGGTCTTTCATCGAAGTCCTCTTCGCAGCGGGGGGCTCCGTCGGAAGCGTCGCCCGTGGTTCAAGTGTGAACGTCATGGGAGGGGGCATTCGATAGTAGAGCGTTCCTGACCATCGATTCTGATTTCTCGTCAGCTCCATGAGTTGCCCCTGCCAACCACTGAATCGGCCCAACAGTACCTGAGTTCCCTATCTGCTTGCCGGCCATCAAACCGTAATCGCCATCCGGAGCAATGATGGTTCCAACGATCGAATCCCCGCGTGCCCAAAAAGTCGCTACAGAAGAGCTGTCGATGTCAGTTCCGTTTTTGATGTATGCCTGGTACTTGCCAACGAGGGGAACCTCATTAGCTGTTTTAGCTTTCGGAGCTCCCTCGTCCGCTCGGTACGGAATTGCCTCGAACATATTGACGACGGTATCTTTTCGAAAACGGAGATACTCGCCGCTGAGCCGACCGCTTTTCCAAACGGCATGCATGGCCGACCCATACTCTGAGAAAACAAATATCAATGAATCGCCGCGATGGTACATCTCCGGGATGGGCGTTTGCTCAGTTCCGTTCAAGAAATAACCCGATGGGGACTGAGGATTGAGATCCAGGTAGAAAAAGAAGGGGAGTTGCTTCTGTTCGGCGAGAACGAGAGTCCCTTTCCATAATCCTTGTTGCGGCAGTTGTTTCTGGCAGCCGACGATCAGCATGAGACAGAAGAGAACCACGAAAACACGAATGAGATTCCTCATATATCCATGACCTTAAATGACTCCAGGGTGTTTTCCCGACCCAAAGACAGAGAGAAAGACGATGAACAGGAGCAGCAACGTCTGTACAAGATAGAAAAAGGTGATTTGTTTGTTGAAAGAGCGGATAAGAGGCTCGACATTTGGAGGTGCCGATTGCTCTGATTGTGCCTTCACTGCTCTAAGCCGGTTGCGCGTCAATGCTGGTCCGTAGAAAAGCCCGTTGAACACCATCACGGCGTAAAGTATGATCTTGGCGACGAGCCATCCTTCGTTGTACCACGCCTGCGATGATCCAGGCAATCGGTTGTGAATGTTGCCGATTCCGGTCACTAGGAGGAGCAACGCCGCGAAAGGAGAGAGAAGTCCAATGACTCTCGAAATGCTTGCAGTGTAAAGTTTCAGCTTGAAGTCGATCTCGCTTCTGAATTTCCTCTCGAGCACAAACCCGGAGAGAAGTGTCGTTGTCAGCATTCCGAAACCGAGAAGATGAAGAACGAAAGAGATGGATGCTCTCATGGACGATCGCGTTTAAGCCTAACGTGGAAGAGTGAAGGTTTGGAGCCGGACCAGCAACTGTGTATCACGGCCCGACTAAGATAAGAAAATGAATTCAAAAAAGGGAGGTATGAATGCCGTTGGAAGCGGGATGCAAAAAGAAAGCCGCCAGGAGAATGGCGGCTTCCAGATTCAAACGGAGCGCTTGCTAGTCGCTCATGATGATTGTCGTTCCGCCACCCCCTTGATTACCGAATCTGGCATTGACAATGTTGTTGAAGATTGAGCCAAATGTGTAGCTGATTCCGAAGGAGCCCCAGTAGGAATATGTCTTTTCGAGTTCCCTGCGCTGTTGATAGACTTCCTCGGGTGTCAATGAGCTCTTGGCCAGGGCGAGTTGATCGTGAACCGCGCTATATCCGCCATAGACGGTGAACGAAAGACCTTCGAAGAGCCGGATCGAGGAAGTGGCGGATATGCTGATGCTGTTCTTGGTCAAGTCGTGAAGATATTGTGAACCGGAGAGTGTTACAGAAGTCGATCCCCAGGGTTGTTGCATCGAGAGCGTAGCAGACAAGGAGTGAGTGAAAAGCATCTCAGATTTTTTGAAGTAGATGGTCGTGTCGATGTACTTGATGGGCTTGACGCCAATCTGGTATCCGATGCGAAGCTGCCGGCGAGTCGACTCCGAGTAGGGGAATACATTGTATTCAATCCCAGGTTGAACCGTAAGCGAAATGTCTGTATTGCTATACGTCGATGAATAGAGGTAGGTGAAAAAGCCAGCCGACCAGTGGTCAGAAAGGCTCTTGGCCGCAAAGCCGTTGAAATAGTAGGTGCGTGTGATTGACCTGCTGACGACTGTCGTCGTGTCGTCGGTCGGGAATTCATATTTGTTGTCATTATAGTACGTGTTCAAGCTGAAACGGAATTTCCATTCTTCGGTCACTCGGCTTGCAGTAAAACCCCCGTTGAGAGAGGTATACTTGTATTGAGATTCGCCGTTCAGCCAACTATTGAAATTGAAGCTGAAGACCCAATAATCCCACTTATCCACCACCTTCGCTGCAGCCGTGGGTTTGTTATAGGCGATGCTGAAATAGTCCGCGAGCGGCGTGTGAATGACATAGCGCACGAGCCCGGTTTTCAGAACTCGCACTAACCCTTTTCGTGTCATGTCTTGTGTGTCAGTCTTGTTCGCGACATACTTCAGTGTGTCATCGACACCCTCGAACTCCAGCTGTCCAATCAACGTCAACGTGTGTTCCGTGCCGCCGCTTCCCGTGTACATTTGTGTGATGAGGACATGGACGTGAGCTTGTTTTCGGTCCCTCACGTAGTTGACAAAAGGAATCTCGGTGCGGATGTAGTCTTGATCGCACAGGCTACAATCGATGAATACCTTGGGAGCACTTTTCTGGAGAACATCGATAGTGTCCTGGGGCACCTGTGCCATGGTACGAGAGGCGGAAAGAGCGCAGACAACAAAGAGGGTGAACACCAGGGATAACCGCAAACGGTGCGACATAGTAGGTGCCTTGAATGTGGATTGAAGATTGGGGGCTCAGATCGATTAGTTCTCAATGACGACCTTCTCTCGAAAGCAATCGGAACTAAAGTAACGGTTCATCGCGTTTAATGCAAAGCGGCAGGTCGTTCTCG
Source organism: uncultured Bacteroidota bacterium (assembly GCA_963739335.1). Classification (GTDB taxonomy): domain Bacteria; phylum Bacteroidota; class Ignavibacteria; order UBA10030; family UBA10030; genus UBA9647. The sequence goes on along the minus strand of CAVUAC010000001.1, from coordinate 34,815 downwards.
TCCCAGGGCCCGAACTGAACACTCGTCAGACGATCAGAAAGTGCAAAAGGATGCCGAGGGAGGACTCTACAATTCGGGTTCATTAGTCCGTTTATGCTTGCGGCTTCGGAGGGCGAATGGTATATTTCTCGCGCTTTGTCCCTGGAAAATTACTCATCGTCACTGAAGTTCTCAAATGGAAAGGCATGAAGGGTTCGTGATGGCGCGCAGGTCCTTCGGTTATCTCACTTTGTTTTCCTTTTTCTGGTCTTTGAGCTCGGTTGTAGCCCAGCCCCAATCTCCGAGAACGCTCAATGCCACCGAGCTTCGTCTGGCACTGAAGAAGCTGACCGTCCTTGGCTCTGTTCTCTACGTCGCAGCTCACCCTGACGACGAGAACACGGCGTTTCTCGCGTACATGGCCAAAGGTCGGATGATGCGGTCAGCATATCTGGCGGTGACCCGCGGCGAAGGTGGCCAGAACCTCCTCGGCGCAGAGCAGGGAGACCTGATGGGGATCATTCGAACCCAGGAATTGCTTGCCGCCCGCCGTATCGACGGCGCTGAGCAATACTTCACGCGTGCGATCGACTTTGGATACTCCAAGACCCTGGAGGAGACGATGAGAATCTGGGGGAAAGAGAGAATCCTCTCCGACGTGGTGTGGATCATTCGGAAGTATCGCCCGGATGTTGTCGTCTTGAGATTCACTCCGACGCAGGGTGGTCACGGAAATCACACAAGCTCCGCAGCGCTCGCGCAGGAAGCCTACGCTGCAGCCGCCGATCCAAATCGATTCCCCGAACAGCTCAGCTATGTCCAGCCATGGAAGCCAAAAAGGCTGATGTGGAATGTGTTTCGCTTTCAACAAACTGATCGACCTGCGAAGCCGGAAAACTCGGTGGCCATCGATCTCGGTGCCTATAGCCCTGCGCTCGGAGAATCTTATACGGAAATTGCCGGCAGGAGCAGGAGCATGCACAAGAGCCAGGGATTTGGGGCCGGCCAGAACCGGGGAGAATTTGTGAACTACTTCCAGTACGTGGCCGGGGACTCTGCGACCGTCGATCTTTTTGACGGCGTGAACACGACCTGGTCGCGGGTGCAGGGCGGAGAGAAGGTTGGCAAAATCCTCGAGGATGCGTATCGATCGTTCGATGACGAGAATCCGACCAAGTCGATTCCGGCCCTTCTTCGTGCCTATGGGGAAATTGAAAAGTTGAAGAATGTTCCGTGGGTGCAGGTCAAGAGGAGTGAATTGGTGGAGGCGATCAAGCTGTGCGGCGGGTTGTGGATTGATGCGCTCTCTTCCGACAATTCTGCGATCCCTGGCGGAGAGGTGAAGGTCACCATGATCGGCCTCAACCGATCATCTTATCCATTCCTTGTCAGACGGGTGACATCGTCGTTTGGTCAGATTGACACGATATTCAATGCGCAACTGCAGAATAACCAACCGCTCCAGGCCTCATTTGCTGTGAAGATTCCGGCGGACGCGCCGTACACACAACCATACTGGCTCGTCGAACGACCGGATCTTGGAGCCTACAAGATTTCGGACCAGAGGCAGGTGGGTCAACCTGAGAATCCGCCGGCAATTGTCGTCAAGATGACGATCACATCGAACGACGGATCCATGGATCTCGAGGTCCCGGTTCGGTACAGAGCCGTCGACCCCGTAGAGGGAGAACAATATCGCCCCTTCTCGATTGTGCCCCCTGTCGCAGCCAATTTGCCGGAGAAAGTGTATGTCTTCCCGGATGGTGGGAGCAAATCTGTTCAGGTCAATCTGCGGGCTGCCGCGGCTAAGGTCTCCGGGACGGTTGCATTGCAGGTACCAGAGGGTTGGCAGGTGACTCCTGCAAATTTCCCGTTCGAATTTGTGCAGAAAGATGAGAATATATCTCTCAGTTTCTCAGTGGAGCCGGGGAGCAAATCGACATCGGGCCCATTCGAAGTCGTGGCAACTGTTGGCAATCGGAAAGTCCAGCAAGACATCATTACCATTCGCTACCCTCATATACCACCGCAAACACTTTTCCCGAAGGCCGATGGACATCTCCTTCGGCTGGATATCAAGAAGGTCGACAAACGGATTGGGTACGTGATGGGACCTGGCGACGAATCCCAACAGCGCTCAAGCAGCTTGGCTATTCAGTAACGCTGTTGACAGATGACGATTTGAAAAACGGTGGGCTCAGCGGCTATGATGTCATTATTGCCGGAGTTCGTGCCTACAACACACGACCCGCGTTGAGGGCGAACCATCGAAAGCTGATGGAGTTCGTGGAGAAGGGGGGCACATACATCGTGCAGTATGTGACGCAGCGACGAGTTGAATCAGAGAACATCGGCCCATATCCATTCAACGTCTCTGGCGATCGCGTTTCAGTTGAGGAAGCGCCCGTACGGTTCGTGTCGCCCGATCATCGGGTGCTGAATTTCCCTAACAAGATCACGCAGAGTGATTTCGATGGATGGGTGCAGGAACGCGGACTGTATTTCGCGGACAAATGGGATCCGCACTACGCCACAGTCCTCGCGAGCAACGACCCAGGTGAACCGTCGAAGGAGGGAGGCCTTCTAGTGACTCAGTACGGTAAAGGTTACTATGCGTTCACCGGTTACGCATTCTTCAGGCAGCTTCCAGCGGGCGTTCCGGGCGCGTATCGGCTGTTTGTAAACATCATTTCACTCGGAAAGTAGTTCTAAGTTTCAAGTTCCGAGTTTCAAGTTCCAAGTTCGACACAGGTTTGGTTTTCAACAGTCCAAATAATACTTTGATGAGCACGTTCCAAAGTTTTGAAGAGATTGAAGTCTGGCAAAAGGCTAGGCAACTGACGAAGCGAGTCTATCAGGTTTCGAGCAAGGGACCTTTCGCGAGGGACTTTGGCTTGCGTGATCAGATGAGGAGGGCATGTGTCTCGATCATGTCGAACATTGCCGAAGGATACGAACGCGGAGGGACGAAGGAGTTCCTGCAACTCTTGTCGGTGGCGAAAGGTTCGGCTGGTGAAGTTAGGAGCCAACTATACGTTGCCTTAGACCAAGATTACTTGACCGAGAGCGTTTTCGAGGAACTTTCCAAGCAGGCGAAAGAAATCAGTCGCATGTTGGCCGGTTTGATGACCTACCTGCGAAAGAGTGGACTCAAGGGCACAAAGTACAAATCTCCATAACATCAGACTCCGCCAACCTGAAACTTGAAACTTGTGACTTCAAACTTGAAGCGGCTCGGATGTTCGGAGGCCTGATAAGGTATCTCGGTCACGCCAAAGTCAGGGGAACAAGATACAAATGATTCCTGAACCCGAAACCCGCAACCCAAAACCTGCTAGCGAAGAAACCGATTCCTCGGTGCCGCTTCTCGGATCTTGGCGCCGCCTTTACGGCGTGGTCCTGGGCGAACTCGTCATCCTTATCCTCCTCTTCTACCTCTTCACAAAGGCTTTTGAATGAGAACGCTCGACTGGATCGTTCTTGGGATAACGCTTCTCTCGATCGTACTCTACGGCGTCTACAAGGGGAGGGGAAGTCGCAGCCTCAAAGGTTATCTTCTCGCTGATCGCTCCATGCGTTGGTACACCGTGGCCTTGTCGATCATGGCTACCCAAGCGAGTGCCGTCACATTCACTTCGACACCCGGCCAGGCGTACGCCGATGGCATGCGATTCGTGCAGTTCTACCTCGGCCTTCCCATCGCGATGGTGATCCTCTGCATCACCGCGGTCCCGGTATATCACAAGCTGGGGGTCTATACGGCATATGAATACCTCGAGCATCGGTTTGACCTGAAGACCCGCACGCTCACCAGCATCATCTTCCTTATCCAACGTGGACTTGCGGTTGGCATCACGATCTATGCCCCTTCGCTCGTGCTGTCGATAATGCTCGGGTGGGACATTCGTCTGACCTCGACGTTGATCGGCGGGATCATCATCATCTACACGACCTCGGGGGGTGTGAAAGCGGTGACCTGGACTGACTTCCAGCAGATGTTGATCATCATGTTCGGGATGGCTGTCGCGTTTGTTATGACGATCGCTCTCTTGCCCAAAGGAGTGGGTTTTGTTGATGCGCTGCACCTTGCTGGTGGAATGGGAAAGCTCAACGCAATCGACTTCTCGTTCGACTTGCAGAATCGATACAATTTCTGGTCAGGACTCGTTGGTGGAATGTTTGTAGCACTAGCCTACTTTGGCACAGACCAGTCGCAGGTGCAACGGTATCTCACAGGTGAATCGGTAACACAGAGTCGCTTGGGCCTTCTTTTCAACGGCCTGGCCAAGGTGCCGATGCAGTTTTTCATTCTGCTCATTGGCGCACTGGTCTTTGTGTTCTTTCAGTTCGAGCGCCCACCTCTCTTTTTCAACCCGGTTGAGGTTGAGAAAGTCAGGCATAGCGCCTACGCCGGTCAGTACCAAACAATTGAGCAGCGCTATGGGCAGGCGGCAGCTCACAAGGCTGGTGCAGCGAAGGACTATGTTGATGCAGAGAAGCTGGGGGATGCTGGAGCGATTCGCGAAGCTCAGCACAGACTCGCTGCGGCAGCCAGTGATGCGGAAGCTATTCGCTCGGAGGGCATTGAGGTCTTGAAAGCCAATGATCCGACGGCGGACACGAGCGACACGAACTATATTTTCCTCACCTTTGTGATGAAGTACCTCCCGATTGGAATCGTCGGGCTGGTGTTCGCCTGCATTTTTGCGGCATCGATGTCTTCTACTTCAGGAGAGCTGAGTGCGCTTGCTACGTGTTCGGTGGTCGACGTGTATCGGAGGCATCTCAAGAAGGCTGCTGACGATGGACACTACGTGCTTGTGTCACGTCTTGCGATGGCCCTCTGGGGTTTGTATGCGATCTTTTTTGCACAGTATGCAAGCCGGCTGGGATCGCTTATCGAGGCAGTCAACATTCTTGGGTCGTTGTTTTATGGCACGATGCTGGCGATATTCCTGATCGCATTCTATCTCAAATGGATAGGCGGCACAGCGACATTCTGGGCGGCGTTCGTGGGAGAGGCACTGGTGCTTGGCTGCTTTCTCTTCACGACGATCCCGTGGCTCTGGTACAATGTCATAGGATGCATCGCTGTCATTGCGGTTGCCGTCTTCCTGCAGGCGCTTCCTCGTCAACGTGTGCGTGGCCAAAGGACTGCGTCATAGCCAAAGCAATGGTCTGTGGGACAAAAAAAGCCTCACCGATTTCTCGATGAGGCTTTTGCGTTTCGTGAATCGTCGAATACGAGCGCTTCAACCCAACGACTACTTTGCTTTCCACTCTCCGATGAGCTTCGTGAGGTTCTTTGCCTGCATCGAGCCTTCGTATCTCGGATCCTTTGACTTCCCAACCGCCAGCGCTTCTTCACCCGTCGCGATTGCTTCCTTGAACTTTCCCGCGGCCGCAAGAAGCTCTGCCTTTGTTCCCAGGTTCCACGCGTTCTTGTCCATCGCAATGGAGCGATCGACCCAATTCATCGCTTCTGCGCTGAAGACCTTTTCTGTCAAAGCATACCGTGCGGCACCAGTCAGCACTTGCCACGTGCCGACCGAGGTCTGGATCTTGCCAAGCGTGTTGAACTCAACCTTGAAGCTGATTCTGACCTTTTCCCACGCCAAGACCACTCGGGCTGACGTCGGTGTGAGATCGGTGAAGCTGAATGAGAGCCACTCCTCATGCGGGCCTGTCTCGGGAGTTACGGTGAATTTGAGCGTATCGTACTTTGGCTCGTACACCGTCCCCCAATTCTTTACCTCTGAATTGAAAATGACGGTCCAGTCCTTTTGGGTGGGAATGGTCAGGAAACGGTACGTCCCTGGCGGCAGTTTTTTCCCCGCTATGGTCACCTCGTCGCTGAAGGTAAACAACGTCGGCTCGTTCGCTCCCGCGCGCCACACCTCGCCGAACGGAAGCAGCTTTCCCCAGATCTCCCGGCCCTTGACACCGGGACGATGGTAGAGAACTGTAGCTTCACTGAGGCCGATCACCTGCGTGACCTTCGCTCCCTGGCTGACACGCGGAGTGCGTAACAGCGGCAGCGGTGGTGACTGTGGGACCTGAGCGAAGGCATCCTGCACCGCGATGAGAACTGCGAGGAGGACGCCGATGAACACTGCAATGATTCGCTTCATGGTAATTTCTCCTTAAGTGATGGAGGATTTGAATGGATTGTGCTAGAGCCACCTCTATTGATAGATCTCGCCCGCCAGACCCGCCCGACCGAACGGTCGTTCGGGCAAGCCGAGAAGCGGGCTGGTATTCAATAAGGCATCCCGCTCGCAGTGCGAGCGGGACCCGTTTCCAATTGCACGACTCCGAACTCAAACACAAGAACACTTTTTGTCCAAAGGACTCCTTCGGAGGAAACGGCACTAACTCTTCGGCAGTCCTTTCTTGGACACCACTTCCATGACATCAACAAAACGATCAAGCTCCTTGAGTGTGGTGTAAACGCTTGGCGTGATACGGATCCCTTTGAACTCGTCGTGAATGATGGCCGTTGTAAGGATCTTGTGCTTGTCCATGAGATACGTGCCCAACGCTCCGGGGTCGACACCGACGATCTCGACGTTGGCGATCCCGCACGATTGATTTGGCTCCCAGGATGTATGGAACTGTACGTTCGGGAGATCCTTCAACTTGGTCATCCAGTAGCGCGACAAGTAGCGGAGACGCGCCTCCTTGCGTTTCCCACCGATACCATTATGATAGAGTATCGCTTCGCCAATCGCCAGCTTCGGCGCTGCGGAGTGAGTCCCAATTTCCTCAAATTTCCTGATATCGCTTTTCTGGCTCTTATCGGCGGCCATCAGGGGCCACATCTTCTCGATTTTGTCCCGCTTCACGAACAACAGGCCTGTGCCCTTTGGGGCAAACAACCACTTGTGCAAACTGGTTCCGTAGTAGTCGCAGCCAAGGTCGGATTGTTTGAAATCGAAGTGGGCAAACGCATGGGCGCCGTCAACAATGACCTCAATCCCCTTGGACTTTGCGAGGTTGGTGATGGTCTTGACCGGCATGACCTGACCGGTGAGGTTGATGACATGTGAAATGAGGATCACTCGGGTCTTTGCAGTGATCGACTTCTCGAATTCGGCCGCGATATCGTCGAGATGCTTCGGCGCGATAGGCACCTTGATCATTTTGAGCACGAGCCCCTCGCGCTGTTCCCGTTGTCGCAGGGTCGTCAACATGCGGGGATAGTCCTGAGTTGTGGTCAAAATCTCATCGCCCGATTTCAAATCCATCCCCATGAGCAGGATCTCCAGCGACTCCGATGCATTGCGTGTGATCGCGATTTCCTCACGATCACAGCCGAAAATCTCCGCCAGTCCCGTTCGGACAGTCTCGCATTGTGGCTCGAGGATCGACCACATCGTGTAGGCGGTGACGTCCTCTTGCTGCCAGATATAGCGGCAAAGAGCCTCTGTGACGATTCGAGGAGAGGGGGATACACCTCCGTTGTTCAGGTTTGTTAGACCGCGGGTGATTGAGAACGACCGCTGGATTTCAAACCAGAAATCCTCGTCCATCGCCGCTTGTTCCGGCGGAAGATGCTCGACGCGTTTTGTCGCTGCGTGGAGATCCTCCAGGAGTGCAGCCACGGTTGCCGAAGAGAGGGCGGCAAGGCCAACGCCCTTGCCAATCATCGAGAGGAATTGGCGGCGATTGAAATCGTGTCTAGTTACTAAAGGTTTTATGTTCATAAGACGATCCTTTGATACAGAGAAAATTGTGGGTAGCTCAATTTGGAATTGCATCCGAATACTTGGATAAATTTCTGCCCAGATGAACATGCGAAATCACTTCGATACTTTTACACCGTAACTATATTCGATTTCCTGCTTGCTCTTGCCATCCTCGCTCCAGTAAATCCACTTTCCATGTTCTTTACCCTTTATGTATTCACCTTCTTCCTTCTTTCCCCCGGTTTGGAACCATCTTATTGTGCGGCCGTGCAGTTCCCCGTCTTTGTATTCCCCTTCAGCGGCCTTTTGCCCGCTTTCGTACCATACAGCCCACTTACCCTGCAATTGGCCGCTGACATATATGCTCTCTGATTCCTTCATACCGTTGTTATGCCACGAAATATATTTTCCATGTTTTTCTCCACTTCTGTATTCGGCTTCCGATTTCTTTTGTGCATTTGAGTACCACCATATTTCGTTTCCTTCTTTCATGCCACTTTTGTATTCGCATTCTAGCCGCTTTTCGCCGCTCAGATTGTAGAAGGCTTGTTTACCATCTTTTTTTCCGTTTATGTATTGCGTTTCAGTCCACTTATTTCCATTCTGGTCCCATGCCAGATGTACACCTACTTCCTTGCCATTCTTATACTCTCCTTCGGACTGTTTGATACCACTCTCGAACCACCAAGTCCATACACCTTCTTTTTTTCCCTCAATATGTTGCCCCTCGCCGCTTTTTTTGCCATTAGCGTGCCAAGAGCTATATTTGCCATCTTCTTTGCCATTTCGATATTCTTGTTTCCACGACGAGCCGTCCTCCTGCCAAAAAAACCATGCTCCGTCTCTCTTGCCGTTTTTGTAGGTTCCCTCGCTTGACTTCTTCCCCCTGGCATACCACGTTTTGGCAATTCCTTCGAGTTTTCCGGCAGTGTATTTTGCTTCGGATTTCTTATGTCCATCTGCATACCAGCTCTCATACATGCCATCGCGATAGTAGCTACCTTCTTTGTCTTTGAGGACCCAGAATGTCTCTTTTGGCTGTCCATTCTCATATTTCACCGCGTGGATTTCGCGTTTTCCTTTACTCTCTTCTTGTATCTGATGGGTGTTAGGAATTGAGACAAGAGAGATAAGCAATAGCCACAATAGCTTGTTCGCGGAAGGAAGAGATACAATCGGATTCATATATGTCGCCTCCAAACCAAAAAAAGCTGAGACGAAGAAAAGCTATACGCGTTCTAGAATCATCACGATGCCATAGTGAGCCTCGCGGCGCTTCATTTCGTGAACGAGCGAGGTCATCATTCATGCGCCGCTGCAGGGAACGGGCTCTCTTAACCAATATGAATTGACCCGTAGTTCTCGAAAATCTTGTTGAAGTTGACCTGCAACGCAGAGTTTGTCGTCAGTTCGTTCGCGTACCTCGTGATGGCAGACTCGAATTGGCTGTGTAGGGTCAAAGATCTATCTGATAGTTGTTGCCATTGGTACGGGTTACCAATGGTCTGTTCGAAGCTGTCAGGCGGAATTTATACTGCCTGTTATCTCTGCCTCTGGAAAAAAGTCCAAAAGAGTGTAAAAGGGAATTGCGAAGTTGGTAGACTGTCTCGGCGTCTCTCTCATTTACATTCTTGAAATAGTCTTTTACAAATCTCCTGAATCTGGGGCCGACCTTCCCGGGTTCGTCAGAACCAGCAAAGAACTTCGCCAACAAATCAATTCCTGCCAGGATGCACATTGCTGCAGCAAAAAGTACCTGCTGGCCAGCTTGCTTACCTGTATTCGGATCGAGTGCAAGGCATGTTCTGATCTCGCGTCTCAAGAGATAGAGTACACTGAATCTGCCTGGAGGTTTTCGATAGCATCGAGGGTCCTCAAAGAATAGACATGCATCGTCGGAGAAGTGATTGGTCGCTCCTTCGTCTGCCAAAATCATGCCGTCACTTAGGTATAGAAGGCGGTTTGGTCTCTCCCGCGGTTTTTCGGTTTCGCAGATAGTGTTCAATGGAAAACTTCACGCTCGAGGAGTAATACAAAAACACTGTTAGTGCAAGGAGCGTGACGTCTTGCACGACCTTCATCCAGCCGATCTTTCCATTGCTCGGGTCTTGTGTGAAGCAGCCACAGGAGATGTCCAGTCCACGCACAAGTGCCGTGACGACAGCGATCGTAAACGTTGCAATCATCAGCGAGAGGAGGAGAGAACTTCCCCGGAGGAATACGCCAAACAAGACTGCAAACCCGCACAACAACTCCAGCCAGGGCAAAACTGTCGCGATGACCACCGAAATCGATGCGGGGAGAAGCTTGTAGCTTACGATCGACTGCGTAAACGCAGTGGGATCGACGATCTTCTCGAGACTGCTCACGATAAACAGTAATCCGATAAAGACCCGCGTCACGAACACCGCGTACGGGTTTGCGAGAAGGCTCTTCACGGTGATTTCTCTGTTGGGAGATTCATGGCCGTCCAGTCACGCCAACCGTCAAAAAAGATCCCTGACGTTTCGAAACCCGTTCATCGCAAGCTTGACGGATAGTTCGATGCTCGAGTTACACTCTGCGCCGTCGCAGTACGCGACGATCAACTTGTCTTTTGGAATCGTATCCAAAGCAGCCTTTTTGCTCTCGAAGTCCTTGAGCGGAATGTTCACCGCTCCTTTGATGTGTCCCAGCTTGAAGTCGAATTCGTGTCGAGCGTCAACGAAGATCGCCTTTCCCCCTTGATACAGGCTCCACGCTTCCTGGTTGGAGGTCATCAATGGTGCCTGCCCAGGCCTGACGGTCCACGTCTTCAAGGCTGACGGACGGGAGAAAACGCCCTTCTCTGTAGCGGCGGTGTAGATAAATCCGAGTCCTGCTGCCACCACGAGCAATAGGCCCGCTTCACGCAACGCCTCTCGCATGCGAGTCAATTTTGACTTACCCCCAACATGGTGACTCGAACCGGGACTTTTGTTTGCTTGTTGCTGTCGGTATCGAGGAGAAGGAGTTCGTTGATGTACTCGGTCCTTTTCGGCGTGATCTTGATGGTAAGCCGAAGGGTGTCGGCCGGAAGGATGGTGCGATTTCCCATTGCTACCCGCAGATCAGGTGATGAAACGTTGTATCCCAGGACGGTGATGACCTTGCCTGAGATGTTCTTGAGGCCGACGGTTTGTTCGACTTCCTTTCCGACGGGAACGGCCCCGAGCCAGATGACGGAAGGATAGTTGACCGGTTGGAGTTCTTCAACCACCTCGCCAAGGAGGGTCACGCTCGTCGTGGGTGCCTTTGGATCGTTCGACAAGATATCGACGTGTTTCTCGAACTTGCCGCGGTAACCGGTGGAATTGAATTCTATCTCGACTGCGTCTTGCTCTCCCGGCCTGAGAATGTCCTTCGGCCGCCTGACCGTTGTGCAGCCGCAGGATGTCGTGACACCGACTATTCTCAGGCTGTCCCGTCCGATATTCCTGATGACGACCCGGCCTTTCGCGACCGAGCCGTTGTAGATGACACCGAGATCCACTTTCGTCTTTTCAACGGTTATCCTCGGCTGGGAGAAGCAGATGCCGGTCAGGGCGAGAAGAACAAAAGCCAAGACTGCGTGGTGTGCCCATCCAATCGTAAAGGTCGTTTTCATCGAGTTCTTTTCTTCTTTGGTGCTTGCTTCGGCTGTAGCGCATCGGGTCCAACTTTTTCGTACGCTGGCGGCACCCGGAAGAGGGATTCGGCCAGGGCCTTCTTCTGGACTGAAACGGCCTCGGACTGAGTCAGATCATTGCCGGCGCTGTCTCGTTCGGTGACCCTCAAGGGGAAGTACCCCATCCCCAGGATGTCCCTTTGCCAGGGGGCGGAATCCAGAGACTGCATCGAGACCGAACTGAGGAACGTTCCGGGAGTGCCGAGATCTTTCGTTGCCCAGACCTCGATTTCCTTATCATCCAGCTTCACAATGAATTGGTCACACGGGTAATCCAGGATTTCGTCCGTCGCATCCGTTTTCTGAATGTCTGATTTCACTTTCGACTGCCTCGCTGCTGAAGACTCTTGTTCGTTCGAGACTTCGATGTATTCCTCGCGGGCGGGAAGTATGATGAAGGTTCTTTTCATTCCGTGATCGACTAGGATGATCGGCGCATTGTCTTCGCGATCTCTCTCCTCGACCCGTATCTTCCCATTTTTCACCGAATAGGTGAGAATCTGGACGCGATCCGAAGTCCTGAATTGCGCCTCGATGGTGCCCTGGAACGACTTTTTGGTTTCGACCTCTTGAGCCACTGCCCCCAGCGCGATGAGCAAGAGAGCGATGAAGAGGCTGATGGTTCTCGTAAGCTTGATTCGGAAGGTCATTGTGATTGCCTTTCTTCGACTGTTGCCGATGGACGTTGCCACCAAGTTCCGCTCACCGCCATCTGCCTCAGGAGCGGGGCAACACGACAGCGATCTTCACCAAGGTCGCGTTGAAGTGCCAAGAGCACGGCGTATACCTGTTGCATGCCGATCCTGTCGGCCCACTCGATGGGTCCAACGGGATACTTGGCACCAAGTTTCATCGCTATGTCGATGTCCTGCGGTGCTGCGATCTCCTCCTGAAGAGCGAAAGCGGCTTCATTGATGATCTGACACAGAATCCGCGGTAACACCATGCCAACTCGATCTTGCACGAGCTCGATCTCCTTGCCGATGGAGTGGAAAAAGCGCTGCACAACCTGCAGCGTCTCAGCCGGCGAGAAGACTGTCGGTGCAATCTCCACAAGAGGTCGCTCGCCCAGCGAAGGCAGTGCGCAACACCCGACGAGCCGGCTCTTGTGTCTGACCCACGACGATTGTTCTGTCGCCGAGATGGTCAATGACGTGCTCGCGATAGCAGTTGTCGCAGTCAGTGCCCGATCGAGCAGTTCGAGATTCTTCCGCTTACGATGAAGATCGATGTTCGTCAGCTCAAGTGCAAATGATACGTTTCGGGGGATTTGTGCCGACTTCTTGGCAGACCTGACATCGAATGTCGGGGCGTTTGCGGGGGGCTCGTTCCAGTCATAAACTGTCACATACCCGTGTGAGGTGCAAAGTGGGACATACTCCATAACCACCTGGGCATCGCCGACGATGTAGACCGTTGCCTGCTGAGGCTTCGGCGACTCACGTTCCCGTTTGGGTTTCTTTTCTTTGGTCTTCTTTTGCATTCCCCGAATCGCACCTCATGATTTGTTCTGGACGTAGTGGTAGAACCCCTGTCCTGATTTCTCACCGACGAGTCCCGATTCCACCATCTGTTTGAGAAGCGGGTGGATGCGGTACCGAGGCTCACCGCATGAACGTTCGTAGAGGGATTGAGTCACTGAGAGCATGACATCCAGGCCGGCCGAGTCCAACGACTCGAATGGGCCCATGGCGAAGCCCCCTGCGGTCTTGACAATGCGGTCGATTTGTTCAACGCTGGCGATGTGCTCGCTCAGAATCCTGAGTGCCTCGCCATGGAACGGTTGCAGGAGCCGATTGATGATAAATCCCGGAGCGTCGTTCACGATAACCGGCGTCTTTCCAAGTTGCATCGAGAAATCGATCGACCGCTGCAGTGTATCTGGCGAGGTTTGCTCGGTTCGAACGAGTTCCACAAGCTGTTCGACATCGATGGGGTGCCGGAAATGCAGTCCGACGACTTTCTCGGGATGTTGTGTTGCTGAGGCAATGGCTGTCAAGGAGAGCGACGATGTATTCGATGCCAGTATTGTGGACGGCTTCGTGCCGGATTCGAGATGCTTGAAAAGATCTTTCTTGACCCGCAAATCTTCGATGACGGCTTCGACGATGATCTCCGAGTGGCTGAGGTCTGTCAGGCGGGTTCGAGGATGGATGCGGGTGAATGCTTCGGTCGTTTGCTCCTGGGTCAGCTCGCCTTTTTCCACCGCTTTGCTGAAGACGCGTTTGAGACGCTCGAGTGATTGCCGCAGCACGGTGGCATTGACGTCGTACAACGCCACATCGATGCCCGCCAGGGCCGCCACTTGTGCGATTCCGGCACCCATCGTGCCGGCACCAACGACTCCGAGATGTTTGACCATAGGGAGGAGTATCGTTCGCGACTAGTACAACGAGAACTTACTGAAATGCGGTCTCAAAAACAACAATGCCAGGTGGGAAAGGCTTTGCTTCGCCAACTGGCGTTGTGTTGAAATCCGTGGGAAACGCCACTTGAGGAATAGCATCTCGTTTGAGAGCGTGCTCGATCAAGCTGCAGCATCCATGGCATTCATTCTGAAGAGCTCGCCACTGACCGCAGATAGTACATGGTTCAGTATGGGTAGAAGACGAAGAACAAGATCGACAGACCAGCAAGAACCCACAGTCCCGGTTTCACCTCTTTCCATCTTCCTCCAAGGACCTTGAAAAGTGGATGGACGACAAAGCCCGCCGTCATGCCGACGCCAATGTTGTAGGTGAAGCTCATCATGGCGATGATGGAGAACACGGGAATGGTCTCGGAAAAATCATCAAACTTCAGCTTCGTGATCGGGGATATCATCAACGCTCCCACGATCATGAGCGATGGACCGTAGGCAAACGCCGGGATGGCCGAGAGAAACGGCGCAAAAAACAAGGCCGTAAGAAAGAGGAGACCTACTATGATAGAGGTGAGACCTGTTCTTCCACCGGCTGCAATTCCTGTCGCTGACTCGATGTAGGCGCCGGTGGTTGTCGTTCCAAGAAGTGATGCGGCGACCGTGCTGACTGCATCGACCATCATCGGTTTCTCAATCTCGGGCAAATTCCCTCGATCGTCGACAAGGTCCGCCCGATAGGCTAGGGCAATCAACGTGCCGAGCGTGTCAAGGAATGCCATAACGAAAACAGTGAGGATCACAGAGAAGAGTCCCCAGGTAAGCGCGCCGGCAATGTCCAGCTTGAGAAAAATGGGGCTGAGATCAGGCGGAAGGCTTATCCAGCGCTCAGGCAATGGAGCGATCCCGAAAAGATATCCAAGAGCGCTTATCGCGAGGATTCCGAGCAGAATCGCACCCTTCACGCGGTTGACGAGCAAGAATCCGATGAGGGTGAATCCAAGGACGGCAAGGAGGACAGAAGATTGATGAAAGTCGCCGACGCGGACAGGCGCGCCCTCCACACCGAGGCGCACAATGCCCGTCTCGTTCAAGCCGATGAAGCAAAGAAAGAAGCCGATTCCAACGGCGATGCCGATTTTCAACGATTCGGGTATTGCATCCGCCAGCCAGCTTCGGATTTTGAGCGCCGTCAGAATTGCAAACAGCACACCGCTGATGAAAATGGCACCGAGAGCGGTCTCCCAATGGTATCCCATGACCTTGACGACGGTGAATGCGATGAACGCATTTTCGCCCATGTAGGGGGCGATGGCGAATGGGCGATTGGCGTAGAATCCCATCAACAAGCAGCCAAATGAAGCGCTCAGGATCGTCGCCACCATCGAAGGACCAAACGGGATGCCGGCAGCCTCCAGGATCTTTGGATTGACAATTATGATATACGCCATCGTGATGAACGTGGTGAGCCCAGCGACGACTTCCCGTCTGACGTCGGGCCCCCGCAGCTCCAGCTTGAACAGGGAGGGAAGAGGTGTCATAGCGTTCTAACCCGGGATGTATTGTTCGAGGACCGTGACCTTTGATGTGCCGGTGCTGAGGTGAATGACAATGAAGGCGCAGAAATATAGATGAAGGCCGACTGAGAAGCAAGAGAAGCGACCGTCACAGAAGCGCAGGTTTTGCCTCGATCTCCTCCCGGAGAGCTTAGATTCTGTGCCCGTTTTTCAGTATCATGCAGACTGATGACAGATGCCGAGCACAGCTACACGAAGGTTCCGTCGACGGAGCATGAGCTCTATCGGGCGATCGCCGCGTTTGCCGCGGATGCCGGTTTGTCACCTTCGCTGGTTTTGAAGACCCTGAAGGCCGATGTGATGGAGGCCGCTCATCCACGCAGGGCATTGACGAGCTTCCATCGGTTTCTTCTGACAGGTTTCGCTTCGACGTGGCTGCGGGATTTTCAGGAGCATCGTTTACTTCAACAGATACTGCTCGAGTTATGCTCGCAGTCTCAGTTCCTCGCCGATATCCTCGTTCGCAGCCCCGAGCTCTTCCGATGGCTCACCTCATCAAACGTCCTCAAGCTTACCAAAACGAGCGAACAATGTGCTGACGAAGCTCTCGATGCCATTGCGTTGTTCCAGCGACTGGAGAAGAAGCTTGATGCACTCAAACGCTTCCATCGACGGGAGTTGCTCCGCGTCGGGGCGCGGCAGATCCTGAGAGAGGCTGATGTCACAGTGACCTCTCGCGAGCTTTCCTCACTTGCCGACTCGATTATCACGGCGGTTCTGCAAACAGCGTATGAACAAATCTCAGAAGGTCAGCCAGGGGGAGTCGAGCAGGAAATGGCAGTTATTGGTCTGGGAAAACTCGGCGGAGGCGAGCTGAACTTTAGCTCCGACATCGACCTCATGTTTGTGTACGAACAAGACGGGCCGTTGAACAATCCGCTCGGTCGGATGACCACACTGCACGAGTACCTACTCACGGGTCGCGGAGTTTGTGGTTCGGCGTTTGACAGAACATTCTGGTGAGGGACACCTGTACAGGGTCGATATGCGGCTGCGTCCAGACGGTCATTCGGGTCCTCTGGCGATGTCTCGGGCTGCTTATCTCACCTACTATGAAGCACGCGGCGAGCTGTGGGAACGTCAAATGCTCATCAAGGCGAGAGTTGTAGCGGGTGATCGGGGAGTGGGGGAACGATGGAGAGAAAGTACGCAGCCATTCATCTACCGCAAAACGCTTCTGGTCAGTCCGCTGGAAGAAATCTTGCGGATAAAGACAAGGATCGAAACGAGAGTCGAAAGCGAAACCAATATCAAACTGGGAAGTGGCGGCATTCGCGATATTGAGTTTTCCGCTCAGGCACTCCAGTTGCTCAAAGGTGGTACTGCTCTTGAGCTCCGAGAGAGAAACACGATGCTGACTCTCCAGAAGCTGACTCATTCAGGACTTCTGAAGGAAAAAGAGGGGAGAGGTCTCGAGGGAGCCTACAAGTTTCTGCGCACTGTGGAGGACCGTCTTCAGCTGTTGCACGGTTTGCAGACGCACTCACTCCCAGAGTCGGCAGAGGAGCGCCGCATTCTCTCTCGCCAACTCGGCTACAAATCCGCGCAGGCGTTTGCTCGCGAACTTGAGTTGCATCAGAGAAGGATCAAGGCGGTCTTTCGGTCAGTCTTCGGTCTGCCGGTGGCTTCGAGGCAACGCAACCGTGTTCCCCGAAGCGAGTACAAACTTGACACCAGCCATTTTCGCAAGGCAGGATTCCTTGATGCGGCCGCCGGCGAGAAGCAGTTGCAGAGGATCACACGGGATATGCCGGGGCTTGGGATGGCCAATCGATCGCGCATGGTTCTTGAAATAGTTCGGAAGCTCGGGGCCGCTGACTGGTGCCTCACCAACTTCCTCTTGCTCGCCTCCGCTGGGCCCATGAGGAGGACACTCCAACAAGCGATGGCTAATGAAAAGACGAGTGAACTGCTTCTGCTTCTGTGCTCGAGAAGTTCAAACTATGCTCGCCTGCTTTCACGGGAGCCGCTCCTCTTTGAGGTGCTCGTCGGTAGACCTGAAGATTTGCTTGCTCCCGGCCTCGCGTGGTCGTATCTCAGGGAAGCGGATTTGCAGAGGTATCGGATGTACAACGAGTTCAAGATTGCAGTTCAATACATCGTGGGTGGGACTTCAATTCAACAATTCACCGCGGCGTTGAGCCAACTGGCTGGGACCATTCTCTCGGATTCATTCGATCGGGCTTGTGCAGAAGTGGCAGGGGGCGCAGAGAGTCGGTTGGCGTTGATCGGTCTCGGTAAGCTGGGGGGGATGGAGATCTCCATCGGATCCGATCTGGATGTCGTTCTGCTTTATCGGGAGGGAACAAAGTCGGGCACAGCGAAAGCTCCACACAGCATCGGGCGAAGGCTTCGTGAAAAACTGGAGCATGTCTACGAAGTGGATTTTCGTCTTCGTCCTGAAGGCAAGAGTGCTCCTTTGGCAACGGAGTTCGAATACTACAAGCAGTATCTTGAGCGTCGTGCTTCGCTTTGGGAACGGCAATCGCTGATCAAGGCGCGACTCCTGGGGGGCGAGACCGGCTTTGGACGCGAAGTGATGGAGCATATTGCTCAGTTCACGTACCGCACTCCACTGCCGAAATCCTGGAATCGGGACACGATGGCGATGCGTCAGCGAATCGTCGGCGAACGCTCAAAAGACAAGAGACGGACGGATTTGAAGGTGGGTATCGGAGGGCTCATGGATCTTGAGTTCCTCACACAAGCAATCCAGATTCGCTTCGGTGCCCAACACCCCGAGCTGATTCAGCCAAACACCTTCGAAGCTGTGACAGCTCTGAGCAACTCTGGAATCTTGAAGAAAGCTGAAGTTGCGAAGATCGTGAAGAATCTCGATTTCCTTCGTCGGTTGGAAACTCTGGTTCGAATGAACGCGGAAGCAACGGACTTCCTTTTGCCGGCCGAGAAGGATCGATTCCAGGCAATTGTTGCTGGTATGAAGTTCAAATCTCGGCGGGCATTTCAATCGGCCCTCCTTACCCTGAGGCACGAGAATCGTCGAATGTTCAATAACGTGTTGAGGTCAGTCGTTCGATGACGAAGAGACTTCAAGGGATGCTCCTGAACGAGTCGGCGGTAGCCGCGATCGTCAGCCTGATTTGTTTCGCCGTTTATTTGACGACGATGTGCCGAACGGTTTCCTTCATCGACGCCGGGGAGCTCGCGACCGTCGCCACGGTGCTTGGGATTGCCCACCCGACGGGATATCCCCTCTTCACTCTTCTCGCGCATGGATTCCTCCAGCTGCCGATCGGAGGGGAGGAGGTCTTCAGGCTCAATGTCTTTTCGTCATTCGTCGTTGCACTCGGGGTGGGAGTCTTCTTCAAATTGTTGTTGGCCAGTTTGTATGTGGGCGACCTCAAGCATCACAAGAGTCAAAATACAGTGAGCGTTGGCAAGCCTGGTTTACTTTTTGCTGCCGCAACGGGTTCACTCATTTTCGGTCTCAGCACGACCGTGTGGTCTCAGTCGGTCGCGGTGGAAGTATATGGTCTGCACATCGTCCTGGTGCTTCTGACCGCATTGTTCGTTCTTAAAGGAATTCGGCAGGATGCCGGCGGCAGTGACAGCATCCCGCGTGGGCTGATCGTTGCATCGTTTCTGCTTGGGCTGAGCTTCGCGAATCATCTGACGACTCTGCTGATTGTTCCTGCGCTCTTGTATTTGTACGCACGTTCGTATAGAGTGAGCCGGCAATCGTTGATTCGCGCGGGAAAACTTCTGCCGTTCTTTCTGCTCGGAGTGACTCCTTATCTTTATTTCCCCATACGTGGCAGGCTCCATCCGCCATTAGAATGGGGAACCCCGGTGAACATCGAACGCATCTTCTGGCACGTGTCAGGCAAACAGTACCGCAATTGGATGTTTTCAAGCTTCGACAGCGCGGAGAAACAGTTGAGTTATTTCATCAACCATTTCCATTCTGAGTACCATTGGATCGTTGTAGCCGTGCTGCTTGTAGGTGTGTGGAGGACGTTCCGATCCAACAAGACAATGTTTTGGTTCCTCACAGTGGCGTTTGTCTCCTGCCTTTTCTACTCGATCAACTATGACATCTACGACATTGATTCCTACTTCCTGCTTGCTTATATGGCGGCGGGGGTGTTCATCTTTTTTGGGATTGTTATGATCGTCGGATTTGTGCAGGAGAGGGGTTCCTTGTTCGCTCTTGCAATTACCTTGATTGTTCTGATTGGGCTTCCTGTGGTCCAGTTTGTGCAGAATCGTGAGGAGGTGAGTGAAGCGGACAATCATCTCACGGAAGACTATGTGCACAACATTTTCGCAAACGCTCGACCGAACGCTTTGGTGATATCGTACCAGTGGGACTATTTCGTCGCCCCAGCGCTCTATTTCCAGATCGTGCGAAAGGAGAGACCCGATATCACCATCATCGACAAGGAACTGTTACGACGGTCCTGGTATTTCGTTAATCTCAAAAGTCGATTTCCCGAGTTGATTGATCGGTCGAGGGCGAAGGTCGATGCTTTTCTCGCAGAGCTCTACAAATTTGAGCACGACCTGCCGTACGATCCACGCGTGATTGAAATGCGGTATGTCGAAATGATCAATGATTTCATTGACTGTTCGATCGAGACTCGTCCAGTCTACGTTGGGCCCGAGATCGAGGCCGAATTCGGCCAACGATACTCCCGGACGCCTGATGGATTGCTGTTTCGGCTCACGAAAGGCAGCGAGACCATCGCCTTCCGACCTCCGACCATCAACTACCGGTCATCGGCCAGAGACAACCGTCTGAGCCGGGGTTTGCGTGGCATATACGCTAAAATGCTGACGGCCACAGGTTCTCGTTTTTTTAGCGAAAACAGGCAATTTGATGCAGCTTATTGCCTGGAGAAAGCACTTCTCGTGGATCCTACCTTCCAACCTGCAAAGATAGTTCAACAGGGAATGGCAAAAGGAGTTCGGCCTCGGTAGAGGTCTCACCGACGGCGTTTTTTCCTGGTTTCCCGTTGACTCTTTGGCAATTTTTGTTAAATTATAAGGCTCAAGGTCCACGCGTTTACCCCCAATTCATTGGTCTGCAGTCGTTTTCGGAACTTCGAATCTGAAAACGGCATTCTGCAGAAGGGGTACTTTTGTGCGCTGGCGTAGCTCAGTTGGTAGAGCAGCTGACTTGTAATCAGCAGGTCGACGGTCCGAATCCGCCCGCCAGCTCGAGATGAGAAGTTTCCATGGACTCGCGTCCGTATGAGAACGCTCGCCATGCTCCATGTGCAATCGGTTCCCAAGGGCAGCGAACTCCATGACGCGGGCAGGTAGCGAAGTGGTTAAACGCATCAGACTGTAAATCTGACGGCATACGCCTTCGGAGGTTCGAATCCTTCCCTGCCCACAAGACGAAGGCAGAAGTTCGAAGTCAGATGGTAGAAGTTCGTATGGGAACATGCGAAGGGCGTCTGAGGACTTCTCACTTCTTCCGTCTACCTTCAAGCTTGATTTGCGGGAGTAACTCAGTTGGTAGAGTCACAGCCTTCCAAGCTGTTGGTCGCGGGTTCGAGTCCCGTCTCCCGCTCGACACTAACTTCTGAGTTCGGAATTGCGGCGCTTGATATTCGACGATTCTTGTCGGTGAATTTCGAATATCGAATCCTGCAATGTCGAACGCTGAAGTGAGTCGTACCGCTTGCGTAGCTCAGTTGGTAGAGCACTTCCTTGGTAAGGAAGAGGTCACCGGTTCAATCCCGGTCGCAAGCTCAGATCATCATTGGACAGGTTTCTTCATAAGCGGAGTCAAACGTCGTGAGAGATATCATCACTCTGGAATGCTCAACCTGCAAGCGTCGGAACTACAGCGCGACAAAGAACAAGAAGAAGCAAACAGGAAGAGTTGAGTACAAGAAGTTCTGCCCCTGGTGCAACAAGCGAACGCCCCATAAAGAAACGAAGTGAACATGATCCGGTTGGTATGATGCTGTGCGCTGCTCGCGCCAGTGTGGCATACCCTCTCGGCGCTATTCCTACGTCAGTAGCTCAATTGGCAGAGCAGCGGTCTCCAAAACCGCAGGTTGGGGGTTCGAGTCCCTCCTGACGTGCATCGACAGAAGCTGATGACCGCATTGATGTGCAATCTTTTACTGTGAAGAGCTATGAAAGAAAAAATCTAAACTTCTTCAATGATGTGTGAAAGAGATGGAGAAAGTCACGTGGCCGACGCGCGAAGAGCTTGCGGAGTCCACGAAAATCGTGATCATCGTCTGCCTGATCATTGCCGTGTTCACCTGGGGTGTCGACACTGTGCTGTCCGCAGCCCTCAAAGCAATCCTTTAATCTGAGGAAGGGCAAGAGAGTTGAATAAACGCTGGTACGTTGTGCGAACATACTCAGGTCACGAAGCGAAGGTTAAAGCCTACCTGGAGTCCGAGGTCGCTCGCCTGAATCTGGGGGAACGCATCTCGAGCGTTATGATCCCGTCGGAGAAGGTCATCGAGGTCAAGGACGGAAAGAAGAAAGCGAAGGTGAAGAACTTCTTCCCCGGATATGTGCTCGTGGAAGCATTGCTCGACAAGGAGACGATCCATCTGATTCTCGAGGCTCCTTCCGTTCTCGGATTTGTTCCTGACAAGAACAACCCAGCGCCGCTGCAACCGGACGAAGTGCGTCGACTGATCGGCAAGATGGAAGAGAAAGAAGGCGTCGAGCTGGTTGAGATCCCGTTCAGGATCGGCGATCCAGTGAAAGTCGTCGAAGGTCCCTTCAACAATTTCTCGGGATTCGTGCAGGAAGTGAATACGGAGAAAATGAAAGTGAAGGTCATGGTCAGCATCTTCGGGCGGAAAACGCCGGTGGAGCTGGATTTCGTCCAAGTGGAATTGGAAAAGTAGATTCAGATTTCGTAGGTCGTACTATATTAAAGAGAGAGGTAGATCGCTTATGGCGAAAAAAGTGACAGGCTTCATCAAGCTGCAAATCCCGGCGGGACAGGCGAATCCGGCACCCCCGGTCGGTCCAGCCCTCGGTCAGAAGGGCGTGAACATTATGGAGTTCTGCAAGCAGTTCAACGCCAGGACGAAGGACCAGCAGGGCCTGATCATTCCTGTCATCATCACGGTCTTCAGTGACAAGTCTTTCACGTTTATCACGAAAACCCCGCCTGCTGCGACGTTGCTCTTGAAGGCAGCAAAGCTCGAAAAGGGCTCGGGAGAGCCAAACCGGAACAAGGTCGGCAAGGTGACGAAGAAACAGGTTCGCGAGATCGCCGAAATGAAGATGACCGACCTGAATGCAGCCTCAGTCGAAGCTGCGATGAGCATGGTCGCAGGGACTGCCCGGAGCATGGGCATCACGGTCGAAGAGTAATCCAGGCGAGGACGGAAAGTGAGATTCATCGTATGAGAACCCGAAGCAAGCGGTTTAAAGCAGTCGCAACGAAGGTCGAAAAGAAAAACTACACGATTGCCGAAGCTGTCGCAGCGTGTAAAGGAGACCGCCACGGCGAAGTTCCCGGAAGGCGTCGATATCGCCGTCCGCCTCGGGGTTGATCCGAAGAAGGCCGACCAGGCTATTCGCGGAACGGTTGCTCTCCCTCACGGCATCGGAAAGGCCGTCCGTGTGCTCGTCATCGCCAAGCCACCCGAAGGATGAAGAAGCGAAGGCCGCCGGCGCCGACCATGTCGGATTTCAGGACTACCTGGAGAAGATCCAGGGGGCTGGGCGGATGTCGATGTCATCATTGCGACGCCTGATGTCATGGGCGATCTTGGAAAGCTCGGCAGGATCCTCGGTCCGCGCGGGCTGATGCCGAACCCGAAGAGCGGCACGGTGACGATGGACGTCGGCAAGGCAGTCAAGGAAGTCAAGGCGGGAAAGATCGAATTCCGTGTTGACAAAGCCGGCATCGTGCACGCGACGGTCGGCAAAGCAAGTTTTGAACAGGACAAGCTGGTCGAGAATATCCAGTCGTTTCTGGCAACGATCGTTCGTCTGAAGCCATCGACGGCAAAGGGAACGTATATCAAGAGCATCGCGATTTCGACAACGATGGGACCCGGGGTCCACATCGATCGCAATGAAATCGCCGCTCATTAACAAAGGACTTACGCACTCACATCTCATCATTTGAAGTCCGATGCCCGAGTGATCGGGGCTTCTCATCGGCCTTCACGGGCCAGCGGAATTTCTGACCTGCAAGCTGTGCATACATTTAGTCATCTGGAAGGTACCACATGAACCGATCGGACAAAGAGGCGATCGTCGCGGAAGTTGCTCGAGAAGGTCGCGCGCGCGACTGCGATGTACTTTGCCGACTTCACCGGCCTGACCGTCGAAGAAGCAACTGAACTTCGACGTGAGTTCCGGAAAGCTGGCATTGAGTACAGAGTCGTGAAGAACACGCTCGCGAAGAAAGCCCTGGAGCAAGTCACCGGATACGACCGCGTGTACGAGAAGCTGGTTGGGCCGACTGGTATCGCTTTCAGTTACGATGACGCGGTCATTCCGGCAAAGATCATCAAGAAGTTCGCCGAGAAGTCTGGCAAGTTGAAGTTGAAAGCTGCCGTTCTCGAGAAACAGGTCTTTGACGGATCACAATTGGATCAACTTTCCAGGCTCCCATCCCGTGCTGAACTCATGGCGGGGATCGTGGGAAGTATCCATGCTCCAATCTCCGGTATCGTGGGAGCTCTTGGCGCTGTGATGCGGGATCTCGTCAACGTCATTGATGCGATCGAAAAGAAGAAAGCGGCTTAGCCATCCATACGTGTTTGAACATTCTTAATCAAGGAGAAAGACAATGTCAGCAGTTGCAGAAATCGTTGAGAAGATTGAAAAGCTCACGTTGCTAGAAGCAGCGGAGCTGAAGAAAGCGCTGGAGGAGAAGTTCGGCGTCACCGCCGCAGCCCCGATGATGATGGCCGCTGCGCCCGCAGCAGCTGCAGCGGCACCGGTGGAAGAAAAGACTGAGTTCACGGTTGAGCTGAAGAACGCCGGTGCTCAGAAGATCAATGTCATTAAGGTTGTTCGTGCGGCGACCGGACTCGGCCTGAAGGAAGCGAAGGATCTCGTTGACGGTGCTCCGAAGGTCGTTAAAGAAGGTCTGAACAAGGAAGATGCAGAGAAGCTGAAGAAGGAGCTCGAAGAAGCAGGTGGCCAGGTCGAGTTGAAGTAACTCGCTGTCGCGTATTCTTTCGAACTTTTCTTTTTCTAACGCTGTTGATAACGGTAAGCACAATCGTACGAACAACACAAGACTCAAAGCCGATGGTTTCCTCGCTCCTGTGGGGGTGTGACCCATCGGCTTGAGCCATCTTTAGAGCGCAGCGTTCGCGGCCCACGAGACTCTGCGTTTTCGTCCGATTTCTCACGGCGTTGCACTGATTTTTGGGCTCCTGTTGTATGGTTCATTCATCAATATTCTAAGGAGTGGTTGAATTGAAGAACCAATCCAATGGCTCAAACGGTCGAATTTCCTTCGGTCGCATTCCATCGGTCATCGATACTCCAGACCTGCTCAACGTCCAGATTGATTCTTTCAACAAGTTCTTGCAGGCGGACGTCCTGCCGCATCGACGGAAGAAGCATGGTCTGCAGCAAGTGTTCGAGATGAACTTCCCGATCACCGATGCGCGGGAGAATTTTCTCCTGGAGTTTGCGGAGTACTACGTCGAGAAGCCGAAGTACTCTGTTGTCGAGTGTCAGGAACGTGGACTGACCTATTCCGTGCCGCTGAAGGCAAAGCTGCGTCTCTCGTCGAAGACGGGAAGGCAGCCAGGAGTTCACCGACACGGTCGAGCAGGAAGTCTATCTCGGAAACCTTCCAGCCATGACGGTGCGGGGCACCTTCATCATCAATGGTGCAGAACGCGTTGTTGTCAGCCAGTTGCATCGTTCGCCGGGTGTGTTCTTCGGCGAGTCCGTTCATCCGAACGGAACGTTGATGTATTCTGCGCGCATCATTCCGTTCCGCGGTTCGTGGGTTGAGTTTTCGACGGACATCAACAATGTGATGTATGCGTACATCGACCGGAAGAAGAAATTTCCCGTGACGACGCTCTTGCGCGCGCTGGGATATTCATCGGATGACGAGATCCTGAATCTGTTCGAGCTCGTCGAAGAAGTTGACGTCAATAAAGTCAACCTCAAGGACTACGTCGGCCGCACGATCTGCAGCGACGTGTTCGACAAGAAGACTGGTGAGATCTTCATCAACAAAGATGCGAAGCTGACGGAAGATCACATCAAACAGATCAAGAAGGCAGAGATCCGCAAGATCCGCCTTCTGAAGTCGGAGGCGACAGACGGATCAGTGATCGCGAACACGATTCTCCGCGACGTTGCCCGATCAGAGGAAGATGCTCTCGAAACAATCTACTCGCAACTGCGTTCCGGTGAAGCGCCGGATCTGGATACAGCCAAGAATCTGATTGACCGACTCTTCTTTAACCCGAAGCGCTACGATCTCGGCGATGTCGGTCGGCATCGCATGAACGCGAAGCTTGGGCTAGGCATCAAAGAAGATGTGACAACGCTGACGCGCGAAGACATCGTGGCGATTGTCAAGTACCTCATCGATCTGCAGCAAGGCAAGAAGGCGGTCGATGACATCGATCACCTCGGCAATCGACGCGTCCGCACGGTTGGCGAGCAGCTTGCGCAACAGTTCAACGTCGGTCTTGTCCCGCATGACGCGCACGATCCGTGAGCGCATGAACCTGCGCGACAGCGAGACGATCACGCCGCAGGACCTTGTCAATGCCCGAACGATCACCAGCGTCATCAATGCGTTCTTTGGCACGAACCAGCTTTCGCAGTTTATGGATCAAACCAATCCGCTGGCAGAGATGACGCACAAGCGTCGTGTGTCGGCTCTTGGTCCCGGCGGTCTGACGCGTGAGCGAGCGGGCTTTGAAGTTCGTGACGTTCACTACACGCACTACGGCCGGTTGTGCCCGATTGAGACGCCGGAAGGTCCGAACATCGGTTTGATCTCATCGCTCTGCATCCACGCTCGCATCAATGACTTCGGATTCATCGAGACGCCCTACCGGAAGGTGAAAGGCGGAAGGGTGACCGAGGAGATTGAATTCCTCGCAGCGGAAAAAGAGGACGAGGTCACGATCGCACAGGCCAACGCTCCTGTCGACGAGCGCGGTCGTTTCCGCGAGGACCGTGTCAAATCTCGATTCCAGAGTGACTATCCGTTGGCGGAGCCGGACAAGATCCAGTACATGGACGTTGCCCCGAATCAGATCGTCAGTGCTGCAGCTGCGCTCATTCCGTTCCTTGAACACGATGACGCAAACCGCGCTCTGATGGGATCGAACATGCAACGCCAGGCTGTTCCGCTGCTGACGCCGGAGCCGCCGCTCGTCGGGCACGGGGCTTGAAGAGAAACTGGCACGCGATTCCCGCACCATTATCGCGGCCGAGCGCAATGGTGTCGTTGAGTCGGTGACAGCAGACAGCATCATCGTTCAGTACGACATCGATGAGAACAGCACCGAAGCGATCATCAGCTTCGATGACAAGCGCCGTGTTGAATACAAGCTGACGAAGTTCTTCCGCACGAACCAGGACACCTGCATCAACCAGAAGCCGTTGCTCAAGGAGGGAGACCGCATCAAACGAGGTGATGTTCTGGCGGACGGCTGTGCGACGAGTGGAGGCGAACTGGCGCTCGGCAGAAACGTTCTTGTTGCCTTCATGCCATGGCGCGGATACAACTTTGAAGACGCCATTATCGTGAGCGAGCGCATCGTCGCAGAGGATGTCTTCACCTCGATTCATATCGAAGAATTCGAACTTCAGGTTCGTGATACGAAGACGGGGAGAAGAGGAGCTCACGCGTGAGATTCCAAATGTCAGCGAGGAGGCTACCAAGGACCTCGACGAGAATGGCATCGTGCGTATCGGAGCGGAAGTGAACGAGGGGGATATCCTCATCGGCAAGATCACGCCGAAGGGAGAAACCGACCCGACACCGGAAGAGAAGCTGCTCAAGGCAATCTTCGGCGAGAAGGCCGGCGACGTCAAAGATGCATCGCTGAAAGCTCCTCCCGGAATGAAGGGCGTCGTGATCTCGACGAAGCTCTTCAGCCGCAAGAAGAAAGACACCGAAAGCAAGAAGGAAGACAAGAAGAGACTCGAGGCCCTCGAGCGCTCGCGCAAAAAGGATCTGAAGGAGCTTCAGGAGAAGCTTGCGAGAAAACTCGATCTCCTTCTTACAGGAGAAAAGTCAAGCGGGATTCGAGATAACGATGGGAATGTCATCATCCGCAGCGGGACATCGCTGAAGGAAGACACGTTCCAATCGCTTGAAGCACTCGACAATCTTGACTTTAACCAGGACTGGGTTGATGACAAGCGCAAGAACAACCTGATCATCAAGATCTATGAGAACTACCGACAGAAGCTGAGCGAATTCGAAGAGCTCTATCGCCACGAGAAGAACAAGATCCAGCTCGGCGACGAGCTCGCTCCCGGCATCGTTCAGCTTGCGAAGGTCTACGTGGCGAAGAAGCGCAAGCTTTCCGTCGGCGACAAGATGGCTGGTCGACACGGGAACAAGGGCGTGGTTTCCACGATCGTGCCGGTCGAGGACATGCCGTTCCTGCCCAACGGCCGTCCTGTCGACATCGTGCTGAACCCGCTCGGCGTGCCTTCCCGTATGAACCTCGGGCAGCTCTTCGAGGTCGCCCTTGGCTGGGCCGGACACGAACTGCGGGAGTCAAGTACGCGTCGCCGATTTTTGACGGTGCGACTTGGGAAGATGTGCAGGAACAACTGAAGAAGGCTGGGCTGAATGAGAATTCGAAATCGGTTCTGATCGACGGTCGCAGCGGGGAGCCATTCGACCAGGAAGTGACCGTCGGCTATCATCTATATGATGAAGCTCTCGCATCTGGTGGATGACAAGATCCACGCCCGTTCGATCGGACCATACTCGCTCATCACACAGCAGCCGCTCGGCGGAAAAGCGCAGTTCGGCGGTCAGCGATTTGGAGAGATGGAAGTATGGGCACTCGAAGGATACGGCGCGTCACACGTGCTGCAGGAGATTCTTACCGTGAAGTCCGACGACGTCGTCGGCCGGGCAAAGGTCTACGAAGCCATCGTCAAAGGTGATAATCTGCCTGAGCCGAACGTTCCGGAGTCCTTCAACGTGCTCATTCGGGAGCTGCAGGGTCTCGGTCTCGAAGTCAAGATTGAGTGATGTCGTCTGATCTCCCGCTTGGCGACCTTGAACTGATCTGCGTCATTGGCGCAGCGAAACAACAATTGTTCGATGGAGGTTCTACATGCCTTTTACATCAAGCGAAGCGTCAGCACGAAAGACCTTTTCCAAGATCACCATCAGTCTGGCATCGCCTGATATGATTCTGGCCCGCTCGCACGGCGAGGTGACAAAGCCAGAAACGATCAACTATCGTTCGTTCCGTCCGGAAAAAGATGGTCTCTTCTGCGAGAAGATCTTTGGCCCGGTGCGCGACTGGGAATGCCATTGCGGGAAATACAAGCGCATTCGCTACAAGGGCATCACGTGCGATCGGTGCGGTGTTGAAGTGACGCAGAAAAGCGTGCGTCGCGAGCGGATGGGGCACATCGCCCTCGCGGTGCCTGTCGTGCACATCTGGTATTTCCGGTCGCTGCCCAGCAAGATCGGATATGTGCTCGGGCTCTCGAGCAAAGAGCTTGAGAAGATCATCTACTACGAATCCTATGTCGTGATCAATCCCGGCACGACGGGTCTCCAGAAGCAGGACCTGATCACAGAGGACCAGTACCTCGAGATCATGGCCTCGCTTGCCGGAAAACAATAGCGATCTGGAGGATTCCGATCCGAAGAAGTTCATCGCCAAGATGGGCGGCGACGCGATCAAGGATCTTCTGAAGCGCGTGAACATCGAAGAGCTTGCGATGGAGCTGCGCGCGGAGGTCAAGACCGAGACATCCGTCCAGAAGAAGACAGAAGCGCTGAAGCGCCTGCGGGTCATCGAAGCATTCCGCAAGAGCGAAGAGAGCGCTCGCGAACAAGCCCGAGTGGATGGTGCTCGATGTCATCCCGGTTATCCCGCCCGAACTGCGCCCCCTGGTGCC
Source organism: uncultured Bacteroidota bacterium (assembly GCA_963739335.1). GTDB lineage: Bacteria > Bacteroidota > Ignavibacteria > UBA10030 > UBA10030 > UBA9647. The sequence goes on along the minus strand of CAVUAC010000001.1, from coordinate 5,469 downwards.
GCTGGAGGGCGGCCGCTTCGCGACGTCGGACCTCAACGATCTCTATCGCCGTGTGATCATCCGGAACAACCGTCTGAAGCGACTGATCGAGATCAAGGCTCCTGAAGTCATCCTTCGGAATGAGAAGCGCATGCTGCAGGAGGCTGTCGATTCGCTCCTCGACAACTCCCGTCGTGTGAATGCCGTTCGCAGCGACAACAACCGCGCGCTCAAATCTCTCTCCGATATGTTGAAGGGCAAGCAAGGTCGGTTCCGTCAGAACCTGCTTGGAAAGCGCGTGGATTATTCCGGCCGTTCAGTGATCGTTGTCGGACCGGAACTGAGGCTGCACGAATGCGGACTGCCGAAGGATATGGCGGTCGAGCTCTTCAAACCGCACATCATTCGCAAGCTGATCGAGCGCGGTCTGGTGAAGACGGTGAAGAGCGCGAAGAAGATGGTCGACAAGAAGGGTCCGGAAGTCTGGGATATCCTCGACCACATCATCGACGGACATCCGGTGCTTCTCAACCGCGCTCCGACGCTGCACCGTCTGGGCATCCAGGCGTTCCAGCCGGTGCTCGTCGAAGGGAAGGCGATCCGCATTCATCCGATGGTCTGCACGGCGTTCAACGCAGACTTCGACGGCGACCAGATGGCTGTGCACGTGCCGCTGTCGTACGAGGCGCAGCTCGAAGCACGCATCCTGATGCTGTCGAGCCACAACATTCTGTCTCCTGCGAGCGGTGCGCCGATCGTGACGCCGACGCAGGACCAGGTTCTCGGATGCTACTATCTGACGAAGTCGAAGGCTGGCGATGTCGGCGAGGGGATGACGTTCTACGCTCCGGAAGAGGTCATCATCGCATACGACCAGAACAGAATCGGCCTGCATGCTCGCATCAAAGTTCGCATCGACGGCAAGACTCGTCGAGACGACGACCGGGCGGGTGATCTTCAATCAGATCGTTCCGAAGGAGTTCCGCTTCATCAACGAGCTCTTGAACAAGAAGCGGCTCGTGCAGATCATCGCCAACGTCTTCCGTCGCTGCGGCAACCTTGTCACGGCGAAGTTCCTGGACAACTTGAAGACCCTCGGTTTCATGTATGCGACGCAGGGCGGACTTTCGGTTTCCATCGGCGATGTCATTATCCCGAAGGAGAAAGATGAGATTGTCGGCGAAAGCCCAGAAGGACGTGGAGAACGTCGAGAACCAGTACTACCGCGGCTTCATCACCAACGGCGAGCGCTACAACAAGGTGATCGACATCTGGACGCGTGCGACGAGCAGGATCGCTGAAAAGCTGTTCGATTCGCTGCAGCATTCGCAAGATGGCTTCAACTCGCTCTATATGATGGTCGACTCGGGCGCCCGTGGTTCCAAGGAGCAGGTGCGTCAGCTCGCAGGAATGCGCGGACTGATGGCCAAGCCGCAGAAGAGCATGTCCGGCGCGACCGGCGAATTGATCGAGAACCCGATCACCGCGAACTTCCGCGAAGGACTCTCGATCCTCGAATACTTCATCTCCACGCACGGCGCCCGAAAAGGTCTTGCAGACACGGCGCTGAAAACCGCAGACGCTGGCTATCTGACACGCCGGCTGATCGACGTCGCCCAGGATGCGATCATCGCAGAGGAGGATTGCGGAACAATCCGTGGTGTGCTGACCGGCGCACTGAAGGAAGGCGAAGATGTGAAGGAGCCGCTCTCCGAGCGTATTCTTGGCCGCGTATCTGTCCATGATGTGGCAGATCCGTTGACGGGCGAAATCATTGTCAAGAGCGGTGAGGTCATCGACGAGGACAAGGCTCAGAGGATTTCTGAAACGTCGATCGAGACGGTCGAAATCCGTTCTGCTCTGACGTGCAATTCGCGACGAGGCGTCTGTGCCAAGTGCTACGGCCGTGATCTTACGACAGGGAAGCTCGTGGAGCCGGGAACTGCGACAGGCGTTATCGCAGCTCAGTCGATCGGCGAGCCGGGCACGCAGCTGACACTTCGCACGTTCCACACAGGCGGAACGGCAAGCTTGATCGCTGCTCAGTCTCAAATCGTGTCGAAGTTTGAAGGAATCGTGAAGTACGATGGTCTGAAGACGATCGAAGTCGACTCGGATACCGGCAAGCACCTGATCGCTTCCGGCCGCAGCGGTGTCATCAATATTATCGATGAAGACAATCGCGTGTCTGACGAAGTACGATGTGCCGTACGGTGCGATGATCATGCTGCGTGACGGTGCGAAAGTTGCAAAAGGTGAGATGATCTATGAATGGGATCCGTACAACGCCGTGATCGTTTCGGAGCACAAAGGAACGCGTGAAGTATGTGGATCTGAAAGAAAACGTGACCTATCGCGAGGAACCAGACGAGCAGACCGGGCACATTCAGAAGGTCGTCATCGACAGTCGCGAGAAGAGCCTGATTCCGGCGCTTGCGGTGGTCAACGCGAAGGGTCAGAAAGTTGCGACATATTCCATCCCGACGCGTGCACACCTCATCGTCGAGGATGCGGAGGAAATCCACGCCGGCACAATCCTCGTGAAGATCCCGCGTGACATCGGCAAGACGCGTGACATCACGGGCGGCTTGCCGCGGGTGACCGAGCTTTTTGAGGGTCGACATCCAAACGATCCGGCCATTGTTACGGAAATCGATGGTATCGTGACCATTGGTCAGCCGAAGCGCGGTGCGCGAGAAGTGTTCGTCCAAAGCCATGACGGTAAGGACAAGCGAACCTATCTCATTCCGCTTGGCAAGCACATTCTTGTGCAGGACAACGACGTCGTCCGCGCTGGCGAGCGGCTCTCAGCCGGCGCAATTGATCCGCATGATATCCTGCGCATCAAGGGCACGACGGCCGTGCAGGAATACCTGGTGAATGAGATCCAGGAAGTCTACCGTATGCAGGGTGTGAAGATCAACGACAAGCACATCGAGGTCATCGTACGAATGATGATGCAGAAGGAGCGTATCGTCGATCCGGGCGACACGAAGTATCTCGAGGGAGACAATGTCGACAAGACGCGGTTGCATGACGAGAACGATAGCCTAGAGGGAAAGGTCGTGGTCGTGAACAAGGGCGATTCGAAGCTGAAGATTGGTGCGATTGCGACGAAGAAGGCCGTTCGGGAAATCAATGCAGATCAGCGCAAGAAGGGGAAGAAGGTGGTTGAGGTTCGTGATACCGAGCCGGCAACGTCCGAGCCCATTTTGCTGGGCATCACGCAAGCCTCCTTGACCACGGACAGCTTCATCTCGGCCGCGTCCTTCCAGGAGACAACCAAGGTGCTGACGGATGCCGCCATCGAAGGAAAAGTTGATCACCTCCTTGGCCTCAAGGAAAACGTCATCATGGGGCATTTGATCCCTGCTGGCACCGGCCAGAAGAAGTACCGTGATCTGTTCGTGGAAGCCGGGGAGACCGCGCCGGTTGAAGAAGTTGCTACGGGAGAGTCCCAGGAGGAGTCGGCTGAGGCTGAGGGGCCCAAGGAACGAAAGCGAAAGATCCGGATCGTGGCGTCCTAAGGTTTTCGTGCCGGTGAGCGGTTTGCTGAGAGAAAGTGATTGACAAGATGATGAAAAAGCGGTATATTGAAAAGCTTTTTTTATGAACTTTTTGCCTTTAGAGGAGTCGATCTGATTGCCGACAATCAACCAACTGGTTCGCGCTGAGCAGAGAAGAGGTGCTTTGGAAGAGCAAGTCTCCCGCGTTGCAGTCAAGCCCGCAAAAACGCGGCGTCTGCACGAGGGTCTACACAACGACTCCCAAGAAGCCAAACTCCGCTCTCCGAAAGGTTGCCCGTGTCCGCTTGACCAATGGGATGGAGGTTACCGCCTATATCCCTGGAGAAGGCCATAACCTGCAGGAACACTCGATTGTTCTGATCAGAGGTGGCCGTGTGAAGGACCTCCCGGGTGTTCGCTACCACATTATTCGTGGGACGCTTGACACCCAGGGTGTGCAGGATCGTAAGCAGGGACGATCGAAGTACGGAGCCAAGAAGCCAAAGCAGGTGTAGTTTGCAGAGCAACCGATGAGAAAGAAACGGTCAACACGTCGTATCGCCAGTCCCGATCCAAAGTTTCAGGATATTTTGGTTTCGAGATTCATCAATTCCTTGCTGAAGGGTGGCAAGAAGCACACTGCCCGGGGGATCCTGTACGGAGCCTTCAGCATCATCGAGGAACGAACCAAGAACAAGCCTCTGGATGTTTTCAAGAAAGCGGTTAACAATGCGTCGCCCATGATCGAAGTGCGCGCACGCAGAGTCGGTGGTGCTACCTATCAAGTTCCCACAGAAGTTCGTCCCGAGCGACGAACCGCTCTTGCAATCCGCTGGTTGATTAGCTACGCCAAAGAACGCTCGGATACATCGATGGCACAGAAGCTCGCTTCCGAATTGATTGCCGCTGCCACAGGTGAAGGGGGCGCAATCAAGAAGAAGGACGATGTCCATCGTATGGCAGAAGCCAACAAGGCTTTTGCCCACTTTAAGTGGTAATCAGTACCGCTCGATCGGTTCAACAACTGATTGTGCATTCACAAACCGAGTGGGGATATCTGCCCCTCGGGATAACTGTAATTCTATGCCCCGCGAATATTCTTTAGAAAAGACGAGGAATATCGGCATCATGGCCCACATCGATGCCGGTAAGACCACCACGACGGAGCGCATCCTGTTCTACACGGGGGTGTTGCACCGCATGGGTGAGGTGCATGATGGCGCGGCGACGATGGACTGGATGGAGCAGGAGAAGGAGCGTGGCATCACGATCACGAGCGCTGCGACGACCTGTTTCTGGCGCAATCATCAGATCAACATCATCGACACGCCGGGCCACGTCGATTTCACGATTGAAGTGGAGCGATCGCTGCGGGTCCTCGATGGTGCGGTTGCGCTCTTCTGTTCGGTCGGCGGCGTGGAGCCGCAATCGGAAACGGTATGGCGCCAGGCCGACAAGTACGGCGTGCCGCGCATCGCGTTCGTCAACAAGATGGATCGTGCTGGAGCTGACTTCCTCGGCGTCATCGAGATGATGCGCCATCGCCTCAGCGCAAATGCCGTTCCCGTTCATCTCCCCGTGGGTGAAGGAGAAATGTTCGCGGGTATCATCGACCTCATCACCATGAAGGCGAGGATGTACCACGAAGGAACTCAGGGTGCGACGTGGGATGATATCGAGATTCCCGAAAAGCTGCGGCCGAAGGCAAACGAATATCGCATCAAGATGCTCGAGGCGGTTGCGGATGAGGACGACACGCTGCTGGAAAAGTACCTTGAGAGGAAAGAAATCTCGCCGACCGAGATCAGAGAAGTGCTGCGGCGTGCGACACTGAAGGTCAGCATCATCCCTGTTCTGTGCGGCTCATCCTTCAAGAACAAGGGAGTCCAGAATCTTCTGGACGCGGTTGTCGATTTGCTTCCGTCGCCGTTGGATATCAGTGGAGGTGTTATTCATGGACATCACCCTCACCGGCGGGATGATA